>JAEUGY010000109.1 GCA_016794625.1 Opitutaceae bacterium
GTGGGCGACTCGCCTGCGATCCGCCGGAACATGCGGTTGAATTGGGAAAGCGATTGAAAGCCCGTGGCGTAGGCGGCCTCCGAGATCCGCAGATGCGGTTCGAGCAGGCGCTGCTTCGCGCTTTCGACGCGCAGGCGCACCAGGTATTGATTCAGGGTGAAGCCGGTGGCCCGCTTGAACACCTTGCAGAAATGACACCGGCTCATGTGGACGCTGGCGGCGACCTCGTCCAGGTGGAGCTCGTCGTTCATATGCGCCGCGATGAACGCCCGGGCCCGCGTGATGGAAGGCGGATCGGTCTTCAACTCCGCGACCAGCGCCTGGGGACCGGCGAGGCCGAGATGGGCGGCGAACACCCGAAGCAGGCGGAGAATCGAGACATAGGCGGCCTTGGGCACGATCCGCGTTTGCCGATAGGCCGACTCGGCCAGCCGCTGACGTTCCGGGGGCAGGTTCACTCCCAGAGCCAGCAAACTTCGACGCAACCGCTCCACCGTCTGGGGACGGAAAAACACCTGTCCGGTTTGCAGGTAGCCTACGAGCACCGCTCCAATGCGCACCGGAACCGCGGATTCGATCAACCCGGCGTGACATTCCATCGTGGCCGGTTCGATGCCAGCGGCGACTTCAATTTGCTCCTGGAAGCGTAGACAGGCGGAACAGGTGCCGCTTTGGGCGGCCATCAGCACGCAGAACGGATTGGCGTGCGTCGACCCCTGCAGCGGTGCGGACAGCGCAGCGTAGGCACGAAGCATGAGCGGAAGACCGGTGGCGCCTTCGAACGCGGATTGGAACTCCAGGTAGAGCTGCGTTTGCTGAAGCCGAACGATATCCGAATCGCCCGAGATCCGCGCCGGGTCATTGAGATGTAAAGTACGAGGAATGGGGAGCCTGACGGTGGGTGCTGCAGATGCCGACGACGGTGAGTGGCGGCCGGGCCTGCGCGGGCGCAGGCCGGTGAGGGGTAGCGGCGAAGGACGGTTTCTCGAATGGGGTGTATCCCTAGCCGCGACTCAGCGGCCCTTGCCCCTGCCCGTATGGGGGCACGGACCGTTGCTGCCGGCCCCGGCGTGCGTCACCGCGGGTCTTCCCGGGGCAATCGTGGTCTGAAAGCAGGCGCGCAGGGCTGGTTGGCGGCGCAGGGTCGGGGCAAAGGGCTCGGTCCAAGCGCGTTGAAGGGCGACGTGGGTGGCGTGCTTGCTTATCAATATAAACAATCTAGGAGTGTTCTCTCCGATGTGTACCTCTTAACTTTCCGGTGTGTTGGAATCGGCCCACCTGCCCGGTGTGACCGAACGTTTCCAAACCCTCCCTTACCCCCCGAACCTATGTTGAACTCACCTCTGCGCGTGCTCGCACGTCGCTCTCGATCGGCATCGATCCTTGCCATCGCCCTCGCCGGAGCCGTTGCGCACGGCCAGACTCCGCCTCCCTCTGAAGACACCGTCAGGCTCTCCGAGTTTTCGGTGACCGCGTCGGATGATCGTGGTTACGTGCCGTCGGAAACGATGACCGGCTCGCGTGTTGCGACCAAGATCATCGACCTGCCCTACACGGTGAACGTGCTGACGAGCGAATTCTTCGAAGACTTCGGTCTGTTTGAGTTCACCGACAACCTCGTCCACGTCGGCAGCTTCACCGGCCTCGACATCGGAGGTGGCTTCAATCTGCGGGGCTTTGGCTCCACGTACCAGCTGCGCGACGGGTTTTTCCGTCTCGGGCGCTATGGATCGAGCAACATCGACCGGATGGAAATCATCAAGGGATCGAACGCCGCGATCTACGGCCGCACGTCCCCGGGTGGCATGGTCAACATGATTTCCAAGCAGCCGAAATCAAAGCCCAGCCAGAAGTTGTCGCTCAACTACGGTGACTACGGCACGCAGCGCGTCACCCTGGAAAGCACCGGACCGCTCTTCCAGAGCCGGCTGGGCAAGACGTCCTACATTGTCACGGCCAGCCACTACCAGCGCGACTTCGATCAGGAGTACGCGCGCAACCGGAATCAGGAGTATTATGTGGCGCTGTCGCACCGGTTTCCCGACGGCTCCAACTTCTTCATCTCCGGCGAATACTTCCTCCAGATGCGGCACGCCCCGAACAACGCGGCTCCGCTCGTGATCGATCAGAAGGGCACGTCCACCAACACGGACGATGTCGCGGTCGGTTACGCCAAGAACCTGGCGGGGTACAATCCCTTTGGCCCGAACAGCGAGCTGAACCGCGGGTACAGCGGTCTGACGGCCAACTATGACAAGCGCCTGAGCGATGTCTGGAGCGTGCGCGCCTCCGCCAACTACTACGGCGCCCGCCGTTGGGACTACAACCAGAACACGGGCTGGGGGGCGATCAACATCAACCCGCCCGTCGCCACCACACCCATCACCAGCGCGCGCGGCGCGACGCCGAGCAAGACGCTCATTGTCGAGGACGGCGGCGGTTTCCAGGGCGATCTCCTCGCCCACTACTGGACGAACAACCGCAAGATCGAGCATCGCACCCTCGCTACAATCGACTACAACGACTATCACCGTTGGGATCCGAGTCGCAGTTACGCTGCGGCGAATAATCCCGACATCGTGGCCTGGAACGCAGTCCGCACCGTGCGGCTCGACTCCAACTTCCGTCCGCTGGCCGACATCCCGTACTTCCCGAAGTGGTTCCAGGCCGGCCAGGAGGTTTCAACCCGCATCCGCAAGATCCGCGCCACGGTGTTGGGCGGTCTGGTGCGGCATCAGGCTGCCCTGATGAACGGCCGACTGCTGACCTTTGCCGGCGCCCGGTATGACTCCGTCAACTTCCGCAATCGGGATTTCCTGACCGACATCCCCGGCTACGCCCGCGGCGATCTGGTCAAGCGGCGCATCACCGCGCTGAAGCCAAACCTGGGCGTCAACTTCAAGCTCACTCCCAACCTGCGCATCTTTGGCAACTACAGCGAAAGCTATTTTGTCGGCCAGGCCGATGCGCCGGCGACGGTGGCCGAGGCCTCCTTCAAGCCGGAAACGGCGGAGGGCTACGACTATGGCTTCAAGGGGTCCTTGTTTGAAGACCGCCTCAGCTTCACGATCAGTGGCTTCTACGCGATCCGCAACAACGTGACTGTGACCGACGTCGAAGAAACCCCGATCGGTTCAGGCAACTTTGTCACCGTGCAGCGTCGCGATGGCGACCAACTCGTACGCGGCTGGGAGATCGATGCCAACTGGCGCATCTCCAATGAGCTCTTCGCCGGCTGCAGTTACGGCGAGGTGAACTCCATCTACACGGACTTCGGCACGGCCTTCCCGCTCGCGGTTGGCCGCAAGGTGACCGGCATTTCCCCCCGCAATGGCAGTGCGTACCTCAAGTACAGCCCGGCCGCCGGACGCTTCAAGGGCTTCTCCGCGAATCTGGGTGTGACCCACATCGGTGAAACCCCGACGGAGCAACCCAACGCGGGAGACACCTACGCGACGGGCCCGGGTGGTGTGCGCACGTTGACCCGCACGACATTCCAGTGGCGCCTCACGGTGCCGTCCGCGACGCTGTTGAATCTCGGCATGCGCTATTCCTGGAAGAGCAGCTGGGCCAACCAGACCGTCGGCGTCAATCTGAGCAACATCCTCGACCGCGACTACCTCCGGGCCAACCGCCTGCTGAGCGAACGTCGCGCGGTCTACTTCACCTACACGATCGGCACGCCCGACAAACGCCGGTAAACCGACCCATCGACCGGCGCGGAGCGGCGCCCGCCTCGCTTGCCTCTCCACCGAGTGTCATCCCGTGGATGACACTCGGTTTTTCGTTTTGGGACCGGGGCTGGGGCCGGGTGTCATCGGCGGGATGACACTGGGGCGGCGTCGGGCAACGAAAGCGTGAGGGCGGCGAGGTCGATGTGCACCGCGGTGCCGTCCTCGAGGTGCAGCTGCACTTGGAGACTTCCGGGTGTGCTTTCCAGTCGGCAGCGCGCGGTGTAGGCGGCGGTTTGGGTCGCGGTGGCCCCGGGGTAGAAAACATAGAGCCCATGCGCGAGCGACGAACCCGCCCGGGATGAGGCGGGCGGTGAGACGGGCGGCGAGACGGGCGGCGAGGCGGGCGAGGTGTTGAGGTGGAAGCGCTGTTCCAGCCGGCCGGCGGCTCCGGTTGGGGCGGGCACATAGCGGGCGGGGCCCGAAGTGGCGATGCGGGCCATGCCGAGTCCGTCGAGGTGGAACCAAGGAGCGTCGAGAACAACGGGCTCCTCCTGCGCCGCCTGGCCGGCGGTAAAGATTCGACTGCCGCCCGCGTAGGTGAGCGTGCGCGCGCCGGTGTGCCAGGGCCAGTCGAGATCGTTGAGCACCCCGAGGGTGCCAAGGTCGAGCAGCACCGGCCGGACGGAGCCGGTGGCGGTGAGGTGGTCGGTGTACACCACGCGACCGTCAGGCAACGCGAGGAAGGCGAAGCGTTGCTCCACCGCTCCTCCGGCCCGGTCGAGCACGCCCGTGACACCGAAGCCAGAGGGGAGCGGGGCAAGGGCGACGCTTCGGACCACCGGGGTGTCCGCGGGCTGGCCTGCGAGTCCCACATGACCGACGAGCCCGCGGGTCTCGGGCGAGAGCAGCAGGTCCTGGCGCAACGGAACCACCTGGCCCATGACCTGGGCTCCCCACGAGAAGGTGGCCAGTGAACGCGGGGTGCGAATGACAGCGAACCGGCCGGACGGGAAAACGTGCACGCCGGCGAGGCCGGCCTGGAGCTCTTCGTCGGACAAGGGGGCGGGGCCCTCGCCGAGCTGGGCCATCAACGCGTAGGTGTGGGCCCCATACTCCAGGACCATCGCCTGGTCCGAGGCCAGTTTGGTTTCTCCAGGAAGATAGACCGTGCCCCCGGGCTGGCGTGCGGCCATGCGTTGCACCGTGGCGAGAGACTGGCGCAGGAGCGTGGCGGCGGTCCGATCCTGGTACACCACCGCAATGCCGGCGTGGTACTCGAGCCAGTCGATGTTTCGGTGCAGGCCCCAGTCCTGTCCATTCGGATAGATCACGCTCCCTTCCGGAGTGGCGAGCAGCCGGAGTGTCCGGTGGATGGCGAGCACGTTGCGGTGCAGGGCCTCGGGTGGAGGGAGACCGCCCCAGGCGTAGAGGGGGATCTGCGAGGTGAGCAGGTAGGTGCAGGCGAGGTAGTCGGGATGGACGCGGTTGTGATTTTCCAGCGTGAAGTCGTCAAACACGTTGGCGCCGGTGAGCCAGTCGCGCAGAGGACGGCCGTCGACGATCTCGGTTTCCTCCAGGTCCGTCCTCCGGGCAAACGCGCTGGCGATCCAGCGTATTGCGGTCTCTCGCCAGACGGCGTGGCGCGGGTGGGCGGGAAACATGTTCGCGGCGAGCGAGATGACCTGCGAGTTCCACGCGTTTTCCTCGGCCTTGGAGTCGCGCTGCAGCTGCGTGGGCGGAACGACTCCGACAAAGCGGTCGGCTTCATCGCAGATCATGCGCGCGGCGAGCCAACGTTCTTCCGGACTTAAGTCGTCCCACAGCAGCCAGCACGCCTCGCCGGCCAGCGCGGCCCAGTAGGCGGACTGCCACTGCGCTCGCCACGGCTTTCCATCGGTGCACGTCTCGCCGCCCGCGCCGTAGGAGCGGATCAGGCTGCGGAGCAGCGCGAGGGCGAGTGTGCGCGCCCGCGCGGGCGTGAAGTCGGCTGGGAATGCCTCCTCGGGGACAAGCCGGGCGAGCAGGGCGAGACCCTTGGCGGTGTGGGCGTTGGGACGGATTCCGCTCTCGCTCGAAGGAGCGCGCCGGGTGAGCGGCAGCAAGGCGGTGCCAGGGAGGTCGTTCCACGGACGCAGTTCGGAGGCGAGGGCCTTTGCCTGTTGCAGGAGCAGGGGTTCAAGGGCGCGCATGAGCTCACCCCGGTGGAGCCGCGGTGGCTGCGCGGCCGTGGTGCGGAACGCCCCGGCCAGATCCACCGACCGGGCATCGACAAACCCCGGAGGAGGATCGCAGGCGGGACGAAGGTCGGCTTCGAAGACCTGACCTTGCGCGTCGGAGGCGAGCACGATCCATGGGGCATCGTCGGGAAACGTGTGTTTGGGTGTGGCGATTTCGTTGATCCGCGGCCGCAGCTCGGGCGCGGTGGCCGCGGATTCCAGCTTCCACTGCGGTTCGTCCGCCGACGGGTTCGGGTGGTTGACTCGAAGGACCGGTTGGGTCGAAGCTCCGGCTGCCGCGAGGATCCCCAGCGGGTGGCACACCCCCACAAGGACGAGCGCGAGCCACCTCATGGTGCGGCAAGCCGCTGGAGCTGACGGACCACCTCGTCGGCGATCCGGCGCGAATAGCGGACGTAGTCGTCGACCGCGACCAGCTGCAACGCGCCCGGTTGCCCCAGCCGGGTGTAGGTCCGACCGGCGGTGGTAAAGCACCGCGCGAGTTCAGTGGCGTCGCTTTGGTAGTCGATGGCCGGTTGCAGCAGCACCACCGGACGGGGAGCGATCAGCCCCAGCAGATCCTCGTAGTCGTAGGGTATGCGAGCCTCCTGCCCGACAAAGGCGCCAAGCCGAGGCACGAGGGGAAGCCACTGCGCCCAGCGGGCAATGCCGCCGGTGCCCTGGTTGACGGTGTCGGTCCGAAGCGGGGTGATGCCCGCCACGGCGACCACGCCGGCGATGCGCGGGTCGAGGGCGGCGGCGTGCAACGCCGCCATGCTGCCCGTGGCGAAGCCCACCAGGTAGATGCGTTCTGGATCGATGAACGGATGGGCGAGCAAGGCATCAACGGCGGCGCGTGTATCGGCCACGGTGCGCCCGAGCAGGGACCAGTGCGGATGGCGGTCGTAGAAGTGACGTGCCTCCTCGATGCGACTACCCGTGCCGATCTGATCGAAGCAAAAGGCGGCGAACCCTGCGCGAACCCAGTCCTGGTAAAACCGCCGGTCGATTGCCGAGTAGGCCGGAATGTAGCCAAACGGCACCGAGTGCGGATGCATCCAGATGACCGCAGGCAGGCGGGCCGGTGCGGCGGTGCCGGCGGCGGCCGGGGCGCTGACCGGACGGTAGAGGTCGCCGGTCAGGTAGTGACCAAAGTTGAGGCTGATTTTCTCCACGTCCTTGGGCACCGGCCCCCGATGGAGCATCTCGGTCCAGAATTCGGGCTCACGCCCGTAGGCATCCGGCCGGGTGGGAGCCAGAGGCGGGGCCTCACCCAGCATCCAGCCGATCCGGGCGTGCAGGTCCGGCGCAACGGCTGCGGGCGGCAGCCGGGCCGGCTCCACGACCTCGCCACTGGCGCGCTGCCAGTCAGCATAGGCCGGATACACCGGCGGGGTGGTGGCTTCGATCGCGCCCCGGCCGAATTTCGAGTCGAGCCAGTCCACGTAGGCCTCGATATCCCCGG
The DNA here is from genome assembly GCA_016794625.1 of Opitutaceae bacterium. Lineage (GTDB taxonomy): Bacteria > Verrucomicrobiota > Verrucomicrobiia > Opitutales > Opitutaceae > UBA6669. The sequence goes on from JAEUGY010000109.1 coordinate 7,356, forward strand.
CGCGGGTGGCATGGGAGAAAGGCCGGTGACGCAGTCCGAGGGCGCCACCCTGGGCGAAGAGCTCGTAGACGCGGCGGGCTTCGCGCCAGGCGTGTTCGAGACCCCAGACGTTTTCGACGCTATCGTTCTGGGCGATGGAGAGCAGGCAGGCGCGCGGGGCGATGCAGGCGACGAGTTCGTGCTGGTCGACTGGAAGCAGATGTTCCCGGCCGACAAAGAAACGCAGCCGCGGATGCAGCCAGTCGGGGTAGCGCCGGGTGAGGATTTCGATGCTCTCCTGCAGCTGGGTCTCGGAACTCAGACGGTAGGTGATGGATCCGCCGGCGCCGGCGCTGCTCGAGATGACCGCGGCGATGCGATCATCAAAGGCGGCGCCGATCAGCGCCTGCTTGGCGTTGCGCGAGTGACCCGTCAGGGCGATCCGTCCGGGATCCACCTCCGGGCGCGTCAGCAGGTAGTCGACGCACCGACTGCCGGCCCAGGCCCGGCGCGTGAGCAGCGACCAGTCGTGCTCCGGCCAGACCTGCGCGAACGCGGCCGCGTCGTCCTGCGAGTCCGCGCCGGCGTAGATGCAGCCGATGTAACCGCGACTGACGGCGACGACGGCCCACGCCCGGTGGTTTTCCTGGGTCAGGAAGACCGGCCGGGGTCCGGGTGCGTCGGGGATGAGCAGCTCCACGCGCAGCCGCGCCCGATGATCCGGGCCGAAGGCGAGCACCAGAAGCTCGGAGGTCACGGCACCCTCGCGCCGCGTCTCCCGCGACTGCACCCGCACATTGCCCGGGGCCGGAGGCATCGTGCCCGTGACGTAGTGCTGAAACAACTGCAGTAGCTCCGCGCGCCGCGCGGGCCACTCCGCGGCGGTGCGGACCGGCGTGCCGTCGGAACGCCGCAGCGGATCGGGAAGCCAGGCCTGACCCGGCAGGGCCGTCAGATCGGGCAAGGCCGGCTGCGCCCGCAGCCAGGTCTCCCAGGCCGGACTCGGCGGCAGCTGCTGCAGCCAACCTTCGACGGTGCGGGGCGGCGGGAGGGCGGATAGGGGACGCACGGTCGCCACGCCGAGCCCCAGGACGCCCAAGAGGAGGACGAGGCGCAGGTGGATCGGCATGTGACAAGAGAGGGCGGGACCTCGGTGGTGACCCGAGTCAGGTGCGGACGGACCGGACTCAGGCGGAGGCAGCGCCGGGCATTGGAACCGGGGCGTCTCTGGAGGGCATCGGGGCGTAGGTCGGATCGCTCAAGCCTGGAACGAGCTCCTTGATCCTCACCAGCTGACCGGTTTCGAAGCAGCGGTTGGCGGCCATGCCGATCAGGGCGGAAGCAGCGCCTGCCCGTTCGTCGGCGCTGCGCAGGTATTTGTCCGGTGCAGGCGAAGGCAGGAAGAGGTCCTCCAACATGACCTTGTCGCCTCCCTGATGCGAACCCACTCCGGTCCACGGTTCGATCTCCCGCGCCGGACCCCGGAGGGGGATGAGGGCGATCCGTGCGGCTCCGCTGACGGGCTGACCGCCGGGCTTCGGCGCGCCGATGCTGTGTTCCAGCCGGCCCTTGGTGCCGTTGAAGGCGATGGTGTAGCCCTCCCAGGAATTGAAGGCGTTGAGCGAATAGGCGAGCGTGGTGCCGGTCTGGTAACGCACGAGCACATTCATGGTGTCCTCAATGTCGATCGATGGACGGAAAATGCAACGGTCCCGGAAGTAGCCATCATGTTTCTCGTGGTCGAGGTAGAGCGCTTTCAGCGTCGGATCCTTGGCCAGATCAATGTAGAACGTGCAACGGCTCGACTCCGGGCAGGTCCGGCAGCGCTCCTGCGGGCCTGAGAGCCCCATGCGCCGCGCCATTTTGGGGGTGTAGAAGTCGCGTTTGCCGGTGGCGAAGACCGACTCCGGCACCGCGCCCAGCCACCAGTTCACCAGGTCGAAATGATGGGTGGCCTTGTGCACCATCAGACCACCGGAGTTTTCCTTGTGGCCGTGCCAGCGACGAAAGTAGTCGGCGCCGTGACGCGTATTCAACATCCAGTGCAGGTCGACCGAGAGAATGTCGCCGATCTCGCCGCTCATGAGCAGCTCCTTGACCTGTGTGCAGGGAGGCGAGTAGCGCAGGTTGAAGGTGACGCGACACGTGCGCCCGGTGCGACGGCGGGCGTCGACGATGCGCCGGCATTTTTCCGGTGTCGTGGTGAGCGGCTTTTCGGAGATCACATCGCAGCCGGCGTCCATCGCGCGCACAATGTAGTCGTCGTGCGTACCGTCGATTGTCGTGACGATGACGAAATCCGGTTTCGTCGTCGCGATCATGCGTTCGAAGTCCGCGGCGATGAAGGTTGGAGGCGGCGTCCCTCCCAGCTGCTGCGACCGCGCCTGAGCGAGGGCGAGACGCCCCGGATTCAAGTCGCAAAGCGCCACCAGCTCCGCGTGGTCGCGGAAGTCCTTCTCGATCGCGGTTTGATACATGACACTCCGCGAGCCGTTGCCGACAATCGCGTAGCGCCGACGCCGGGGCTTTGCGGCCGGGCTCTCGCCGGAGATCAGGGCGGAGGAGTTCAAGGCAACGCCCAGACCCAGCGTGGAGGCTCCCTTGAGAAAGGTGCGGCGGTCGAGGTGGGAGGAAGCGGAGTCGGAGGAAGCGGACATGACGAAAAGCAGGAGGTCGGCGGTGAAGTGGCGGAAGACCCCGGAATCGAGGAGAACCGCGGGAAGTGGCGGACGACGAGAAAGACGACGGCTCAGTCCACCGCTGACGCGGGCGGAGCGGCGACCGAGGAGCGGAGGACCAGCTGGGTCGGGATGGTCAGTTCCTGGGTGGGCAGGTCTGGATTCTGCAGCCGCTGCAGAGCGAATTCGGCCATGTGCCGCCCCAGTTCCTCCGGAAACTCGCGCACGCTCGTCAAGGGCGGGTAGAGCACGCTGCCCTGCGTGTCGTTGAACCCGACGACACTGATCCGCCCCGGGATATCGATGTTCATTTCGCGCAGCGCGTCGTAGACCCCGGCGGCGACCTGATCAGATCCGGCGAGGATGGCGGTGAGGTCGCGGAATTTGGCGAAGATGGTCTTGGTGGCCAGGTAGCCGAGCTGACTGCCGTCGGAGCGAATGTCGATGGTGCGCGGAGTGAGCCCGGCGGTGGCCATCGCCTGTTCGTAACCGAGGGCGCAGCGACGGAACCAAGGAAGCTGCAGGTTGCCGATGTAGGCGATCGATCGATGCCCCTTGGAGATCAGATGAGCGGTCGCCTCGCTCGCGCCGGCGATGTCGTCGGAATAGGCGATGTCGCAGCTCTCCGGTTTCCAGTCCCCGATGACATTGTTGCCCAGCACCGCGTAGGGCAGGCCCCGGGTTTCAAGGGCGCGGAACAGATTCGGATAGTTGCTGCCGCCCAGGATGACCGCGCGTGCGTGGGTGCGACTGCTGAGCAGCTGGGGCAGGTGCAGCGCTTCCGGTGGCGTTTCCGGCGCGTAGCGGAACGACATGAACATCAGCTCCCAGTTCTGCTGGGAGCAGTAGGTTTCGGCGCCGAGCAGGACGCGGGCCTGGAAGCTGTGCAGCACGTCGCGATTCGCGAGCAGGAAGGCGAGCACCTTGGATTTGCCCTTGCGCTTCTCTTCCAGATCGATGCCCAGCTTCTTGGCGGCACGTTGCACCTGCCGACGAATGGCGGGATTGACGGACGGGTTGCTGGCGACCACGCGGGAGACGGTGGCAGGGCTGACGTTCGCCTCGCGGGCGAGATCGTGCAATTTGGGGCTCTTGGCCATGATCGCGGGGGAGACGGAAGGCGTCAGGCAGGCAGTCACAGGCGGATCAGAATCACAAACGCAAAGATCAGGGCGGCGATGAGACCGACGCCGATGGCGAAGCCCTTCAGGTCGGTGCGGTAGGCGCGCAGCAATGGCACCCCGGCAGCCGCGCGACGCAGAGAGAGCAGATTGACGAGCAGCAGAACCCGACCTGCCTCGGCGTGCTGCCGTCGGGCGGCGTCGGAGGGGGCGGCCCCAGCGTGGAGGTCGTCGGCATCCGAGTCCGAAGGCGTGTGCAACCGGTTGAAGAACCCCGCCGTGCGCGCGGCTTCCTCGGGTGGCGTGAGCAGGCTGATGACGATGAAAGCGACGATGCCCACCCCGAGGGCCGCGAGGAAGATGGACGGGTCCCAGGAATCGAACCGTCGCCCGGCGAGGGCATAGCCGGTGAAGTTGGTGATCATCGCGGCGATGATGCTGCCGACGGCGCCCCAGCGATTGGCGCGTGGCCAGATGATGCCGCCGAGCACGCCGATGCCGACGAACGTCGCCATGGTCTCCGTCAGCAGAAACGAGTAGAGCACCCGCTTGATCAGAAACACCGCGTAAAGCACGGCGCACGCGACCACGAGCACGCCGCCGATGCGGCCGATGAGCAGGCGGACTTTGTCCGGGGCGTCGGGGTTGATGTACTTCTTGTAGATGCCGTTTGTGATCATCGCCCCCGAGTCGATCATGAAGGCGGAGCAGCCGGCCATGTTGGCGGCGAGCAGCGCGGCGATGAGCAGACCGATGCCGCCGGGAAACAGCAGATGCCGACAGGCGTATCCAAACGTCTCTTCGGGATCGCGCAGGCTGGTGTCACCGAACACACCGCGCGCGATGATCGTGGCCGTCATCAGGCCGACGATGGCCCAGCCGATCGTGCAGACCCGCTTCACCATGTTTCCGTAAAACTGGCCCACCCGGCAGGCGTTCTCATCCCTGCCCGTGCCCACGGAGGCGATCAGGTGGGGCTGCGCCACAATGCCCACGAGCCCGTTGATCGTCAGGACCACGATGGTCCAGATCCCGATGCCCTCCGGTGCGGCGAGCTTGAATTTCTCCGGGCCCAGCGTTGCCCTCATGCCGTCCATGCCCCCGACGTAGTGCCACCCGAGCGGAATCAGCATGAACGACAACGCGATGATGAGGAATCCCTGCACGAGGTCGGTCCACGCCGTGGCGAGCAGCCCGCCCGTGAAACTGTAGATCACGAACACCACCGTCATGCCGACGACAATGAGGTCGACCGGAAGCCCGCCCCCGAGCGCCTGATCGATGACCTTGGCGGCGCCCTTCAGCATGCTGGCCAGGTTGATGGTGAAAAAAAGCAGCGCGAACACCGTGTAGATCGCGCCCATCCACCGCCCATAACGGTCGTCGAACACCTCCGACATCGTGGTCCGCCGGAACCGGCGGAAGAGCGGGGCCAGCAACCAGTAGAACGGCGTGACGAACAGGTTCTTCCACTGAAACCAGATGCCCGAAAGCCCGATGCTGTAAACGGCACCGGAGAGTGACACCGGCATTTCGGCGTGCGTCCCCGTGCCGAAACTCTGGCCGATCATGATCCACTTGCTGAACTTCCGGCCCCCAAGAAAGAAGTGGTCGGCGCTCTTGATCTGCCGGCTCGCGACGAAGCCGATACCCAGGACCAGCGCCAGGTATCCCACCAGGACGACCGTGTCAGCGAGCGTGAGATGAACGACGGGCATGAGTGGGGGAGCGCGCGATGGGCGGGAACGCTTACCGGGTCACCGTCGCTTTGGGAAACCGCCAGGTGAGTTTGGAGGCCGATTCCGGATCCAGGTAAATGAAAGCGCAAGGATGTCGACGAACCAAGGACCCAGGACAGGCGGTGGTGAGCGGGCCTTCGAGCGAGGCACGCACCGCGTTGGCCTTGCGGGCCTCTGGCACCGAGCAAACCCAGTGGTACGCGCGCATCAGTCCGGTGCAGGTGACCGAAAGCGCTTCGCGTGGCACACTGGCATCGTCGGGGAAATGCCCCTCATGCACCTGCTGGGCGCGACAGGCCTCGTCGAGGACCACCCGCTTGACCGTGAGCGGATCATTAAAATCCGCCACGTGAGGATCGTTGAAGGCGATGTGCCCGTTTTCGCCGATGCCGACAAACGCGAGGTCGATCGGACCCGCCAGCAGAAGCGAGGCATAGCGCCGGGCCTCGGCGTCGGGGTCCGGGGCATCTCCCCGCAGGTAGTGCATGGAACGCGGATGCACCTTTTCCTCGAAACGCGTGCGAATCCAGTGACGAAAACTGGCCGGATGGTCCGCCTTGATGCCGATGTACTCATCCAGATGGAAGGCGTCGACGCGTCCCCAATCCAGGTTCGCCGCTGTCAGATGCTCGATCAACGAAAGCTGGGAGTTGCCCGTGGCCACCAGGATCCGAGCACTCCCGCGCGTCTGCAGGGCCCGCGAGATGATCTCGGCGGACTGGCGCGCGGCGGCACGGCCGAGCGCGTCACGGTCCGGATAGAGAAATAACGAGGGTTCGACCTGAACGGACGCAGAGGAAATGGCGGTCATCGGACGTGACATTGGGGAAAATAATTTTTCTGAAGCAAGAAAATTTCTCGCCGGAGATGCGTCCTCGGGGCCGTTTCTCCGTTCAGGGCCGTTCTGAGGGAAAGGGGCGGAAGATCGTCGAAACTTCCTGTCCACTCTCATTCCACAGCGAATGGAGATTTCTCAGAGCATGGACCGTGGTTTCAGTCTTTTGAGAAATCTTTCTTGACCTAGGGAAAGTCGTCGGCTCTTTTTCGGCTTCGTGAGCCTTGGCCTTACGCCGGACTGTGCACCCACCTCTTTTTTCCGTCCCCGCTCCCTGACCGTGTCATGAACTACCACCGCTTGATTTCGATCCCCGCCGCGGCCCTCCGTCTCTCCGCGTGTTTTGCGTTGTGTCTGGTTGCCGGGCTGTCCACGGCGCCGGCTGGCTTTGCGCAGGTTTCCGGCAGCGGTGTCGTGCGCGGTCGGATTTACAACGGTGCGACCGGGGAGAATCTGGAAAACGCGGTCGTCAGTGTGGCCGGCTCCACGGTCAACGCACTGACCGAGCGCGACGGCACCTATGTGCTCGCCCGGCTGCCCGCGGGTTCCGTGACCATCAACGTGACGTATCCGGGACTCGATGATGCGAGTGCGACGCTCAGTGTGCCTGCAGGTGGCGAGGCGACGCAGGACTTCAAGCTCACTGCAGCTTACTACCTGATGGAGTCGGTCGTGGTGGGAACCATGCGCGAGGGCAACGCCGCCGCCATCGCCCGCCAGGAGGCCGCGCTCACCGTGGGCAACTCCGTTTCCACCGATGCCTACGGCAACATCGCCAAGGGCGACATGGGCTCCTTCCTCCAGCGCATGCCCGGTGTGGTCGGCGAGTATGGCGGCTCCGCGGTGGACGCGATTTCGGTGCGCGGCCTCTCGCCTGAATTTACGACGGTCACGATGGACGGTACGCGCTTTGCGGCGGCGAATCCCGATTCCCGATCCCAGCTGGTGAGCGGCATTGCCACCGGCTCGATCGAGAGCGTCGAAGTCATCAAAACCCCCACGGCTGACATGGACGCCGAGTCGCTTGGTGGCGTCGTGAACATGAGGACGCGCAGCGGTTTTGATCGCAGCGGTCGGACGATCGTCCTGAACGCGTCAGCCTCCTACAACGAGACGATGGGAAAGCACCTCGACCCCGCTGGCAGCGGTCGCAGGTATTTCCCCAATTTCTCCCTGGATTACTCGGATGTCTTCATGCTGTTCGGTCGCAAGCTGGGCGTTTCCGTCACCGGCGGATATCAGGAAGTCGGCGACGGTCTGCAGACGATCCGCACGTCCTTCGCCGGCAATTGGGACTACTCCAGCCCGACCGTCGGGCGCCAGGTGCTCTACGCCGATCAGGAGTATCACCTGAACAAGCGCGTCGCCTTCCAGACCAAGTTTGACTACCGGCTGTCGAAGGAGTCCTCGGTTTCCTTTACGGTTGGTTGGACGCGCTTCGTGAACGTCATGGATCAAAACCGTCCGCAATACACCGACAATCTCACCTTTGACGCGGCCAACTCCACGACGGACTATTGGATTTTCAGCCGTTCGAGCTACCGTTCGGGGCGCGACATCCGCGTTACGCCGAATGACACGTGGAACTTCCAGCTCAACGGCAAGACCGCAATCGGCGAGGTCAAGCTGGCGTGGGCGTTGACCTACTCCGACTCGTTCCGCCCGCTCGACCGCATGTCGGCCACGGCGCGCAGCAACAACCTCTATTCGTTCACCTACGATCGTCGCGCCAGCAAGGAGTTCCCGACCCTGACCTTCGGTGGCGCGGTGCCCCCGCCCAGCGACCCGTTTACGAACATGCTCTCGATTGCGGTCACCGGGACGCACGAAATTGCTTCGGACAAGATCGCGAGCGCCAGGCTCGACGCCACCCGCGACTTCGCCGAGTGGCGTTTTCCGGTTAAGCTCAAAACCGGGTTTCGCGTCCGCCAGCAGGATCGCGACCGCGATGCCGACTCCATCACCGGCACGCTGGGAGCCGGCGACTACAGCAGGTATCGCGTCATGGTCCAGCATGGCTGGATCGACGGCCGGTACCCGGCGACGCCGATCATCGATACGAAGGCGGTGTTCCGGGATATCGGCTTCAGTTACCTGCCCTCCGGACTGCCTGCGCGTCCCGCCGTGCAATTTGCTTACAATGCGGCCGCCCTGCCTTTGACGACCGCGAATCTCAACACCTCGGTGACCAACTCGCTGCAGAACGACTATCAGACGCGTGAAACGATCCCGGCCGCGTATCTACAAGGTGAGGTCAAGCTGGCGAAGAACCTGCAGATGACTGCTGGCGTGCGGGTTGAGCAGACGAAGGCAGCCATCACCTCGCGCTTTGAAAATACCCGCGCCGCCACGCCCGAGGAACGCTTCGGCACCTTCCGGACCGTGGAGTCCGACTACGTGGATTGGTTCCCGAATCTCCAGTTTCGTTACGAACCGATCCCGCATTTCACCGTCCGTGCGAATTATTCAACGACAATCGGCCGCCCGCGTATTTCCGATCTCGTCGGCCGCTTCTCGATCAATGACCTCGGCCAGACGGTCAGCTTCTCCAACCCGTCCCTGAAGCCGCAGATTTCGAGTAACTACGACGTGAGCCTGGAATACTACTTCAAGCCCGTCGGTGTCGTCTCGATCGGAGCGTTCCGCAAGGACATCAAGAATTACGTCACCGCGACATCCTTCCGCATCGTCGGCAACGAATTTGGCCTCGATCTGGACGAGTTTGTGGGCTGGACCGGAAACAGTCGCATCAACTCGGGCGATGGCGAGGTCAAGGGCATGGAGTTCAACTACTCGCAGCAACTGAGCTTCCTTCCAGGCGTCCTGAGAGGTTTGGGCGTCATGGCGAACTGGACCGTGCTCACCAGCGCCGGCGATTACAACGGCGTGGTGGGCAATCTGCCGTTTGCGAATAATCTCACCGGCATGCGGCCCCGCTCCGGCAATGTCGGTGTGACCTACAACCAAGGACGCTGGGATCTGCGGGTGATGTGGAACTATTCCGATACGTACCTCGCCTCCCTCAACACCGGTGATCCTTCCAGTTCCGAGTTCATCGGGCGTCGCGGGCAGTTCGATTTTTTCGCCCGTTTCAAGGTCAGCGAGAAGATCAATGTCTTTTTCGATGTCATCAATCTGGCTGAGGAGAATCGCGGACGCTATAGCGGCCTCTACCGGGACGACCGCCAGGCGCAGACCAATCTTTTCCCGCGCTCGATCTCAGCTGGTATCCAGGCGCGCTTTTGAGCCACGGGCGATGGGGCGCGCCTTGTCTGGCTCAGCACGTTGCTTGGCGATTGCAGGCGGAGACCTTGGAGATCAGCAATGACGCGGGTGCGGACCAGGTGATGCTCACACCCGGTCATATTGATTCTCCTGCGAGCCCCCTTTCCCTGCTCCATGACATCAGGCCTCTGTTTTTTCACTGTACGTCTCTATCGCGCTCTCGTCGGCGCGTGCCCCATTTTGGCGGTGTGGTTCGCCTTCGCACCCGCGGTCGCGGTTGCCCAGGCCGTGCCCGCCGAGCGTCCCCGCACCCGGCCCGCGTCCATGCTGACCGGCCGTGCGGAGTGGGAGAAGGCGGCTGAACTGCTCAAATCGCTCAACGTACCGCCCGCGCCTCCGCTCACACCAGAGGAGGCGCTCAAGACATTCCGAGTCGCGCCGGGCTTCCGCTTGGAGCTCGTCGCGGCCGAGCCGATGGTGCAGAACCCCGTGTTCTTCGAGTTTGATCCTCAGGGTCGACTGTGGGTGGCGGAGTTCCAGGGCTACATGCGCGACGTCAAGGGCACGGGCGAGGCCGACCCGATCTGCCGGCTGGTCGTGTTGGAAGACACCGACGAGGACGGGCGCATGGACCGGAGCACCGTGTACCTCGATCAGCTCGTGATGCCACGTTCATTCGCCTTCGTGAAAGGCGGCGTGCTCCTCCAGGAACCACCGAAACTCTGGTTCTGCGAGGATACCAATGGCGACCTGCGGTGCGACCGACGTACCGAGGTGGGCACACTCGGGGTGGCGGGAAATCCGCAGCACACCGCCAACGGCCTCCGCTATGGCATGGACAACTGGCTCCACAATGCGGACGCGACGGTTCGCCAACGCTGGGTCGACGGAAAACTCGAAGTGGAGCCAATCCCGAAGAGCGGACAATTTGGTGTGTCGTTTGACGAGACGGGACGCTTTCTCACCTGTCGCGAGAGTTCGGCGCTCCATGCCAATCTGATCCCTGGGGAGTACCTGTTGCGCAATCCCCATCTCGCCGCCGTGGTGGGACTCGGCGGCCGGGGGGCGTCGGGTATCGACACCAACATCGCCACGGAAGCGCAGCTGGTGTATCCGATCCGGGTGACCCCGGGCATCACGCTCGGTGCGATGGAGCTGCGCGAGGATGGCCGGCTTCGCACCTATACCATCGCGTCCGGCACCTGCTACTACGACGGGGACCAATACGGACCGGAGGCGCGCGGCAACGTCTTTGTCCCGGAGGCCGGCGGGAATCTCGTCGGCCGCCTGAAACTGGAGCCCGGTCTGCGTCCGAAAGCCACCCGTTACTATCCAGCGGAACAGGAGTTCCTTGCCTCCACGGATGAACGCTTCCGTCCGATCAACGCGCGCGTCGGTCCCGACGGGACCCTCTACCTGGCGGATCTTGCGCGCGGGATCATTGAGCACGTGATCTTCATGGTGCCCTGGATCAGCGACCAGATTCGCGATCGCAACCTCGAGGCCGGCCAGAATCTGGGACGTATCTACCGGGTGGTACGGGTTGACCGCCCGATCGATCGCCGGCGCCCTCGTCTCGAACAGGCGACCGCGGCCGAGCTCGTCGGCCATCTGAATCATCCGACGGGCTGGTGGAGGCTTACCTCGCAGCGCCTCCTCGTTGAACGCCGCGATCCTGCGGCCGTGCCCCTCCTCCTGGAGCTGGCCCGGCGCGGAGCGAATCCCCTCGGTCGCCTGCACGCACTGTGGACCCTGGAGGGCTGCGGGGTCCTGGATAGGGACACCCTTGCCGCGATGATGGAGGATGGGGATGAGTGGGTGCGAGCTGCGGCGATCCGTCTCGCTGAACGGAGGAGCGGGGCAGAGCAAGAAGCGCAGTTGCTCGCCCGGGTCACTCGCGCCCTCGAGGATCCCAGCCCCAGCGTGCGGTTGCAGGCCACGCTGGCGGCGAGTGCCTTGCGGTCGCCAGCGGCGTTGCCCGTGGTGGCCCGGCTTGTGCGCGGTGGCGGAGATCCGCTTTTTCGTGTCGCGGCTTTGACCGGACTGCGAAATCGCGAACTGGAATTTGTCCGCCTCCTGGTGGCGGAGTCATCCGGGCGAGCCCCGTCCAGTGAGGCGGAATCTGCTCTATTGGCGCTCGCGACCCAGTGCGTGCTCGATTCCGCCGACCCGGGTCGAATTTCCGACCTGCTGGATACGCTGGCGGAGGCGAAAGGGCCCGACCACTGGCAGCAAGCGGCGGCGCTCGATGCGGCGAGGGCGTATGGACTCAGCAGCAAGCGCCGCAACCAGCCCATGTCGCTCGCCCGTGAACCCTCAAGCCTGATCAAACTTGCGCGCGGCGCCGATCCTGCGATCCGCGAGCGCGCCGTTCGGCTGGTCGAGTTGTTCACGTGGCCGGGCGCCGGCGTGCTGGCCGTCACACCCCGTGAGACACCGCTGTCCCCGGCCGAGTTGCAACGCGTGGCGAGCGGGCGCGAGGTGTTTGCGCTGTACTGCGCGCCCTGCCACCAACTCACGGGCACGGGTGCCGCGAATCTGGCGCCACCGTTGGTGGGCAGTGAGTGGGTGTCGGGATCGACCGAGCCCCTGATTCGCATCGTTCTCCACGGCGTGTATGGTCCCATCCAGGTGGCCGGCAAGACGTGGAATCTGGCCATGCCTGGGCTCGGTGCCTCGGGTGTGCTCGATGACGATCGTGTGGCCGCGGTCCTCAGCTATGTGCGCCATGCCTGGGGTGAGGGTGTGGGTTTGGTCGAGCCGGCGCAGGTGTCAACGGTGCGGCAAGCGACGGCAGCGCGGACGCTGCCCTGGACCGCGGAGGAGCTCGCGACCGTGGCGGGCGTGGCGACGAAGACGGCTCCGGAAGCGGTCGTACTTCGCCCCCAGGCGAGTGGAGTCATCCTGCTGCCGGCTGCGCGGGCAACGGTGTATGGACAAAAGCTCGGTTACCGCCCGGCACTGGACGTGCTCGCGCCTTGGATCGTGGTGGATGACATCGTGGAGTGGCGGGTTGAGGTCCCGACCGAAGGCGTGTTTGACGTCTGGGTGAATCTGGCGGCCGATGCCGATTCGGCCGGAGACGGGTATGTGTTTGAAACGGAAGGCAGTCGCACCCGGGCCGAGGTGGCGTCGACGGGAGACTACGATCATTTTCGAGAACAGCCGGCCGGACGCCTCACCCTGCGCGCAGGTGTCAACCGCATCGTCCTCCGTCCGGAGGGACCCTTGAAACGAGAACTCGCGGATGTGCGTGGCGTGCGTCTGGATCCCGTGAGCCGACCCTGACACGCCAACGTTCCCGATGCGACCTTTCGTTCTCCAGGTTCTTCCCCGAGTGGCCGCGGCGATCGCACTCGCCGTGCTCCTCGCCCGGGCGGAGACCGGATCGCGTCCGCCGAAGTTGTTTTTGGTGGGAGGTTCAACCATGGCGACGTTCCCGGACACGCGCCCTGTCGTGGGTTGGGGGCAGATCCTGCCCCAGCATTTCAAGGATCCCGGTCGGGTGGACAACCGGGCCAAGAGCGGGCGCAGCACCAAGAGCTTCATTGACCAGGGCCTTTGGGATCAGGTCCTTGCCGACCTGCGTGCCGGCGATTTCCTCATGATGTGCTGGGGGACCAATGACAGCGCCAACGATCCGGCGCGACGCACCGAACCGAGGAAGGATTTTCAGGGCAACCTTGAGCGCATGGTCCGCGAATGCCGCGCGAAAGGAGCGACGCCCATCATCGCGACGTCGGTGGCGCGCCGTGTGTGGACGGAGCAGGGGGACTTCGTCGAACCGCCCTCGGAGTACGTTGTGGTTTCGCGTGAAGTCGCCGCGAGAGAGCGTGTTCCCCTCATGGAGCTGCGAGGGCTGACCGTGGAGCTGGAGCGCAGCCTCGGCGTCGAAGGTTCCCGGGCATTACACCTTTACCTGGAACCAGGCCAGTATGAGACCTACCCCAACGGTTCGAAGGACGACACCCACTACAACCGCCACGGCGCCACCCGAGTGAGCGAGCTGGCGGTGCAGGAGATCCGTCGACTGAAACTGCCCCTGGTGGACTGGCTCAAGTAACCCTCGCGGAGAGCGGGGCTAGGCTCCTTCGCCATGGAGGTTGGCGAGGCGGGCGGCAAGCTTGCGACGGGCGACCGCGTAGGAGAAGTGTTTCAGGCCCAGGTCGAAATTGACGTCCGCCCATTCCTGCTGCTGGACCTTGTCGGCGAGCAGCGCCCGTGTGCGGGCGACCACGTCGTTGGTCACCATCTGGCTCATGCCGATGGTCTTGAATCCGAGTGGGTGAATGTCGCGCGTGAAGACCGCGTAGGCATTCACGAGGACCGGCTTCCGGAAGTAGATGGCCTCGAGGAACGCATTGCCGAATCCTTCGTAGTGGCTGGGGTAGGTCACCAGGTCTGCGTGGGGATAGACGTCGGCCAGCGTGTAGATCTTCCGTCCGAGGGCATCCGTCCCACGGTGTTCGCCAACGCGGTCGGCGATGAAGCGCACATCGATCCGGGCTTCCGTGATGCGTTCGCGCAGCATCTGGATGTAGTCGCCGCCCTCGTCGCCCGCGGCGTGGGAAATCACGAGCTTGGCCCGGGAGTCGCTGAGACGACGAACGAGTTCAATGGCGTGTTCGATGCCTTTGCGCATGACCACGCGGGTGGGCTGGAGAATGAACAGATCGTCGTCGTTCAGACCAATTTCGCGGCGCAGGTCGGCATTGTAGGCATCGATGCCCGACGGCGGAGTTTCGAAGTCGAGCACATTGGGAATGATGGACGACGGCAGACTGCACCGTCGCGCCAGTTCCTTCTGTGCCAGCGTGTTGATCACCACGTGTTCGATGCGCGGCAGCGAGGCGGGGAAGGCGGCCCGCAGGTAGTCGTTGACGGAGCTGACGACGAAGCGTTCCCGTTCCCAGGCGAAGTCGTGATGATGGGCGATGGTGGGCAGACCGGTCTCGGCGATGACCTCGGCCATGGCCAGTCCCAGCGGAACGTGCATGGGAATGGCCAGGATATTCTCGGGGATCAGCACCTCGAGGCTGTAGCGTTCGATGAAGTGGTAGAGGTCGTCTTTCAGTCGCTCCTTGAGTGACATGATCCGCCGGGTGACCTCCCGGGTCCTCGTGGTGGCGCCAAAAAGATGGGTCTGCACCTCCTCCACCTCCGGATGTTGGAAGAACGCGAGCGGTGCGACGTGGCTCGTAGCCGACGGGGCGTCGAGCAGGCCCGCCATCCAGAAGCAGGAGTGCCCCATCTCGCTCAGGATGCCGGCCCACTTTCTCGACTCGAGGGTCACGCCATCCGTGCCGTGAAAACGCGTCGAAATGAAACCGATGCGGCGGGGCGAGCCGATCGAGAGAATGCAGCGATCCATCCGGGGAACAAATCCATGGTTGGCCACTTGGCAACCCCCAGGATCAGAGACCAAGCCGGGTGCCCAGCTGGGACCACGTTCCCCCGTCCACGCCGTCTCCGGGAGCGAGCCGCCACGTCAGCCACCCCTGTGCACGGGCAGGTTCGATGTCATTGTCGAGCCGGTCGCCGATCATCAGCGTCTCGTGTGCGGCGATACCGTATTGACGCAGGCGGGCGGTGAGCAGGCGAAAGACGTGCGGGTCTGGCTTGCTGAAGCCGTGGTCGTAGGACCAGAAGCACAGCTGAGGATCGAACGCCAACTCCGGCTCGCCGGCCTCGGCCAAGGCCCGGGACAACTCCCGATGCGTGTAGGGTTGGGCGTTGGAGGCGATGCCGAGCAGCCCGCCCCGCAGCTGGAACCGCCGCAGGACGTCCGCGCAGCCGGGTTGGAGCGAGATGCGGTGGGTCAGGCCCGCCTGACGGAGCATAAAGTCGGAAAGGCGCTCCGCAGACCACGCGGCGGCCTCCGGGACCACGGCGCGCACAATGTCCGGCCAGAAGACTTCCGGTTGTGCGATGCCCGCCGCCTGTGCCTGCGCATGGTCGGCGGCGACTTGGAACCGGGCTCGCTCCTCGAAGGTGGCGAAGGTCGCCGGTGACAATACCGAGAGGAACTCGGAGCGAAGGGCCTGCCACTGCGCCTCCCGATCGGACGGCGCGGGCTCGACCCGGAGCACGGTGTGGTAAAGGTCGCAGATGACGGCGCGCGGGCTCAAGGAGTGCATGTCCAAAGAAGTGGATACTGATTGCCGCCGCCCAGACGCGCGCGAAGAAAGGCTCTGCCTGCGGACGGCGGGGAGCTTGCGGCGTCCGCCGGAGCGGGCTGCCGAAGCAGGCGGGCCAGGCGGCTGGCGTAGGCGGCGGGCCCCAGCTGTTGATCCGCGGTGCGCGGCCACGGGGAGACCGACAGAGCACCCCGGGCGGCCCGGGCTCGCGCGGAGCGCAGCCAAGGATTCAGAGGGGCGCAGAGCTCCCAGGAGACGGCGGCGTCGTGGGCGAGGACCTCAAGCTGTGCGACCAGCGTCAGGCGACTGAATGCCCGCGGGGAGAGAGGGTCGTCCAGCCAGGGCGGCCGGGTGGCCAGGGCCTGACAGGCTCGCGGCAAGGCGGCGCGCCAGGTGCTCCAGCGCTGGGCCTGCCTCTGCTGCTCGGCGCGGTGGTCGAACAGCTCCGGAGCGATCCACAGTTCGTCGTAGGACTGCGGGAACCGGAATCCAAACGAAGCCAGATCGGGTGCCACTTGGGGCAGACGACGGGCGATCAACGGACGGCGGGCGGCAGACGCTTCGAGGAAAGGCAGGCCAAAACCCTCCTGCAACGACGTCAGCAACAACGCCTCGCTCGCGGCGAGCAGCGCGGGTATGCCCGGCTTGGTTTGGTCGCCGCCGGCGAGCACGCCGAGCCGGAGCCTCCAGCCGTGCCGCTTCGCCGCGGCCTGCAGGGCCTGGGCGTACGGCTGTTCGTCGGCGGAGCTGACCCCCCCCGTCGTCAGCAACCAGGCCTCGGGCCGCAGCCACCGCGTCAGCAGCCACGCCTCGGCGAGATGCTTGCGCCGGAGCAGCCGGCACGGCGCCAGCCAGACCGGCGCCGCCTCGCCCATCTGCCGTTCGCACCACTTCCGGGCCGCGTCCACCGCCACCGCCGCGGGTGCGGCCGTGCGGATGACCAGATTTGGCAGCCAGCCCGCCCGGGCGCCGAGAGCGCCGGACAGGATCCGATGATCGGCCCGGTTGATCGTGGCGTGCCGGACCCCGACCGCGCGGGAAAAAACCACGGCCTCGACCGAGCGCAGCGTGCGAAAACCGGAGGCGCGGATTTCCGGCCAGCGCTGCCAGCGATTGTCGAACCACCAGTCGTGGTGATGGCTGAGCAGCCGGACATTCCTTCGCGTGCAGGCCCGCACCAACTCCCGCGCGAGCAGGAGGTTGCGACCGAGTCCAAGGTTGTGCGCCCAGACCACGGTGTCCGCTTTTCCCTCGGGCGGGCCGAGCAGGTCCGCCAGGAAGCGGCGCAGCGCGCGGGTAACCGCGGCCGGAGTCTGGCGGAGCTCCGCCCGATATCCGACGCAGGCTAAAGTGGAGAAGCTGATACGAATCCCGGGCAGACTCCCCGTCAGTTCCGCCCGCCAGACTGGATCGGGTGCCTCGCCTCCGACCAGGACGATCTCCCGCACGCCCAGCGCCCGGCTGGCTGCCAGGGCGGGCAGGGCCAGTTCGATCACTCGCCGCACGCCCCCCGGACGGTAGTGACTGTGCAGGACGACGAGCTTCACGCCGGCAGCTTTTGTTATGAGGCCGGTGAGGCCGAGAACTATTTTCCGAAAACAGAGGATTGCGGCTTGGCAGTGGGCGATGGACTCCGTTGCTTCCTGCGTGGACCCGGCCCGCCCTCGGCGACCGCGTCCGTGGGTCTGGTGCGAAGTCCGCACCAGAGGCAACGCGATGGGTCGGGCCGCCCTCGCATCACTCGGAAACCGCGCTCTCCGGCGCGGTGAATTCTATGTCGGACTT
Source organism: Opitutaceae bacterium (assembly GCA_016794625.1). Classification (GTDB taxonomy): domain Bacteria; phylum Verrucomicrobiota; class Verrucomicrobiia; order Opitutales; family Opitutaceae; genus UBA6669. Next base: position 24,855 of record JAEUGY010000109.1, read on the forward strand.
TTTTCAAACCGGCGCGGTCGCCACCTTGCATCGACTCGGCGAGACGGGATTTTCCCGTCTGGAGCGCGAGCTTGCCCAGTTCGCCAGCGAGACGCCCATTGCTCTCGTACTCCCCTGCCACATCCGGGAGGTGGGGACCAAGGCGTTGCGTGGGATCGCGCGCGAGCTGAAGAGCATCGGCTACTTGAAGCAGATCGTCGTCGGGATTGACGGAGCCAACCTGCGCAGCTGGAAGAAAGCCAAGCGGTTCTTTGCGCAGCTGCCACAGAAGCCCATCCTCCTCTGGAATGACGGCCCGCGCATGCAGCACCTCTTCAAAAAACTGGAGGACGCCGAGCTCGGCCCGGGGGACCAGGGTAAAGGACGCAACGTCTGGTCCTGTTTTGGCTACGTTCTCGCGAGCGATCAGGCGCGCATGGTGGCGGTGCATGACTGCGACATCCTGACGTACAATCGCGAACTGCTTGCCCGACTCTGTTATCCCGTGGCCCACCCGAGCCTGGGGTTCGATTTTTGCAAGGGGTATTATGCGCGGGCGACGGAGCGGCTCAACGGACGGGTCATGCGGCTGCTCGTGACCCCGCTGCTGCGTGCGTTGAAGAGCATCGTCGGACAGCATCCTTATCTCGTGTATATGGATACGTTTCGTTACCCGCTGGCCGGGGAGTTCGCGCTCGATCTCGACCTCGTGCGGCGGGTACGCATCCCCGCCGACTGGGCGCTGGAGGTTGGCATGTTGTCGGAGGTGTTCCGCAATTGCGCCCCCCGGGCCATCTGCCAGTCGGAGCTCTGCGACAACTATGACCACAAACACCAGGATTTGTCCGTGCGGGATCCCGGGAAGGGTCTGAACAAGATGGCGACCGACATTGCGCGCGCCTTCTTCCAGCGCATGGCGGCCGAGGGCATCAAGCTCGATGCCGGACTCTTTGACACCCTGATGAGCGCCTACATGCGCCAGGCGGAGGATACGCTCCGTTTTTACGCGGCGGACGCGATGCTCAACGGACTGCAGTACCCGCGGCACGAGGAGGAAACGGCGGTGGCGGTCTTCGTGCGCAGCATTCGCATTGCCTCCCAGCAGCTGCAGAGCGAGCCCCTCGGTTCGCCCTTGATCTCCAATTGGAACCGGGTCGAGTCGGCGCTGCCTGACTTCCTCGACGAGCTGCGGGAAGCGGTGCGCCTCGACAACGATCTCGACTGAGCGTGCGGCCCGCGGGACGGCTCAGGTGCTGGTCGTGACGGCAGGGGCGAGGGTGAGGGTGAACGAAAAGGTTGCTCCGGCGCCAACGGCGCCTTCGGCCCAGGTCCTCCCACCATGGCGGTTGATAATGCGGCGCACGGTCGCCAGCCCGATGCCAGTGCCTTCGAATTCTTCGGTGCGGTGCAGGCGTTGAAACACACCGAACAGCTTGTGGGCGTATTTCATGTCGAAGCCGGCGCCATTGTCGCGAACGAAGAGAATCGCCCGTCCCTGCTCGGTGCCCTGGCAGCCGAATTCGATCCGGGCCGGTTCGCGACCCCGGGTGTATTTGAAGGCGTTGCCGAAGAGATTGACCAGGACCAGACGGATGAGGGCGGTATCACCCACTACCGGCGGCAGCGCTCCGATTGTCCATTCGACGGCCCGCCCGGGGGAGGAGCCGATCAGCTCCTGACGCACGCCGGCGGCCATTTCGGCGAGATCGATCCGTGTTTCCTGCATGCCGACCCGGCTCATTTTCGAGAAGGTCAACAAGTCGTCGATCAGCGTCCCCATGTGACGGGATGAGTCCATCACGACCTGCAGGTGGCGCCTGGCCGTGGCGGACAGCTGCGGCGACGACTCGCGCACGAGCATGGCGGCGTAACCCTGGATGTGCCGGAGCGGGGCGCGCAGATCGTGGGAAACTGAATACGAAAAAGCCTCCAGCTCGGCGTTCGCGGTCTCGAGCTGACGATTGACCGCCTGCAGGGACTTATTCTGAAGGTCGATGGTTTCTTCCGCCTTTTTGCGCTCCGTGATGTCCACCACCACGGACAAATCCTCGTAGCCGCCCTTTTCCAGCGGGTGCCGCTGGAATGCCAGCATGACCCAGAGCACCTGTCCGTCGGCGCGGAGGTAGCGTTTGTCGATGGTGTAGCTCCCCTGGCTCTCTTGGTCCAAGGGCCGGTGAAGCTCCGCCTGTCGTACCAGATCATCGGGATGGCTAATGCGCCGGAACGCGTCCGGATCGTCGGCCTGGGCCCGGGTCAGGCCACAGATCCGCAGATGGGCGTCATTGATCAGGCGGGTCCGGGTGCCATCGACGGCGGTGACGGCGTAGGAGACTCCGACCGGCAGGGCATCGAAGATGAATTTCAGCCGCGCCCGCTCGTGCGCAAGTTCAGCCAGGGCAGCGGCCAGACGTGCTTCCGCGAGTTCGCGTCCGGCGAGGTCGCGACGGACCGCGCGCCAGACCCCGCCCGCCAGACCCAGGGCGGCGACTCCGCAGGCTATCAGGATCACCTGCCGCGTGCGCGTGGCGCGGGAGAATCCGGGGTCCCCGATCCCCCGGCCGGTGGCGAGAAAGGCAATGGTGGCAACTGCGACCAAACCGAACAGAGCGAGGCCGAGACCCGCCGCGATGTTGCGGTGCGACGGGGCAGGGGAGATCGAAGGGGTAGACACAGGCTCCATGGAGAGGACGTGCCGCGCGCGACAGATCCCTCATGCTGCAGAAAGCCAATCTACTTGCAAAACCCAACTTTCACTCCAGCGCGCAGCCTCATCAAGACGGACGAGTTCGTCCGTTCTCGTCCGTCCGGGGCCGCGGGCGTTTTCGCTTGCCCTCGTGCCGTGGTGCGGCGGCCTAGCGGTGATGGAAACATGGCAAACGCCCACCTTGGCGGGCTTCCTGGAGCGACTGGGGCGGTACCGCATTGAGTTCCGGACCGTAATCGACGTCGGGGCCTCGAACGGGCTCTGGACGAAGGACGTGATCGCCCGTTTTCCCGCGCCCGATTACTTTCTGGTTGAAGCCCGGCGTGAACACGAGCCGGGGTTGCAGGCGCTCCAGCGAGTGCATCCGAATGTTCGTTACGCGGTCTGTGCGGCGGCGGATCGCGCGGGCGAGGTGCATTTTCATGGCGGCGATCTCTTCGGTGGGCTGGCGGCCCATGAGCCCTTTCGGGAGCATGACCTGGTCGTGCCGGCGCGCACGCTGGATGAGCTGGCTCGGACCTATGCCTTGCGCCCCCCGTTTTTCCTCAAACTCGACACCCACGGCTTTGAGGAGCAGATCCTGGCGGGAGGCCCGGAGGTGCTCGCGAACACCGCGGTGGCGGTGATCGAGGCGTACAATCACCGCATGGGTTTCGGCAACCTCCTCTTCCCCGAGCTGTGCGCCAAAATGGAAGGCTGGGGCTTTCGCTGCCTCGACTTCTTTGACCCCCTTTACCGTCCCCACGACGGTGCGTTCTGGCAGGCGGACTTCGCGTTTGCCCGGTCCACCTGGCCTGGTTTTGCGCATCCCTCGTACCTGTGAGTCGTGCGCA
>JAEUGY010000049.1 GCA_016794625.1 Opitutaceae bacterium
GCCGAAACCGGCTCGGGCGATTGAGACCTGTAGGGCCGGCCCTTGCGGCCGTGCCTCGGATCGGCAGCGGGGTTCACGCGAAGGCGCGAAGCCGCAAAACGAGGTCTGGGTAGCGGCGGCCTTTCAGTGGCTTGCGTACCCCGTAGCCGACCCTTGGCGCAGCGAAACAAAGCCGAGCTCGCGCACGTGCCGGTTGCATCGTCTTGCCTCTCCATTGTAGGGCTGCCCCTTGCGGGCACGCCTCGGATTGCGCGTGAGCCTCCGGTGTTCAACGCGAGGCGCGTCCGCAAGGGACGGCCCTACAAGCCCCGAGCCGCTTCCGCGGCCCCGTCCGAACGACGGGCCGCGGCGCTTCGATTAGAGTTTTCCAAAAACCTCAACCTCGACGTAATGATTCAGCTCATCCGTCGTATTGCCCGCTGACGTCAAACGCACATAACGCCCCTTCGCCCCCTGGGCATCGATCAAGCGACCTTCATTGGTCTCAATGTAGGCCGGGTCCTTGCCCGCACCCGCGCCCGACGAATTGTCCGTGTCATTATTGAAGAGCGTCTTCACGCCCTTCTTGAACTCCGGATCATCGGACACCTGCACGATGACATCATGGTACACCCGCGCCTGCGCATGGAAATGCCAGACGGCGATGGCCGACAGGGAAGCCGACGCTCCCAGATCGATCTGCACCCATTGCACACCGGGTCCAAACTCAACAAACGTGCCGTCCGCGCCGGTCTTTTCGCCGTCGGTGACAAACGCCAGCTCGCCAATCACGGGAAACGCATCCGACGCCGTCACGGTCTTGCCCTTCGAGAGCAGCACCGTCCCGGCCGGCACCATCATGGGCGGCCGCGGACCCGTGCGGGGCTTCTCCAGATTCGGCAGCGAGATCGGCCGCGGGGTGCCGACAAACAGCGGCTTGGGCAGCTCGAGTTTGAGCGGCACTTTGTCCTGAGCCAGAACGGGCCCGGCGCAGGCGCAGGCAACAAGCAAGAGGGAGAGGTATCGCGTCTTCATAGGTAAAGGAAACTCATGGTCACCGTCAGATTCCGGGCCGGTGTGGCCGGACCTCGGAATCTGGCGGACAGAACGAAATCAAGCAATGAAATCGTCAGGCGCAAACGTCAGGACTTTCCGGGCGGTCACCGCTTCATTGACGCGGAGCACCGTGACCGCGGAGGCAAAGCCGTCTTCGCCCGGGCAGGTCAAGGGTGTCTTGTTCCGGATCGCGGAGAAGAAGTTCTCCAGATGCGGCTGGTGAATCGCCTTGTCGAGGGTCACCGGAATATCCCAAGCGGACAGCGCCGCGGTCTCGCGCACGTCGACCACCGAGGTCCGGGGAGCCGCCACGGCAAACTTCGGCTTCTCCTCCTTCTCCCACGGCTTCGACGCCGGCGCGGCGCCCTCTTCCCCGGCTCCGGGTTTCTTGATCAACCCTGCCGCCACGTGCGGCTCCCAGGCCGGCGCCTGCGCTTCGCGGTAGAGCTTCGTGTACTTGGGATTCTCCGACATCTTGAGGGCCGCTTCGGTCCCCATGAAATACTCGTGATAACCGCCACCCGCACTCGTCGTGGTCAGCACTTCGTAGAACGCGCGGACCATGCCCTGAGGCGTCGGGAACTCGTAGATGGCCATGACATTGTCGTACCATTCGTGGTTCTTGTAGAAGTCCACGCCACCACCGGCCATGACCGAGCTGGGGTTCACGCCCAGCATCCAGTTGAAGATGTCGATCTGGTGGGCGCCCAAATCCGAGATCGGACCGCCGGCGTACTTCTTGAACCACCGCCAGTTCCGGAATTCGTGCATGTTGGCGTAGCCGAACTCGTTCAACTTTTTCTCCGGGATCGTGTAGCGTTCCGGCCAACCCAGGTCGGCGCTGACCGCCCGATTCCACTGACCATTCAGATTGGTGATCCGACCCAGCAGCTTGTGCTCCCGGATCAGCCGATCGCGCACATGGATGTAGCGCGGATTGCTCCGACGCTGGTGTCCGATTTGCAGCAGTTTACCGCTTTCGCGGGCCGCCTTCACCATGGAACGAGCCCCTTCCACGGTGTTGGACATCAACTTCTCGCAATAGACATGCTTGCCCGCCTTCAAGGCCGCCACGGTGTGGGGGGCATGGAGCCAGTCCGGGGTCGCCACGATCACTGCGTCGAGCTCCGTCGACGACAGCATCTCGCGATAGTCCTCAAACGCCTTCAGGTCGTGACCGTACTTCTTCAGCAACCGTTCGCCGTAGGTGCGATTGTACTCCCAGATGTCGCAGACCGCCTTGAACCGGATGTCCGGAATCTTCAGCGCGGCGTTGAGGAGCACCCGCCCCTGTTCACCGCAACCGATGAGCCCGATGTTCAACGTTTGGGAGCCTCCGCTGCCGGCGGGACCCGCCGCGCGCGCGAGGTAGGGCGTCGCCATCACGGCCGCGCCTAATTTGGCCCCCGTCGAAAGAAAATCACGCCGGGAAGTGGAGGGAAAAGGGAGCGTGGAATCACTCATAGGGCGAAGAGTTCGGGATTCAGGAACGATCCGACCACAGCGCGAAGCGGTTGTGCCGGACCAAAAGCAGGGCAGCCGCATTCAAACCAACATAGACGCCAAGCCAAGCGACGCCCTCATTTTCCTGCACCGCCATCAAACCGAAGGACAGCGAGACCCACAGCAGCCCCAGACCCACCAGGGCAAGACGCGTCTTCAAGCCGAGCAACACCGCCAGGCCCAACGCAACCAGCAGGTAACCAAGAAAAAACGCGAACGTCTTGGTCGCCCACAACGGCATGAACGAGGCCGAGGTGATGCCATTGGCCATGCGCGCCATGTTCCGGTAATAGATCTCGAAGGAGTAATTCCCTCCTGACTCAAACTTCTCAACACCGGCGAGAAGCGCTCTCAGCCCCAGGAACAGGCGGAGAAAGAGGAAAGCCGCAGTCGCATCGCGGCCGTGGGAGACGGGGGTTTCGGGATGATTAGACATAGGGTGTGTGAAGGCCGGCTGAACCAGTCGAAAGGGGCATCAGTCCGCAGGCGGGGACATCAGTGAAGTGAAAAACAACCCACCTGCCACCGCAAGCGCGGCAGAGAGGACTACAATTCGGCCCGCACCAGCCATCAGGTGGCAAGCGCCGATTTTCAAAATCGAACGTTTCCCACGACTATAACCCCGACCACACCCCCTCATTCAAAAAACCGCTACCTTCGCCAATGTAGGCGGCCTCGCCGAGGCCGCAGTGTTTCACTGGCGCACCTGGAGGGCGCCGCTCCGTCGGCGCCTACGCCGCGAAGCGGCGAAGTTCGAAGTGCAAAGGGCGAAGAGTGAAACCGGAAAATCGAACACCCCCACGGTAGCTGCAGCTTCAGCCACATTCCCCGCCCAGCACCGCAACCAGAGATCAGCGATCAGCCACTCTGTGCACTCCGTGCAATCTGTGGTTCCACCGCTCGGACTTCGGAGGTTTGACCACAGAGTGCACGGAATGCACGGAGTGATAAGATTGGTATCTCTCACATAGTATCCGCTCCCACGTTTTCATTCCCTCCAGCCACTGGGAGCGCTCAGATCCGCATTCTGTGCACTCCGTGCAATCTGTGGTTCCACGGTTCGGACTTCGGAGCTTCGACCACAGAGTACACGGAATGCACGGAGTGATGAGATTGGTTACTCCCACATAGTAGCCGTACCCACGTTTTACCTCCAGTCACGCCGAGCACCCGGATCCGCATTCTGTGCACTCCGTGCAATCTGTGGTTCCACGGTTCGAACTTCGGAGCTTTAACCACAGAGTGCACGGAATGCACAGAATGGAACACCGAAACCCTCCGCCTCCGCCTGTAGAGCCTCGCGGCGAAGTGCGAAGAGCGAAGTGTGAAGAGTGAAATAAAGTGGCTGCGGCTTTAGCCGCATTCTCCCTCTGGTCTCAGCAATCAGCCATCAGCCGATCGGTCGCATTTCCCATTTCCGAACTTCACTCTTCGACCTTCGCACTTTCCGCCCCGCAGGGCGGGCTACCTGTTGTGCCTCGACACATTGTCCGCACATAGAGGGAGTCGAGTGATGGGTGGTTTTTGATTTAGAGCAGAGTGGGGACGGTGATGATTATATTCAAAGATATAGTGAGGAAGAAAGCCGGCACGTTCGTCGCTTGTGCGGTAAGAGCGTGCATACGCCCACTCCCTGGTAATGGTCTGGATGAAGCGTTCAGCCTTGCCGTTGGTCTGGGGGCGATAGGGGCGGGTGAACTTGTGGACGATGCCAAGGCGGGCGCAGGCTGCGGCAAAGGCGTTGGAGCGGTAGCTGACGCCCCGATCGGTGAGGACGCGTTGGATCCGCACCTTATGGAAGGCGAAGAAGCTGACGGCCTGCTCCAGGGCCGCGACCACCCTGGGGATTTTTTCGTCAGGAAGAACGCAGGCGTAAGCGAGCCTGGAGCGGTCATCGACGGCCACGTGGAGTGCTTCGACGCCGGCACCCTCGCTGCGGTCGGCCCGGTTGCCGGTACCCCGAACGCCCGGGCGCAGGAAGCGTCCGAGTTTCTTGATGTCGAGATGAAGCAGTTCGCCGGGGTGTTCCCATTCGTAGCGCTGGACGGGTGGCGGGGCCGGATCAAGTGCACTGAGCCGGTTCAGGCCATGACGACGCAGGATGCGTGACACCGTGGCCTTGGAGACTGGAACCAGCATGAGGATTTGGGCGTACGTGCGCCGATCGCGGCGAAGCTTAACAACCAGACGTTCAAGCTGGGCCGGTGTGCGCCGGGGCTGGTGGATCGGTACGCAGGAGCGTGAAAAAAGCCTCCTTCCCAATCCCTCCTCCTTGGCTCGTTGAACCCATCGTCGAGCCGTTCTTTCACTGACCATCCGGGCCGCTGCTGCGGCCCGGATGGTCATGCGCTTGATCAGTACGTCGTGTGCGATCTCCGCTCGCACTAGCGGGGTCAGTCGTGCATTACCGTGCATGTTGTCCGTGCGGTTTGGCGGTCGGTTTGTTGTTCATCCACCACCATCCCGGCATGTCCTTGCCGTGCGGACAACCTGTTGTAACAAGACAGCTACCCCTTCGTCATTCGTCATTAGTCATTCGTCATTCCAGCCCACAGGGCTGGCTTCCCTCTTCGCCCTTCTCCCTTCCCGCCCCAAGGGGCGGGCAGCCCATTCGTCATTCGGAATTCGTCATTCGTCATTCCAGCCCACAGGGCTGGCTTCGCCCTTCCCGCCCCGCAGGCGGGCTTGCAAACCGCAATGCAGTAATGCAGGATTGCAGCATGGCAACCACACTTCAGGTCAGCAAACGAGGCACACTTACCCTGCCACCGGCCCTGCGCAGAAAGCTCGGACTCGAAGGCCTCGCCAATCCGATGGTCATCGTGGATGAGCAAGAAGGCGGACTGTTCCTGCAGGCCGCGGCCGCCGTGCCCGTGCGCGATATCCCCAAGGAAACACTGGCGCGTTGGATTGCGCGTGACGAAGCTGAGATGGAGCAATTTGCCGCGACTCCCAAGCGCAAGAAAAAGTGAAGCTCTTTCTGAAGAGCGAAGAGTGAATGTGAAGGAGGCTGAGCTCCGAAACCAGAGATCAGACGTCAGCGATCAACGATCAGCCGATTCGTCGCATTCCCCATTTTCGAACTTCACTCTTCGCCCTTCCCGCCCCGCAGGGGCGGGCGCATTCGTCATTCCAGCCCGCGCAAGGCGCCGGGCTGGCCCGACCTCAGATCTCCGACTGACCGCTGGCCACCGACCGCTGACCTCTGCTTCATCCATTCGTCATTCGTCATTCGACATTCGTCATTCCCGCCCCGCCGCGGGGCGGGTGGCCCATCGCAAGCGAAATGTGATTGCTCTCAAACTGCACTCTAGGCAAAGACGAGGTCACGCCGCATGACCCTCCTAAGCGTTTGCCAACGAGTCGCTCCTGACGCCCAGGCAATACCGCCCACCGCACGCAAAGCAGCTGCAGCTTCAGCCGCGTTCCCTGTCTGCGGACAGAGGACAGAGATCAGCGGTCAATCGGTCCACAAAGTGGCAGCGGCTTCAGCCGCAATCCCCATCCGACATCGCAACCAGAGATCCGAGGCCAGCGATCAGCGGTCAGCCGATCGGTCGCATTTCCGAGTTCACCCCTTTCGAACTTCACTCTTCGCCCTTCCCGCCCCAGGCAACGCCTGTCGAAAGTTTTCACACTTCACTCTTCGCCCTTCGAACTGAGCGATTGCGGATCTTGTTCCCGCCCCTAGCCCTTAGATTCCGACCTCCCTGAAGTCGGCACACAAAGTCACCGCCCCTTTCCGGTTTTCCCAGCTCAATGTCGCAATCATCCAACAACCTCGCCGCCTACAGCTGGTCCATCGCCGACCTCCTCCGCGGCGACTTCAAGCAGAGCCAATACGGCCGCATCATCCTCCCTTTTACCCTCCTTCGCCGCCTCGAGTGCGTGCTGGCCCCGACCAAGCCGAAGGTCCTCGCCGAGGCCGAAAAGCTCGCCAAGCAAAAGTTGCCCGAAGAGGCCCAGGAAAAGCTCCTCCTTCGCGCCACGGGCGGCCTGTCGTTCTTCAACACCTCGCGGATGGACCTCTCCACCCTCGGCGAGTCCGGCATCAAAGCCAACCTTGAGTCCTACGTTTCCGCCTTCTCCAAGGACGCCCGCGAGATCTTCGAGTACTTCAACTTCGCCGAATTCATCGGCCAACTCAACGACGCCAATCTCCTCTACAAGGTGGTGCAGCGCGTCCGCCAGTCTGACCTTAGCCCCGCCGTAGTCTCGAACCACGAGATGGGGCTCGTCTTCGAAGAGTTGATCCGGCGCTTCGCCGAAAGCTCCAACGAGACCGCCGGCGAACACTTCACGCCGCGCGATATCGTACGCCTCACCACGTCGCTCGTCTTCATGGAGGACGACGAAGCGCTCACCAAGCCCGGGATCATCCGCACGATTTACGATCCCACTGCCGGCACCGGCGGCTTCCTCTCCGCCGGAATGGAGTATGTACACGAGCTCAATCCCCGCGCGGTCATTCGCGCCTTCGGCCAGGAGCTCAACCCTGAGAGCTACGCCATCTGCAAGGCCGACATGCTCATCAAGGGCCAGGATGTCTCCCGCATCAAACTTGGCAATACCCTCTCCAACGATCAGCTCTACGCTGACAAGTTCGACTACATGCTCTCCAACCCACCCTTCGGCGTGGATTGGAAGAAGATCGAGGGCGACATCCTCAAGGAGCACACCGAAAAAGGCCACTCCGGACGATTCGGCCCCGGCCTACCCCGTGTCTCCGACGGCTCACTGCTCTTCCTCCTCCACCTCCTGAGCAAGCTCCGTGATCCCAAGGACGGGGGCGCCCGCGTCGGTATCATCCTCAACGGCTCCCCGCTCTTCACCGGCGGCGCCGGCTCCGGTGAGTCCGAGATCCGCCGCCACATCCTCGAGAGCGACCTGTTGGAGGCCATCATCGCCCTGCCGACCGACATGTTCTACAACACCGGCATCGCCACCTACGTCTGGGTGCTCTCCAACAAAAAAGCCGCCGACCGCCGCGGCCGCGTCATGCTCATCAACGGCGTCAACCTCTGCGGCAAGATGCGTAAATCCCTCGGCTCAAAGCGCCAGGAGATGAGCGAGACCGACATCAAAACCATCACACGCGCCTTCGGTGAATTCACCGCCGTCAACGCCCGGGCGCTCGACAAACCCGCCGAAGCCAAAAGCAGCCGTGGCCGTCCCGCCGCCAACCCGAAATCCGAGCCGGAAAAGACCTTCGCCGCGAAGCTCTTTAAAAACCACGAGTTCGGCTACCGGCGCATCACCATCGAACGCCCACTCCGCCTGTCCTGGCAGTTCAGCGACGAGCGCCTCGCCTCCCTCCGCTTCGCCCCCGGCTCGCTCGAAGCCCCCATGCGCTGGATCTACGAAGCCTACAGTAAGTCATGGACGGATGATCCGAAGGCCAAATCCTACGGCGAACTCGACGCCGACGAGATCGAGATCCGCGCCGCCCTCAAGGCCGACTTCCCCGAGCTGAAGGAGAAACACATCAAAGACCTCCTTGCCGCATCGACCTGGCGCGAGCAACGCGCGGTCCTGCTCAAGGGCCGTCAACTCCAGGCCAAGCTCGGAACCGCCCAACATGACGATTTCAACGGGTTCGACGACGCGCTCACCGCCACTGGACTCAAGCTTGACGCGTCGGAGAAAAAGCAAATCACCGCCGCCGTCTCGTGGAAAAACCCTGCCGCCGCCAAGGTCGTAAAAAAAGTCCACAAGACGGGCAAGGCGGATCCCTTTTACGGTCTCTTCGCGGTGGACGGAAAAGTCACTGAATACGAACCCGACTCCGACCTGCGCGACTTCGAAAACGTCGCGCTTGATCCCAGCCAGACCGTGGACGCGCTCAACGAGGCCTATTTCCAGAAGGAAGTTCTTCCCCACGTACCCGACGCCTGGATCGACGCCACCAAACGCGACCCCAAGGACGACCAAGTCGGCCTCGTCGGCTACGAAATCCCCTTCAACCGCCACTTTTATCAATACCAGCCCCCACGCGACCTCGCCGAAATAGACGCCGACCTCGACGCAGTGAGCGCCGAGATCATGAAACTCCTGCAGGAGATCCACTCGTGAGCGAACAGCGGCATCATGTGTACCCTGAATACAAGGCGTCCGAAGTTTGCTGGCTTAGCCAAGTTCCCGCGCACTGGAGGGTAACGCCATGTCGCGCCATTGTAAGCGAACGAACCGCCAAAAACGAAGGTGCTAAAGATCAAAATTATCTATCGTTGATGGCGAACATCGGCGTCATAAAATATGAGGACAAGGGAGATGTCGGAAATAAGAAGCCCGACGATTTAAGTAAGTGCAAAATCATCAAAAAGGGCGACTTGGTGATCAACAGCATGAACTACGCTATAGGCTCCTACGGCATGTCGGCATATGACGGAGTCTGTAGCCCAGTATACATCATTCTTCGGAATAGGAAAGAAGTAGTCCATCGCCGCTTTGCGCTCCGACTCTTCGAAAATGCACCGTTTCAAAAATACCTATCCATATTCGGAAATGGCATTCTTGAGCATCGCGCAGCTATCGGGTGGGACGACATCAAAGGTGCATACGTCCCAATTCCACCTCTGGACGAGCAACACAAAATTCTCACCTTCCTCGACCACGAGACGGCGAGGATCGATCGGTTGATCGAAAAGCAGGAAGCGCTGATCCGACTGCTGAAAGAAAAACGCCAGGCCGTGATCAGCCATGCCGTGACCAAAGGTCTCAATCCCCACGCACCCCTAAGAGACTCCGGCATCGAATGGCTGGGTCAAGTGCCTGCGCATTGGAGGGAGTATCCACTGAAGAATCTCTGCGGGATTAAACACGGCTACGCATTCGACAGCGATGAGTTCTCCGACTCCGGCGAATTCCTTCTGATGACGCCCGGCAACTTCGTTCAACGTGGAGGTTTCCGGCACATGAATCCTCCCAAGTATTATGTCGGGAAAAACTACCCCAAAGAGTTTATCTTGAAACCGCGTCAGCTACTTGTCGCCATGACGGAACAAGGTCCTGGGCTTTTGGGGTGCTCACTGTTGGTTCCCACAGAAGGGACCTATCTTCACAACCAACGACTGGGTCTGGTAAGAGATGTTCGCTCTGAAAAACTCTCAGATCGGTATCTCTTCCATCTCTTCAACTCTCCCCGCTATCGAGCAGAGGTCATCACTTCAGCGACAGGCACTAAGGTTCAGCACACTTCGCCAGAAAAGCTTCTTTCGATTAGAGTGTTTGTTCCGGAGGTGCCGGAACAGGAAGCAATCGCGGACTTCATCGATGCGGCCATCGTGAAATTCGACGCTCTAGAAGCGAAGGCTGACAATACGATCACCCTCCTCAAAGAACGCCGCACAGCCCTGATCTCCGCCGCCGTGACCGGCAAGATCGACGTCCGCCATTGGCAGCCGCCTTCCGCATCCGCAGCCAACTGACGCGTCATGAACCGTCTCGCCAAGTTCCTCCTGATTGCGACCTCGTTGTCACCCCTTCTTGGAGCGGTTGCGGTCAACAAATGGGCCAACGATGAGGCAGATTGGTTCTGGTGGCTGCTGGTCACGGTCGGCCTGGCGTTTTGTTGCTGGGGCCTCCTCCACTCACTGTCCCGTTCACTCTCAAAAAACACGATCACCCCCACGGAGTTCGAGAGTCAGGACAAGGAGGTACTGGCATTCCTGCTCACCTACCTCTTGCCGTTTATCTCTTCCGATAAACTTTCATTCACCGGCGAGTGGTTCACCGGGGCCTACATTATCGCAATTATACTGTTTTCGCTGATGCACGCTGACGCCTTTCACTTCAATCCGGTAATGAGCGCCTTCGGATACCACTTTTATTCGGTCAAATGTGAGGACGGGCTTTCCTATTTGTTGATCACTAAAGACCCGATGCGTCGTCCTGGTCAGCCGATCACTGCGGTGTCATTGGCACACAATATAAAACTCCAAGTCAAAGGCTAACCCGAACCCATGCTCACGCATCTCCAGCTCGTTGCCTACTCTGAGCGCAACCAAGCGCCACCTCTGTCGCAAATTCCCCTTACAGACGCGTTGCAGCAAACCTTGCAAACCGAATGGACCGGCCAGCTGCGTGAGTTCTGCAGCGCGGTCCGCGAAGTGCAGTTTGATGCAGGTTATAAGCCGGAATCCGATGAGCGTTTCGCCATCGCCGGATTTATCCTGCCTGAAGCGTTGAGAATCGCTCGTGAGAGCGTGAACACGCTGGACAACTTCCAGGCTACCGCGGAATCGCTGCGACAACTGACAGCGCTTGTCGTCTTTGCTAAACGTGGCAGCGAGGAAGTGGTCATGATCCAGCGTTTCACGCGTTCCCACATCATCAAGTCGGGTACGTTCCTGTTTATGGATCGAGATAACTTTAAGTTAAACAGCAGCCCCGGCCTCACCTTGGGCGACAAGCTTGATGCTGTTTATTTTCCGATTTCTCAAAAGCTGGTGTTTGCGAATTTCCGCAATGTAAACGGCATTCTCCAATTGGCGGATTTCTACAAAGAAGCATCCGAGAACGACATTCGGAAGGTGCTATCTCACAAAAAACTCGACGCCGAAGACATCGACGGCCTGGCAATCAACGCCTCCCAGTGGCTCCGCACGCGATTTTCCATGCTAAAGGATTCAGGCGTTTTGGACAAATATTCTCCGAACGAGCTCCGCCAGCACGCCACGGGCTTCGTTGACATCGCAATCAACGGCAAAGGAGCTGCCGCGAGGATAGTCTTCCCCGCCGATAAAGCTGCAGCCAAACGCCTGCTGCAGTTCTTGAACGAAGAGCTCTATAAAGGACCGATCACTGACACTCTCTACGAAACAAACTCAAAGCGCACCGCCGACTGAGCTCCGTACTGAGAAGCATGACCCGCGAATCCCAGCAAACCGAGTGGAAAGCCGCGTGGCACGACGACCACCTGCGCTGGGTCTGCGGCTTTGCCAACGCGGAGGGCGGGCGGCTGGAGATCGGACGCAACGATCAGGGCGCAATCGTCGGTCTCGCCGATGCCGGTAAGCTGCTCGAAGACCTGCCTAACAAGATCCGCGATGTGCTCGGCATCCTCGTCGGGGTCAACCTGCATGAAAGCGCGGGTAAGCCGTGGCTGGAAATCGTGGTCGAGGCCTACCCCCATCCGATCAGTCTGCGCGGCCGCTACTTCGTGCGCAGCGGCAGCACGCTGCAGGAACTCAAGGGCGCGGCCCTCGACCGTTTTCTCCTGCGCAGGCAGGGTCGCACATGGGACGCCGTGCCGGTTCCGCGCGTCAGCGTCGCCGACCTCGCTCCAGCCGCGATCGAGGCTTTTCGCAAGCGCGCCAAACGAGGCGGGCGGGTGGAACCGTCGACCTTGGTCGAGCCGGACGCCGCTTTGCTCGAAAAGCTCCGTTTGACTGAAGGGGAGTTTCTGAAGCGCGCCGCGTTGCTGCTGTTCCACCCCCAACCGAGCCAATTTTTCCCGGGCGCCTTCGTCAAAGTCGGCTTCTTCGACGGTACCGGCGAGCTGGTGTATCACGACGAGGTGCAGGGGGAGTTGTTTGGACAAGTGGACCGCACCCTGGATCTGCTGCTTACCAAATATCTCAAGGCAGCCATTAGCTATGAGGGCGTACAGCGCATCGAGCGCTTCCCAGTGCCCCGCGCCGCCTTGCGCGAGGCTTTGCTCAACGCGCTCGTGCATCGCGACTACGCCGTCGGCGCGCCGGTGCAAATCCGCGTCTATGCCGACCGGCTGAAACTCTGGAACCCTGCCGTCCTGCCCGAGGGCTGGACGCTGGCCAAGCTCCTGGGCGAACACGCCTCCCAACCTTTCAACCCCTATATCGCCAACGCCTTTTTCCGGGCCGGAGAGATCGAGGCCTGGGGACGAGGCATTCAACGCATGTTCGCCGCCTGCAAGGCGGCGGGCTCGCCCGCGCCGGTGATTCAGTTTGAGGGACACGATCTCTGGACGGACTTTCCGTTTTCCCAGTCCCATCTGGCAGCAATACAGGACGGCGATCGGAAAGCGGCGGAGCCCCTCGCCGACGACCGAAAGAGAACCCGGGACGAACTCCAAAGGTGGGGTGAAAAGTGGGGTGAAAAGTGGGGTGAAAAAAACACCGCCAGACGACTCAAGATTCTCCAAGCCATGCTCCGGAATCCGCGAATATCCACGGTAGCGCTTGCCGCCGAACTCGACCTGACCACCAGCGGACTCGAGAAACACCTCAAAACCCTCAAGGAAGCTGGCTGCCTCCAGCGTATCGGTCCAGCCAAAGGCGGTCACTGGCAGGTCGTGCTCACCCCAACCGAAGGCCGCCCATGACCGACCCAACCAAGGAACTCGCCTTTCAGAACGACGTCCTCGCGCAGATGGGCGCGACCGGGTGGAAGCTTGGCGACTCCGCGCACTACGACCGCACCCTCGCCCTCTACCCCGAGGACGTGGTGGGCTTCGTGCAGGACACACAACCGGAGCAGTGGCAAAAGTTCTGCGCACTTTACCCGTCCAACCCTGAGCAAAAATTCCTCGAACGGGTCGCCGAGCAGCTCGACAAGGCCGATCCCAACGCGGCCGACCAGACCATGCGCACCTTCGGCACACTCGGCGTGCTGCGCCACGAATTGCGCGACCGCGGCACCCGTTTCTCCCTCTGCCAATTCAAGCCCGAGCATGATCTCAACCCCGACACGCTTGCCCGCTACAGTCAAAACCGCCTGCGTGTGGTGCCCGAGCTGGTTTACAGTCCGTGGGCGACCGAGGCTGAATTCGGCTCCTCCGGTGCGAAAGCCAGGTCCTGGCGCATTGACCTCGTGCTCTTCGTCAATGGCCTGCCCGTCGCCACGCTGGAGCTAAAGTCGGAGTTCAAGCAGGCCGTCGACCGCGCGATCAAGCAGTATAAGTCGACCCGACTGCCGGTCGACCCCGTCACGAAAAAGCCCGAGCCGCTGCTCACTTTCAAACGCGGCGCGCTCGTCCACTTCGCGGTCAGTCAATACGAAGTAGCCATGACGACCCGCCTCGCGGGCGATACCACGGTGTTTCTTCCCTTCAACCGCGGCACCAAAGACGGCGGCGCGGGCAACGAAGTGCCGGAGGACGTCAACCGCTACGCCACCGACTACCTGTGGAACGAGGTGTTGCTGCCCGAAAACCTGCTCAATATCCTCGCCCGCTTCGTTCATCTCGAAATCAAAGAAAAGGAAGATTGGGACGGCCGGAAGTATAAGCAGGAGTCGATGATTTTCCCCCGCTACCATCAGTGGGACGTCGTACGTAAGCTGCTCGCCACTTCCCGCACCGAAGGCACGGGCCACAAATACTTGATCCAGCACAGCGCCGGATCGGGCAAATCCAATTCCATTGCCTGGGCCGCCCATCAGCTCTCTTCGCTCTACACCGACAAGGGCGGTAAGCAGTTTCACTCCGTCATCGTCGTCACCGACCGCACCGTGCTCGACGACCAACTCCAGGAGACCATTTACCAATTTGAGCACACCGACGGCGTGGTCGGCCGTATCAATCGCGAGGAAGGCGAAGGCTCGAAGTCCGAGAAACTGGCTACGGCGCTCGAAGGTGCCCAGCCGATCATCATCGTCACCATCCAGACCTTCCCCTTCGTCCTCCGCGCCATCGAAAACAGCGTGAGTCTGAAGGAACGTCGCTACGCCATCATCGCCGACGAAGCTCACTCCTCCCAAAGCGGCTCGACCGCACGGCAGCTCAAGGAAGTGCTCATGATCGAGGGTGGGGATGATGACGAAAAGGAACTGTCGTCAGACGACATGATCGCGGCAGCGGTCGCCTCGCGGCGGGCCAATTCGAACCTCAGTTTCTTCGCCTTCACCGCCACGCCCAAGACCAAGACCCTGGAGTTGTTCGGTCGCCTGCCCAACCCGGGCGAGGCGCCGTCGAGGCAAAACAAGCCCGAGGCCTTTCACGTGTACAGCATGCGGCAAGCGATCGAGGAGGGCTTCATCCTCGACGTGTTAAAAAATTACACGAACTACAAGGTCGCCTACCAACTCGCGCTCAAAATCCAGCAGACCGAGGAAACGGTCGAAAGCCGCAAAGCGCAGGTGAAACTCAACCAGTGGGTACGCCTGCACGACTACAACATCGCGCAAAAGGTCCAAGTCATCGTCGAGCACTTCAAAACCCAAGTAATGGGCCTTCTCGGCGGCCATGCCAAAGCGATGGTCGTCACGAGTTCTCGCAAGGAAGCGGTCCGCTACAAGCTCAGTTTCGACAAATACATCGCCGATAAAGGTTACGCCAAACTTTACGGCATGGTCGCTTTCTCTGGCGAGGTGGAGTTCGTCGAGAAAGACCCTAATTCGGCCGGATTGCTCGGCACGACGTTCACAGAGATCACGATGAACCCGGGACTCAAGGGCCGCGACCTGCGCAAGGCTTTCGACACCCCTGACTATCAAGTGATGATCGTGGCCAACAAGTTTCAGACCGGCTTCGACCAGCCGAAGCTTTGCGCCATGTATGTCGACAAGAAACTTGGCGGCGTGGAGTGCGTACAGACCCTCTCGCGGATCAACCGCGTATATCCCGGCAAGGCGGCGACCGGAACCTTCGTCCTCGATTTCTTCAACGAACCCGACGACATCCTCAACGCCTTCCTCCCCTACTACAAAACCGCAAAGCTCGACGATGTCTCCGATCCCAACCTGATTTTCGACCTCAATGAAAAGCTACGTGCGGCCGGCATCTTTCAATGGCAGGAAGTCGAGCAGTTCTGCACGGCGTTTTTCCAACGGAGCAAAAGCAACGCCGCCCTGGCCAACATCTGCAAACCGGCGGTCCAACGCTGGCAGATTCGCTATAAGTCCGCCCTACTCTTGTACCAGCAGACACGAGACGTGCTTGAGCGCACCAAGAAAACGGGCGACCCCGTGTTGCTCGCCAACGCCGAAAACAATCACAAAGCAGCTAAGAAGGAAAAGGATGCACTGGAGATCTTCAAAAAGGACCTTGGCACCTTCGTGCGCTTTTACGAGTTCATGTCTCAGATCGTGGATTACAACGATCCGGACCTCGAAAAACTCAGCCTTTACGCACGCAACCTGGTGCCGCTGCTCCGCGAACAGATCACCGATGATGATGACGTGGACCTCAGCCACGTGGTCCTAAGCCACTATCGCCTATCGAAAATCAAGCAACAGGACCTCGCGCTAAACGAAGAAACCGGCCCCTACGGATTGAAGCCTGGTGAAGGCGTCGGCTCCGCGAAGGCCCGCGACCGCAAGGAGGAGTTCCTTTCGCAGATCATCGCCCGACTCAACGAACTCTTCATCACCGACAACCTGACCGAGCAGGACCTGGTGAACTATGCCTACACCGTTCGTGATAAAGTTCGTGAAAACGAAAAGGTCATGAGCCAACTCGCCAACAACACCAACGAGCAAGCCATGCTCGGCGACTTCCCCAAAGCCGTAGACGACGCGATCCTCGACAGCAGCGACGCCCACGAAAACCAGAAAATGCAATTGCTGGCAGACCCCAAGAAAGCCGCGGCCTTTGCCAAGCTAGTGTTCGAGCTCTTGAAAGTGGCGATCTAAAGCGAGGGCGCCACCACAAAGGTGGTCGAAGGCATTTCCAATTGTTAGTGGCTACCTAAGGGCCTACGCCCGTGTTCCCTTACCTCCAGTAATTCGTTTGGAGATCCAACGCTCTGCCATCGATGAGCAACAATTCCGCCCATAACAAAAGAAGGCCCGTCCTATCGGATCACAAACGTGTCGGGAAAACCTTAGTCCCTCTTCCGGCAACGTATGGATGGAATCACGTCAACTATGTTGATCGGATCTTCCCGGAACTCGCATGGATCGCATTTCTGCTCGAATGTCGCGGGGTCAGGCGAGGTATCGAACTCGCGACAAACTTAGTGCTAGCAGCCTTCGAAGAATCGACCAAGAACCCTAAACCCGAATTCACATTCCTGAGCGCGCAGCGCGTGCTCTCGACCGACGATTGGCAGCGGATTCGCCAGCGGTTGGAGAAGGCAGGAGAACTCACCGAAACTCGGATCGGCCTCGAGAGTTTTGTGCGCTGCTATCCGAGAGAGAATCCTATTCGGAACCTTTGGGATTCTGAAGGGGCTGGCGATTTTACGACTCGCGACGTCGAGCTAGCGCGAAAGGTCACTGCACCGAGGCTGAATCGATGGAGCCACGAAGGCACCCTCGTCCAATCCGTGGTGTTGTATGCCGAAGCCCGCACGGGGCGTCTCTCATACTCAGAAAACGTTCCTCAGCCAAACCTCGAAGCAATTTACAATAACTTCGAGTCAGAGGAGGGTTCGCGTGCGTCTGGCCACGTCAGAACATTTACCACTTCGAGTTTCGCGCGATATTCTGCTGAGCTCGGCGATTCGTGGGCCAAATACTTCTGGAGGCGCGGACTGGAGCTTGATCCCCCAGTGTCGCATTTGAAGATCCGACCCAATTTGGATCCCGAGGCCCATGTCTTGTTGCGATTTGAGAGGGATTTCGAGCGTATGGCTACGGAAGTGCTCCATGACCTTTGCGAGAAACTGCTTGGTCATGTCGATGAGGAAACGCACGCCGTGGTTTCAGGACTGCTAGCACGACAGACAACGCTCGCACTTGGGGTGATGCGTAGTGCAGAAACGTGGAACTGGGACCATGGGCCGCTGTTCCTGCGAGCGATGACCGACTGCTACATCAGCCTGGCGTGGATTCTGATCGAGCCCAGCGATCGGAGCCAGAAGTATGTCCTTCACGGTCTGGGACAAGAAAAGCTCTGGATGGCCCACTACGAGGAGCTTGCTAAAGCCTCCACGGACGAACGAACAAAAACGTCCGCAGAGATGATGATCAAGTCGTCGAATGGCTGGATCGACGGCCAGTTGTTCTCCTTCCTAGTCTCTGTGAACCTAGGCTCGTGGACAGGGAAGAGCACACGGGAAATGGCGGAGGAGGCTGGCTGCATTGACCTGTATCACCACGCCTACACTCCGTACAGCTTCAGTGCTCACAGCACATGGAATCACGTGGGTAAATTCAATTCTGTCCCTGCCGATAGTCCTCTCAACAAATACATTCGCCTTCCAGCGATCCCGAACTACGGGCTCGACCCGAGCATCCCAATCAATGCTGCAAAGTATCTCGACAAAGCACTCAGGACGGTCGGAAACGCATTCAACCTGAAAACCGGCAAGGCTCTGCCCCACGATTGGACAATCGATCGAATGAAAATACTGGCTGAATCGCTCTCTTCGGAGAAGAGCGAGCAACGGGGGCAAACTGGAGCTGCCCCGGTTTGACCCCATCGGCCGTCTTAAAAGAATCTTCCTCAGGGAACAGGCATAAAGTTGACAAATTATTGCCATTAAATGATTTGAGAATACCGCCAAGTTTAAAAAATGTTCAACATTATCGTATCCTCGGACACGACTGCGTGGGAAACTGATCAAGTGATGCGAATGGACGGTGACCGCTTTATGGAAAGCGGAAGCAGCGAGGGACCGGAAGCCGCACGGGTGCGATCGGGCCTACCGGCAAGTCTATCGATGCTCGAAAACACCCCCACGCTGCTGTTCTACGAACAGTGCGATAAAGAACCGCCAGCCGACGTGATCCGCTTCGGTAAGGTTCGCAACGTGCATCGAGATGGTTCTTCGATTGGCTTCCTGTTTACTGAGGAAGGCCGATTCACGAGGGCAACGCTCGCGGAGTACAAAGGGCGACTGCAGGCATGGGTAAACCGGACCCACTGGGCAGTCAAAGAGGCATCGATCCCGAAGGGAATGATGCAACAACTGATTCCGGCCAATCCGCCAGGCGCCACCAATCCGCCCCAGGTCAGCGACTCGGTGATCCATCCTCCAGGCTCCACTCCGCGAGTTTTCTTCTCGTACTCGCATGATTCGGCTCAACACAAGGCGTGGGTGTTGAATCTGGCCACTCGACTCATGAATAATGGAGTCGAAGTAATTCTAGATCAGTGGGATCTCCGACTTGGCGGCGACTTGCCGACCTTCATGGAGCGATCGCTTACCGTGGCCAACAGGGTCGTCGTGGTCTGCACCGACAAATACGTCGCAAAAGCGAATGCTGGCCTAGGCGGCGTTGGATACGAAAAGATGATCCTCACAGCAGGGCTCATGCAGAACATCAACTCTGACCGAATCATTCCGTTGGTTCGTGAAGGCCACGGTGCCGGCGCGGTTCCCACGTTCCTTCAATCGCGTCTATACGTGGATTTTCGAAATCCCGCTGAGTACGAAACAAAGTATCAGGATCTCGTGCGCGAAATTCACGGCGCCCATTTGGTCGTACGTCCTCCGCTAGGTCAAAATCCATTCTCGGGCCCTCGTTCGGCCTCGCCACCAACTTTCTCGCCGGGCCCGGAGCGATATGCCACGTCAGGACTGTCCGGCCAGGTAACCTTCGACTACTCGAACAACGACGGTAGGTTCTCAGTCGGTGTTGGCGACCACACATTTGAAACAAAGTGGAGTAGCGCGAGTGGAACCTCGATCCACGCTTATTGTGACGGGGCTCAGGTGGACGGAATCGCTTTGGTTTCCGAAGTGCGTGATTTTGCCGACATTCAAGATGCACGAACGTACGATTTTTCTTCGCGGACAAGGACACCCCATATCGGTGAAATCGTGATCTGGCGAAATACCTCGGGATACTTCATGGCGTCCAGAGTCGTAGCTGTGTCCGCCAGGTCTCGTGGCGCCTCCCGAGACGAGGTTTCATTCGAATACAAGATCGCCCAAAACGGGAGTTACAACTTCCGCTAGCTGTCGATACCCAATCGCTAGATTAGCGATCGACTTCAAAGGGAGATGGGCGTTCCGGTGGTATGGCTGGCGGTTGTATTGCATGAGGCTCGGCCCGCCGTCCTTCGCACCCGCATCTGCAGATTTCGAACAAGCGTCACAATGTAACGACATGACCCCTTGGTTCAACCTCTCGAATTGAGGCAATCGCCTCCTGCTCCTTTTGACGAGGCACATCCTGGCCGGCATGGGTTTCAAACGACAACGGCATCGGAATGTAGTAAGCCGGAGCGCCCTTGGTTTGGCAACACGCAGGACTACTTTAGGATTGCCTGAGAGACATCGTTGCGTCTGTCGCGCGCACTTCAACATGATCCCGAGTTTTATTGCAGGGGCTCCCTGCGACACCCCAGTCTCGCCTAGGCCATCGACCAATCCCTGTCCGCGGCTCGATCGGCTGAACCATGTCGAGTCTAGCGCCCGCCCACAAAGGGTATCTCTACCAGGACATCGCCACGGCCTACTTCCTCGCCGTGAGCTTGGTCGAGCCTGTGCGGAGCACGACGATCGACGCTAAGTTTAATCCGGACGACCGCTTCGACGACCTGCTCGTCACCCGCGGAGACGGCGAACGGGTGCGCCGGCAGTTTAAGCATAGCGAGTCATTGCACCCCTTCGCGCGGTCCCACTTGTCCAGTGAGAGTCACGACCTGCGCCTCGACCAGCTGATCAGGTCCTGGCAGGCCGATCCACCGACTGTCCGGGCGAAGGAGTATCGCGTCTGCGCCACTTGGCGCCGCCCTGCGACGACTGATGATCGACGGCTCCTGATCCCGGCCAACGTTCCGGGCTCGTTCGGAGCCACCAGCCGCTGTTACCACCTCGCGGTCGATTTCATCTGGCCTCCCCGGGGTGCCCCTATTTTGAAGTGCCTCCAGCGCACGAAGCGCGCCGACTTCGTGGCCTTTGCCAAGCGCTTCGTTCTCGAATTGGAATGCCCCGCGGCCTCGCTCGACCTCGACCGCCCCGGGCCGATGGAGCAGCGGCTGCTTTCGGTCCTCGCCGACCGCGTCGGTTTCGGCCGGTTTCCCAACCACCGCCGCGCTCCCATCGATGCGGCTGCGACGCTGATCCTTCTCGCTTACAAGGTGCGGGGCTTCGACCCGGCCAATTCGACGCTGAGCCCCGAGCGCGTGACCGCGAAACTCGGCCTCGTCACCGACTTCGGCCGCGTGACCCAGCGGTTCCCGTTCAAGTCTGCGATTTACGTCTCGGTGCCCGATCTGCGCCGTTCGCTCCTCGCCCGCGTGAAGGCGGGCGGCTTCACCGTCCTCGCAGGCGGCCCGGGCGCCGGCAAATCTTGGGAGCTCACCGACCTCATGCGGAAGCTACGCGTCGAGGGCACGATCGTCGCCACCCACTATTGTTACGTGGAACCGGGCGATCCCCTCGTCCAGAGTCGCATTCGACTCAATACCTTTTACGGCAACCTGATTGCCGAGATCGTCGACGCGCTGCCGCAATTGCGCGAAGGCAACCGCCCGCGCTACGCAGCAGGCGCCGAGGAATTGCAGGAGATCCTCGACGAGGCTGGGAAGCTCAATCCACCACCGCGGCTCGTTGTGATCGTCGACGGGTTGGATCACATCGCTCGCGTCCTCCGCGACGCGCCCACGATCGCCGAAGCAGAAACTCGAATCGCGCGGGACCTTCTCGCCCTGTGCCTGCCCAAAAATGTCAGCGTCCTCGTCGGGTCCCAACCCGGAGACCACATCACGCAGATCGCAAAAGCGGGCACGGTGCTCACGGTCCCGCCATGGCAGCCGCGTGAAGTCGAGGCCCTCGTCAGTCGGATCCCCTTGGGAGCCCAGCTCACATCAATCCGTCTTCACCGCGAGGATCGCGCGCGCCTTTTGAACGAACTCGCGAGCCGTTCGCAGGGCAACGCCCTTTACTGCACCTATCTTTGCCGTGAGCTAGATCGCCGGCTGGAGGAAAATCCCGGCGCCGAACCGCTCGTCCTGCTCCGCGCCTTGCCCGCGAACGACGGGCGCCTCTCGACCTACTACAAATTTCTCCTCGAGAGCTTGGACGCCGGCGGCCGGCTCGTGGCCGAGACGATGGGCCTCATTGATTTTGGGGTCACGCCGGCGGAACTGCAGGAGATGTTCTCGCTACTCCACGGTCGGGTGGAAGAACTGCTGCGGCAGCTGGTACCGATCCTCGAACAGACACGTGGACAAGGCGGCCTCCGCATCTACCACGAGAGCTTTCGCCGATACCTCCTCGATCAGGCCGCCGCCGAGCCCGGCAGTCTGCGTGCCAAGCTAAAGGACGTGATCGCCTGGCTCGACCAGCGCGGCTTCATGTCCGACCCCCGCGCCTTCCGCTTTCTCCTGTCCAATCTGGTGCGAGCCGGACGCGGGGATGAGGTCCTGACACGCGTCACTCACGATTTCGTGGTCCGCAGCGTGGTCGAAGGGCATTCCGGAAAAGCGATCGATGCAAATCTCGAGCTGTATGCGCGCGTCGCCGCACAATCGGGCGATTTCGCGAAGCTCGTGCGAGCAAACGAACTCACCCGCGCGCTCGGCACCTGCCAGGACAATCTCTCCGACGCCTACGAATACGGCACCACCTACGCCGCTCTCTTCGGTCCGGAGCGCCTCGCTGAACGCCTGACCTTCGACGGCGCCCCGACCTTCGAAATCGCCGACGGCCTGAAGCTCTGCTCGTTCTGCACAGACGCCGGCGTCAGCCCGCCTTGGCACGCCTATCTGTCCAAACCTAAGCCGACCGAAGAACGACAGAACATCCGCGCCGACCTAGCGCGGTTCCACGGGCTAGTCCGTTCGGACGAAGGCGGTGCCCTGCGCCAGCGGCTGGTCGCATGGCTGGCCAAGGCCAAAAGCGATTTCGACGTGGACTACATCACGGGGCTGGCCCGCCGCTGGGCCGAGAAGGCCGGTGCCGCGGATCTCCTTAACCTCAAGAAGGAGTCCAAGTGCGTCCCAATGATCGGAGAGATTTTCGACCTCGAGTTCGCGCGCCAGACGACCGGCCCCAAGGCCAAAGCCGCCGCCACCCGGGTCGCTCGCGTGACGAAGAGCGCGATTCGTGCCTTGGAGGCCCTGCGGCTCGGAGCCGACCCGCGCCTCCTCAGCCACTGGACTGACGGCCTCGATCAACACGACATCGGGATCGGCGGTCGCGGTCTCGGCGAGGGCCAGGCCCTCGCCGCCTGGTTCTGCGGCATTCGGATTGCCGCCTATTCACAGCCGAGGTTGCTCATGGCGGAAACCATCCGGACCCGCGGACCCGGCTGGTATCGGAACTGGCTGGCTTTCGTCATCAACCTTGCCCGCATCGAGCGCCGCGCTGTCTGTCATCCCGACGATGTCGCAGACGAGGTGATCGACGCGCTTCGCGAACTCGCGAGTGACGTCGAACCCTTCAAAGGGAAGCCGCGCGCCGTGGATATCTACCATGCCCGCGGCACAATCGACCATTCCCTGCAGATCGCATTGGGGCTCCTTCAATCCCCCGATCAGTGGCGCCGCGCGCTACAATCTCTGAAGAAGATTTCCGCCGGCACGACCACTTCCCTCCAGCGTGCCCAGATGGGGCCGCTCACTCCGTCCGAGCTCTTCGAACTCGTGGCACCCTTCGCCAAACGTCCCGAACTGCAGAACGTGATCCGACGCGCGATCGAGCCCGTCCTGGAGAGCCAGCACCACAGCAGCCTCTACTGCGATATCGCCTCGCACGAGCTGAAGTTCGCGTCGTTGCTCATGACAATCGGCGACAAGCCCGCCGCCTTGGATCATTGGCGCACCGCCTGTATTCACCTTTGCGCCTACGGGATGCGGAAGGATATCACGATTTACGAAATCCTCGACAACGTCCGTGCCCTCGCGAGGGCCGGCACAACCGCGGTGCTCGACCGCCTAGCGAAGCTCCTGCCGATGGTCTACGCGGTGGTGCAGCATACCGACGGCAAGGAAACGAGCCATTCCGTCGGTCAGTGGTTCAAAGAACTCATGGCGACCGACGAAATCGCGGCCGCGTGGCTGCTCGGGCGGTCGATGTCCGACGACGGCGGCAGCGTCGACTACCGCGTCGAAAACGCGCTCGTTCACTGGATCGCCTCTGCCCGCGAGTTGTATCCGCGCTGGCGCTGCCGCTTGGAACAGGTCGTGGAAGGTCCCGACGATCTGGGGGAGGCAAGGCGTCGCATTGATCGCCTCGAGGGCCTCCGCCTCCAAGACAGCTCGGCCGTCCAGCTCGAAGTCCAGCTCCTTGCGGCCTCCGTGCACGGCGATCCGCTGCGATTCCCCGTCACGAGCTACACTGCTTTGCGCGACTACGCGGCCCGGCACGGATTTCCGCTGCCGACCGGGGAACCGGACATCAGTTACCGCGAGCGTGAAGATGACCAGTTCCGGACTGACGCAGAGCCCACGCCGCCCCCTCCGCTCACATGGAAAAGCCCAAAAACTCCGCTCGCGTTCCTTCGGCGCCTCCAGACGGCTATCTACAACCGTCAGGTTTCCGACGACCAGCTGCTCCCCTACTGCCGTGAGGCGTTCCTGCGCTGGGCCACCGCTCACCGCGCCGCACTGGAGGAGATTCTCACCGTCATCGCGCGGTCCCAACGGTTCGAAAGCCGCGCGGGCCTATTAGCCGGTCTGGGTGACGCACTGGCTGCCGCCGGCGAGGCGGAACTCGCCGCCCGGGCTTTGGTGTTGGCATTTGCCGTCACACGAGGCGGGGGCGGATGGCTCTCTTTTGGCGACGAGGAGCACGAGGATCTGGTCGTGCGTGCCTTCCGCGCTTCCCGCCCCGTGGCGCTTTCCGTCCTCGCCCACGAAATG
Organism: Opitutaceae bacterium; assembly: GCA_016794625.1. Taxonomy (GTDB): domain Bacteria; phylum Verrucomicrobiota; class Verrucomicrobiia; order Opitutales; family Opitutaceae; genus UBA6669. The sequence goes on from JAEUGY010000049.1 coordinate 24,158, forward strand.
GCCCGCCGCCTCGGCGGTTGGGGCGTGACCCGTCACGTCATCGGCTTTCTCGGCCGGAATGACGACGTCGCCCTCGCGACCGCGATGTGGGATGAGGCGTGCGACGCGATGGTCTATCGTCTCCCCGGGCTTGAGGTGGCGCGCGGCCCGTTTCTTCCCTTCGAGCCGCAGCATGCGCCGCAGTGGTCACACGAGGATGCCGCGTTGTTTCTCATCCTCTCGCGAATCTCTCATCCAGAGCTCCGGCGCAAGCAGGCCGCGATCTGCAACGCCGCATGGCTGGTCGAGCGGGAACCCACACGATGCGTCGTCGCGTTCCGACAGATCCTGACCAGCACAATCAGCCACTGCCACAAGCGGTGGGTCCTGCATCTGCTCGGGCAGTTCGAGCCGGGTCCATTCGTCCTCTCCCAAGCTCTGGCGCCGGAGTTAAACGCTCTCGTTTCCTCAGGCCGCTTAAGCCTCGAACTGCTCTCGCGCATGCTCCTCACGCGTGCGCACCTCCCGATCACCGGCCAACTCTCCCGGACTTCTCCAAACGTTGCCGTCACGCTGACCGCAGAAGAGAAACGCCGAATTCTTTCCCTCGACCAGCGACTCGTCTCCCGCGTCGGGGATCTCTGGCCAGAGTTTCCGGATCTCGTCGCTGGCCGATTCGAAACCGTCCTTCGGTCTGACGAAATGCACAAGGCCCGCATCAAAAGGAGATGGGAGGATACCTTCTCTGTCGCGCGAAAATCCTTTCCGGGCGCCCGGCTCCACCATTGGGAGAACGAACTTTTCGCGGAAAGTGTCGACGAGGTGCTGGTAGAACTCGAAGGGCATCTCTGGTCCGAAGGGGAGTGGGACGACCGGATGCGACCGATGATCCTCTCATGGTTACTTCCCTCCGCCCAACTCCCGGCCCATCATGCGTGGAGTCGCCGTGTTCGCCCAAACTGGCCGCTGCCCTCGGAACTCACCCCCGGATTCGGCGAGGTTCCAGTCGTGCCCGACGGTGAATTGAGCGGCTGGCGTCGAATCGCATCCATCGAAACCTACTTGGACGTCACTGGCAGCATCGAGGAGATCAAGTTGGAGTTTCGTGTTACGACAGGCACGATCCTCGCGGCGGACACACCGGCACCCCTTCCGGATGATAGCCTGCCACTCCAGGAAGGGAGCCACGACGATTGGCTGCGGCAGGCGCAGTCATTCGATTCCCTCGCCGACATCGGCGGTCCGATCGCGGGTCATACGTTCTTCGCCAAACCGTTCGCTTTCCACGAAGTTCTCGGACTCGTCGCGCCGCTGGCGGCCGCGCTCGAACTGGTCCCACGCTCAACCATCGGCCCCCTCGATCTGCTAGATGCCCAAGGTAACCTCGCCGCCGCCTATCGCTGGTGGCATTGCCGGCCGCTCGGCGACCACGGTTTCGCAGACGAGACGCCCCGCCTTTCCGGAGGAGCCTTGCACCTCCGCCCCGACTTGTTCGCGCGCCTCCTCGATGCGACGAAGCTGAAGGCTTTCGAAGCTGTCGCAATCAAAGTAAAGACGACCGACGACTTGATCGCTGAGAGGCAGTAATCGGTCAAAAATGGCGCTCATAAGGCTCTGGAATCGACGACCTCTCTCACTCCACTTCCAACCGTTTCTTGTCAGGGCGCCTGCGCGAAATACTCACGCATGCGATAGAGTTTCTTGCAGTATGAAACGTAGAGCTGAAAGAGGACATATGTTTGCTCGCGGCCGGGAACTTTTCCTGTGGGGTCCAATCCAAAGACGTCAGGTCTTGACTCTTGACTAGCTGCCTTCACGGCGATGCCTACACTTCAACCGCTCGTACAGAAAGTATGCTAGGCAGGGTTGTCGATTGGAGACCGGTCTTTGCCACTGTCGCTAATCTTTAACTACGTTTTTTCGATATACGCCGATCGACCTGACCTCAAAGGTTTGGAAGCTTCGTCGCGTCTGACTTCGCCTGCGCTTGGGCGTTCGCTTCCGCGGCCAGGTACGCGAGGGAGGTGATCTCGAGGACGCCAGTGAACTTCCAGGTGGCGGTCGCTCGATCGGACCGAAGCCATTCGCGGATCATTTTGGTCGAGGTCTTTTTCTCACTCCAACGTCCCGCACCGGCGTTGTTGGATAGGAGTACGGTC
>JAEUGY010000067.1 GCA_016794625.1 Opitutaceae bacterium
CCAGGCACGCAGAGAGAAACGCATGTTCGGTTCGGACCAGGACACGCGGGGTGAAATCGAGTGGATCCGATTTCGTCATCATCGCGTCTGACCCGCCTCAACCATCACGACGTGCCCTACCTCAGGCAAGAACCGAGTCCGGATTTGGGAGAATATCCGATGGCGCGGATAAAGACACCATCCCCTCCCCGTGGTCCGCCAGCAAGCCTCCGGTTGCTTCAGTCAACAAAGGTCGTCGATTGACCCGGATTCAAGATGGTGATCACCCCTGCCCACATGCAGTTGCAGACACACTTGTCTTGGAGCACGCGCTTGTTATCGAGATAGGTGAGGCTCGCGCCCGGAGTCCACGGTGCGGTGACCACCGGTTGGCAGGGTTGGGGTGTCAGAACGCCCGCAGCCGCCGAGGTGGCCGCCGCAACCGCGGGATTGGCGAGCGACAAGCACATTCCATGGGGCATGACATTCATCATACCATTGTGATCCATCACCGTTGCCACTGCGAGGTTATGGAGATAAACCGTGTTTTGAGAGGTGACCTTGAGCTTCGCGGGAGCGGTTCCCATGGCACACAAGGTTTCCGCCGTGTCGACAACGATGAGATTCATGTCAAGGCTTCTCCCACATTAGCCCGAGGCTAGTTCGATGCCACGATCCAGGAGGGGTTTGAACGTCTGCGCGTTTTTGATCGCGGCGGGACTGTTCGGCGGAACGACCGGCAAGGGCACCGATGCGGCGAGCGCCGGAGCCGACGGGATTTTGACGGCGCCCAAAGCGGGAGCAGCAGGTGCCTTAAACTCCGGCATTTTGGTGACCGACGGCGGTGAGAGCGATGCGGCCAAGACAACGGCTCCCGTGACGCAGGTAGGCACCAACGTGGCGCCACCCGGAATCGGGGGGCCGTCGGGCACATCGCAGAGCGAAGCCGCCTGGGCGGCGAGACCCCCAGGCCCGGCCGGGCCGGCTTTCTCGGAGGCCTTGGCGGCGGTCTCCCGGTTTGCGGCCGTGGGATGCTCGAGGAACGCATCTGCCGCTCGGATCGCCTCTTTTTGTTCCGGGGGGAGTTTGGCTTCCACGGCCCGAGCGGAATCCGCCGCCCATTTGACTCCCGTCTTCGGAGGGAGGGCCTGGGCCAGGGTCTTGGTCGCTCCCAGCATGTCCTGCTGTTGATTCAGCAGGACCGAAAGCAGCTCACTCACCGACTTACGGGCCAGATCCGGGACGTCCACGGGAGCAGTGACGCCGGCCTTTTCCATCAACTCCTGGGTCGTGACGGCCCGCAGTTTGGGCAGGGCCGCTGGAACTTTGAACACCGGCGCTTCCGGGGCTCCAAGACCGAAGGCTTTGGCGAGGGTGCCAAACATGGGAAAAGGAAGCGTGAAGTGGAACGAGTTACGACGCGCCGATCACGACGACAAAGGCACCCGAAGCGGTACAATCGCAAAAGCCCGGTCCGTGGCGACCCGAGTCGCAGCGCGGAGAGCGGGGCGATCCTTGGGCCTCAAGAGGGGGGAGCTCGAGGCTAGTCACGGTTGCCGACGTCATCACGTCCTCGGCATCGGGAAGTCCCAGTTTGGGACGGAGCGGATGACCGTTCATTTTCTTGCTTCCAAGAACAGCAGCGACGTTGCGGTCGCCACGGCCACGGTGCGATCGTCGAGGGCAAGGGCGGGACCGGCAAACGCCCCGTCGGCCAGGCTGAACAACAGTTCAGACTTCAAATCCGTGCCGAATCTCAACAGACGGGCGCCGTCGGTGAGCAGACCGGTGCCGTCGGGCTGGGCAACCCAGCGGGCTGAGCTCGAACCGACCGGGACGGAGGCCAGCGGATTGCCTTGGGTATCCAAAATAACGATGCGATGGTCGAGCTGGAGGACGGTCCGGCCATCGACGGTGAAGATGGGGGGCACTGGCGTCGACGCGATGGAAGCCGGAAGTGGAAAGTTGACCGAAAGGGCGCCGCTCGCCTCGACCCTCCAATAGCGGGGGCCGCGCTCTGTTTCGACCAGAAGATGGCTGGTACCGCGGGAGTCCACGCTCAATGCCTTGGGAACAAAGGCGCCGCTGAAAGCACGCGTCGCCGACAGGGCAAGATCGGTGAAGAACAAGTGATCGCGACGGGCGAACACACAGCCCGTGGGTTGCGCAGCGGCCACCAGGACGGCGCCGGGCAGGTCCCAGTCCTGTTCGTCCTGGGTGGCTTGCAGGAGGTGGTCGTCGTCAAGCACGTACGGTGCGGCGGCCTTGAACATCTGCAGGTAGCTTGTCCGCGGCGGAGTGCGCCCGTGGGGATCGAGCGCGCGCTCCGGTCCTGCGAGGAGGTAAGTGGAGCCATAGGCACTGACAAACGTATAGGCGACGGTCCCTCCCCTTCCCGCACCCACTCGGAAATTCAACTGACCCGTTTCGGCCGAAAAACAACGCAGGGCGCTGGTGGCATCAATCGCGAGCACGGCCTCGCCTGCCTCATCAAAGACAACCGCGCCGGGTCCCGAAAGTGCGTGCTGCAGCCGGTGTCCTGAGCGGTCGTAGAGCTGCCAAACGCGGCCGAGAACCAAGACCCTGGATCGGGTGGCCAGAAGCCCTCGCGTTTCGGTTTCCGGAAACAACTCGATCTCGCGTGAAACGGTCAGTGCGCCGGCAGGCAGACTGACCATGCCAAGTGACTGCTGATTGGCCGAGCCGTACATCTGAGAAAACAAGACGGGGGGAACGGAAGTGCGTTCCGGTCCGAGTGAAGTCAGAGGGCCGGGCCGGATGGGTGCAGGTTCCAGCGACAACGGTGAAACGCGGGTGGATGTGACGGTAGGGATCTCTTGGGAGGACATGGGCACCTTATGAGGGCCGGCGCAGCCGACCGGCGTTACAAACGGGCAGACGAGGATGAGAGCGCTGCACCAAAATCGTGCTCGTTCATACATTGGTGATCTGCGCGTTTTGAAGGTTGAGGTTGGCGACGAGCGGCAGGAGGTCGGCTCCCAGGATCGTGTTTGGAGATTTATTGACCCCCAGCATCTGCCCGAAGGCTCGCATCACTTGAGTTGCGATCGCTCCGCGACCGGCATTGGTCAGGAGATTGGAAGTGACCTTGACCGTCGAATCCGCTTCCCACACGCAGTTTGCCGGATTGGCAGCATCGTGCTGCACCTTGACGAGGAAATGCGTTCCCCGGTTGTTCCTCACGCCATTGACGCTCGGGCTGATCGGATCGTCGACTGTGCCCGAGGCGTGAGTGTGGGCATGGTAGTCCTTGTCGAGAAACCGCGGCGAAAAATGGACCAGGCAACGCTTGTAAGTCCAAGCCAGACCGCCCTCCGTAAGATCCGCCTTCAATTTGAAGCGGAAGTTGCAGCGGGTATCGACCTCGCGCTGCACGGCCTGGAAGATCGCCCGCCGATTGGTATTCGTGGCATCCCAATCGACCGTGGCGGGCGCTCCGGACATCCAGCGTGGCGTGTCAAATTCCAGATGGAGCGTGATGACGAGGATTCCGTCATAGGGTTCGGCCGCATTGGGCCCCGCCGCACCCGCAATGTGTCGGGCGAAGATGTCACGCACCGTCCATTGCTCCGCCCCGAGGGCGAACAGGTAGAGGTTGCGATGGCCCCGCACGCCAGGAAGGGCCTGATCCACCTCGTGACGAAGTGGCCAGTACGCATAGGTCCGGCGGTCGGTCGCATGAGGCATGACCTTGTAGTCGTTGTAGGCGACGCCAAGGAGCGAGCGAAGGGCGACCTTCATCTGCATGGTCACACCGGAGGCCATCATCCGCCGCCGGACCCACTCGGCTGAAGGCCAGAAGAAGCGGTTTCGGATGATGTGATTGCCGTTCATCATCGGCGACCCGTTCCCACCCGTGCCATCGTCGGCGGAGAAGGGATCTCCGGGGAGATTGGACTTGTACGACATCTGACCGAGCGAGCCGCTCCACCACTTCTCGTTGTATTCGTCCGGGAGGCCGTCGGCGTGTCCCGACTCGTGCGCCGATGGAAACCAGTTGCCCGCCGGATCATTGTATCCGGTGGGAGATGACTCGCCGGTCCCGTCAAAACCGCCACGGTTGTCGCGCGCCGAGGCTCCCTTGTTCTCAACGTGCACCATGAAGTGGGACCTGACGCGGTCCGCCACCTGCATAAACCAGAGCACGTCGCACTCAAACTTGGGAACGGGCTTGCCGTCGGTGCGGGAAACCGGAAGCAGTCGGGCGCGATCCACGTTTTGGGCGTCGTTGCCGTTCCACCGGTTCATCACGTTGAGTGACCACGTGTCCTTCCACGCTGCCTCGGTCAATCCGGTCGCCGCAAGCGCGGTGGCGGGATTTGGCACAAACTGGAAAAAATTCTTGGTGTAGTGGAGGTTGACGCAGTGCTCCCGCTCGTCCGCCCCTGTGCCGAGCACACCGCAGCAGCGGACAAGGACAAAATCGATGCGGCCGGTGCCATCGCTATTTGCCGGGTTGAACTTCTCGCGATAGCGCACCCCGTAGTTGAACTCCATGAAGGGTTGGATGCGCAGGAACTGGTGACCAAAGTCGGCCGGCCGGTTTCCGGCCGAGAACCACTTGCCCGGGGAAGGAACCTCATTGCTGCAGGGGATGTCCTGCCAGTCTGCAGCGGCAGATTCGTTGGGCATCAGTCGCTGGTACACCATGGACCCGGCTGAGCGCGGCGCGGTGGCATCATGCCAGCACACCGCAGCTCGGGCACCGGTGACTCCGATGGGACTGGCGGGAGAGCGCTGGTCGAAGGCGTCAAACACATTGCCCCCGGCAATCACCAGCCGGGTCCAGGCGGGATAGTCGGCGATGTAGTTGCGGTCCTTCTCCACGGTCACGTCACCCGCCGTGCCGGCGGCGGTACCACTGGGAATTTGACTGAAGAAGGAACAGCTATTGGCGCTGTCCGGCTGATAAACCCCCTGTTCCGACACGTCCGCCATGGTGGAGTCGTCGACCGCCTTTTTCCGGAAGCGGTGGTGAAAAAGAGCGCAGCGTTTCGACGGGTTCCATGCCTTGTCGTCCAGCACACCCAGCTTCAGATCCAAACTCCCCCCCGAAGGTAGATTCTTGCACAGAACGATATCGTCGAGGGAGAAGGTGAAGGGCTCCGCGGCTGTGCTGGGTTTGTCGGCGAGTTGTTCGAATCGGTTCGCCTTGGCTCCGAGACGAGCGAAATAACGCCGCGAACGCCAGACCTTGGGCATGTCATAGACCTTGAGGCGCTGCGCCCCTGCCTTTAGGCGATCATCGCCGTCGGGAATGACGATGAGGGAACGTTCGGTGGCGCTCTTCGACTCGATGTAGGCGTTTTTCGAAGTAAAGAACTCTAGGACAACGTCGCTGTCGAGACCGGCATCCGCCGTGTCGTCCGGCTTCTTGTTGAGGATCCAGGGCAGGCACTGCACGGTGTTGCCGATGTCACCGCCCGGAACAAGGTGCCAGTTGGAGAGGGTATCGGCCACGCCCTTGGCCCAGGCCTCGTTCGCCGCCTGGAGCTTTGCCGCCGCTTTCTGACGAGCTGTATCGGCGGCGGCATGCGCCGTATCATAGGCGGTCTGGAGCGGCGGAATGGCCGCGTCGGCGTTGGTGCGGCGGGTGACCGCGGCAGCGGCATCCGGATCAATGTTGGCTGGCTTGGGTGTGCCTGGGTTGGCGGCATGCCAGTTCTTGAGGTAGATGGGCATGCTGCCCTGTGCATAGGCAAGATCCCGATCGTCCTGGGCCAGCACCAGGGCGTCGAAGGCCGTGCGTTCCTTTTCTTCCGCGGTGGCGCACTCCGCAGCGGCCGCCTCGGCTTCCAGCACGGCCGCCTTTCCGGGCATCACCCGGTAGCCACGCAGATTCACGCGGGGAATGGAAATCTGTTTCTTGGCGTGGTCCTTGAATCCAAAGGTGCGGTCAAAAAACGTGTGTCGTACGAACTGCCACCTCGGTTTCAGCGTCAACGTGATCATCTGGGACGGGGTCCCGAAGAGCGTCGCGGTGTCCGAAAGCTGGTTGAAGCGTGGTTTTGCGTCGGCGGCGCCATCCTTGATGTCCCAATCCGCCGTTTGCAGGGTGAAGGGACGCTTCAAGGGCAGCATGAATCCCCGGCCTGCCCTAAGTTTCGCGCGAAACTCATCCGATTTTTCGTACTTGACCGCCTTTCCTGACGCGGCCTCCCCGGGAAGGTCGCAGATGATGAAATAGGGGTCGGTCTGGGTGAAATCGAGGGTCAGCTTTTTGTATCCACGCGACACGCGCAGCGGGGCCGGCCCGTCGACCGGGGTTAGGAGACCGTTTTCGTTGATCTCGGCGTCACACGTGTCCGGTCCGGCGGGGGGGTCTCCGGGCTTGGTCGGTACAAGATCGCTCAACTTGACTTTAACCGGAAACTTCCCGGGCAAGATCCGGGACTTGGCCTCGGCGTCGAGGAACTTGAAGGCGAAAAACAGTGGCACCAACACCGGCAGTCGCTTGGCCTCGAGTTCAAAAACGTTGGGTTGGGGCGTTTCGGTCAGCTCCCGGACGAACTTCACGTCCGTCAGTTCGAACTTCTCCCGGTCTTCCGGCGTGAGTCTGACTTCAATTGTGATCGAGCCGGGATGCAGTTTTTTGAATTCCCAGGTGCCATCGGGCGCGTTCGAGGTTTCAAATCTGCCCTTTGCTTCCGTGAGTGTGACTCGCTCCGGCTTCAGGAAAACGGGTGGCGAAGAGTCCTTGACTTTAACCCTTACCTTTGCGGCGAGGAACGGCACCACGTCAAAATTGACGATCGTACTTCCGCCGGCTGGAACCGTGGAAGTCGATCGTCGCGCACCCACCAGCTCGAATTTCGCCGTGTTGCCACCCGTCAGCGATGCGGTTGCGGTATGCATGGTCGGCGGCAGCGCTGAAAATTCCTTCATGCCATTGCCATCCGTCTTGCCGGACTTCCCGCCGGCCCCTGGCGCGCTGACCGACTGCACCAGCGATATGTCCAGGCCACTCGTGAAAGGCCGGGTCGTCGTGCCGACAAGGTTCGCAATGACGATGAACGACCCCTCTTGCTTGCACGTTTGGGTGGTGCTGCCGCTGGCGCCGGATCCCCCTGAGGACGTTTTTTTGGAGCGAGACATCTGGAGTGATTTGTTGAGTGCGATGGGGGAACTCAGTGACTTCAGGCAGCCGGCAGTCTTGCGAGAATCAAAGCGAGTCTTCCGGCGGGACTGATGCTTTTGTCGCGCAGGATAGCGACGGCCCATTCATTTCCCTTTTGGCGCTCAAAGGGGGCCCCAAGCGAAAGATCCAATTCCGCGAGTGTCGCGATGTCGCACTCGGCCACAATGCCCAAGGATTCACCGCGCTTGCTCGCTTCTCGGATCAGTGCGAGCACACCGGCATCGCCCTTCAGCTCGGACTCCGCCGGATAGTTTTTGCGCAGATCCTCCAGCAGCGCACGCTCGAAGCGATGCACTGCGGCCCGGCTTAGGGTGTCCATTTGCTCTTGTCGAATGATCAGCATGACTCGGTCGGTTCAGCGAAATCCTCAGGGATGGTTCGATTCAGGACTGCAGGAGCGTCGTCCGGGGTGTGATGCGCACGCGGTGCACCGGGAATTCAAGTGCCTCGAAGGGCTCTTCGCCCTCGCAAACATACGACTGGATCGAACCGAAAACGGTGCGAATCTCGGTGCTGGCGCAGGTGGGCAAGTAAACCCGAAGGACACGGGGGTCGTAGTAGCGGAAATAGAGGACCTTTCCCCTGGGATCCCGAACGCGCAGGAAGCCGCGAAGGTGGCGACGCAACGCCTCCAGCCCTAACTCGGTGAGCACATAAATCCCCCAGTTCTTCCCCCACCCTTCGGTCGACAACCACTTGCATAGGTCGCCGTCGGATCGCAGTTTGACGAGATACGGAGCAGTGATCCGCAGGTCGAGATTGAGTTCGCCGCGGTAAAGGCAGGCATACTCGTGACCCGAGCCGGCCAGACGGGTCAAGAGGTCGGGAATGTTGGCCGCGTCCAACACGGCATAGGTTGAGAGATCTTCCCGTCCAAAGAGCATCTGCTGAAAACGTATCCAGCGACGTTCGGCCGCCGCTTGCGCTGCAGGATCAAGTTCGAGCGTGTTTTCCATGGCTTGGGGCAGGACAAGTTCAGTCACTGAAGCCCAACAACCGCGCCATCAGCGGCAGAGGATCGGCGACGCCCGGCGTCGGTGGCAGCTTTTCCGCCTGTTGGCGCACACGACCAAAAAACGCGCGGGCGCGCGCGCTTATGTCGGGGGTGGCGGCTCCAAACTGCACGGCGGAGAAGGCGGCGGACGCCAGTGGCAATAACGCATCGCGCTGGGTGGCCCGCTCGACCAGACCATCGAGCGCCGTCGTTCCCGGCCGTACCGGTTGTTCGTGATCCAGGACCAGCCGGGCCATGACCGCACGCAGAGCGCCTCGGGCACGTTCCAACGGCGAGAGCAACTCGGAACCGGAAAGGTGATGTTCGGCGACCAACTCGCGGAAGGCCAGCAGCGCCACGACGGTGTTTTGGGAATTCAGCAAGCGTTTGAGCAGGTCGTTGGCCGGCACACCCGGCTGGGTGCGAACATACGCCGCGGCCTGAGGAAACGTTACCGCCCAATCTTGCGGCAGCAATCGGACGCGACCGAACTGGGCCAAGCCGGACTTGCCGGCCACGGGACGAAAATAGATGACTCCACCCTGCGCAAACGGGGAGTAGCAGTCCTCGGGTGCCAGTCCGCGCATGCGCTTGTCGAGGGGCTCCGTCCAAGAATAGTTCTCCTTGGCCACCCAATCGATGCCGTGCGCGGCCTGACGCTCGTAGGTGCCCATTTTCCGGATGACTGCATCTCCACCAGCGGGGACCGAGATTTTTCCCGTTTTGCCGTCGATCGATGCGCCGGGAATGGTCGCCGAGCCGCTGTTCGGAGCCGGTTCAACGATGGCCAGCACCCATTGATTGGTCGACTCGGCCGTGAGTTCGGCCAAGGTAAGCAGTGAGCAATCGTGGATCATCCGGCAATCGTGCCAGACAACCCGCTCGATCGCGGGCGCAGGGGGAGGCAAGTCGGCGGGAGGCATAGATTTCACTCAACGTGCGCTAGCGGGTGAAAGGCGTCGGCGGCCCCTGTTCGATCGTACGATTCGCCGGGTCGTTGACAACGGTGTTGGCGGTGGGAGCCAACACCGGCACCGTGCTGGGGGCGGCATCCGCGGCATCCGTGGTCGCTTTCTGCGCCGCGGCGGCATCGCTGCTAACATCCACCTTCCAACCGCGCTCGCGCAGCGTCTCGAAGGTGTTGTCGGTGGGGTTGAAGGCAACGGTCCAGGTCTTGAAAACACCAATCACTCGAACGCGCTTGAGACGATAGCGGGCCGTTCCGACTTCGGTGCCGCCGGCATCGGACGCGCGTAGGTCGAAGGTCGCCGGGGCCCCGGCTGAGGGCGTGTCAAATGAAGTGGCGGGTCCTCCGCCCGGGCAACCGGTCGGAGGCTTGAGTGAGTTCGGATCAAGGGTGTCACCCTTCCCCGGCTGATCGTAGAGCGGCGCCACCGTCGGTGCCACGTCATTGCAGGGGACCGGGAGTCGACTGATCCGGCGCACGAAACTGGGAACATTGACCGTGGTCCCCGCGGCGGTTCCCGCATCCCAGATCATCGTCGGCCGGTCCCATTCCTGAACCACTCCGTCGCCACTGGTCACATCATTCTGCATGATGCCGATGCGCAGATCGGCCACCTGTGCGGCGGAGCAATCGACGCCGGCGGGCTTGAGTTTTCCTTCGGCGGAATAGGTGGCGGCGTTCCCTCCCGTCGCCGTGAAGCGTCCACCTGCGAGCTGGTAGGTGCCGGGGTTGGCAATCGTCAGCTTACTGGGATCGAAAGAGAAGACGGTGACACCTTTCTCGGCAATCTTGGCACCATCGGCGGTGTCCTGGTGGGCTTCGATCTTAGCATCGCCAATCCCCGTGCTCGCTTTTTCACCAGCGATTTGGAAAGGAACGAAGTCTCCCGTGGCCGGCAGGGTGAGGTTGAGCGTGACATTGTCCGTATTCGGAAAGCGGAGCTTTCCGTCCGGGTTGGTCAGGACCACCGGTACGTCGACATCGGATTCACTGGTGAGGCGGATCCTCCCTGGGACGAGGTGACGGACCGGTGGAGTGCCACCCACGAGGCGAACCAGGTCGTCCTTGGAGTCGGGCGAGTTGTTGATTTCGATCTCGGCTGTCGCCGTGATCTTGGCGGGTGGAGGTTCAATCGGCGTGGGCGGCGGCTGCTCGCGCGGGCACTCCTCGCAAAAAGGCAGGCCGGTGAGTGCGGCGTACTTGAGCGCCTGGGCGGCGGAGCTGAAGGTGGTGATTTCCCCCGGTTTGCCGGTGGGCGGACCGCCTGGGTCTTTGGGATCGGGCGGATCCGGCGCCGCCGGGTCCAGAGGCGAGCACCCGGCACCGGAGGCGGGCGAACCGCCACTGTTGATCTTGACCGTCGAGCCCACCTGCTTGATGCCACCTCCGACGGCAATGAAGTCGCCTCCAACGACGAGGGTGACATTGGAGCCCGCCTCGATGACGATGTTGGATGAGGCCTTGAGGTGGATGTTCTTGGCATCCAGGCCGATGTTGCCGCCGGCCTTGAGATAGATGTCCGAGGCACTGATCGATGTCACCCCGGTGGAGCTGATGGAAAGGTCCTGCTCCACCTTCAGATTGTCGGTCCCGACGATCTTGCTCATCCGGTCGCCGCCCACTTCCAGGCTCAGATTGCCATCGATCTTGGTCTGGGTGTTGCCCGTGACCTTGAGGTGACGGTCGGCGTCGTAGGCCGCGTACTCGTTCCCCACGACGTGCAGGTGATGCTCGGCGTGCAGTTTCGTCCGTGTGTCACCGTGCACGTGCAGATCGCGCACTCCGCCCACCGACTCCTGGTGCGCGGCCTTGACCCGGACCTCAAGGTTCTTCTCGGCGTGCAGGAAAATCTCCTCGCACCCCTTCATGTCCTCGAAGCGCAGCTCGTTGTATCCGCCACCTCCCTTCGAGGAGAGGGTCTTGATCATCGACTTCGTCTTGTTGGCCGGGAGGTCGTATGGAGGCTTGTTGTCGGCGTTGTAGACGCTGCCCGTGACGACCGGACGATCCGGATCACCCTCGATGAATTCCACCAGCACCTCATGTCCGATGCGCGGCAGGAAGAATGTGCCCCACTTCTTGCCGGCCCAGGATTGCGAGACCCGCACCCAGGCGGAGCTCTTGTCATCGCCCTTGCTCTCGCGATTCCAGAAAAAGTGGACCTTCACCCGGCCATGCTCGTCCGTATGGATCTCCTCCCCGGCCGGTCCCACCACCATCGCGGACTGCGGCCCCTGGATCAGCGGTTTGGGCGTGATGCGTGCGGGCCGGAACGTCTGCGTGGCCGGGATGGCGGTGAAATGGCAGTGGGATTGGGGCGTGCCCTCGGCCTGCGTCGTGAATTCGCCGGCGTCCCAGTAGAGATTGACCGAGGTGAGCAGGTACTTCCGGTTTTGCTCCTCGCGGGGATGCTCCGTGAGCGTGAACAGGTGTCCGGCGCTGAGACCGAAGAAGGTGGTCTCGGCCCGCGCGATTTCGGCTCCCGTCTGGATTTCCTCAAGACGAGTCCGGGTCAGGCGCTCGCCTTCCGCCGGCTCGAGGTAGTCGCCTGGAAAGTCGAAGATCTGCCGGTCGTTGATCGCGTGCTGCTTTTCAACCTGCGAGAGCTTGAGCAGCGAGGTCTTCGGCTTGAGGTAGTTGTAATCCGAAAGCGAGTACTGCGTCGGCTGAAGCTCCTGCTCGGCGCTCCATTGCGTGATGGTCTCCATCTGCCGCTCATTGCCGCCAAACGGGGTGAACCGCAGTTCGCCCGGGTCCGGTATGGTCTCGTATGAGGCCATGTCGTCCACGAGCACGAGGGTCACCTTTTCGTCCTCCTGCTTGAAGAAGTAGGTGATGCCCTCCTCCTCCAGGAGACGACTGACAAAGTTGAAATCGGTTTCCCGATACTGCACGCAGTAGGTGCGCTTGGGATAGGTGCCCGTGATGCGCAGCTCCACGTCCTTGGCCCCGCGATCGGCGAACACACTCTGCACAATCTCCGGGACATTCATGTCCTGAAAGATGCGGCAGTCGGCCGAGCGGGTCATCACCCAGAGCCAAGGGACGATGGTGGCGCGGTAGTGGGTGAAGGCGGGGCCGTGACCCGAAAGAACAAAGCGGCTGACGAAGCCGTGGTAAAAGCGCCGGCCGCCACCGCCCAGGTCCAGTCGAATGACCACGGGTTGCCCGACGATGGCATCAAACTGCACGTCCGGGGAGTCACTCGAAAGTTCTGCCTCGATGACGTAGGGCCGCCCGAGCTGCTCCTGCACCAGGATGCTGCGCAGTCCGAGTACATTCTCGCCCAGGGGAGTTTGAATCTCCAGGGAACGGTTTGACTGCTTGATGGTCGCGTCTGACATGGAGACAGGAGGAAGAGAATCCGCGTTTGGACGCCGGGGCTACTTCTTTTTCGGGCGATCGAGGTAGACGGTGAGGTTGAGCATGCCGGACAGATCCGCCCGGGGGGCGAGCAAACCCGACGTGCCGCTGGGGCCCGGGGTCAGGCCGAAACGGCCCGTGGCATCCAGCCGCCATGGATGGTCGGCGACCATGCCATTGAGGCCGAGACTTCCGCGGGCGGAAATGGCGCGGGGTTGGAGTTCAACCCCGGCGGTGGCAGAAAACTGAAAGTGAGGGTCGACGGTCCGGTAGGTGCTCGCAAGCGAGAATCCCGGGGCGTTGTTCTTCACGAACGCCGTGGCGTCGAGACTGAACGCCGCGGAGGAGTTCGACGCGTAGTCCCACTTCCCTTTGACGAACAACTTGTAGTCGAGCGTGGTGTCACCGGGTCCCTGCAGCACCAAGGCGCGGGCGCTGGGGGAAAGCGGGACCGACGACAGCGACACATGGTAGCCAAAATCAATGGAGGCGCCCTTGCCGGCCGGGAGCAGCACCGATCCATCGCTGCTCACGCCCCATTTGCCTCCCTGTGCCGTGCCGGTGATCGTGCCCTTGAACGGGCCCGGTGGCGCGATTGACAGATCGATCTCCACGTTCTGCTTGGAGGGCTCAAACTTCACGAGCTTCCCGCCCAGTTTGAATTTACCCAGCTTGATCTCCTTGCCCAGTCCCTCGGCCGGGCCGACAAAAAAGTCCCCGGTCTTCGCGAAGTACAGACCGACCGCGCCGCCGACCGCGAGCACGGCTCCGACGATGATCAGCACCGTCTTGTTGTTGGAGACAAAGACCCCGACCTTGGAGCAATTGAAGTCGTCGATGACCTGGGACACCGCGTCCTCATGACGCTTGTAGTGAGGCGACTGTTTCAGTGTGCGCAGGTACTCCTCCGACAACGCCTTGCCCGTCGGCTTCGCAGCCTTTTCGAGAAAGCTGGGCAGCGACAACTCCAGCGGTTTGCCCTTCTGCTGCAGTGCGATCAGGGCCTCCGCCTCGGCCTGCAGCACCTTGGTGAGCGCATCCTGGACCGGCTTGCTTTCGATCAACTTCTGCAGCTCGCCATTTGCCAGCCGTCCGATCTCGGCGTCGACCAGATCAATGGAGACGCCGACCAGACGCTTGGTCGAATCCAGCAGATCATGGCACTGCTTCAGGTCGGACATCGGGGCCGTGGGTCAGCTCGAAGGTGGGACGAAGGAATGACGGCAGACAAACCGAAGTCGGCCGCCATAGCGACGCTCAATCAAAGGAATAGGTAAAGGTCCCGTCTTTCGTTCCGAGATGGACCCGTTGCAAAGCGCGACCGTCGGCCAGCCGCGCCAGCAATTCGCGTCCAATCTCCGGCAGCAACTGATTGGTGATCATCGCGTCCACCAAGCGCGCACCGCGCTCGAGCTCGGTGCAACGCTGGGCGATCAATTCGGGGACCGACGGCTCGTAGGAGAATGGCACTTTGTGGTTCTCCTTCACCCGCTTCTCGACCTTGCGCAGGTTGAGACCGATGATGATCTTCAGCATCTCCTTGGAGATGGGATAGTACGGCACCACCATGAGTCGGTTGAGCAAGGCGTCGGGAAAGACCTTCACCAGGGGGCCGCGCATGGCCTTTTCCATCGCCTCGGCGGTGGGAAGCAGCTCGGGATCCTTGCACATGTTGATGATCACATCCTGCGCGGCGTTGCTGGTCAGGATGATGAGGGTGTTCTTGAAGTCGATGAACCGTCCCTCGGCGTCCTCCATGAAGCCCTTGTCGAACACCTGGAAGAACATCTCATGCACGTCGTGGTGGGCCTTTTCCACCTCGTCGAGCAGCACCACACTGTAGGGCCGCCGGCGGACCGCCTCCGTGAGCACGCCACCCTCGCCATAACCCACATAGCCCGGGGGCGATCCCTTCAGCGTGCTGACGGTGTGCGCCTCCTGGAATTCGCTCATGTTGATGTTGATCATGTTGTGCTCACCACCGTAGAGCGCCTCGGCCAGTGTGAGGGCCGTCTCGGTCTTGCCCGTGCCGCTGGGGCCAACGAGCATGAATACGCCGACCGGGCGGTTCGGATTGTCGAGTCCGGCGCGGCTGGTTTGCACGCGACGCGCGATGGTTTCCAAAGCGTGGCGTTGTCCAATCACACGTCGCTCCAGCACGTCGGCCAGCTTGAGAACCTGTTCAATCTCGTTTTTCACCATCCGACCCACCGGAATGCCGGTCCAGTCGGCCACCACGCTGCCGATCGAGCTCTGGTCGACGCAGGGAAAGATAAGGGGCGACTCGCCCTGGAAGGACTTCAGCCGGTCCAGGCCGGCCCGTAGTTCAACCAAGAGGGCATCCCGCTCCGCCGGCGATAGCGGCGCGGTGCCGGGGGTGGGCTCCGCCGTGGCCGGCGTGCCGGGCTTGGCTTCGGGCGAGACCCCGGCGGACCGGAGCCGCGCGCGCTGTTCAAGAATGAGCGACACCTGTTTCTTTTCGTCGTCCCAGTGCGCCTCGAGCACCTTCAGCTCGGCTTGGTTCTTGGCGAGCTTCGCCTCGACCTCGGCAATCCGGGCGGTATGGCTGAGGCCCACCTGCTGCTCGCGCTCCAGGATCTCCTTTTCGGTGGTCAAGGACTGAATACGTCGGCGGATGTCGTCGACGCCGGCGGGCACGGCGTGCTGGCTGACGGCGACGCGGGCGCACGCGGTGTCGATCAGGCTCACGGCCTTGTCCGGAAGCTGGCGAGCGGGAATGTAGCGATGGGAAAGGCGCACGGCCGCCTCGATTGCCTCGTCGAGGATCTGGACGCGGTGGTGTTTTTCGAACGCGCCGACCACGGCCCGCATCATCCGGATGCACTTGGCCTCGTCGGGTTCGTCCACCTTCACCGTCTGGAAGCGTCGCGTGAGTGCCGGATCCTTCTCAATGTGCTTTTTGTACTCGTCCCAGGTGGTCGCGGCCAAGGTGCGCAGGGTGCCGCGGGCAAGCGCGGGCTTGAGCAGGTTGGCGGCATCTCCCGTGCCGGCGGCGCCACCGGCGCCGATCAGGGTGTGCACCTCGTCGATGAACAGGATGATGGGCTTGGGCGAGGCCTGCACTTCATCGATCACGCTGCGCAGGCGCTGCTCAAACTCACCCTTCATGCTGGCTCCGGCCTGGAGCAGTCCGATGTCGAGCGAAAGCACGGACACATCGCGCAACTGCGGGGGCACGTCTCCCGCCACGATGCGATGGGCAAAGCCCTCGACCACGGCGGTCTTCCCCACCCCGGCTTCACCGGTGAGAATCGGGTTGTTCTGCCGCCGGCGCATGAGGATGTCGACACACTGGCGGATCTCCTCGTCGCGTCCGATGATGGGATCGATTTCCCCGGCCCGCACCCGTGCCGTGAGGTCGGTGGTGAATTTCTTCAACGCCTCGCCTTTGCCGGGCGCGGCGCCAGCCAGCGCGCCGCTCGCCTCACCAGGGGCGACCCCGCCGGAGGCACCGCTGCCGTCGCTCGCCGTCAGGTTCTCCTCGGGCGAACCGGCCACGATCTTGTCAAACTCGTCACTCAGCGCCTCGGGCTTGATTTTGGAAAACTCGCGGGAAAGTCCGAGAAAGACATTCTTCAGCCCGGGTGTCTTGACCATCGCGATGATCAGGTGACCGGTCCGGATCTGGAGTTCTCCAAAAAGCAGCGATCCGTAGACCCAAGCTCGTTCAACCGATTCCTCCAGATGGGGTGAAAAGTCGGTGATGGAGGTGGCTCCGCGCGGAAGCTTGTCCAGCGATGCCACCACCTCCGACGCCACCTTCGAGGCATCGCAGCCGGAGTGACGCAGGATCCGGCCAAAGTCGGATTCCGGCGATTGGATCAGCTGGTGCACCCAGTGGGCGAGCTCGATGTAAGGGTTGCCCCGCATCTTGCAGAACACAGTGGCCGCCTCGAGGGTTTTGTAGGCGACGGGGTTGAGCTTTCCGAAGAGCGTGGAGCGTTTGATCTCGGCCATGATGTGGTGTGGTTGAGGAGGGCGGGTGTCAGTGAGATTGGAGAATAAGATCGTCGAGGTCGCGCCGGGGCGCCGGAGTGCCCGTCCAGGTGGTCCAGCCGAGGCGTCCCCCGCCTCCGAGCTGACACGGCACAAATTCATCGCGCCGCAGCACCAGTTGCGCCTCCCAACTGAATTCCTCGCCGACGTAGAACCGTATCCAGTCCTTGATCTGCTGGAATGCGGTCTGCCCGGGCAGCAAGCGTTGATAGTCCTTCCAAGACAGAGGCCCGAGGCGGAGGTGAAACTTCAGATGCGACAACCAGACGCGTTCGCCGGCAAAGCAGGTGGAGCCCAGGACTCCGGTGGAGCGCGACTGTCCGAGCCGGCACCGGCTTTCCTTCGGCAGCTCAAGCCATGATCCTTGGAAACTGGAGACGGAGACGGGAAGACCAAGGAATTCCGACAGGATTCCGGCGAGACCGTCGGGACTGCGACTCAATCCTCCGAGCCAGCCCGAAAAGAACAGCCGGGAGATGTCCGGCACGGAGTCGCGCTCCCCCGGGGGCACCGTCCCCACCCCGATCAGACTCCGGTAGTAGAAGGAGTGGCGCCGTTCATCGGGCCGATCGTAATCGACCGCCGGCTGACTCACGGCCCAGGCGCGGAAGAACAACGAGAAAATCCGGTGATGAAAGAGGTCGAGGAACGCTCCGATCGTCGGGTCGTCGTGATGACGCTTCCGGTCCATGACGTACTCCGTCAAGTGCGCGGGCAGCGGACCGTGGGGACCCAGCAGTCCGGTGAAACGCAGGACGACCTCCAGCAGCTGCCGCTTTTCATTCCACTTCGCCGTGGAAATGGACGTCGGCGGGAAACTCAGAGATGCCTCCTGGGCGAACCGGGTGCTTTCCCTGGACGGCCGCAGGGAGGTGCCGAGAGCCGGCTCGTCGGTGTTCTCCGCCTGCAGCCGCCGCATGATCGCAAAAAAGTCCAGCTCGAGCGGGCGGCTCAGCAGCTCGGCGACGCCTGGGCGTTGCCTCAAAGCAGCGGGCGGGTGCCGGTCTGTATCGGCCATCGCATTACTTCTCCCTTTTGCGGGGTTACGATCACGGTTTCCGTGAACGAGTTGATCGAGGCGTAGCGGGTGAGGAAGCGCTCGACGATTGAACCGAAAAGGAACACGCCGGCACCTTCGAAGGCCGTCTCATCGAGCCGCAGGCTGATCTCCGACCCCCGCACAAAGGTCACCGGACCGAGCGTCTCGATCCGCCGGACGACCGGTTTGACCGTGACGGCCTGGACCCCCTCGATCTGCTTCATCAGCGCCCGGTCCGCCGCATCCGCGTAGAGGCGTAGCAGCTCCCGGAAGGGCCCGGGATCCTCGGAACCCGGGCCTCCGTCAATCGAGAGGTAGTTGAGAGACAGGTGGCTGATCAGGCGCCAGAGGATCTCGCCGTCGATCGGAGAGGGCTGCGGCGGGGTCGGACCCGTGATGCAGCGCACCGCCTGCACCGGTCCACCGCCGTCCGGGGTGAACTCGATCCGGTCGCCCATGGAGAGCGGAAGATGGCGGTTGGTCACCAGCACTTCGAGGGCCAGCTGGCGAAGGTCGCTCGAATAGGGAGCGGACTGACCGTCCACCAAGGAGAGATAAACCTCCGAACCGGAGTAGGAGGTATTCTTGCCATAGCGCTTCTCCTGCTGGGACAGCGTGCGCGGCACCCGGTGGGTCGTATAGAACGAACCTCCGACCGTGCCGCCCGCCCGTGAACCATAAAATGGGTAGAAGGTCTGGAGCTGCTCCGATTTGGCACCGATGCCCGTGACACTTTCGACCCGGTAGATCTCAAAATCGAGCGGTCGGGTCCGGTCCGTGATGATCTGGTGCTCGTGCGCGCGGTTGTCCAAGGCGATGCGATCGGCCCGGCGTTTGACGAGGTTGATGGCCGGCGTGCAACCCAGGTCGAAGCTGCCCTTGTCGATCCGGCCCTCCAACTGCGGTTCCGCCTGGTTGAACAACAGCACCACGTCGAACGTCGTCAGTTTGCTGCCCGCCAGAGCCTGGCCGATTCCCTGCACCCGCACGAAGAGGAAGCGCTGGGGAAACACCATGTACTCCTTCAGCAGCCGGTACCCCTCGAAGGTGCGCGGACTGTGCGGCAACAGGGCTTCGTTTTCCTGATGGCCAACCCGCAACGTGGTCGGGCTGGGCAGGCGACGCACCGTGGGGACGCGGCCCGGTTCGACGAGCCTGACCACCCCGCCGCTCTGCCGCCCGATCATTTGTTCGAAGATCCGGGTCGGCAGATCATCGTTGCCGCGAATGTAGAAATCGAGGTGCGGAATCGTCTTGAGCGCATCCGCCGTCGCACCGGCGGTGATTTCGAACCGCAGGCGAAGCGCGGCGCGCCCCTGGCAGTCCGCCGGCAGGTTGAGCGTACCGAGGTCCCGCGTGTAGTATTGGGCCTCGGTCAACGCGAGCGGCCACAGTGTGACATCATGGCCGGTGGTGTACTCGCAGGACGTGCGCTCGTTGCGTCCAAGCCGCGAACGGAGCACCGTGCCGCGCGGGACATTGTAACCGGCGATCAGCGCCCCGTCGGTCAGGTCCGGAACCACCTGGGCCACCAGCATCGACGGCGTCGGCGAGAGATAATGGGGATAGACGGTTTCGAGCAGGCTCTGGGTGAAGCGCGGAAATTCAGCATCGAATTTCCGGCGGACGCGCGCGGTGAGAAAGGCGAACCCCTCCAGCATGCGTTCGACAAAGGGGTCGGCGCAGACCTCCTTGCCATCGCGATCCAAGGCGAGTCGACCGGCGATTTTGGGATACTCCGCCGCAAATTCCCCCGACATCTCGCGGATGTACTGGAGCTCTTCGTTGTAGAGACGGAGGAAAGTCTTGTCCATGGACGGCTCAGAAGGAGAACTGACCGGTCTCGAGGTCGACCACCGTCTTGGCGTAGAACTTTTCTGGCATGGGTTGCGCCCACAGGTCCGCGGAAATCTGGAAGAAGATGCGGTGCGGGTTGCGCTGCGATTCGAGTTCCGACTCCTTCAAAATCTTCACCTGCAGGGTCCGCCGGATGATGCGCGGTTCGAAAAAGAGGATCGTCTCGGAAATCTCCCGTTCAATCTGTCGCAAATCGCCGCCTTCGGAGAAAATGCCGGCGAGGTCGCGCATGCCGTAGTTGAGCACGGAGCGATAGACCTGATCGTACTCATCGAGTCCCTCCGACTCGCGGTGACGCTGAGTATTAAGCAGCCAGCTCAGGTCGCGCAGCACGCCTTCCTTGAACCGGCTCAGGGAGATGACCCGCTGATTCCGACTCTCGACCTGCACGGAGGGTTGCTCATCCGTGAGCCGGTCAAGCAGGCACGGCTGGAGGCGGTCGATGGCGGCGAGATCGGCCATGGTGGGAGCCTGGAGGAAATCAGCTGCCCTTGAACTCGAGGGTGCGAAGGTCGAGCAGCGAAAAATCGGTCTCTCCCGCCGTAAACATCCGCTGTCCCAGTCCGCGGTACTGACCTTCCGCCAGCTCCTCCCATTCGGTCCGGCGCGCCAGACGCAACCGGTCATCGCTCGCGGACTCCGTCCCGACGTAGCGGCACGGAATGAGGATCGAGGATTCTCCCCCGGTGATCCACGTGGCCTGGGCCGGAATCCAGACCAAGTGCCGCAAATCGGTCGCCGGAGCGATGGACAGCCGCCGGATGCGTTCAAAGGGAATCCAGTAATATTTGCCGTCCATCATGGCCTCGAGCACGGGTCCGAGACGGGAGTCGGCATCGGCAATCCACGGAACCTCGGTCCCATTGACCAACGCGGGCGTCGCGGGGGCCGCCTCGAAGGCCTCGGCGCGGAGCTTGGCCTGCAAGGCCGCATCCGCCGGGTTCAGGGCCTGAATCAGCTGGGCCATCCACGGAGCGGGTTCGCCGAGCACGAGCGGCGTGGTACGCCCGCCGAAGACATCGCGTCGGAGGGACTCGGCCAGCAATGCCTGCGCAACCATGCCTGTCCAGCCCTTGTACTCGTCGCCCAGCGAATCGAGGGTCTGCAATTGGATCTTGGCACGATCCCAGTTGCCCATCACGCAGAGGAGCTGGACCAGGGACAACCGGAGTTGGGCATCCGCCCCGTTGGCCCGGATCTTGTTTTGCAGGGCATCGAGTGCCGCCGCGAGGTTGCCTGACTTGATGTGGTCTTCGACAATCACGTGAACAGGAGAGTAACGGAAAGCAAGGAAGCGGAGCGGGCGGAACGAAACCGACGATAAGCGCAGCCGCGCCGCGGTCGGGCCAACCGAAAAACCGTCGGAGCCGACGGGGACAAGAAAGCGGGCTGCCGGATGGCTCAGGCAGCCCGCGAAGAAGACGCAAGACGGGACCGGACGATCCCTCGTGGGCCGAGGAGCGTTAGCCGATCTTAACCTGTTTCTTGATGTCGTAGCCGCGAATGACCGGCGTATCGAGGGTGCCGTCGGCCTTTTGCGGGGCGTATTCGTACTTGAGCGTGGCGAAGTTCAGGCTGATCGAATCAGTCGGAATGTCGCTTCCCCCAGCGCCAGAGGTCTGATACGAAGAAACGAGCAGGTCGGTAAATTCGACCTTCATGTATTCTTGCTGTTTGTCACCCGCCTTGCGGCAGATCAACTGGGCCTTTTTGATATGCTTTCCCGTGGCGCAGGAGAGCATCAACTCGGGGCTCGCCTTGTTGATATTCATCGCGAACGAGAAATCTGAGAACGTCGCCTTGCCGGCGCCGCCTCCCGTATTTGATGCAAATGAGCCCGTATTGGAGGCTCCCCAAGAGAAAGAGAGGAGCTGGATCTTGTCCTTGTGCTTGTCATCGGCGGACTCGCCTTTGATGCCTTCAATGTCGAGAAAGAAATCGGTAGCCATATGGGTGAAAAAGGAACTGAGAGGGATTCGATCCGGCGTTGCCGCCGGGGTGTGAGGATTGGGTTGTTTTCGTCGTTAAAAGCGGCACCGCGAAGGTCCCGCGCACAGGGATCACGCCGTCTTGGCGGACGGCAACTTGGAGACAAGCCGCAGCGAAACCGTGAGGCCTTCGAGCTGATAATGCGGCCGCAGGAAGAACTTTGAAGTGTAGTATCCAGGATTCCCCGGCACTTCCTCCACGACCACTTCGGCGGCGGCGAGCGGACGCTGCGCCTTGGTTTCTTCCGACGCGCCGGAGTCGCAGGTGAACTGACGGATCCATTCGTTCAACCAGGTCTGCATTTCACCGCGCTCCTTGTACGAGCCGATCTTGTCGCGCACCATGCACTTCAGGTAGTGCGCAAACCGGGTGGTCGCGAACAGGTAGGGCAGACGCGCCGCCAGGTTGGCGTTGGCGGTTGCATCCGGATCGTCGTACTCCTGCGGTTTCTGCAGGGACTGCGCGCCGACAAACACGGCGTAGTCGGTGTTTTTCCAATGGGAAAGCGGCATGAACCCGTTCCGGGCAAGTTCGGCTTCGCGGCGGTCCGTGATGGCGATTTCGGTGGGACACTTCATGTCCACGCCACCATCGTCCGTCGGGAATGTGTGCACGGGCAGGTTTTCGACCGTGCCGCCGCTTTCGGCGCCGCGGATCCGGGCGCACCATCCGTACAACTTGAACGCCCGGGTGACATTGGTCGCCATGGCGTAGGCCGAGTTGGCCCAGGTGAACTTGCCGTGCACTGCGCCCGCCGTATCTTCCTCGAACGCGAATTCCTCCACGGGATTTGATTTGGCGCCGTAGGGCTGCCGGGCGAGGAACCGCGGCATCGCCAGACCCAGGTACCGGGCATCTTCGGAGGCACGCAGCGAATTCCAGGCGGCATACTCAGCCGTGGTGAAGATCTTGTTGACGTCGCGCGGATTGCTCAGCTCCTGCCAGCTGGACAGGTTCATGACCGAAGGAGCGGCGCCTGTGATGAAGGGAGCGTGGGCGGCCGAGGCGATCTGCGCCATGCCGCGCAGGATTTCGACATCGGGCGGCGTGTGGTCGAAATGGAAGTCACCCACCAGCGCGCCGTACGGCTGGCCACCGGGCGAACCAAATTCCTCTTCGTACAATTTCTTGAACAGCGGACTCTGGTCCCAGGCGGTGCCCTTGTACTTCTTGATCGTCTTGCCCAGGTCGCTCTTGGAGATGTTCAACACCCGGATCTTCAGCTTGGCATCGGTTTCCGTGTTCGAAACCAGGTGATGCAGCCCGCGCCAGGCGCCTTCCAGAGCCTGGAAGTCGGCGTGGTGCATGATGGCATTGATCTGATCGGTCAACTTGCGGTCAATGGCCGCGATCATGCTCTCGATCGTCTTGACCGTGTCGTCCGAGACGACGGCGACCCCGGCGAGCGCCTGCTCCGCGAGGGTGCGGACCGCGTTTCCAATCAGATCCTTGGCGGCTTCCGATTTGGGTTTGAATTCCTTGTTGAGCAGCGAGTCGAGATCAGAGGCTGCAAACGAGGTTGCGCCTCCGGCGGATTGTTTGGCGGATTCTGCGTTGGCCATGGGGAGGGTGCTCAGGATTTGGGTTCGTCAGCCGGTTTCGGGGCCGAGGCGAGAGATTTGAGGAGATCGGGGTCGTTCAGCATCTTGCCGAGCAGCGCCTCGGCGCCGTCCTTGCCATCCATGTAGGAGAGCAGCGAAGACAACTGCGTGCGCGCCTCCAGCAGCTTGCGCAGCGGCTCGACCTTCTTGGCGATCGCGGCGGGTGAAAAGTCGTCCATGCTCTCGAACGTGACGTCGACGCTCATGTTACCCTCCCCCGTCAGTGTATTGGGAACTTGGAACGCCACCCGGGGCTTCATCGCCTTGAGCCGGTCGTCGAAGGTCTCGGAGTCGATTTCGAGGAATTTGCGGTCCTGGATGGGAGCCAGCGGATCCGCCGGTTTGCCCGAGAGGTCGGCCATGACGCCGACGACGAACGGAAGCTCGATCTTCTTCTGCGCTCCGTAGAGCTCGACATCGTACTCGATCTGAACGCGCGGGGCGCGGTTGCGGGCGATGAACTTTTGGGATGAAGCCATGGTGCTTATATACGGTACCTTCTTGGTTCGAACGTGAAAATCTTTCGGGAAAACGAGCCGTTAAGTCTTGGGTTCGTTGTCGTTCTGCAGGGGGCCGGTCAGGGACATGATTCGATCCATCGCCTCCGGAGTCAACTCCGTGATGAGCTGCATAAAATTCATGGGGACGATGCGTTTCACGCGGGTGATCAGGAATGGCACCGGGCTCGAGGGTTCGTGGGCGCGATAGTAGTCCATGATCGCCTGCAATGCCTTCAGGACCTCCTCGCGGCTGCGGATGACGCCGCTAAATCCCTGCTCGGGTGCGGTGGCCCGGCCGGCGGATGCGTCGGATACTGCGGGACCGGCGGGAGCCGCACCGCCTTCAGGTTCAGGCAGGCCGATCCAGGAGATCACCTGGTTCAGTTCGCGCCGCAGTACGTCCATCGAGGGAAAGGACGTCGGTCCGGCCTCTCGCTTGAAAAAGGCCTCAATCGCCGCGAGGTCGTCGAGCAATGCGACCGTGGCGACCGACACCTCCTTGGCGCTCGGGCCGAGCTCCAGAATCGCGGCATCCAGCAGGCCTTGGGTCGGCGCCTGCCCTGCCTCCGAAGCCCACGTCACCTGTCCCTTCACGTGGAGGTAATGTTCGAGCGTGAACACGCCGGCGCGAGGAGCCTTGAGGAGCGGCGCCTTGCGCAGGCCGGCAATGATCTTGTAAAGGTCGCCATCCGTATTGAGCGGGGCCGACAGGCTGGAGATCGCGTTGACCCGTTCGGTCGGGTCATTGTTGTCACTGGCATCGAGCAAGGGAAAGACCGTGGCCCAGTACTGTTCGAGGTAACCGCGAATCAGTTTGATTCCGGCGGCCAGGCCCGGCAGGCCGGTGGTTCGGAGCGCAGCCGCGGTGAGCAGCGCGGCCACCCTCAGGTCCTTGGTCGATTTTGAAGCCTCAACCAGCCGGGCCTCCAGGGTCTTCCAGTCGGGCTCTTCCGCCGCGGAAAACTGGGTCTCGGGTTTGCCTTGAATCGCCGTCTCAAGTTCAAACAGCAGTCCCGCCACCGCGGGGTCGTCGCCACAGGGCGCATCCGCGCGCACAGGGGCCAGCAAGGTATCAATCGGAATCATGGTATCAGGACAGGGGTCGGTGAGACGGAGGAGGAAGGGCGGCTCGGTTCGAAGGCGGCGGGGGTTCGTCGAGCCCGCCTTCGACCACTAGGCGAAGGAAGTCCGCGTCCACGTTCAAGCGTGGTCTTAACAGATTTCCGTAAATTTGCGATTTTGACACTTCAAGTTCGTGGCGGGTCAGGCCGAGCCGTTCAATCTGCACCAGCGTGGCGCGGAGGGAACCAATGAAAGCGAGCACGGCTCGCGCATCGGCCTCCGGACGGCGTTCAAGCCAGGCGCGGAAGGCCCGGCCATCTTCGCTCTGGGTTTCCTGGAAGAAAACATCATAAACCGAGGCGAGCGCATCCGCCACCTTGGTCAAGCCGGAGGTCTGCTCTCCCACGAGGCCGGTTTCAGCCGCCAAGCGCAGGACTTCGCGCACGCTGGCACCCTCCACCCGGGCATCGACGACCTCATAATCGCTCTCAAAGGGTCGAATCCGGTTGGGCACGACAACAAAGGTGCCCGCGCGACGGCTGCGTGATTGTTCCTCGTAACGCATGAGGGCCCGGGAATAGATGCCAAGCGCCTGGAGCTGCTCACGCAACGCGGGGGCGAGGTCGGCCTCGGCCGGTTCCATCGCCTGTTCCTGCCGCGGGGCCACGGGCACGTACACCTGCTCCAGGGAGGCGCGCAACTGTCCGTTCGCGGTCACCGCATACAGGGGTGACGCGTTCTCGCTGCCAAAGCGGGCGGCGGGAATGGCCGCCACGTGGCCGATGCCGGCCGCCGAGGTCAGGTCGAGATAAACGAGGTTCGGCACGAGAGGTCGGAGAAGGGAGCGTTCCTCGGCGAGGTCCGCGACCAAAACCGTCTGGGGAGTCTGCCCGGGTCCGGCGATCAGGGTGATGACCTCAGGAGAGTTCACCAGCAGGGTGCCCTGACTTTTCCCGAGGTCGAGCTTGGACAGCTCGGCCCGGATCGGGGCCTCGGGCGAGCCTCCGCGGAAGAACAGGACGCGTCCGGCCACGAGGTCCATGCCGCGGTCTTCACCCTGAAGGTCAGGCCACAGGGCCGGTGCGGGCGCGCGGCTGCGCAAGCGGATCTGGGGCGCGATCAACGCGAGGGTCTGCGCCGCCGCGGTGTTGCTCAGCGTCATCGCCTGATCCGCGAAAATCACGAGGCTGCCATCGCGCACGGCGAGGCGCTCGAAGGGCTGGAGGGTCACCTGCGCTCCGGCGATCGTGAGGTCGCCAGGGTTGGCCTTGAAAATCGACGACTGCAGCGGGGGCGCCGTCTTGTCGTCACTTGTATCCGTCAGCGTCAGCGCCCCGCTGCCCAGCACCACGGTCCCCGTTTCCGAGTCGAGGCGGTTTCCGCGGATTTCCAGATGGGGAGCGGTGGTCGCTCCCTTGCCCGTGTCCCGTCCGATCTCCAGCGCGAGCGTGTCGGTGGTCCAGACATTGTCGACCCCGACGCTCCGCCCGCTGATCTGCACGTTTTTGAGGCGGGCGGCGACGCCACCCAGGTCGCCGTCCGCGGACACGAGGCCTTCCCGCGCCAGAACCGAGAGGGTGCGACCCCCACCCTGCGCACCCCGCCCCAGCGTGACGTTACCGTTCGACGCCGTGAGCACCAGATCCGCGCCGAGGGTCAGGGCGCCGGCATAGCGTTGGTCGGCGGTCGTAGCGGCGGTCAGGGTGGGCGCGCCCTCGAACGTGACATCATCGCCAAAGTCCAGGGCCGTCGCCGCGAGATCGGCCCTCACGGTGGTGGTGCCTCCGGCATCGGTGGCGAGGGTGCCGACACGCCTTCCCTGCCCCACCGGTGCGAGGAACGTGACCGCGCCCGACGAGAGGAGGGACACCGAACCGGTGGTCCCCGGTGCGGAATCCACCGTGTTTTGAAACACAATCCCGGATGCGGACAGGTCGGTCTTGCCGCCGAGCAAGACCGCGTCGGCGTACGTCTGGGCTCCGAGCGTCACGACGCGGTCACCTTGAAACCGCGTCGTCCCACTCGCATCGGTGGTGAGAGACTTCAGCCTCCGGCCTCCGTCGCCCACCGCTCCTTGGAACACCGTTTCCCCCGCCACCGAAAGGATGAGTGCGGCTCCGCCATCCTGGCGGGACTGAACCGAATCTCCGAACGTGAGGGATCCCGCCGTCAACGACGTGTCGGTGACCAGGGTCACCGCATCGCCGAAAGTGAGTGCACCGGTGACGCGCATCCGTCCGGTGCCGATCTCGGTTCCTCCCAGGGCGGAGGTGGAAAGTGACGTCAGTGCGTTGCGATCGCCCACCGCTTCGCGGAAGCTGGTCAAGCCGGCGGTTTTGACCACGAGATCGGCTGCGGCGCCGGCCCGGGCGTCGACCGGACCAAGAAATGCGATTTCACCGGAGGTCGTGCTCTCGATCAGCGCCGGACCGCTCAGTTGCAGCGGGGAGGCGATGGTGATCCCTCCGGCCGCGGCCAGCAGCGGGCGGGCCGCCTCCCCTCCGTTCAGTTCGACGACGCCGCCCGACGCCGCCGTCAGCTGAATCGTGCCACCGGAACTGCCCACCGTCGCGCTCCCGGGCGAAGAGAGGCCGGTCACCCGAAGGGAGGAACCCGCGGGCGCCTGGCTGGAGGATGCCAGGATGAGCGCACCGGTCGAGGACAGTTGGCCGCCCGCCTGGACCTCCACCGCGAGAGGCAGGGTGGCGGGATTGGCTCCCGCTTCGGACCAGGCCGAACCGGTCACGGTCAACGTTCCCGTCGACAGGAGCGATCCGGTGGGTGCGATCTGCACCCCGCCCGGTCCGGATTCATTTGGGCCGATCCGAGCGTCGGCATCGGCCGTCACGATCAGATTGCTGCCCGTGATCGGCGCGGAAATCCGGACGTTTTGGTGGGCGTCAATCCGCTCGACGCCAGCCATCGGGGCCTGGAGTAACGTATCCGAACCAAACGAAGCACGTTCGGCACCGGACAGCCGAACCTGCGTGCCATCGGACACCGAAATTCGGGCACGCGACTGCGCCTCGGCCTGCACCGCGACTCCCTGCAAATCAAGCAACCCGGCTGATTGCACCTCGCCGGCGATCCGCACCGCCGCCAGGGACATGCCGCCCGCGACCGTGGCACCGGGTTCGACGTGGGTGCCACTCCCGATGACGAGTGAACCGCGGGCCATGGTCGCTCCGGTGCTCACCACCGCGCCGGGTGCGAGCGTGACGGCTCCCGTCTGGGTCGTGAGTGAAATCACGCGCCCCGTGGCCTGTCCCGTACTCCGCAGTCCCGCCTCACCGCTCGCGGCATCCGCAACCTTGCTCCCGCCGCCGCCCGCCTGTTGCCGGTTTACGGTGATGTCGCCCACCGACCCCAGCACGATTGCTCCGGTCGATTCCAGGTGGAGGCTGTCGCCAGCCGCGGCTTCGAGTCGTGGCACATCGAGATCAAGCGCCTGGCTGGCATGACCAATTGCGCCCCGCGTTGCCTCGATCCGAGCGCGCGTCGAAACCAGGTTCAGCCGGTCTCCATTGTTGTCCGTGACCGCCTCGCCCGCCCGCACCAGAATTCCCCCTTTGCCCGCATTCAGTTCACCCAAGGCAACAGTCTGAGCGCTCTCGTACCGCAGGTCGCCCCCGTTGGTGGACGATTTTGCACTGGGAGCCATGAGAATGGATCCCTGGGTGGAGGTGACGTCCAGGGTTCCGCCCGCCTGAAGGTTCGCGTTTTGCGCAACCTCCCCGCTCGAAAGCATCGACAGATCGCTTCCGGCTGTGACCGGAGCGTTCAACGTGAGCCCGCCGGCGCTTGACGCGATCAAGACGCTGCTTCCCGCCTGCACCGGTTGGTCGATCGTAAGGGCGCCCGCTTTCCCTACGCCCGTGGTGAGGCGGAGATCCTGCGCGACATTGAGTCCGGAGAGTTGCGAGTCCGTGAACGTGATCGTTTCTCGTCCGGCGATGGCTCGGCTCCAGGTTTGCGCTGGTACATTCGTGATGCGAACGCCATCCTGCTCCGTGAGGTAAAGTGAAGCTCCGGATTTGGCGGCAAGGGTCTCGGCCGCGACAGCGAATGCATTACTGCCCGAACCGATCGATCCACCGGCCTCCAGTCGCACGGCGGAGGACACAATCGAGGGCACGCCTGAACCGTTAGTACCGTCTGAGATGTTCCCCTTGGCCAGCACGCTCACCGATGTTCCCTGAACCCGGCCGAGGGTCAGGTCCGAGCCCGCGGCGAGGCGAACGCTCGAGGCGGAGAGCAAGGTGCCAGGATCGGCGAGAATGGAGCCGGTGGTCGATTCGACATCGAGGGTGGTTACCGCGGTCACATCAGCGCTCGCGCGGATGGCACGCCCGGCGAGCAACACCACGGTTTGGCCGGAGGAAAGAGCGGGCGTCAGAGTCAGGTCACCCTCCCCGGCAATCAGTGTCAGGCTCCCGCGTGCTTCGAGCACGCCGTTGGCCGCTCCTGCCACGGAGAGCCCCGCCCCGGTCGTGATCTGCAGATCCCCGGGCGTGGGGTGGGGTGAAAGCGCGGCGTCCTCCAACGCCATCCGCGTGCCGTCCTCGCCGAGGCGTTGTGTCACCATCGCATCGGTCGGTCCGACGATCAGGGAAGAGACCTCGGCGACAAAGAGTCCTCCTCCACTGGACATCGACAGTCGGTCCAGATCGGTTTCGAGGGCATTGGCAGCCGAGCCGATCGAGCCGGTTCCGGATTGGACCCGGGCCGCACCCGCTCGCAGGTTCATCGCACCGTCATTGCCATCGAGGATGGCTCCGCCCGCGAGCA
The DNA here is from genome assembly GCA_016794625.1 of Opitutaceae bacterium. Taxonomy (GTDB): domain Bacteria; phylum Verrucomicrobiota; class Verrucomicrobiia; order Opitutales; family Opitutaceae; genus UBA6669. The sequence continues at coordinate 29,316 of JAEUGY010000067.1, forward strand.
GCGAGATCGCGCCTCCGCCGGCGTCAATTTCGCCGGCGATCAAATCCGACGTGGCGGCGTAACGGATCGTGCCGCCCGCAGCGCGGGACATGGCGTCAGCCGCAAAGGTGATCGAGCCGGCGAAGGCCTCCACATCGAGCGTGCCCTGCGCATCCACCACGCCCACCTCGATCCGGTTCGCCTGCACCACCCGGCCTGCCCGCACCGTGGCATGCCGCCCGGTCGAAACGGGCTCGTCGATCGCCAGCTCCCCACCGTCCGCCTCCAATCGCAAGTCTCCGCCCACCTTCAGTCCAGCCAGGCCGTCGACGCGGCCGATCGAAAAGGTGCCGCTGTTTCGGAAAACCAGGGTGCCGCCGAGCGCTGCGGCAATGGTCGTCACTTCATTCGCCGGGTTCGCGACGCGAAATCCACCGGCGCCGGACGCTCCGAATCGGACGGACGGGGCGATGAGGGGACCGGTCAGGGTCACGAGAGCGTCGGTCGTATTCTCGAGGGCGACCGTCGCCCCTTCGCCCATGATCTTTCCGGTGATGTCACCCCCACCGCTCGTGAACGTGAAGGTGTCAGTGGCCGTGCCACCCGTCTTCACCGTGGCGAACTGGGCAAACGTCGTCCCCTGGACCGTGCCGCGATTCACGCCGTCGATCGTCCAGCTCTCCGCCGCCGGGGTGCCCTGGAGCGTATTCGCTCCTCCCCCGCCATCGATCGCCTCAAAACCGACCAGGGCCAGGTCATCGACACTCAGCCGTTGCGGTCCCGCCAGCGTGACGACGTCGTCCTTGGGCAGCAGCTCGATCCGATCCACGCCGGCGCTGCCGTCAATGGTCTGAAACGAGGTGAGCGTCAGTTCGGAGGTGAGGAAGGATCGTTCGCCCAGAACGCGTACCTCGTCGTCCCCACCCGTGAGCCGGGCGGTGTTCGCGCCGCCGGCGGCGTCAATGGACTCGAGGTGCGTGAAGGCCACCGCCGAGGCTGTGGCCGCCTTGACGCCGGTGACCAACACGGTGTCTGGTCCGGAGGTCAGGGTCAGGATGTCGCGCCCCCCGAGCGCGTCGACTGCATCCACCCGCGAAAGCGTCAGACCCCAGGTGGAGAGTTTTCGTGTATCCAGCGCGGTCACGGTGTCGTCATTGCCGGTGAGATCGAGCCGGTTGAAGCCGGCGCCCGCATCGACCGTCTCGACGTCTCGGAACAGGAGGGATTGGGCGGAAAATGAATGGAGGCCGCGAATCGCCAGCTGATCATCGCCGCGCGTCAGGAGCACGGCATCCGCACCGGCGCCGCCCTCGACGAGATCGAAAGCAGTGAAGGTCAGTCCGGCGGTGGTGAGGGCCCGCGGACCGTCGACGGTCACCGTGTCGTCCCCGGCGGTCAAAATCAGGCTGTTGGTCCCTTCCGCTCCGTCGACCGATTCGATGGCCGTAAGCTGCAATCCGGGCAGGTCGAGCCTGCGCTCGCCAGCGATCACCACCCGATCCGGACCGGAGGTAAGTGTGACCCGATCCTGGCCGTCTCCGCCGTCCAGTCGGGAGATGGCGGTGAAGGCCAGGCCCAGGGTGGAAAACGACGCCTCGCCGGTGATCTGCACCGCGTCGTCTCCGGCGGTCAGGTGGACGCGGTCGTTGCCGCCGCCGCCCGCCACGGTCTCGAGATCCAGAACGGTCAGGCCCGCCAGGGTCAGTTGGTTGGGCCCGGTGAGGGTAACTTCGTCGTCTGTGGGGGTGAGGGTGAGCTGATCCTGACCGCCGCCGGCGTGGACGGTTTCGATTGCCTGGAACGTGAGCGCGCGCGTGGCGAACGTGCCGCCGCCCTGGTACGCGATGGTATCCGCTTCGTTGGTCAAGTGGGCGATGTCGTGACCCGAACCACCATCGACGGTTTCGAGTCGGGTAAAGCTGATCTCCTGGGTCAGGAGCTCGCCTTCGCCTCGAACCGTGAGGGTGTCGTCCCCTGCCGTCAGCAGAAGCTGATCGCGGCCCGCACCGGCGTCGACGCTTTCGATGTCCGAAAAGGCGATCTGATACGCAGAGAAGCGCTTCGCTCCGGCCAAGGTCAGGGTTTCGTCCCGATCCGTCAGGCGGACGGTGTCGCGTCCGCCCCCACCCGCCACGGCGTCAAAGGCACCGAACGAGACGTCTCCGGCCTTGAACGACCGGTTGTCCGCCACGGTCAGCACATCGTCACCGTCAGGCAGCTCCAGACTGTTCCGTCCCCCGGCGCCATCCACCAGCTCGACCCCGATCAACTCAAGGTCGGACGTGGCAATCCGTTGAGTTCCGAGCAGGCGCACGGCGTCGTCACCGGCGGTCAGGATTGCCCGATCCACGCCGCCGGCACCGGCATCGACGACTTCGAACTGCGTGAAACGCACGTCGGCGGTGCGGAGTGCCTTTGAACCTTCGATCACCACCTCGTCCGCTGCGGCCGAAAGGAGGAGGGTGTCTTTGCCGCCGCCGCCATCCACGCGACCGAAACCGGAGAAGGCGAGGCCGGAGGTGTTGAAGGCGCGGGATCCGGCGAGGGTCACCTGGTCGTCGGAGGCTCCGAGATTCACGGCGTCCGAACCACCGCCCCCGGCCACGGCCTCAAGGTGGGTAAAGACAAACGCACCCGCCGCCAGCGAACCGGGGCCCTTGATCTCGAGCGTGTCGTCACTCGGCGGGAGGGTCAGCGTATCGTACCCGCCGCCGGCATCCACCTGCTGGAACTGGCGGAACGTGAGCCCAAGGCTGACCAGGGTATCGGCGCCCGCCATGACCAGGCTGTCCGCGCCGGAGGTGAACTGGACTTCGTCGCCGCCTCCGCCGCCCGTCACGGCAGTGAACTCGGAAAATGCAATTCCGGAGGTGAGGAAGCTGCCGGCCGCGGTCACCAGCACGAGATCGGAACCCGCACCCAGGCGGGCCTCGTTCTCCCCCGCCCCGCCGGCGACCTGATCGACGCCGTCAATCAGCATGCCGTAGGTGAGAAGTTGCGACAGTCCGGTGACCTCCACCTGGTCGGAAGCAGCGGTGAGGTTCACCGTGTCCGTGCCGCCCCCGGCTTGAACCGTCTCGATCTCGGTGAACGCGATGTCCGACGTCGTCATCGCATTCTGACCGTCCACCCGGAGCGTGTCCGCCCCTTCGGTCAATGTGACGGTGTCGGCCCCGGCGCCTCCGGCCACCGAGGAAAACTGCTGGAAGGCGATGTTCGCCGCGGTGAAAGCGGTCTTGCCGGTCACGCGCACCCCATCGGATCCGGATGTCAGGACCACGCGGTCGTCACCGCCTCCGCCCGCGATGGTTTCGACACTGGAGAAGTCGATATTGGCAATGCGGGTCACCAGCGCGGCTCCGAGCGTGACGGTGTCCGGACCCGGCGTCAGCGTGAGCGTGTCGGCCCCGCCCGCGGCATCCACCGCCTCGATCTCGGTGAACAGAATGGCTGCCGCATTCACCGCACCCGGACCCGCGAGCAGGATTGCATCCGCGCCCGCCGGCAGGATGATCGAGTCATAACCGGCGCCGCCCGCCACTCCATCGATTCCCGAAAAATTGATCGCGAGGGCGTTCAGGGAATTCGGGCCCGTCACCGCCAGCTGATCCCCGAACGAGGTCAGCGTCAACGCGTCGAAGCCCACGCCGGCGTTCACACTTTCCACATTGGAGAAGGTTACGCCGGCGCTGGCAAAGGAGCCGGCGGCGAGTCCCTGCACCTGATCGTTGCCGGACGAAAGGGTGACGAGATCGAGGCCTGGCCCCGCATCGATTCCGCTGAAGGCGGTGAACTCGATGCCCGCCACACCGAAGGCGTTTGTCCCGATCAGTCCAATCTGATCATTGCCCGCGCCAAGCAGCACGGTGTCACCTCCGCCGTTGCCGGCCACCCGTTCAATGTTGTTCAGCGTGAGATCAAAGACGCCGATGGAACGTGTGCCCAGGACCGTGACCGCGTTGCTCCCGGGCGATAGTATGACCTGATCGTCCCCACCGAGCGCGTCCACGGTCTCAAACTGGGAAAAGCTCAGTCCGGAAACCGCCAGGAGCTTGGGTGCGGAAACGGTCAAGGTGTCCGCGAGAGGCGAAAGCGTAATGAGATCCGTGCCCGCGCCGCCGATCAGCGCGGAGAATTTGGTGAACCCAACCCCGGCGTGTTGGAAGGCGCCGATGCCGGTCACGGAAATCGTATCCGCTTTGTCCGTCAGTGTGAGTGAGTCACTGCCGCCATTGCCTTCCACGGCATCGATTCCGCCAAAGAGAATATCGCCTGCGCGCAGACGATTTCCGTCCTGCACGGACACGGCATCATCCGCGGTCGTCAGAACCAGGGTGTCTGCCCCTCCGCCCGTCTCCACCCCCTCGATGGCGGTGAACGGCACGCCCACCAGGGTGGCGGACTGTTTGCCGGTCAGGGTCACGGTTTCAGGCGCGGCCGAGAGGAACACCGTGTCCTTGCCATCGCCACCGGAGAAGCCGGCGAAATGGAGGAAACGCAGGCCATTGCTGTTCACCTCGGTCCCGCTGACCATGAGAATGGTGTCGTCACCCGCTGAAAGGGTCGCGGAATCACCGCCGCCGTTGCCCCAGAGGACTTCGATCTGGCTGAAACTGATGCCCGCGGCATCGGCCGCACCGGTGCCCGTCACGGTGACGGTGTCAGCGCCGGACGTGAGCTTGATCTCGTCGAGGCCCCCGCCCGCATCGAGGGCATCGACTTCGGTGAAGGAGATCCCGGCGAACGTGAGCGCATTCGCACCGGTCACGGATACCACTTCACCCGAGGCTCCGAGGAGCAGGGAGTCCTTGCCGCCCTTGCCTGCGACCGCTTCGACCCCGGTGAGCGCCAGACCCGCGGTGGTCACGGCGTTCGCCCCATCGATCACCACGGTGTCGGCGCCGTTCGTGAGTTTGATCGTATCGAGGCCGGCGTTGGCGTTGAGCGATTCGATCTGGCTGAACGCGATGCCGCGGGTCGTGAAGGCTCCGGAGGCATCGATCTGGACGTCATCATCCAGGGTCGTCAGCACCACGAGATCGCCGCCCGCACCGCCGGCCACCTCGGAAAAGGTTTCAAACGTCACGGCTGCGACGGTCAGCACGCCGGTCGGCGCGAGGGCCACCTGATCGGATCCAGTGGTCAGCGTGAGCTTGTCCTTGCCGCCACCGCCCTTCACGGACTCGAACTGGGTGAAGGCGATGCCGGAAGTGGTGACCGCTCCGGGTCCGTCAAACTGGACCGCATCATCGCCGGTGGTCAGTTCGAGGACGTCGCTGCCGCCAAGTGCATCCACCGCAATCAAGCCCTTGTACGTCAGTGTTCCCAGCTTGCCTTTGCCGGTGCCGATCAGGGTGAACGTCTCCGCATTGTCCGTCAGCGCGAGAATGGGGGTGTCGATGGATTCGAATCCGGTGAAGGCAATGCCACCGAGCGCCGCACTGCCGCCGGAAAAGGCCGCGCCGGTGTCGTTGGTCAATGTATCCTCGCCCAATCCGCCATCGACGCTTTCGATTTCCGTGAACGCGATGCCGTTGGCCGTCCCCGCCAGGCTGGCCGTCACCGCGAACTCATCATCGGTCGCCGGCAGCGTGACGTGATCGAGCCCCCCGGCCGCCGCGACGATGGCGTCGAGGCCGGTGTAGGCGACTCCGAGGACCGTGGCGCTCTGGGAGCCGTTCACGGTGATGGTCGTATTCGCCGGTGTCAGCGTCAGGGTGTCCGTGCCCGACCCCGCCGCCACCGTCGCCACATTCGCAAAGCCCACGCCACCGACGCTGAACTGCAGGGTTCCAGACGCCGTGATTTCGTCCTTGCCGGAGGTGAGGGTGAGAGAGTCGGCTCCGCCACCACCGTCGACCGACTCCACCTGACTGAAGGTAATCCCCGCGGCCGTGACCGCCCCGCCCGCCCCGTAGACCAGTGCTTCCGCTCCGGCGGTCAGCACCACGGCATCCGCGCCGTCCGCGGTATCCACGGTCGAGAGTCCCAGATAGTCGACCCCTCCGGTTGAGCCCTTGCCGCTCCCGGTGACGGCGAAGGTGTCGTCTCCCGTGGTCAGTTTGAGCGCCGGAGTGCTGATCTTGTCGAAACTCGTGTACGTCACATCGCCCAGGGTCGCTCCCAGCGTGAGTACCGCTCCGGTGGCGTTGGTAAGCGTGTCCGTGCCGAGTCCGCCGTCAATCGACTCGATGTTGCTGAACGAGATGCCAAGCCCTGTTCCCTTGCCGGCGGCGGTGACGGTGAAACTGTCGTCGCCTCCGGTCAGCGTAACGGCGTCGACGCCTCCCTGCGCATCAATGCTGGTCACACCCGTGTAACTGACGCCTCCGATCGTCGCTTCACCCGCCGCGGTTACGGCGATCGTCTCATCGGCGGCGCTCAGTTTGAGCGACGGCGTGCTGAACTTCTCGAACTGGGTGTAGGCGATGCCCGCCACCGCACCGGAGCCCACCGTAAACGCAGTGCCGCTCGAGTTGGTCAGCGTATCGCTTCCCGCCATACCGTCCACGGCTTCGATGCCGGTGAAGGACAGTCCACTGGCGGAACCGGCATTGGTTCCGGTCACCACAAAGCTGTCGTCGCCTCCGGTCAGCGAAACCGTATCTGACGTCCCTCCGCCCGCGTCGATGGTTTCAACCTGCGAGAAGGCGATCCCCAGCACGGAGACAGCCCCGGAGCCCGTCACCACGATACTGCTGTTCGAGTTGGGCAGTTCGACCACGTCCGTGCCGCCGCCGGCCGCCACCTCCTCGATCGAGGTGAAGTCGAGAGCGCCGAGACTGAAGGCGCCCGTGCCGGTGGCTTCGAGGATCTGTGCGCCGGAGCCCCCAACCGTCACCGTGTCGGTGCCGCCTCCGCCATCGAAGGTTGCGGTGCCAACGGAGAGCGTGTTCAGCACGATGGAGTCCCCGTTCGCGCCACCGGTGGCGCTCAGATCGTCGGGCGCGGTGATGCTCCCGCTCAGGGTGAGCACTCCGGCGGCGGCCGAGCCGAAGGTGATGCTGACAGCGTTGTCGACGTCGATGTCTCCGGTGATCGTGGCGTCGGTGGCGGCGACGATCGAGGCTCCGGAGGCGGTCGCCGTGAGATCTCCCGTCACCGTAACCGTGCTTCCATTAAGTGCGACCGATCCCGCGGTCAGGCCGGAGGCGCCGACGGTCAGGGGTTGCGCAGCCGTGCCGGCCGCGTCACGTGAGACCACGTCGACGGTTGCGCCGGTGGAGGTGCCGCTAAGGGAAACGCCTCCGGCGCGAAAATTCTCGATGAAGACCGCTCCGCCGGACTTGTTCAGCGTGACCGACGCGGCGGAGATCCCATTGCGATTGGCGGTCGAGGTGCCGAAGGAACCTCCGCCTTCCAACACCAACGTGGCGGCGCTCACCCTGCCTGCGCTTTGCGCAATGGCTCCGCCGCTGTCCAGGGTCACGGTCCCGCCGCTCGCAACATTCGCGCCCAGACTGATTCCACCGGAGCCCGCGTTCAGCGTGATCGCACCCGAACCGGAGTTTTCGATTTTTTGAGCGACATCGATCGACGTGCCCGCCGTCAGGGTCAGCGATGAGCCACTCGACCAGTTCACCGCGGCGGCGACGCTGATGGTCTTGCTCGCCGCCAACGTGAGGGAGGCTCCTCCGAGCAGCTTCGCGACCTCGCCGGCGGTGATGACACTGTCCGCACCGGGTTCATCGAGCAGCGCGCTGTTCAGATCACCCACCCCCGTGATGTCATCGCCGACGGTTTTGTCACCATTGAGATTGGGATTCGCCGCCTGAATTGTGATGGAATCGGGATCGAACAGCAGTTCACCCTTCTGGCCGCCGCCGCCGGAGAGTGAAACAACACCGGAAAAAGCGAGACGACCCTGACCGGAGATTTCGGCAAATCCGCCGGCTCCCTGCGCTCCGGCGCCGGTGGCGGCGAGGGTGCCATTAAACACGGTGGTGTCGTCGGACCAGACAATCACCCGTCCGCCGCCGCCCTGCGCGGTCGCGTCGGCCCGCAGCGTGGCGTCCCGCGCCACGAGCGTGACCCGCGAGTTGCGGACTTCGGGGTTGGCGCCCTGAAAGTCGCCGCCGACGAGGATCTGCCCGCCACCGGCCGGCCCGGAGGCATCGATCATCGCTCCGGCCAGCACGCCCACCCGATCTCCGGTCACAAGGACCGAGCCACCACGGTCCCCCGCGGTCTTTGACGTGGCGTCGAGCGTGCCGGAGATGACCACGTCGCCCGCGCCCTCGCTCTGCACCCGAATCTCCCGAGCGGTCAGCTGGCCGGACTGCGTGATGGCCACGGAATAGAGATCGCCCGCCGCCAGCACGGCCGAACCGCCGCCGGCATCGATCTGTCCCGACTGGGTGACCCCGTGGGTGACGACCTCGCGCCCTTCGGTCCGTCCGGCTTCAACCAGAATCCGGCTCCCCTCGCTTTGGAGCAGCACCTGATCGCCCGCGACGAGCCCAACAAAGCCATCCGGGGAAACAATGCTCCCGGTATTGGAAACGGCGCGACCGACCAACGCGACCGATTCACCCCGCAGAGCCCCGTCATTCCGTACGTCGCCCGACAGGCCGGTGAAACGGTCGAGCCCGGCCAGGAAATCTTCCTTGGAAATCGACCCGCCGACCGCGTAGAGGCCACCCACGTCCACCACCGCGGTGGAACCAAAGTAGATGCCGGCCGGATTGACCAGGTAGACCTGCCCGTTCGACCGCAGCGTGCCATGGATCTGTGACGGGGAGAGGCTGCCGATCAGATTGAGGATGCGCGCCGCCGCACCCGGCTGGACGAATTGCACCGTCTCCTGACGCCCCACATCAAAGGCGTTCCAGCGGACGATCGCGTTATGGCCGGCCGTGACCGTCGTGAGCGAACCGTCGACCGCGACGGAAGCCTGACCTGAAAGCACCTCGGCCCCGTTCGGTCCGGCGTGGAGGGGTGCCTGAGCCAAGAGCAAGGCGGCCGTTCGGCTTCCCCAACGGCGCATCTGACGGGAGAGCTTGCGTGGGCGCTTCATACCGGCGCTACCAACTGAAACTCGCGACAACGTGTGCCCGAAGATCCCCAGACTCGGCGACCGTGCGATCGTCGTCCTCGAGCGCACGAAACACTCTGCCCACATCGCAGCGGATCGACAACATCTGTTTTAACACGAACTCCACCCCCAGCCCGGCGCCGAGCAGGTCGACATTGCGTTCCGCGAGAGGCAGCGCTGTGCCCGGCTGCGGCGGCGGGGCACCCGCTTCCGGGGTGACCTGGCGGCGGGCATAGTCCACAAACCCGCGCAGCACCAGATCCCAGTCGGGTGGGCGGAGGGCTTGCGGCGGTCGCCAATGGAAGGGCTGTCCCAGCCAGCGTCCAACGGGACCAGGGGTAAGGCTGCGGGGGAAGTGAAAGCCATACTCGGCGGAAAAAAGAACCATCTCATCGGCCGAGACGGCGGATTCTGGATAGCCGCGCACCGAAAAAGCTCCTCCCACGAGGTCTTGCTCCTGGGGAATGAGGCGCGCCTCGCCCAACAAGACCCGTCCGCGAGAACGCAAATTCACTTCATGTATCTGGGATTCGTGTCCTTCATTCCCCGAGAACCAAGCCGGGAGGAAGGCCTGGTAACCGATCTGCCAGCGCAGCGAGGTCCAGTCGGCGGAGGCTCCGATGCGACCCAGCGAGTCATAACCGCGTCCGGGTTCCGTGTTGGCCACGCCTTCAACGCTCTTTTCCAGTCGCAGTCCCAGGCTGAGGGCTCCCCGTTCCATTTCCCGGGTTGCCCCCACATTCAAGAACGGCACAAGGAACGCAGATTCACCTTCCGTGATGCTGGTGGGGCCGACGGTGGTCGCCACGGAGTAGCGCGTGTAATTCGCCCCCAGCGCCGTGGTCAATTCCCAGGTTTTTCCTACATCGCGCCGGTAGGTGACCTCCGCCCCCGTCAGCCAATTGTCGCCAATAAAGCGCAGGTTCTCGAAGGCGCGTCCGTCGGCGGCAAAGTCACCAAAAGAGCCATACACGCGTGCGGTCAACGTGCCCGGCCGGATGAGTGGCCGGCGATAGGACATGAACGCGGCCCGGCTGCCGAAGTCGGGCGTGCTGAGGACGTCCAGGTTGAAGACGTCATCATGATTGGTCAGCTGATTGTGCTGGAAGCCAAGGCGGGCGCGCCAAAGCGAAGTCGCCTCGGTCCCGGTGTTCGAAATCTGGGAAAAGACCTGCCAGGACTTCGCCTCGGTCACGAGGTAATCGAGCACGATCAACCCGGGGCTGCCCGCGGACGCGATGGACGCCTCCACCCGCCGGGTCGAATCGGCACTCAACGCCCGCAGGTACGACTCGAGACGGTCTCGCAGAAAGAGGCTGCCGGGCGCTCCGGCGGCCTCCGGAGGCTGCAACGGCGAGCGTTGCAGGATCCAGCGATGCTTGGGATTCTGGTTCGCCTCCGCCGCGGGAAACCGGCGTCCCCGGGCTAGCGTTCGGGCTTCGGCCACCTGGCTGGCCCAGACCACGACGGAGAGCGTGGTGGTGTCCGGAGGTCGCCGATCCACGAGGCCGCGCGCCGTCACATCAATGCCCTCAAACGCGACCCAGACGCCGTAAAAGCCCAGCTGGTTGTAGTGCGTCACGAGCTGTTCGGCGACAAACCGCAGTCCGGCCGCATCGAAGTGAGCGCCCGCAGGCACGGTGCCCAGGACAAGTCCCTTCTCGCCGTGCTCAGGGCGGACGGTCCACACTCCCTCGTGCTGGCCCAGCGCCACCCGCACCGCCTGCAACGTATCCAGCGCGGGCAGTTGCGGGTGTGGCAGCCCGTACCGAAAGGCAAAACGGTCCACCGGCACTCGGTCGGCGGCCACCAGCGAGGCTGCGGCCACGAACAACCAGACAACGGCCACCGCTCCGCGGAAACTGTACCGCGCGGCCCGAGTCCCGGGGGTGCGACCGTCGCGCGCAACGGCGGGCCATGGTTGCGGTCGTGGTCGCATCGGAACAGGAGAGCTAAGTCGCCCGCAAGTCGAAGCGAGAGCCAGCGCGGGAGCCGGCCGACGGGATCAACCGACTGAGAAAACCGGTCCTGCCGCCATTGCGGTGACGGGCCAGCCAGCGGTCGGCGGCCTCGCGATTTTCCAGGACGGGCTGGCCATTCAGGATCGAGACCGTCGGAAGCCGGCGGCGGCGGACGATGTCAGCCAGCAGTGGCTCCATGCGTTGCAGACCCTGAGCATCCAGTTGGTACGGCACATCCGTGACCAGCGGAGCACCGAGCAGATTTGCCCGCAGAACGAAAAAGTCGGCCGGCGCGGGTTCGCCCACAATGACGTCGATCCACGTGGCTTCGCGATGCACCAGTCCGAGCAGGGGCACGGCGGGATCCACCTGGGTTTCGAGGAAGGACAACCACGCATTGAGCGTCTCCATGGCATTGCTGCCGGGGACCCGGGGCAGGCGCAGACAGCGGGACTTCGCGGGGCCCTCCGCCGGATTCCAGGCATTGGATCCGGGCGCGAAGAGCCCCAGGTTGACGCGCAGGTGGTGAAACACGCGTTCGAGATCCGTGCGATCGAGGCTGAAGTATGCGGTCCAGCCATCGATGCCAATCAGGGAGTCGACCACGCCCACACTATCGGTCACTCCAGCGCGCTGTCGCAGGGTGCGCTGCGCCTCCGCGAGCGAGGCCAGCACGGGGGTCGCGACGGTCGCCTGCAGGCATCCGGCCCGGGCCGTCTCAAGTGCGGGGGCCACCTCCTGGGAAAGAAACTCGAATCGCTGTCCCACGGTGTGGACGACCACGGTCATGGGGAACAAAGCCCGGCCGATGCCGTCGCGGGAGGACCAGATGCGGCCCGTCAAAGACTCCCCTCCCCGGCGCCAGACCAGGGTGTGATCGAACGTGGCGAGCGTCTTGTCCGCTCCGGCCCGATCCCAGGCCGCACTTTCAATTTGTGAAGCGATGCCGGTGCCGTAGAGCGAACGCCGGAGCATGACGAGGGACGAGGTCAGCAATCCCACGTCGTCCATGTGGTCGTTCCAAGCCGGGTGCTTGCCAAAGGCGCCCACGTAAACGCGGGGAGCCTGGGGAAGATTTTCCCAGTCTTCGTTGAGAAATCGTTGCGCGAACTCACTCATGGTACCGGCCTTCCTGGCTGCGGGGGCAAGGGAAAGTCGACGCGGCGGCGTGGGTGGAATGGGGCATCACCGTGCCGAGGAGGGCCAGCGATCGAGGGTCGGGAGGGGCTTTTCGAAGACGACGGTCAGTGCGAGCACCAGTTCCGTGCGATCCTCCTTCAGGCGCACCACGGTGTCCCACTCCAAGCCGTCGTTCCGGCGAACGGAACCCTGGGTGAGCAGGCGGAGCAGGCTCCAGCCGGGTTCAAAGACGAGGCTGGCATCGGGCGTCGGCTTGGGGTCGGGCGTGGTGGAAAATTCCATCGGAGTCGGCGTGGCGGGCAGCGCGAAGCGGCCAATCTCCAGGTTTTCGACCAGTCCGCGGGCGCGCAGGTCGCGGCCGGCGAGGCGGAACGAGGGATAGACCCGCGCCAAGGGGATCTTTCCGGATACACCGGCGCCGGTGACCCGCTCCAGGGTCGGCGCCTGGTCACGGTCGCGAATGAGCACGAGTTTCGCCTGCAGGGGTTCACCATCCGCCCCGGTCAGGGCGGCGGCAAACGCGGCGCAGCGGTCGGCGCGCGCGAACGCGGTTTCCAGGCCCTTTTTGACGTCGGCTGGCACGGCCGGATCGGCCGCATCCGCCCGCACGCGCTCCAGCGCCTTGACCGCGGCCTTGAACGCCTCGGGCTCCAGCGCCGGGCCCCGACCAAACGGAAATCCGGAGGTCGGCGAACTGATGGCGTCGAGTTCCTCGGTGTACACGCGCATCAGGCCCTGCACGCTCACGGCGGAGGCACCGTCGAGGAGGTTGCGCACCGCCACGGTGAACTCGGGACGGATCGGACCTTCGTATTTGCCGATCGACTCCCGCGCGGTGGTGATGGCGGCCAGCTGGGTGCCCACCACGGATCCGAGTTTGCCCAGGAGGCTCTCGCCGGGGGCGGCCTTGAGTGCGAGTCGTTCCATCGCCTCGGCATACGCGGTCACCCGCTGCAGATACGCGGCCCGGGCTCCGGCCGCGGTGGCGCGCAAGGTCTGCTGGTCGAGGTCGGCGAGCTGCGCTTGTTCCGACGGCGGCAGGGCTTGTTCGAGCAGGGCGTTGACCTTGGCATCGAGCGAGGCCAGTCGGCGTTGCACGTCGCGATAGAGGGTGAACTCGCTGGCCGGTCCGGTCGCGGCCTGGGCCGCGGCATCGGCCGCCGCCTTTTGTTTAAGCAACGAGGCCTTGATGCGCTGGGAGGCACGTCCGGCGCCGCCGCGGATGCGGTCGACTGCGGCACGGTAGCCGCTGTCGAGTGTCACGTCTCCGGTCACGCCCGTCTTGCGTTTGAGATCTTCAACGAGCCGGTCGAGCGACGCTCGGCGAGTGGCGAGATCGGACCAGGCCGCCTCGACCTTGGCCTGCCAGCCGGCCGCGGTGCGCGGAGCGGAGGCGGCCGCAAGGAAGGCCTTTTCGGAGTCGAGGAAGCGGATGACGGTCAGACGGCCGTCCTGCACCACCTGAAAGGCGTCGCGCTGGGTGGCCTGCGCATTCTGGAGATCGCGCTCCAGGGTTTCAAAGGCCCGCAGGATCGGCGGGTTGTCACGCAGGGTCTTGCCGCGCGTCAGCCAGTCGCCCGGCCATTTGCCCCGCCCTTCCCCGCCGCCGAAGTAGGTCCAGTCGAAGATGCGGATCAGGCGATCCGAAAGGGCGGCCTGGTCGGGCAAGGCGGCGATGGACGGACCGAGCAGGGGCTGGATGAAATCCTCGCCGGGGAAATCCGGCACATAACCGGGCAGCTTCTTCAGGTGCACCGAGCCCTCGACCTCGACCAGGGTCGCAAGTCGATCGATGTCGGTCGGCGCCCAGACCGGGGAATTGAGGAACCGTTCCCGGCTCGCCTCGACGAGGGGCGACACCACGCTCGCCTCGAAGAGGACGCGCTGCGCCCGGCGCCGGCCCGGATTGGCCCGGACCGCGATGGTTTCGATCGGCTTGAAAATCCAGGGAATCTGCAAATCGGAGCTGACGCGCTGGAGCAGCTTTTCGTGGAACTCGATGACGGGCCATTCCCGGTTGCCTTCGATCCGCACCGGATCATTGCCCGCGTAGACGAGCGAGGTATCCACAATGGGATGCCAGCGGTGACCCGCCCATTCGGTCGGATTCGCGCCGGCCCGCCACAGGGCCAGCTCCTCGCCGACACTGGAGCGGAGGGCGTTGCGGCCGATCAGACTGAGCACGACCAGGCCGAGCAGGCCGCAGCCGACCACGCTGGCCAGAATCCATTGCCGGCGCCGGACGAGCTGGCCGGTGTTGGTCGCCCGCGTGACCAGCCCCTGCTCCTTGAAGATCTTCTGCGTGAAGAGATCGCGCAGGAAGAAGGAGCGCTCGCGCTCCCAGGCCTTGCCGTCAGGCAGGGCTTCCGGGGCGAGCCCCAGCGCGGAGGCCAGTTCGGCGTCGAGGGCGGAGCCCTCGGTCAAGGCGGAGGTGAAGTAGATGCCGCGGAGAAAGAGCGGTTTGGCGGACCATTCACTCGCGACAAAGATGGTCTCGAGGTAGCGGCGCAGGCGCGGGGCCAGGGCGGCGATGCTGCTTGGCAGCGTGAACAGGGCGTCCACCTCGTCGACCCGGCGGGCGCCTGGTTCCGTCGGTATCGGATCCTTGAGCAAGCCCAGACGGCGGCGGCGGATCCGCTGCACCACCTGGTCGAGATGCTGGTCGACCGCATCCGGACGGAACGGCGCGTCAAGCGACTCGCCGTTCGACCAGCCCGTCATCTGATGCTGCAGCTGCGGGTCCTTCAGGCCGGCGAAGAATTCGCGGAAGCCATTGATCAAATCGCATTTCGTGATGAGCACGAATACCGGGAAACGCACATCCAGCCGTTTCTGAATGACGTCGAGCTGCTGGGCGATCTTGCCCGCCTTGCGTTGGATGTCCTCGAAGGGATCCTTGATCAGGCTCTCGACCGGAATGACGAGCAGCAGACCATTGATCGGGCAGTCGGGCCGCGTCTTGCGCAGCAGGTTGAGGAACTCGGTCCATTCGTTGGTCGTGCCCGGCAGCGCCTCCTGGAAGAGCAGCTTGCCCGCGGTGTCGAGCAGCACGGCCTGGTTGGTGAACCACCAGTGCATGTTCAGCGTGCCACCCGCACCCTGCATTTCGTCCTGCAGCCCGGGGGGGAAGCCGACATTGCAATGGCGGACCGCCTCGGTCTTGCCCGAGCCGGGTTCGCCGCACACCACGTACCAGGGAAGGGAATACAGGTCCTTGCCCGCGGCGCGGAACTTCTCCACGCCCTTGCTGAAATTCTGGCGCAGGTCGTCGAGTTTCGCCCGGCGCGCCGGATCGCTGATCGAGCTCGGGGCCGCGGACGAGTTTTCGTTCAGCTGGTTGCTGAGGGCCTGGGCGCGCTGCTTCGCCTTCCACTTCTGGTAGAGCTGCCAGAGGAAGATCGCCGCGACCACCAGCATCAGGCCGATGGCGACAATCACGATCGCACGTGGATCGATCATCGCCGCCATGCCGAGGAGCGCCGCGCCACTGAGCACGGCCATCAGGATCTGCATGCCTTTCGGCATTTGCTTGAATTGCTCGATCATGGCGGGAATCAGGGGGCCGGGGGGGTGGCTGCCGCCTGGGAGGGACCGCGCCGGGCGATCGATTCCAAGGCATCATTCAGTTCGGACGACGCGCTGCGAAACGTATAAATGTTGACGGCCGAGACGACGAGGAAGAGCCCGCCGAGCAGGATGAGCAGGGGCACCAGGCTGGCCGAAATCGGCATGGGCAGGTTGGTCGTGTTGGTGTGCTGATAACTGTCCGGTGTGATCAACCCGGTTTCATCGGCGTCGACGTAGGCCTTCACCCGGGGGGCGATCTCGAGCATCTTCTTGCGCAGGTACTCGGGTTGACCGGCGTACCAGCCGCTGAACCCGAGACCGAGGCAGGTGAAGAACACCGCGAGGCGCTCCTCCACCCCGTCGCGAGACTCGCGCAGGGTTTCATCGAGCAGATCGAAGAATTTCTCGTCGCCCGCCAGTTCGTTGCGCTCGTAGGCAAGACGATTCCGATTCCACTCCGCTGCAAAACGCAGACTGCTCTCGGAGATCATCGAATCGACAAAGAAGATCAGCGGCATTTCCACCTTGCGGAATTGCTCGCTCAGGGCGAGGTCCGTGCGCGCCGTGGTGTTCATCTGCTCGAAGATCGTCGTGATCTCGGAGCGCGCGGTCGGATAGTCCGTCGACGAGCCTTTCCGCCCCATGCGATTGAGGCGGCAGACGGCTTGAAACAGAGGTTCACACAGATCGAGCAACCGGACAGGCATGATGGGAGGGGATCAAATTGAGAGGAGCGGGCGGGGCGCGGAGCTCTGGGCAGCGGGAGGAAAGGCGGAAGGAGGGAGCGATGGGCTTCGGGATTCGGATCCACCGCCTCGCGGCACCTCGCCGCGTGCCGGCCGGCGGTTCCCATCCGATTCGGGGAAGGGGTTCAGGGCAGCGTCATGTAGAGGGTGACGTGGAAATCGCTGCCATCGGCCTCCGGCCAGCGCAGGATGCCTGATTTCTCGACCTGGATCTGGGACCAGACGCGGCCGCTCTCCACCCGGTTGACCCGAAAGTAGGTCAGGCCCGTCTGGGCCGGAAACTGCAGCGGCGGTATCCGCTCCTCCTTCAGCACCACCCCGCGGATGGCGCGCGATGCGAGGCTGCGCGGCATGAACTTGAACTGGTCCGCATCCTCCACGATTCGCGTGACCTCCCGCGGGTCGAGTTTCGACCGGACGGCGAGGAAATACTCGACGGGCTTGGTGAAATGGTCGTCCGTAAAGACCGCCGCCTGCATGCCGGCCTCCCGCGCGAACTCGAGCTTGAGGTAGCTGGCGGTGACCACGCCGCGGAGCAGATCGCGGATCTTTTGGTCCAACCGCTCGAACACCGGGTAAAGTCCCTCGTGATTGTAATCGGGGATGTCGAAATCGTCGCGCGTCGGATTGAGCGCCGCCAGTTCCCCGTGGAGATCGCGCAGCTCCAGGTACCAGTCGAAGGGCGACACCCCGGGGGCCGCCAGCAGCGAACCGAGGCGACCGGAAAAGCGGTTGAGCGTGCGCAGGCGCATGAGCTGCTCGAACTGCACACCGCGCAACGCATCAAGACTGAAACCGCCCCGGCTGACCTGGACGACCAACTCCTTGCGGCTGGCCTGGACCTGGGAAACCAGGTCGCGCACCCGCTGATACAGCACGGTGGAGCCGGACAGGAACATGCAGGGCGGGACGTATTCAGGATCCACCTTCGGCAGGCCCAGCGCCTCGCCGGTGGAGCGGGCGATCCGCAGGAGCGGCATGACTTCCAGGTCGTCCCGATCGTCCCCGGGCGTCAGGATGCGGGCGTTGATCCTCCGCACCACGACGGGCTTCGGATTGTCCCCGGTGTTCTCATCCATCAGCGACGCCTCGACCGGCTTGTAGAGCAGCTTGCTGCGCGAGTCGGCCGGAGCGCCAATTTCAAAGGCGTTGGCCCGCTTCGACTGCCACAGCGGCACAGCCAGGTGGAGGTCGAACATCTGACTTCCGGTGGAGAACAGCGGCTTGAGATCGAGCGAGGGCAGATCCGCGTTTTCCGGGAAGTCCACCACCAATCCGCTCGGCAAGACCACCACGAGCCGCTCAAACCGCAGACGGAAATTGGACAGCTCGTCCGGGGAGAGTCGCATCTCCACCACCCCGGCGGGATAGGACCCCAGCAGACGGCGGTTGCGCGAGGCTTCCTCGTGGACCGAGCGCTGGAGCTGCTGCAGGTGATGAGGCTGGAGAAAGAGGCCTTCGTGCCAGTGAACGTGGGATGACATGGGGAGGGGGAGGTTCGACGTGGCCGGAGCGGAGGGTGTCAGCGATTGGAACCCCGGATCAGGTCTTCCGCGTACTTCACCACGGCCTCCTGGACGTCGCTCTCAATCGTCGCTTCGGTGATTTCGGCCGCCAGCTCCGTGTATTTTTTCCAGCACTTGGCCTCGATGTTGCCGAACAGTCCACCCCCGCCGCCCTCGGCCTTGACGGTCTCGCGGATGGCATCCGGGGTGTAGCGCTGCTGGTAGCGGCGCGAGAAATTCTTGCCCGCGGGTCCCAATCCCGCCAGCAGGCCGGCGATCAGCTGCCGGGTGGCTTCGAGCTGTTTTTGCACCTGGGCGGCGGATGCCTCGGCATCGCCTCCGATGGAGCGCCGGATCAGCATGCGCAAATCGCCCTGCGACGTGTCGCGGCGGATGGTGGACTTGGGCGCGGCACTGCGCCACAGGTTCCAGGCGAGTTGATCCAGGGTCAGCATGACGTCGGCGAGCGCGGCGAAAAGCTTGCCCAACCGTTGCGGGTCAATCGGATCATCCGGGCCGAGCTTGAGCTTGGCCTGCACATCCGTCAGCGCGTCTCCATCGATCGGCTTGTTGCTGGTGACAATGAAACCAAGGGCCGCGAGTTTCTGCTTCATGTCCTCGCGCTGCTCTCCGGACATCTTGGGCGCAAGGTCAAGAAAGTCCCGCACGATTTCATCCGGGGTGCGCTGGGTGATAGCGGCCGGAGTATTGACGGCCACGGTGGCCAGTTCCCAAGACGGAAACCGTTCGGCGAGCGCATCGAGGTAGAGCCCGCGCTTGCTCGACGGTACTGCCTGCAGGGCGCGGCGCAGCTCCTCCTCGAGAAACGTCTGGCGGTTCTCGGGGGTCTCGTCAGCCAGGTTGGCCTGGAGATACTTCAGTCGGTTCCCGAGCATCGCAGCCCAGGTGGGAGGTTCGCTTAACGCCGCAGGAGTGGAAGATGCGGGCTGCATGGAGGTCATAGTGTTAGAAACTGTTGGAGACGGACAAGCCGGAACATTTCCATCCGGTCGCGCAATCCGGGTGGAGCGTCGAACGCCGGGCGCACGCCGACATCGCTGAAACCATCCACGAGGGCGCGTCCACGGCTGTTGCCGATGAGGGGAACACCCTCCACGGGATGCGGGGCCTTGGGGTCGAGCGCAGGGGGAGCGAGGGCCGAACCGCCACCGACGAAATATCGCTGGCTCACCGGGTCGTAGAGGTAGGTCCAGACATTGCCAAAGAGGTGGATGAATCCCGCGGTCTCCGGGCCGTCATCCACCGGCGCCGGCCAGAGACGGGTATCGTCGCGATCCGGGGGGGCCGTACCGGGGTCACTCATCGGGAGCCGGCGGGTCCGGCCGCCCTGCTCGGTCGGCTGCAAAGGAAGGTAAATATCCTGATTGGGTCGCCAGGAGATCACCTGATCGGCCGTCCGGTACCCTTCGAGGAAGCGCCAGAGCTGGGAAAAGGTGCGGTCGCGGAGGTTGCTCTGGGGAGGCGCCGGGAGGTCGGCCACGAAGGCTTTCCATTCGTCCGGGGTGAGCAGTCGGGCTCCCAGCACGCGTTCCACAAACTCCCGGGCCAATCCCGGCGAAATGCGTTGCAGAGGGCTTCTGGGGACGGGTCGTTCGCGCACCAAGGCTTCCAGGGCGGGCTCACTCGCGCCCGTGCGTGTCTCCAGAAGCGGCGCCACCTGGGCGTCGGGGCGGTAGATCCATTGGCCGTTGAGCTCAAGTCCGGTCCGGTCCGCCCGCGGTCTCCACGCGAGCGGCACGGTCCAGGGTTCGTTGCCATCGCCTTCGCGCAGGACCCAGCGGGGCATGGTCTCGAAGAGTCCTCCTCCTTCCGGACGGCGGGACATCAGCTCGATGAAGTCGCCCACGGAGAGCGCCTGGCGCGCGAGATAGAACGCATGGGTGCCGTCCTTGGGCTGCACGAGCTGGAATTCAATCGCCACTTCGCGGCCGGGTGCGCCCCAGGTGACACGGACGCGCTGGCCCCCATCGGCCAGGGACTCACGCCAGCCAGCGCGGGCGGGCGAACGCGACGTCGTGCGGCTGGGGTCGTCGCGCAGCGGCAAGGCTTCGAGCGCGGCGAGCAGGCGGGCCACCTCGGGGTGCTGTGCGATTGCGGGGGCGCCCCGCGCCTGTGCGACAAAGGCATCGCGTCGGGCGCGCCAGTAATCCGTGTCGCCTTCGTCGCCCCGCGCCTGCTTGAGCTGCCAGAGTCGCAGATTGTAACCGACGTCGGAATCCAGGTGGTGCGCGGCGATGCCAAACCGGTCCATCCGGGAAAAGACCGCCATGAGGTCGGTTTCATTGCGCGCCACCTGGCGGGCCGCCCGGTTCCAGCGACGCTGGGTCTCCCGCTCCAGTTCCTGGGTGAGCGCTCCACGACGCGCTTCGGTCAGAGGCGCCGCCGCGATGGCCGGCCCAAGCGCCTCGGTCAGGGAGCCATCGGTATCGAGATCGGCGACGGTTGCCGGCCAGTCCGCCTCAGCTCCGAGCCGGCGCCAGGCTTCGAGCCGGCTGGAAAAGCCCCCTCCTTGTGCCGCGGCCAGCACCTGCGCTCGGGTAGCTCCGGCGTTCAGGGATTCCAGAACCTGGGCCTCGGCCCACCACAGCGCGGGCGCTCCCGCGAGTTCGCCAAGATCCTGGCGACTCCGGAGTGACATCGCCAGCGGTGCCACTCCCTCGTTCCATCCTTCGCCCCGCGCCAGATGACCGGAGAGGCGATCGAGCGTTTCCACCAAGCCCGGAAGCGTTTCCGCCCAGACGCGTTGCTGCTCGAGAGATTGCACGACCGACTCATTCAGCCGGTCCGACTCCCAGCGGGCGGCCGGTTCGACCACCTCGTCCGGCCAGAGTTGCCCGATCAGGCGGGTGGCCAGCGTTTCCAATCGACGTTCACTCCAGGCCTGCACCGCATCGTTCACCGCGGCGGAACGCTCGGGAACCGCGCGGTAACGCAGCGCCCCGAGTCCTTGTTCGCCCTCGAACGCCTCCAACCATTGTTTTGCCGTTTGCTCGCGCTGGCGCAGCGCCCGGAAGCGGGCCCGGTCCTGTTCCAAATCGGCTGCGGACACCCCGGCCAGGGTGCGCTCGCGCCAACGATCCCAGCGGCGTTGAGAGGGACTCCACCTCCAGCGCACTGCCGCCAGGCGATCGAGCCAGACACCCGGACGAAGCAGGGCGAGTGTGCTGTCCACACGTTGATCAAGGGTCGTCAGGGCGAGCCGCAGGACATCGAGATCCGCCTCCAGCTGTGGCACATCGCGTCGCAACACCTCACGCGTGCGCAGGCCGGCGAGGCGGGTCTCGAGCGCGGCAAGGTCCGCGTCGAAATCGCCGCGACTGAGCGGCGGCACGGTGCTGTCCCCGGCCGGTGCGGTGGGCTCCAGGTCGACCGCAAGCGCGCGCAGCGCGGTGAAGCGAGCGTTCCAATCTTCGCGCTGGCGGGGATCCTGGGCCGCTTCCACGCGGCGGAAGCTCTCCAACTCGTTCTCCCACGCTTTCAGGTGCTCGTCCGTGACCTCGTCGCTGCCCTGAAGCAGCGGGGCCTCGCGCAAGAATCGGTCGCGGGCCACCGACGGATCGAGAAAACGCTGGCGGTGACGCTTCAGCTCCTCCACCGGATCGACCAGGGTCTCGGCAAACTCGCCGATCGAAGGCCGGTCGGCCACCCGCGCCAGCACCAGCCGTGGCAGGGCTTTTTGAATACGATCCCCGCTGGAGGTGAGATCGGCGGAGAGCGCTTCGACTTCACCCCAGCGCGGCAGTAGCGCCAGCGTGCCCGCCGTGTCCTCCGACAGCCGGTTCAAGGTCTCGACCAGCAGCGGCACATCGGGGGTTGCTCCCGCCTCCTCCGGGTGGTGGCGCTCGAGCGTGGCCGAAACGCGGGGAAAACCGCGGGCGGAAAGTTGTTTCCGGGTGTCGCGCACCTGTTGCCAGCGCGGCCACTGGGCCAGCTGCCCGGCGAGTGCGCTCACCCGGGTCCAGGCGGCCTGCAACCGGCGGTCGACTGAACTCTTCAACAGTTCCTGGCGCACCTTTTCGGGGGGCGACTCGCCGAGCAGTCCAAGACTAAAACCCGCCGCCTCGGGCACCACCGCCCGCGGGTCCAGGGTTGCGGCGGAACGGCGGAACTCCGTCAAGGCGGCGCGCAAGGGGTCGTCGGCGGCCCACAAGGCGTCGGTCTGCTCCCACCGCTCGGCAAAGCGCAACAGATCCCCCACCCACGCATTCCAATCCCGGCAGAGCTGGGCCCACTCTTGGGCAACTTCGGTTCGAAAGACGCGGGGATTGCCCAGACGCTCGGCCAAAGGCACGAGGCGCGCCGGCATCGCGTCGAACGAACCAAAGCGCGCCAGCCCCACCACCCCGGCGGCGGTCGCAACTGCGAGGCCCGCCGCACTGAGCGCGGCGGTGCGCAGGGGTTTGGCGTCGGCGGGAATGCGTTCGAGTCGCTGCCGCGCTTCCGCCAGACTGGGCACCTCCCCGGCGGGCGCGGGAGCGAGCAGGAAATTGCAGTACTCGCGCAGCGGCGTGCCCGCGCGACCGAGCGCCTGCCATTCGGGGGCCGCTTCAATCGGCCAGCCGCCCGCCGCGCGGCGGCGGATGACCCGCACCACCATGGCGCCGACGCCGTGTAGGTCCCTAAGTCGCAGCTCCCGGGGGGCCACCGCACCGGGCTGATAGGCTGGATCGGAAAAGATCACGCGGCGCGCTTCCAGCGGTCCCGATCCTTCCGCAAACACATTGGAGGCCTTGAGCCGGCCATGGGGACCGCCGTACCCTTTTTCCCACGATTCCAGTCCGACGAGGAGAATCCGGGCCAGAGCCCGGGCGATATCGCCGGTCGGGGTCACTCCTTCGACCAATCCCTCCAGCGAGGCCGGCATCCACGGCAGCACGACAAAAGCGCCCTCCGGGCAGCGGCCGCACGCCACCACCTCACGCGCAGCGGCACCGGCGCGCGCCGCGTCCCGCTGCCGCTCCGCCGTCCACAGCCAGCCTTCGATCGAGAGCAGCCGTTTGACCTGGGTCGACGGCGCGGGATGAAACACCTTCAGGGCGAACCGTCCGGGACGGCCGTCCTCCGCCCTCGCCTCGTGGACGGTGGTGAGGGCTCCCGTCGCTACGATACGAAGCGGTGCAAAGCCGCCGTACGTGGGCATTCCGGGAAGGTGGGATCAGCGGCCGATCCCACTAGGGACGCCGTGGGGTCATTAGGCGGAGACCACTTTCCTGCACCACAATCTGGAGCTTCTGCAGCTTGCGATCCCAAGCCGCCCGATCGAGCGGGAGGATGAGCCGGCGCGGGTCCGCATTGCCCGTCTGGTCGCTCACGGGACCGGGCAGATCGGCGATGAGGACAAGATGGAGGGCTCCGGTGCGCAGCCACTCCGCCCATTTTGGATCGTCGACGGCCAGCGACTGGGTGTCGGGACGACCCCGACCAAAGGCGAGTGTGGCCTTCCGTGCATCGCGCCGGAACGCGTTGCCGGGTTGCCAGTATTCGGTCACCGAATAGGTCTGCCACTTCGGCAGATCGGAGAGTTCATTCGCGCCGACCACATCCACCTGCAGCGAGGTGCCCGCCAGCGCCGGGTCCAAGGTGACCTCGATCGTATAGGCGGACGGCTTCGGCGGTGTGGCACAGCCACCCAGCCCAAGGGCAAGGAGGGCTGGGCTCGTCCACAGAAGCAAACGAACTAGGAGCGGGATGTTTTTCATGGTCGTTCGAGGATGGGTTGCGTGCGAAGGGCGACAGCGGTGAGAGGA
Source organism: Opitutaceae bacterium (assembly GCA_016794625.1). Lineage (GTDB taxonomy): Bacteria > Verrucomicrobiota > Verrucomicrobiia > Opitutales > Opitutaceae > UBA6669. The sequence continues at coordinate 53,016 of JAEUGY010000067.1, forward strand.
ACGCCGGTCGCGGGCAGGTTTCAACGTACTTTTTGGATGACGCGAGCAATTTCCCGGTTCGTCGGCCAGTCGCAGAGCAATAAACTTTGGCTCCGCAACGACAGAACGTCGAAGGCCGCGATCGGGTTGGCGTAAACCGATTCCAGCTGATGCGGCGGGGCGTCGCCAAAGTCGCGACAAAACGCCTGCGCGCTGCTTCCGGGAAAAAGCCGGGAGATCAGCGCCACGGTGTCCCACCACAACTCCAGCGGCAGCAGCGCTGAAGCCGTCTGCGCGGTGCCTGAGTCATGTCCGTGGTGCTGCGGGCCAAGGGATTCATTCCACCGAGGATCGGTGGCGGCGAGGGTCCGCGCCCGTTCCCCCCAAGGACCAGTACCAACGGAATCCATCGCCCGCGCCAGACTGAGCACGGCATCGAGCACCACGGGCAGGGGCTTGCCCGCGCCGGTGAGGAACAACTCCACCCCGAGCACACCGAGACCGTACAGATCGAACGGACTGCTGAGCAGGGGCAGCGTGCGGAAAGGCGTGCCGGGGAACACGCCACCTTCGGCGGCTTGGAGGGCGCTGAGCACGGACGAGCTCGGCTCGAGCGGCGCGGTGCGAAAGCGGGCTTCACCCTGCGCGAGGGCTTCAGCGGCGTCGATATTGCCGACGAGATCAAAGGCGCCCACTCCGGGCAGGGGCAGGCGGGCCCAGACGAGATCGCGGGTGGAAGCTCTCGCGACTTCCTGGGACACGAGGGTCGCCTCCACCTGCACGCGCTCGCCGGAACGCGTGACTTTCCGCACCCGCAACTCGCCTCGACCCTTCACCGCGCGCCCGGCACCTTCCGGGCGGTAAACGGACGACCCGAGTTCGCTCGCCGGTTTGAAATACCTCAGATCGCCCGGCGCGGTCAGCGCCACCGACGCCGGGGGCTCGACCAGCGCCGCCCGCGCGGTCCAAAGCGCCGGAAGATTTCCTCCGGCCGCCGACAGATCGACGCGGAAGGACGTGGAGGTCAGATTGAGCTGCGGCAGCTGCGTCGCGGCCACCTGGTCGCGGGTCGCGCGCAACATGGACGAAAACAACAGCAGCTTGAGGTGGAAAGCCTCATGAAAGCGTCCCGCCCGGCCCCGATTGCCGGCAAAGAGATGCGCGCCGCCCTGCTGCAAACGATCCCAATCATCCAGTCCGGCATAGGGGCCGACCAGTTTCACCGGAGGTCGACCGGCCTGAAGGCCACGGAACGGATGACCGGAGAGCAACTGCGCAAAGGCACCCCACTCCATCGGCGCGAGCCGGCGCACGAGCAGGAACCCGCCTTCGGGGTTGAAGGGCAGCAGGGCCTTGCCACTGTCTGGCAGGGCATCGGCGACGGGACGCACCGCACCCGTGGCCTCGCCGCTCACCGCCAGCAGACCGGCCGAGGGTTGCCCTGGCACCGACAGGAGCCGGCGCCGCGATTCCGAAAAAGGCTCAAGACCGGCGGACAACAGGAGAGCGTCGTCGGTGCACAACGCATAGGCCTGCCCGGTGCCCGGATCCTGGGGCACCACGGCACGGCCATGCGCCACGTCGAGCCAGACCGGCGGTGGATGCACCGACTCAAAGCCGCAATGGACGGCGAGCGTGCCGCGCCCGGCCGCCGCGGACCAGCGTTTCCAGCGCTGGTCCAGTTCGGGATTGGTGCCCGCTTCCTGATCGTCGAGCCCCGGCACTTCGCCGGCCGCCTGCACCCAGAGCTCGAGCCATCCCAGGATGGCCCCCGACGCGTCGGTCAGCGCGCCCAGATACGAACGCCCCATCCAGGTCGAGGCGAGCAGCACGAGCGCCGCGGGTCCGGCAGGGGGGGTGTGCACGAGCGCGCTGACCCGGACGGAAGCGCCATGCTCCGTTGGAAAAATCGGCACTGCGCGGCATTGCGGCGGCACGGCCGCACCGTCGAGGTCGGGCATGGGACCATTCGTCGTCACGTCGTGAATCGAATCAAGCCGCAAATCACCCCAGCCCACCGCCGCTCCGGGCGGCCGGGGAATTGCGTTGCCACCGCCGGCGACTCCCGGTTTGCCCTTCCAACACCGCCGGCCGTCCGTTCATGCCCACCTCCACCGACTACGACCGTATCCCGTACCCCGCGTTTGCCCATCCGCAGACCTTCAGCGACAATCTGGCCACCAAGGGCTGGCTGCGTGGAATCGATGTGGCGCCTCCGGATCGCTGCCGGGTGCTGGAGCTGGGCTGCGGCGATGGCTTCAACCTCGCGGCGATGGCGCAGCGCTATCCGCATGCGCACTACGTGGGTCTGGATTATGCAGGGGACGCAATCGCCCGCGGCCGTGCCATGCTCGCCGAGCTGGGCCTGTCCCAGATTCGCCTGGAAACGGCCGACATCCGGCAGCCTCCATCGGATTTGGGTGAGTTTGACTACATCATCGCCCACGGCGTCTACTCCTGGGTGCCCGCCGAAGTGGCGGAAGCCGTGCTGCAAATCATGGACCGGCACCTCGCGCCCCATGGGGTCGGCTTCGTCAGCTACCTGGCCCTGCCCGGCGCGCAGCTGCGGGAGATGGTCCGGCTGATGCTGCATTTTCACACGCGTGCCGAGGAGGATCCAGTGCGGCGGGTGCAGCAAGCCCGCGGGCTGATGGCACTGCTGAGCACGGCCAACAACGAGGCCACGGATTATGCACGCTTGCTGAAGACGGAGGCGGCCCAGATCGCGGCCCACAGCGACGGCGCGTTTTTCCACGATGAGCTCTCCGCCTTCAGCCGTCCCTGGTTGTTCACCGAGTTTCTCCGGCAGGCCGACGTGCATCACCTCGCCTTCCTGTCCGAGGCGGAGTACCTCATTCCCGTCTCCAGTATCCTGACGGAGGAAGCGCGACGGACACTCAAGCCCCTCGAGTCGGACCGGATTCTGCTCGAACAATACCTCGATTTTGTCGAGGGGCGGCGTTTCCGGCAGACTCTGCTCTGCCGGACCGGGCTGGGTGCGTCGCTCGCGGTGGAGCGGGTCAACCGCTTTCACGTCCACTTTTGCACGCCCGTCAAGCTGTCCGGTGCCCTCGGTCTGCACGAGCCGGGCGACCTCATCCTCAAGGCGGAACCGGACACGACCCTTCAGATCAAGACACCGCTGGAAAAGGCGCTGATCCTCGCGCTCCAGTCGTGCACCGATGCTGTTCCGTTTTCCGAACTTTGCCGCCTGACGCTCGCCCGTCTGCACGAGGCGGGAATCGCTCCGCCGCCCGACGCGGAAAAGCACATGGGGTTGCTCGTGATCCGCGCCGCGGTGCCAACCCTGATGGCACTCTCCTGGGGCCCCCCGCCTGCCGCCTGTGTTCCTCCCACACGGCCGCGCGTCGGCCTTCTGGCCCGCTGGCAGGTGGCTCGGGGAAATCCCGCCGTGGTGTCGTTGTCCGGACGCTTGGTCCCGTTCGAGCTGCTGCTCGGTCGTTTCCTCGTGTCCCGGCTGGACGGTACGCGCGACGGCGCCGCGCTGCTGGCCGACGTCCGCGCCTACCTCGCGTCCCTGCACGCCGAGGCGAAGGCAACAGGCCGGGTGTTCTCCGGTCCTCCCGCCGACGCCCCCGATCTGGAGAGTCAGTTGCAGCACTCTTTGCTGGGGCTGGCGCGTTTGGGGCTGCTTGTGCGCGAGACGGCGTGACGGGGTCCTTCCCGGCCTGGGTCCGGAGTGTTAATTTCCTCCGAATCTCGCGGCCCGCTCGATCCCGCCGCGAACTCGAACCTTGAGCCAAGGGAGGCAACCTGTTTTCTCGCTCCACCTGAGAGGGCGTCCGCCTCTCCCCCTCTGCCATGCCTTCCGCAACCGACTCACGCCTTGATCCGGCGGCGTTTCCCGCCGAGGCGGGACGAGTCTGGCTGAATCGGATCCTGCTCGAAGAAAGGCTCTCCGGCGACGGGTCATCGGAACGCTGGCGCGTGGTGGATCGGCGCACGGGAGCCGTGCACTGCCTGGAGCTCTTGCCCGCCGACCGCATCACGCGCTTGTCGGACGCTGATCGTCAGTCGCTGGTCGAGCCTTTCATCCACACCTCCATTCCTGGCCTGTTGTCCCATTGCCGGCTGGAGGGCGCGTGGCCTCACTACGCCGCGCTCTCGCGCTTTGATCCTCGCCTTTCCGGGCCGTCGCTCGCCTCCCCGGAAACCCAGATTCCCTCCGATCCCGCCCAGGCACTGCAGCGGTTCTTCGCGATCGCCCAGATCATCGCGCAGGTGCACGGCCAGGGTTTGCGCGCGCACGCCGCCCTGACACCGGATTGCCTGTGGCTGCCCGCCGCGGGCGAACCATTGCTGGCGGGTTATCCCTATTCGATTTGGAGCACCCCCGAGCCGGGCTCCCTGTTTCTCAGTCCCCAGCGGCGTCAAGGCGCGGCGCCGGATCCAAGCGACGACGTTTACGGGCTGGGCGCCCTCGCCAGTTTCCTTCTGACCGGCGGAGCGCCCGTGTCCGCCAATCCGGCGCGCATCGACGACGTGCGTCAGCAGCGTCGATTGCCTACCACGGGATGGCCGAAAGGTTGGGACGACGCCGTGCTCGCCGCGCTCGGTGGTTTGCCGTCGTTGCGTCCTGCCTCCGTGCGCGCCCTGATGGAGCGCCTGAGTCAGGCGACTCAGGTGCCCTTGCCGGCGGGGTCTTCCCCCGAGGCCGCCGCGCTGGCTCCGGCTGAACCGAGGCGCCGACGCCCGCCGTCCTGGCGCGTGGCCAAACGTCCGCATCTTTCGTCGTCGTCATCCGCGCCCCCGGTCCCGAGCACAGGCGATCCCGCCACGCCTGAACCACGGGTGAGCTGGGCGCAGGTGCGCCAGCAACAGGCTGAGCTGGACCTGCAACGGGCTGACGTGGAGCGACGGGCGCGCCTTTTGGCGGAGGATGTCACACGGGCCGCCGAGCGGAAAGCAGAGCTGGCGCGGCTGGACGCGGAGCTCGATCGCAATCAGGAGGAGTACAATCAGGCGCGGATCGCCCTGGACGCGGCGCTGGCAAGCCATGAGTCGGCCAAAGCGGCCCTCCAGGCCGAGCGCAAGGCCCTCGAGAGCGAGCGGCAACGTCTGCAGTCCGAGGAGGCCGCCACCCGCACCGCGTGGGAAGCGCGCAAGAAAACGCTGGATACGCAGCAGGCGGCGAATGAGGCGCGGCTGGCCGAGCTGAAGCGACGCGAATCGGATTTGGCGCAGCGCGACGCCGACCAGGCGCGACGCGAGGAAGCCCTCACCGACGGCGCCGCGCGGCTGCAGAAGGAAAAACTCGCCTGGATCGAGGAACAGGCCGAGGCGGAGCGAACCCGGCGGGAAGCGAGTGCGACCGCGGTCCCGACCGCCGAAGGCGAACGTGCGCCATCGACTCCGCCGACCGAGAGTGGAGTCAATGAAGAGGCGCGACTTCTGCTCGCGAAACTGGATGCGGTGGAAGCCGAGCGGGATCGTCTCGAGCGCGAGTTCTCCGCCCTGAAGGCGCGACAGACTGAAGTGTCGAGCACTCAGACGAAGTTGGACGAATTGACGGCGGCCCTGAAACAACGGGACGAGGAACTGGCCCGGCAGAGTGATCAATTGCGCGTCTGGAGGGAAACCCAGGAACGCGAACAGGCCGGCCTGGTCGAGGCACGGCACACGGTCGACCGCGAACGGACGGAGCTGCGGACGGCACGAGAGCGTCTGGAGCAGGAGCAAACGGCATGGAAGGAAGAGGTCCGTCGCAAGGCCGCCGAAGCCGAGGTCGCGGAGAAAGCGCGCAAGAAGTCCGCCAAAAGCAGCCCGCCGGTCAAGGTGGCCGAACCCGTGGTCCCGGCCGGATCCGCTCCGGCTGCCAGTCCGGCTGCTCCCTCGCGCTCCAAGGGCGTGCTCGTCGTGGGGGCCGTCGGCGCCGTGGTGGCGGTCCTCCTTGGTATTCTTTGGAGCCGGGCATCGAGCGAAGCCGCGCGACTGCGGGAAGCGGCGGCGGCCGCGCGTGCGCCCACCACGCTGGTTGTCGTCACGGACCCCTTGGGCGCCGAAGTCAGCCTGGCGGGCAAACCCGCCCAGCCCTCCCCGGCCCGCTTCGAACAGCTGACGGCGGGCCCGATCCAGATCCGGGTCACCAAAGAGGGGTATCGTCCGCAGGAACGCACCTTCGAGTTGCGCGAGGGACAAACGCTGGTGTCCGAACCCGTGGTGCTCAATCCGCTCGCCCCGGCGGCCGGACCGACCGGTTGGCTCTATGTCCGCACGCGTCCCATGGGCGCCCAGGTCAGCCGCATTGGCGCCGCCCCAGTCGCGAGTCCGGCCTTGCTGCCAGGCCTGCCGGCCGGATCGACGCGGATCTCGGTACGTCTCGAGGGTTACCTGCCGGTCGAACGGACCGTGGACATCAAGGCGGGCGAGGATTCTGTCCTGGATCTGACACTACAGCCGGCCCCGCCGCCGCGGATCACCGGGTCTTTACGCGTGTCCACCGAACCGGCAGGCGCCGAGGTCCGGATCGCCGGGCAGCCCGCCCAGACGTCCCCCGCCCGCTTCGACGGCCTCACTCCCGGCACCGTGCGGATCACGGTGACCAAAGAGGGTTTCGAACCGCTGGAGCAGTCCGTGGAGGTACGGCCCGGCGACCCCACCGTGGTGCCCGCGCTCGTCCTCAAGGCGAGGCCGGTTCCCACCGCGGTGCCACGCGTCGCCACCCCTCCGCTCACCTTGCCGAAGTCGCTCACGCTCCCGGGCGCCGGCGGCACCCTGACGCTCCAGCGGGTCGAGGCCGGCGAGGTCAATCTCGGCGACGCGGAACGCGGGCGGGTCCGGGTCCGGGTGACGCGTCCCTTTCTCATGGCGGAGGGCGAAGTGACCCAGGCTGCCTTCGCCGCCTTGATGGGCGAAAACCCAAGCGTCTTGAAGGAACGCAAGGTCCAGGGTCCGTCCCGCACCATCATGGAGGATGTCACCACGACCGTGATGAGCGGCGGGCGTCCGACGGCGGTGACCCAAAAGCGGCCCAAGGTCATTCCGGGCGAGGAGACGATCACTCCGTTGAGTGAAAATCCCGTGGAGAACGTGACGTGGGATCAAGCGGTTGAGTTCTGCCTCCGGCTTACCCGCGCCGCCACTGCCGCCGGGGTTCTGCCCGCGGGCACCGTGGTCCGGCTGCCGACCGAAGCGGAGTGGGAACTCGCCCAGCGACGGGGCGCGGATTGGTCGGGGGGCGACGCCCGCGGCGCGTTGGACAAGTTTGCTTGGTCAAACGACGTGGCAGCCAATGGACACCAGTCCGTGCGCACCAAACAGGCCAACACGTTTGGACTTTTCGATCTCGACGGCAATGTCGCCGAGTGGTGTCTCGACGCCTGGTCTCTGAATCTGCCGGCCGAAAACGCCGCCGATCCCGTTGTGCTCGACGCCGCCCAACTCGCTCGCCTGGGCTCCCCCGCCCCCGGATCGTACACGGTGCAGCGGGTGGGCGACGCGTTCAGTCGCCGGGTCGTGCGCGGCGGAAGCTGGCGCACGCCCGCCAGTGTGTTGCTCAACCAGCCGGTGCGCACCTCGCAGCCGGCGAAGGCGGACGATATCGGCTTCCGCGTTGTCGTCGCGGCGCCGCTGGCCGAGGCCCCTGCTCCCTGATTCCGTGCCACGGGGTCGGCCGACCCGGCGGATCCTGAACGCACTGGGCGTTTCCCGAGGGTCGGCCTAGGGACAAACCGGGTCCCGGCCAGAGGGGAATAGGCTTGTCGAATCGAATCCCCGGCAAACAATGAGGCGGCAAGCCCGCTCCCCCCATGCGCACAACCGAAACCGTCTCTCTCGGCTTCGCTTCCAACCGGTCAGTCACCGGCCTGGAGTCGTCGCCCCTCCGTTTTTTCCGTGTTCTCGTTGCCTTGGGCGCGCTGCTGGCGGGCGTCGTCACGGG
>JAEUGY010000102.1 GCA_016794625.1 Opitutaceae bacterium
CCCTCGTTCTGCAATCTCTCCATCCTGCCCAAACTCTGCCTCAACACGATGGTCTCCGACGTGGTGTCCATCCTCGGCTCGCTCGACTTCGTCATGGGCGAGTGCGACCGCTGACCGGCTGGTCCTGGCCCGCTCCTCTCCCTTTTACCGCTCGATGAATCTCAAGCCTGAAACCCTGTCGCGAATCGACGAGGTGATCCCGCATTACCCGTCGAAGCGCAGTGCCACGCTGCCGCTGCTGCACCTCATCCAGGAGGACATCGGCTACCTCCCCCCGGAGGCGATCGAGTGGGTGGCCGCCAAACTCGAGCTGCAGCCGATCAATGTCTATGAGGTGGTGACCTTCTATCCCATGTTCCGCCAGAAACCGATCGGCCGGCGCCACATCAAGGTCTGCCGCACGCTCTCGTGTGCTCTGGTGGGTGGATACAAGGTGTGCGAGACCTTCGAGAAGGAATTCAACACCCGCTGCGGCGAGGTATCGCCCGGCGGCGAGGTGACCATCGAGTTCGTCGAGTGCCTCGCGAGCTGCGGCAGCGGCCCGGTCGTGCTGATCGATGATGACCTGCATGAAAAGGTGGACGCCGCCAAAGCCAAGGCGCTCGCCGACCAGATCAAACAGGAGGCGGCGCGGCGGCCCTGAGCCGTTCTTGCCTTTTCCTTACGAACCATGACCACGCGCGATGTCATTCTCGCCTACCAGAAGAAGGTTCCGTTCCTCCCGTTCACCATTCATCTGTCAGACCGGCTTGCCTTCAAGGTTCTGCACCCGGACGCCTTGTTCAGCTCCAAGATGGGCATCCTCTACCACGAGTCCGACGACGGTGAACTGACGATTTTCGATTTGGGTCAAATCACCTCCGTCAATGTCAAGCGGTCGCCTCGTTCCGCAGCCTGACTCGAACCCGCACCTGTCGCTCTCTCCCTTTTCCATGTCCGCGCCCGCCCAACGCCGCATCATTTTCCAGCACATCGACGAGCCGGGGTATACCAATGACCTCGCCTGCTACGTCCGTCATGGCGGATACGAGACCTTCAAGAAGTCGGTCGCCCGCAAGCCGGAGGAGCTGATCGACGAGGTCAAGAAGTCGGGCCTGCGCGGCCGGGGCGGCGCCGGTTTTCCCTGCGGCGTGAAGTGGAGCCTGGTCGACCGCAAGAGCGGCAAGCCGATCTACCTCGTGGTCAATGCCGACGAGTCGGAGCCCGGCACCTTCAAGGACCGGTACATCATGCACCAGGATCCGCACCAGCTGATCGAGGGCATCATGATCACCTGTTTCGCGAACAACGTGAAGCAGGCCTACATCTACATCCGCGGGGAGTTTCCCCACGGAGCCCGCATCCTCGAAAAGGCGATCGCGGAAGCCCGGGCGGCGAATTTTGTCGGCCCGAATGTGCTCGGCACCGGCTACAGCTGCGAAATCTACGTGCACCGCGGCGCCGGCGCCTACATCTGCGGCGAGGAAACGGGTCTGATCGAGTCCCTCGAGGGCAAGCGTCCCTATCCCCGCATCAAGCCGCCGTATTTCCCGGCGGTGCTCGGCCTTTACCAGTGCCCGACGATCGTCAACAACGTGGAGACGCTCTGCCACGTGAAGTACATCGCCGAGGTCGGCGGCGAGGCCTACTCCAAGATCGGCACGCCGAACAACACCGGCACCCGCATCCTTTGCGTCTCGGGGCATGTGCAGCGCCCGGGTTACTACGAGTTTGAGGTGGGCAAGATCACCCTCGGTCAGCTGCTCTACGACGTCTGCGGCGGTCCGCTCCCGGGCCGCACGTTCAAGGCCGTCATTCCCGGAGGCTCCTCCGCCAAGATCCTCAAGGTCGGCGAACGCTTCAAGGGCAAGCGCAAGGTCGGGCCCGACATGGTCGACTACGACTGGGGCATCGAGGATGTGCCGATGGACTTTGATTGCCTCGCGATGATCGGCTCGATGGGCGGTTCCGGCGGCGTGATTGTGATGGACGACTCCGTCGACATGGTCGCCGCGCTCGCCAACATCAACGCCTTCTACGCGCACGAAAGCTGCGGCCAGTGCACGCCCTGCCGCGAAGGCTCGCTCTGGATGAAGAAGATCTCCTCGCGCATGATTCACGGCGAGGCCCGGCCCGAGGACGGCGCGCTGCTCAAGAGCGTGGCCGACCAGATCGCCGGCCGCACCATCTGCGCCTTCGGCGAAGCCTGTTCCTGGCCGACCCAGAGCTTCATCGCCAAGTTCGGCGACGAATTCAAAGCCTACCCGCAAACCAAGAAGGCGCCCAAGGCCGAGAACGCCTTGGAGCTGGTTTAAGGGAATTGAGATGGAAATCAGAATCCAGAATCCAGGAGCCAGTAGGGCGACAGCGAAGTCGTTCGAAGACTTGATCGTGTGGCAGAAGGCGCACGCATGGGTTCTATCGACGTATCGACTGAGCGAGCGTTTTCCCCAGAAGGAGACCTACGCCTTGACCTCGCAATTGCGTCGGTCGGCGATGTCGGTGCCAGCGAACATTGCAGAGGGCTTCAAGAAGCGAGGGACCCGCGACAAGTTGCGCTATTATAACATCGCCCAAGGATCGCTGGAGGAGTCGCGCTACTATTTCATTCTCGCTCGCGACCTCGGATACGTCGCCATCGCCAATGAAATGGAGCGACTCGAAGAAGTGAGTCGCCTGCTGGAATCGTACTGCCGCACCCTTCTGAATTCTGAATTCTGAATTCCCCGGATTCTTCCTCCATGATCCAGCCCGCCAAACCCGACCTCGTCACCGTCAATGTCGACGGCAAAGACATTGCCGTGCCGAAGGGCACCAATGTGATCGAAGCCGCCCGCCTGGTGGGGGTGGACATCCCGCACTACTGCTACCACCCGAAGCTGAGTGTGGTCGGTAACTGCCGGATGTGTCTGATCGAAATGGGCATGCCGGCGGTTGACCCGGCGACCAAGGCGCCGGTGATGGACCCGGCCACGGGCAAACAGAAGATCAACTGGATCCCGCGCCCGCAGATCGGCTGCGCCACGAACGCCTCGCCGGGACTGCACATCCGCACCCAGACGCCCCAGATCAAGGACTGCCGCGAAGGGGTGATGGAGTTTCTGCTTATCAATCATCCGCTCGACTGTCCGATCTGTGACCAGGCCGGCGAATGCAAACTCCAGGAGCAGTCGACCGGCTACGGCCGGGGTTACTCGCGCTTCATCGAGAACAAGAACGTCAAACCGAAGCGCACCCAGCTCGGGCCGCGGGTGACCCTCGACGACGAGCGCTGCATCCTGTGTTCGCGCTGTATCCGTTTTTCCAAGGAGATCGCGAAGGACGACGTGCTCGGGTTCATCGATCGCGGCAGCTATTCGACGCTGACCTGCTATCCGGGCAAAAAGCTCGAGAACAACTATTCGCTCAACACGGTGGACATCTGCCCGGTCGGCGCGCTGACCTCGACGGACTTCCGCTTCAAGATGCGCGTCTGGTTCCTGAAGCAGACCAACAGCATCGACACCGAGTCGTCCGTCGGCGCCAACACGGTGGTCTGGTCGCGCGAGGGCGTGATCTACCGGATCACCCCGCGCCGCAACGACGAGGTGAATGACACCTGGATGGCCGACAGCGGCCGGCTGCTCTACAAGGAGGTCAAGGCCCCGACCCGCCTGACCACGACCGAGTCGCTGGACACCCTGGTCGCCGCCGCCGAGAAGGTGCTCAAGAGTGCGCCGGGTGCGGTGGCCGTGGTCGGCTCGGGCCGGAGCACGGTGGAGGAACAATTTCTGACCCGCCGTCTGGCCGACGCCCTCAAGGCGCCGGTCTCGCTCGTCGCCCGCACGGGCGAAGGGGATGGCATTTTGGTCTCGGCGGATCGCAACCCCAATGTCCGCGGCGCCCTCGTGACGGGTCTGGTCTGCGCCCTGCCATCCGCCCGCTTGGATGACCTCGCACGGGCGATCGACGCCGGCCAGATCAAGGCCGTGGTTTCCGTGGGCGAGGACCTCGTCGCGGCCGGTCTGACCGCCGCGCAGCTGGCCAAGGTTTCGATCGTCTATCTCGGCACCCAGACCAACGCCACCAGTGTGGCGGCCCGGGTGGTGCTGCCGACCCTGACCGTGTTCGAAAAGTCCGGCACGTTCGTGAACCAGCAGTTCCGTCTGCAAAAGGTTGCCAAGGCCGTGCCGGGAGTCGCTGGCGCCTTTGATGACCTTGTCGTGCTCGCCCGGCTGGTGACCGCCGCGGGCGGCCCGGCGGTGAATCCGGAGCTGCACAGCCTGTGGAGCCTGCTGACCGCGGAGGTCCGCGCGCTGAGCACGGTCACCTACCGTACCCTGCCGGAAACGGGTTTGCTGCTGGATTCCACCCCGTGGCAGGGGCTGCCGTTTGTCGAAGGCGAGACCTTGCACTACAAGCCGGCCAAGGCGGAAGCGCTGAAAAGCTGAGGGACTGAACGATGGACTTCTCTTTCTACTTCGACCTGCCGCTCGCGTTGCGCCTGCTCCTGCAGGGCACCGCCGTGATCCTCGTGCTCTTCCCCCTCGCGGCCGCCTGTTCGATGGCCGAGCGCAAGATTTCCGCCTGGATCCAGGGCCGGCCGGGTCCGAATCGGACCATGCCCCCGTTCATGGCCTATGTGCCGGTGATCGCTCCGATCCTGCGCAGCCTGGGCCTTTTCCAGCTGGCGGCCGACGGCGGCAAGTTTGTCTTCAAGGAGGATCCGATCCCGGGGCACGTCAACAAGCTCTACTTCGTCCTCGCCCCGATCCTGTCGATGATCCCGGCGCTCACTACGATCACGGTGGTGCCGTTTGGCGCGTACCTGAACCAGGCGGGTGCCTGGGTGCCGATCGTGCTGGCCAACCTCGACGTGGGCCTTCTGGCCGTCTTTGCGGTCTCCTCGCTCGGCGTCTACTCCATCATTCTCGCCGGCTGGGCCTCCAACTCGAAGTATCCGTTCCTCGGCGGCGTGCGCGCCTCGGCCCAGTTGATTTCGTACGAACTGTCGATGACGCTGTCGGTGCTGCCGGTCTTCCTCTGGGTCAATGCCCCGGGCGGCAGTGGCACGCTGAGTCTGTTTGATGTCGTGCAGAGCCAGAGCCAGCCCGGGCTGTGGGGTGGGGCGTGGTATGCGTTCCTCATGCCGGTTTCGGCCTTCATTTTCCTGGTGGCCCTGTTCGCCGAGACGAACCGCCAGCCATTCGACATGCCGGAATCCGAGGCCGATCTCGTCGGTGGGTTCCACACCGAGTACGGGGCCTTCAAGTGGTCGCTCTTTTTCGTCGCCGAGTACTGTCACATGATCGTCGGCTCCGGCATCTTCGTCCTCCTCTTCCTCGGCGGCTGGAATCCGCTGCCGTGGGTGCCGCTTCAGACGGTGATCGAGGCGATCGGGCTCGCCGGGCAGCCGTTGCTGACCGGTGCGCTGGCGGTGGGCATCTTCCTCGGGAAGGTCGTCTTCTTCATCTTCTTCTTCATGTGGGTGCGCTGGACGCTGCCCCGTTTCCGTTATGACCAGGTGATGACGATCGGCTGGAAGAAACTCCTGCCGCTCTCCATCGCGAACCTCATTGTCTACGCGCTGGTCATCGCGTGGATCGAACGGTCCTGACCCCGCGCCGCCCTCTTCCTCCTTTCCGCGCAAGCGGTCCGAGCTCCGAACCTTCCGTCTTCCTCCCATGGCCGTCATCCAAGTCGAACGCAAACCGCTCACGCTGGCCGAGCGCACCTATCTCCCGCAGATCTACCACGGGCTGAAGACCACGCTGAAGCACCTCGTCGCGCCGACGGTCACGCTCCAGTACCCCGAGCAGCGCCCGGAGATCCCGACCGGCTACCGGGGCGTGCCGACGCTGGTCAAGGATCCCAATGGACGGGAAAAGTGCGTGTCCTGCCAGCTGTGCGAGTTCGTCTGCCCGCCCAAGGCCATCCGCATCACCCCGGGGGAAATCCCGGAGTCGTCGCCCCACGCCCACGTGGAACGCGCGCCGCAGGCCTTCGACATCGACATGCTCCGCTGCATCTACTGCGGGCTCTGCCAGGAGGTGTGTCCCGAGGAGGCCATCTGGCTGCAGAAGCAGTATTCGATGACCGGTTACACCCGCGAGGAGATGGTCAACCACAAGGACCGGCTCTACGAGCTCGGCGGAACGCTGCCGGACGATCATTTCAAGTGGGACAAGAAAAAGGCGGCCGAGGATGCCGCCGCCCACGGCGGACACCATTGAGCCCCGGGTCCACGCTCCAACCGCTTTCCAGCCATGGCTGCCCTCCTGTTTTATCTCTTTGCCGCGATCACGCTCGGCACCGCCATTCTGGTGGTGGTGAGCAAGAACGCGGTCAACTCGGCGATGTTTTTCCTGCTCAGCCTGATGGGCACGGCTTCGCTCTTTGTCCTGCTCGACGCCTTCCTCCTGGCGGTGCTGCTGGTGCTGGTCTACGCGGGCGCGGTGGTGGCGCTGTTTCTCTTCATCATCATGCTGCTCGACATGCACGGCGGCGATCGCAAGCCGTTCAAGCGGACCACGATGGTGGCCAGCGCCTTTGCCGCGATCCTGCTCGGCCTCGGCGTGCTGGGCTTCGTGCAGCGGGCGCAGCTCACGTCCGCGCCGGTCGGAGCCGAGGTCGTCGCGGTGGGCGCCACGCTCAAGGGGTATGCGGCGCAGCTGTTCACGACGTACCTCCTGCCCGTGCAGATCGTCGGTTTTCTTCTGCTCATCGCCATGCTCGGCGTCATTGTGCTGAGCAAGCGGTTTGAGGGACTGGAGGACGTCAAATGACCATCGGACTCAACGACTACCTGTTTCTCAGCGTGCTGCTGTTCGCCATCGGCTTTCTCGGTGTGCTGCTGCGCAAGAACACCCTCGTGATCTACATGTGCCTCGAGCTCATGCTGGTCGCGTCGACCCTCGCGTTGGTGGCCTTCTCGCGGTTCAACGGCACCCTCGACGGCAACGTCTTTGTCTTCTTCATTCTGACCGTGGCCGCCGCCGAGGTGGCCGTGGGTCTGGCCATCATCGTGGCTCTCTTCCGCCGTCGCCAGACGGTGCAGGTCGACGAGCTCAACGCGCTCAAGAACTGAGACGCGACTCCTCCGCCTTTCGACGCATCCTTTCCTGATTCCATGGCGCCCACGCATCTCGCCCTGCTCGTTCTCCTCGCGCCCCTTGCCTCGGCCGCCCTCATCGCCCTGTTCCTGCGGCGACACGGAGGCCTGGCGGCGGCGTTGTCCGTGCTCGCCGCCGCGGTGGTGGCCGGCGCCGGTCTCACCCTCGTGCTCGGGGGGCACCGCTTCAACGCGTCCATGCCCTGGCTGCAGCTGGGCGACTTCACGCTTTCGCTCGGGTTCAAGGTCGACGACCTCGCGGCGCTCATGCTCGCGGTCGTGGGTGTGGTCGGCCTCGCCGTGCACGTGTTTTCCCTCGGCTACATGCACGACGATGGCGCGCGTGGGCGCTACTTCGGCGGCCTGTCGATCTTCATGTTCTCGATGCTCGGCATTGTCCTCGCCGACAATCTGCTGATGATTTTCGTCTTCTGGGAGCTGGTCGGCTTCAGTTCGTATCTGCTGATCAACCACTACCACGAGAAACAGTCGGCGGCGGACGCGTCGAAGAAGGCCTTCATCGTCAACCGGGTCGGCGACTTCGGTTTCCTGCTCGGCATCCTCTGGTGCTACTGGAGCCTCGGCACGGTCAACCTGTCGGAGCTCGGGGCCGCGGCCGAAGGCGGCAAGGTCATCGCGGCCGGCATCCCCCTGCTGCTCTTTTGCGGTGCCATCGGCAAATCCGCCCAGATGCCGTTGCATGTGTGGTTGCCCGACGCGATGGAAGGTCCGACGCCGGTCTCGGCGCTGATCCACGCGGCGACCATGGTGGCGGCCGGCATCTACATGCTGTGCCGGATCGAGCCGCTCTTTGCGGCCGCGCCCGACGCGCTGACGGCCGTGCTCTGGATTGGCACGATCACCGCGGTGTATGCGGCGTTCTGCGCGATCGTGCAGAGCGACATCAAGAAGGTCCTGGCCTATTCCACGCTGTCCCAGCTCGGTTACATGGTCGCGGCGTTCGGACTCGGCGCCCTTACCGTCTCCCACTCGCACGGCGACGGCGCGGCGCACAGCGTGGCGTTCGCCGCCGGGGCGGGGGCCGCGATGTTCCATCTCACCACGCACGCCTTCTTCAAGGCGCTGCTCTTCCTGGGATCGGGCGCGGTCATCCATGCCTGTCACCACGAACAGGACATCTTCAAGATGGGCGGACTGAAGCAGCTGCCCGTCACCTTCATCACCTTCACGGTGGGCGTGCTCGCGATCATCGGCACGCCGGGCCTGGCCGGCTTCTTCTCCAAGGACGCGATCCTGTACCTCGCGTATGCGAACAACAAGGCGGTCTTCGGTGTACTCGCGTTCACCGCCGTGCTGACCGCGTTCTACATGGTCCGCATGTGGAAGCTCGTCTTCCTCGGCGCTCCCCGCAGCGAAAACGCCAGCCACGCCCACGAGGGCGGCCTGTCGATGCTGGCCCCGCTGCTTGTCCTCGGCGTTCTGGCCGTCGTCGGGGGTTGGTCCGGAACCTACGGCAGGCTGGCGGGTTCGTTTGCCGACCTCATTCCGGTCGCGCATGGCGCAGACCACACCGTCATCCTGGTGACGAGTCTGATCGTGCTGGTCGTCGGCGCGGGAGCGGCCTGGGTGTTTTATCCGTCGGTGTCGCAGGATGCACTCGCCACCCGCGTGCCCGGAGCCTTTGCCGGTCTCACCCTGCTCAAGGAGTCCTTTGACGGCCTCTACGGCTACTACGTGGCCAAAATCCAGCAGCGGTTCGCCATGCTGGTGAACTACCTCGAGCAGATCCTGCTCTCCGGCCTGATCATCCGCGGCGCGGCCGGTCTGGTGGGCCTGGTCGGACTCGGGGCCCGCGCCCTGCATGTCGGCAGCCTGCACGTCTATGTCTATTGGTTCCTCCTCGGCGTGGCGCTCTTCTGGGGCTTTGCCGCCGGCATTTTCTAGGCCCGCCATGCGACCCCTTTCTGTGCGCCCAGCTCCGTCCCAGCGATGACCATGCACGTCGACCTTCTACTCGTCTCGATCGCGACCCCGCTCGCGGTGGCCCTGGCGATCTTCGCCGGTCTGCCCAAGCGGTACTCCGTCAAACTCGCCTACCTCGGGTTCGGCGTGCCGGCGGCCATCGCCCTGTGGCTCTGGAGCCGGTTTCCCACGAATCCGGGCGACACCTACGTGTTCCTGTCGGCCTACGATCTCGGCCTCGAACTGCTCGGCATCCGGCTCAAGCTCGGCCTGAACGGCATTTCCCTGCCGCTCTTTGTCATGGCGGGTGTAGTGGGGCTGGCGGCGGGACTCTACGCGATCCAGTCCGGGGCGGAACGGCTCAAGATCTACCTCGCGCTGCTGCTGGTCATGCAGTCCGGGCTGATGGGCGTCTTCGCCAGCGTGGACATCTTCTTTTTCTACTTCTTCCACGAACTCGCGCTGATCCCGACCTTCATCATGGTCGGCATCTGGGGTGGACGCGATCGCAGCTATGCGGCGATGAAGCTGACGATTTACCTGACCGTCGGAGCGATGCTCTCGCTGATCGGACTGATCATCGTCTACTACCAGAGCGGCCTGGAGTCCTTCGACCTCATCAACCTGCGGCAGGAAGCGGTCGCCAACCCGATTTCCGCCACGGCCCAGAAGTACGGCTTTGGCCTCCTGCTCTTCGGCTTCGGCATCCTCGTTTCCCTCTGGCCCTTCCACACGTGGGCTCCGCTCGGATACGGCGCGGCGCCCAGCTCGGCGGCCATGCTGCATGCCGGCGTGCTGAAGAAGTTCGGTCTCTACGGCCTGATCCAGATTGCGCTCCCCATGCTGCCGGTCGGAGCGAGCCACTGGAGCGGCGTGCTGACCGTGCTGGCCCTGGGCAACATCCTCGTGATCGGGGTGATCACGATGGCCCAGCGCGACCTGAAGCAGGTCATCGGTTATGGCTCGGTCATGCACATGGGTTATGCCTTTCTCGGCGTGGCGAGCCTGTCGGTGATCGGCGCGGGGGGCGTGGTCCTGATGATGGTGGCGCACGGCCTGTCAGTGGCGCTGCTCTTCCTGCTCTCGACCTGCGTGCACCACCGGACGCATACGTTTGATCTCACGGAAATGGGTGGCCTGGCGCAGAAGACGCCGGTGCTGGCGGCGTTCTTCGTCGCCGCGACCATGGCCTCGATCGGCCTGCCGGGGTTTGCCAATTTCTGGGGAGAGCTCGCGATCTTTGTCGCCGTCTGGAAATTCTCCCCCTGGGTGGCCGCAGGGGCGGTGGCCGGGGTGGTGATCTCGGCGATCTACGGCCTGCGGGCCGCGGCGAGTGTCTTCTTCGGTTCGCCGACCGAGACCTTCTCCCGGGTGCTGGCGCAGACCGCGCCCGTGGATCTCCGCTGGGGTGAGAAAATCCCCGCGTTGATCCTGCTCGTTGCGCTCCTCTTTGTTGGCTTCTGGCCCCGGTCCCTGTCCGCACCGCTCAATTCCGCCCTCCAGGCGATTTATCCGGCGCTCAAGGTCCTTCCGCTGGAAATCGTCCGCAAGTAAACGCCGCCCGTCGCGATGAATCTCGAACTCCTTCAATCTGCCGCCGCCGACAACCGGTGGGGAGCCTTGTTTCCCGAGCTCCTGCTCGGCTGTCTCGCGCTGTTGCTGCTCGTCCTGGAGATCGTGCTGCCGAAGAAGCACCACAGCGCGATCCCTTCCGTCGCGATTCTCGGACAGATCGCGCTGCTCATCGCCCTGATCGTCCACTTCCGGACGGGTTTCATCGGAATGACCACCTTCAACGGCCTGCTCCGGCATTCGGTGGAGGGACAGTTCATGCGGGTGTTTTTCCTGCTGACCTCGATTCTCGTCAGCATCCTCGGCGTGGTCAGCCTCTCCCGCCAGCGCATGCCGCGGATCGAGTTCTTCCACATCGTGATCGTGGTATCGGCGGCGATGATGCTGCTCGTCCAGAGCCACCACTTCGTCCTCTTCTTTGTCGCCCTCGAAACGGTCACGATCGGTTTCTACATCCTCGTCAGTTATTACCGCACCAACCCCCTCTCGCTCGAGGCCGGGTTGAAGTACCTGATCATGGGCGCGCTCAGCTCCTCGATCCTGCTGTTCGGCATTGTGCTGCTCTATGGCGTGGTCGGTAATCCGGCGCTCGCGCCGGCAGGTGCGGCCGGTTCGATGGACTTCTCGTCGGTGCGGCAGTTCCTTGCGCTGCATCCGGACAACTTCCTCGCCAAGGTGGGCATCGTGCTCGTGCTGTCCGGGGTGGCCTTCAAGATCGGCACCGTGCCGTTCCAGATCTGGGTGCCGGATGTGTACCAGGGCGCGCCGACACCGGTCACCGCCTTCCTCGCGGTGGGTTCCAAGGCGGCCGGCTTTGCGGTGCTGATCGTGCTGGCCGGCGTGTTTGCTCCCTACCAGAAGCTGGTGATTCCGGTGCTGGCCTCGATGGCGGTGGCGACGATCCTCTTTGGCAATCTCGCGGCGTTGACCCAGTTCAATGTCAAACGCCTGATCGGTCTCTCCGGCGTTTCGCATGCAGGGTACCTGCTGATCGGTGTGATCGCCGCCTACACGGACCCGGCGGCGATTGGCGCGGTGTATTTTTACCTGTTCGCCTACCTGCTGGCGTCGTTTGCGGTGTTTGGGGTGATGACCCACGTCTCGGGGTCCAATGATGCGGAGCAGGAACTCGAGCACTACGCCGACCTGGCGAAGACCCATCCGTTCCTCGCGTTCGTGCTGGCGGTGGGCCTCGGTTCGCTCGCCGGCATCCCGCCCCTGGCCGGGTTCATCGGCAAGTTGATGATCTTTCTCACCGCCTTCCACGCGGGACTCTACGTGCTGCTGGGCGTCGCCATTCTCGGCGTCATCGTTTCGATCTACTACTACTTCGGCTGGATCAAGGCCGCCTTCTTCGCTTCGTGGCGCCTGCCGGCGCCGGCGGGTGAGGCGCAGGCCGACCTGCCGCGGGTGGCGGTGGGCTGGCCGGCCAAGCTGGCCCTGGGCTCGCTCGCCCTCGGTTCGATCGTGCTCGGGTTCTACCAAGGGCCGCTGGTCGAGTGGTTGGTCTTGCGGTAACGCGGGGTGACATGCGCATCACCGGTCTCGCCCTGGTTCCGCCTCCGACGGCGGCTGATCTTCCCAAGGTCACCCCGGAGCTGCTCGCCTCCGTGCTCGCACGGTATTCGCGGAGCAACGACGGACTGGCCGCGATTCTCGAAAAGGTCGACCTGGCGAATCCCGACGCGTCGATCGACCGCATCCTCAAGTTTGTCGATTACGGCCACGCCTCGATCGGTGGTTTGACCGGCGGTCTGGCGGTGGCGCTGGACGGGATCTCGATGTGGCTGGCGTACAAGCTGTTTGAGATCGCGCAAATGGCGGACGGCCAGGAGTCGTCCACCCGCTACATCACCATGGACGCCTCCGCCGTGCCCTCGGCGGAAGAGCTCGGCGTGCCCGCGGACCTGGCTGATCGCTGGCGGGACCTGCTCGCCCGCTCCTTCGCCGCGTATCAGGCGGAGTATGCGCGCCTCGACGCCCTGGCTGTGGCAGAACCCGGCCGGATCCGGGTGCCGGAGGGGGCCAAGCCGGCGGTGGTGACGCGCCTGCGCAAGAACTACGCCCTCGACCGCGCCCGCTATTTCATTCCGCTCGCGACCCGCACCAATGTCGGCCTGGTGCAGACCTCGCGCATGTGGGCGCAGACCGTCAAAACCCTCGATTCGCTGCCGCATCCCGAGGCCCGGGAAGCCGCGCGGTTGATTCGGGATGACCTGCTCAAACAGTCGCCGCGGCTCATGCGGCACAGCTTCGCCGAGCCCTCGTACGAGGAACAGGCGCGGCAGGACCTGGCGACCTCGGTGCGACTCGGTCTGGCGCGACTTTCAAGCGAGCCGCTGAAGGACGAAGTGTGGGTCCATGTCGACCGAGCCTGTCCCCCGTTTCTACAGGAAGAACAGCCGGTTTCCGAGGCGCTGCGACACCGGAGCAACCGGTACGGGCAGCAGGGTTCGGCCACCCGCCGCATGCGGGTGGGTTTTGCCTGGAACAACCTGGCGCTCGCCGAGCTGCGGGACCTCAACCGCCACCGCACCGGAAACCGGTACACCCCGTTCATCCAGGCGGGCTTTTATCTTCCGCCGGAGATCGATCGAGCGGCGCATGCGAGCTTGCTGGCCGAGCAACGCGAGCTGACCCGAGAATTGCTGCGTCGGGGCGCATCGGCCTACGTCTACAGCCTGCTGCTCGGGGCCCAGACGCCGTTCGAGCACACCACCCACGCGGACAAGTTCATTTACGAGGCCGAATTGCGCACCGGCATGGGCGCGCATTTTCGTTATGCCGAGCACCTCAGTGCCGCGCTCCGGGGCTTTCTCGACCAGGTGCCCGAAGCGCGCGACTGGGTGGTCGAAGGCACCGCCGAACCGGAGTGAAACCGGGTGGGCGGCGGGCCGCGTGCGGTTCGCTTTTCAGGTAGCCTTGGCTGTCGCGACGCCGTAGACACGTCCCTCCATGTCGTGGCTTCAAAAACTCGAGCGCCGGCTGACCCCGCTCGCCATCGTCAATATCACGATGTATATCGTGATCGGGCAAACGTTTGTGTATCTCACGACGATGTTTGGCCTTTTGGACGGATCGCGCTTGATGCTCGTTCCGGCCCTTGCGCTGCAGGGTGAGTGGTGGCGGTTGCTGACCTTTGTCGCGGACCCGCCGTCGGCGCACTGGCTGTTCATCGCCTTCGCGCTCTACTTTCTCTACCTGACGGGAAATGCCCTCGAGAACCAGTGGGGACCCCTGCGGTTCAATCTCTTTCTCCTCGTCGGTTACGTGCTGACGGTCGGTACTTCGTTCATCACCCCGTATGCGGTGGCGAGCAACCTCTTCATCGCGGGCTCCATCTTCCTCGCCTTCGCGCACCTGCATCCGAATTTCACGATGTATGTGTTCCTCGTGCTGCCGATTCAGATCAAATGGCTCGCGTTGCTGACCTGGATCTTTCTCGCCTGGAGCTTCTTCACCGGGGACCTCTCGACGCGCCTCGCGATTGGATCGTCGCTCGTAAACTTCTTCCTCTTCATGGGCCGCGACCTCTGGGCCGGGCTGCGCGACAGCCAGCGACGGGTGACGCACCAGACCCGCCGCATGGTGGTCGAGCGCAGTGGACCGGAAGTCCGGCATCGCTGCCTCGTCTGCAACCGCACCGACCTGTCGGATCCGCAGCTGGATTTTCGCTACTGTTCGAAGTGTGCGGGCGACCAGTGTTACTGCCCGGACCACATTCGGAACCACGAGCACGTGCTGACGGAAGGCGATGAAAAAAAGTAGGCCCGCCTCCCCGCGTCGCCCGGCCCGCCGGACCCCGTCGACGGCCGCCCCGGCCCGTGAGTCCAAGTCCGTGGCGACCCCGGCTCCTCTGAAACAGCTGCCGCCCACTTCCCAGCTGGAAACCCTGGCGGCCTGGCTGGCGTTTGCCGAGGACGTCTATGCGCGGGGCGGGGTCGCGCTCGGGCAGGTCGCCACCACGGCCCACGACGAGGCGCTGTACCTCCTGTTGCGCACGCTCGACTGGCCGCTCGACAGCGATGCCCGGGTGCTGGAGCACCGCATCGAGCCGGCCCAACGGATCGCGCTCCGTCGCGTCCTGGAAAAACGGATTCTCGAACGCGTTCCCGCCGCCTACCTCACGCGGGAGGCCTGGCTGGGCGAACACCGCTTTTATGTCGACGAGCGGGTCATCATCCCGCGCAGCTATGTGCTCGAGCACGTGGCCTCGCTGCAGATCGACGCCCTGCTCGCGGATGCGGGCCCGGTGCGGCGCGTGGCGGATGTCTGCACGGGCTCGGGCTGCCTGGCCATCCTGCTCGCTCATCACTTTCCCAAGGCGCGCGTGGATGCCTTCGAGCTTTCGCCGGACGCGCTGGCCGTGGCAAAGATCAATGTCGCCGCCCACCGGCTGGTCCGTCGCGTGCAGTTGGTCCAAAGCGATGTTTTTGACGCGCTGCCGCCGCCCCCCGGCGGTTATGACCTCATTCTGAGCAATCCGCCCTACGAGCCCAGCGCGGTGTGTGATGCCCTGCCGGCCGAGTTCCAACAGGAACCAAGACTGGCTCTCGACGGCGGGGCGGACGGGCTCGTCATCATCCGCAAACTGCTCCGCCAGGCGGGCGAGCGCATCGCCCCGCATGGCGTTGTGCTGATCGAGGTGGGCGGGCTGCGCGCCGCCATGGACCGCGAGTTTCCCCAGCTCGGGCTGGCCTGGCTGCCGTCGATCGACGGCAGCGACTGCGTCTGCGCCATTCGCGCGGAGGCCCTGCTCGCGCATCCGGTGCCGCCGGCCGGCGGGCCCCCGCGCGCGGCGAAACGTCGTCGGTGAGCGCGGAGGGCCGGCCGCGGCGGGTGCCGCAGCCCTTGGGTCAGGTGTAGGTGTCCACCAGTGACACGGTGCGCACCCGGGCAAGAAAGGCGCGCGGAGTCATCGGCTTTTTCAACGTCACCCGGATGGTCTTGGGTTCGTCCGGGTAGAGTTCGAACGCGTTGTCGCTGTAGAAGGGCTGCAGTCCCGGCAGTTCCACGGTCACACGGTGCTGAAACACCGGGGAGACGAGCGTGAGGTCGAGGACCCCCGGGGCCACGCTCTTGGCGGTGGTCTTGATCCGCCCGCGCGGCAGCGGGATGAAGCGGGGAGGGGTGAGGAAAACGGTGTCCTCGCTCACCGTCGTGCCGGCCACGTCCAAGGCCATGCGCAGGTACAGGTGTTCGCGCCCGTAGGTCGACATCGGACGTTCCAGGTCGAGCGAGACCTGCCGCACGCTCTCGCCTGGCCGGAGGGCCACCGCCTTGCGACCCCGCTGCAGCACACGGCCGTCGAGGTGGAAGAGGTCCCACCGTAGTGTGCCTTTGGCCGCCTGCGGCGCATCATAGACCGTGTAGAGATGAACCTCCCGCACCGTGGAGCGCCGGTAGTTGCCGGTCGTCAGCGTCTCGTCGCCAGGCACGTGGGCGGAGACCAGGGCCGGGGCGTTGAAGCGGCGGGCGACGTGATGCAGGGCCTTCCAGCGTCCGGTGAATTCGATCGAGCTCCACGAGGCGACCGGCCAGCAGTCGTTGAGCTGCCAGTAAATCGCGCCCATACACCGCGGCATGAGGCGGCGGTAGTGCTCGACGCCGACCTGCATGCAGTAGGCCTGGTTGAGCTGCGACAACAGGATCAGGGAGTCCTGGTCCTTGGGCAGCCGGAAGCGACGCGACACATAGTCGAGGATGATCTGGTTGCCGGCCCGGTTCTTCTGATGGTTTTCCATCGTCGGCCCGAAGATGTTGCCATCCTGCGGCGGGCAGAAGGTGGCGTTGGTCTCGGGCGACGAGTAACTCTGCATGCCGAACTCCGAGACGAAGCGGAACGCCCACTTCTCGTAGTCCTTGACCGGATGCCGGGCGTGCCAGACATCCCAGAAGTGCGTGTCGCCCTCGCGCTCCCCGTGCGTATGGCCGTCCTCGAACGTGCCCCGCCACTGGCTTGAGGGCAGGTACGGGGTGACGCCGTCGTGCTGCGCGACCGCGCGGGCGAGCACGTCGTGAAACAGCTTCTCGTAGCCGGCGCGCAGCGTGGCGTTGCCGCGCAGGGCCGCGCCGTTGATCTGCGGCAGTTCATTGTTGCCGCACCACAGCGCGAGACACGCCCGGTGACGCAGCCGCGGAAGTTGCGAGGCGACCTCCGCCTCGACCAGGGCGATGAAGGCGTCATCGCTCGGATACAGCGTGCAGGCGAACATCAGATCGTGCCAGACGAGCAGGCCCAGTTCGTCGCACCGATCGTAGAAATCCTCGCTCTCGTAGATGCCGCCGCCCCAGAGCCGGACACAATTCATGTGGGCGGCGACGGCCGCCTCGAGGTCGCGCGCGTAGTCGGCGCGCCGGAGCGTCGTGACAAAACTATGGGCGGGAATCCAGTTGGCGCCCTTCAGGAACACCGGCCGGCCATTGACCAGAAACCGAAACGTCTTGCCCCACGCATCCGGTGATTGGTCGAGCTGGATCGTGCGCAGGCCGATCCGGCGCTGCAGCCGTCCCCATTCGCGGCCGTCGGGCCCGCGCGCGATGAGTTCCAGGGTGTAGAGGGGTTGCGCGCCCTGGCCGGCGGGCCACCAGAGTTGCGGTTGCGCGACGGTCAGACGCAGGGCGTCCGCCCGCGAGCCGGTGTGCGTGGCGACGGTGACGCCGTCCAGGGCGAGTGTGACGGTGTAGGTGACCGGTGCGTTCCCGGCCGGGCGAGCCCACTCCGGTTGTACGTCGACCGTGACCTGGCCCTCGCGGTGGTTTTGGTGGAGACGCACGCCGGAGAGACGATTCTGACTCCATCCCTCCAGCCGGAGGTCACGCCAGATCCCGGCCGAGACGAAACGAGGACCCCAGTCCCAGCCGAACTGACATTGCTGCTTGCGGATCCGCACACAATTGCCGACCGGGTCGTTGAATTCCTGCGGAGGTGTGAATCCGTCGTGCTCGCGGATGTACCGCATGGCCGAGTCGAAACGAATCGACAACCGGTTCCGCCCCGGGCGCAGCCAGCGTTTCACGTCCCAGCGGAAGCCGACGAACATGTTTTCGGTCCGCGCCACTTCGTGACCGTTCAGCGTCACGGTGGCGACGGTGTCGAGCCCGTCGGCGACCAGATCGATCACCTCTTCTGCGCGCAGGCTGGCTGGAACGGTGAACGTCGATTCGTATTCCCAGTCCCGCTCCTCGATCCACTGCAGGTCGAGTTCGTTGGTGCCATAGAAAGGATCGGGGATGCGCCCGGCCCGCATCAGGTCCGTGTGGACGCAGCCGGGGACTTCGGCGGGCAGCCAGGTTTTGGTGGACGTATCGCGAAAACGCCAGGCCGAGCCGGCAAGGGAGTGGGAAACCATGGATCGGAGGGAGAAAGAGGTTTGGGATTCTAGCAGGCGATCGAAGTTCCGGCATTGCCTAAAATGACATTACTTTTGTTGTTTTAGCCATGACTCTGCCTCCCCGCCGCAAGCCCTACCGGGTGCAGATTGTGACCGATGCGCAGCTGGAGTATTTTCGGGAGGCGGTCATCGGGGCCCGCCACTATGGGTTTGAGACCGGCCGCATTGAGTTCGTGGACCGCTGGCTCGACCATGAGATGCGCGGCGACCTCGCGGCGCTGGTGCGGAGGGATCGCGTGCAGGGCATCGTGGCGCCCATCCACACCGTGAAGGAAGAGCGCCGATATGCGGCGCTTGGCATCCCCGTGGTGAACGTCTCCCACACCCAGATCGGCTCGGCACTGCCGCTGGTCACCCAGGATGATGTGGCCGTGGGACGCCTGGCGGCGCAGCACCTCCGCGGCTGTGGGTGTCGCTCCTTTGGCTTCTGGGGAGATCCCGGCCGGGCCTATTCCGAGGAGCGACTGCTCGGTTTCCGGGCTGAGCTCGGATTGCACGGACAGACCGACGCACTCCAGATCGGCTCGGGGCCGGATGTGCGCATGAAACGGTGGTTGAGCCGACTGGTCCGACCGGCGGGGATTTTTGCGGTGCTCGACATCGGTGCGCTCGGGTTGATCCGGTCGGCCCGTCAGTTGGGCTGGCGCGTGCCGGAGGACGTGGCGATCCTCGGGGCGGGCGACGACGATTTTTGGGTCGAGTTCGAACGCGTGCCGCTGTCCAGCGTGCGTCTGCCGGCGCGACGCATTGGATACGAGGCCGCATCCCTGCTGACCGAGCTGCTGGAACGGGGTCCGGTCTCGCCACCACCGTGCCGCCGACTGCCGGTCGAAGGGATCGCAGCGCGCAAGTCCACGGATGTCATTTATGCGGGTGATCCAGCCGTGGCGCGGGCCCTGCGCTTCATCCGCGAGCAGGCCTTGCGCAATCCTTATGTCAGCGAGGTGGCGCGTGCCGCCGGCATTGCCCGCACGGCGCTGCAGACACGCTTCCGGTCCGTCGTCGGGCGGACGATCCTGCACGAGATCCAGCGCACCCAGCTCGCCCGCGCGCAGGAGCTTCTCACCACGACCGACCTGCCGCTGGCGATGATCGCGGAGCAGTGCGCGTTTCCCAATTCCCAACGCTTCTCCGTGGTCTTTCGCCAGCGGTTGGGACTGTCGCCCAGCTCCTACCGCCGCCAGTACCGCCCCGCGGGATTTGGTCGGGAGTGAGGAAGCGCAGGACAGAACCCTGCGGGTGGTCGGTTGTAGGCGGCCTCGCTGAGGCCGCGCCCGCGCGTCAGATGACGGGACGCCGAAGCGCCTTGTTGATTGGGATGGGGGCTCCGGTGGAGGGCGTCGCTCCGTCGACGCCGGGGGACGGTCTACGCGCCACCGCGCCAGATCGTTTTTGGATACGCGACGCGCAACCGGCGCCGACGGAGCGGCGCCCTCCAGGAGAGAACCCTGCGCGTGCCCGTTGGAGGTGGCCTCGCTGAGGCCGCGACGGGACCGAGCGGTCCCGCCTCCGCCGATGTCGGATGGCTTCACGCGACGCCCATCTTCGCGGGGTCGTCGACCCCACGTCCAGCGGAGGACGACCTTGTGACGCGCAACCGGCGCCCGTCCGGTTCAGACGACGTACTCGCGCAGGGGCACGGGATCGACGATCCGGGCGTGGGGCAGCTTGGCGGCGATCTCCTGCATGAACCAGCGGCGGGCATCCGGGTCGCCGTGCGTCAGCACGATGCTGCGGGCCTTGGTCTGCACCGCGAACTGGAGCAGCTCGTCGCGTTCGGCGTGGCCGCTGAGCTCGAATCGCTCGACGCGGGCCTTGACCTTGGTCTTCACATTGAGCGCGGCAAAGGCGAAATCCTGGCCGGACTTGGTCGCGAGCAGTTTGCCCCCGGGTGTATC
The DNA here is from genome assembly GCA_016794625.1 of Opitutaceae bacterium. GTDB lineage: Bacteria > Verrucomicrobiota > Verrucomicrobiia > Opitutales > Opitutaceae > UBA6669. The sequence goes on from JAEUGY010000102.1 coordinate 19,857, forward strand.
CGGATCACAATAACCAACAAATCCAATCGTATTGCGGGCCTGGCCGAGCAAGCCCGACGCTAGGGCGTAGCTGGGGGTGCGCTCCACCAGCATGCCGGAGCTGATGATATAAAGCGCGTTCTTCTTCGGATCGACTCCGGGCTCGATCTTGCGGGGCAGGGGTTTCAACTGCAGGTCCTTCAGGATCCGCCGGTCGAACTGGACGTCCTTGGTGCTGCGGGACAACTCGTCAAAGATCTCGGCGATGCCCATGCCCAGCCCGGCTGCGTAGATCGGGCAGTCGATCAGCCGGCCGAACTGACGCGCGTCGTGCAGCACCGACAGGATCTCCTGCATCCGGCCGAGTGCAAATACGGGCAGCAGGAAGGAGCCGCCGCGCGCGATGGTGTCGTTGATCGAGGCCACGAGCCGGGCGATCTCGTGCACGCGTTCACGTCCGAACGCCCGCTCGGTCGTGCCGCGGGTGGTCTCGATGATGAGGGTGTCGAAGTGACCGGCCGGGAACATCGCGCCCTTCAGGGTGCGCTGGTCCTCGAACAGCACGTCTCCGGTGATGAAGATCTGGCGTTCCTTGTGCTGGATCTCGACCGCAGTGGCGCCGGCGACGTGGCCCGAGCGGTGGAACACGATCTCGATCTCGTCCTTCTTCCCGCGAACCTTCTTCACCTTGCGATAAGGGAGTCCGACAAACCGGCCCATCAGGCGTTCGACGTCCTTATGCGTGAAAAGCGGGTAGCCGGGGACATTGTCCTCCTCCTTCTGCTTCTGCATCACCGTCGCGGAATTGTGCAGCATCTTCTCGATCAGTTGCCGGCTCGACTGCGTGAGCAGGACCGGAGTCTTGGGATGCTGGCGCATCACCACCGGCAGGCCGCCGATGTGATCGAGGTGACAATGGGTGATGATGATCAAGTCGAGCTTCACGTCCCGCAGGCGGTCGAAGTCCGGCAAGGCGCCCAGTCCGGGCGTCTTGGGGTTCAGACCGCTGTCAATCAGCAGGTGAAGGTCGCCGATTTGCACATACATCGAGTTCGCTCCGATGCCGCCTTGTCGGTTGAGGTCGATGATTTTCATGCAAATCGATTCCGCCGGTGGGATGCGACGAGCGCAAGCCCCGATCCCGGGCGGCGGGAGAAGGCGCGTTGCCGGCCGTCGGCCTACGCAAGTGCGCGTATTCCCAGGTTTCCGGATCTTTGTTAATCTGAGGAGTGTTCGCCCTATTCGCTCCCTCGCTTCGACTTATGCTCACCCGGTGCATCGCTTTGGCGTCGTTTGGCCTCGTTTTGCTGGGTTCTGGTCTCACCGCAGCTCCGGCCGCCCAGGTTTGGAGTACGCCGCTCGGTAGTGACGCCAAATGGCATCAATTGACCGCGTTGGGCTCCTTGCTCGTCGGCACGGACGGAGCGCTGCTTTGTCTTTCGCCTGATGATGGCAAGGTGATCTGGAAACGGGACGACATTCGGAAGTCGAATCGCACCATGGCCCGCGAGATCCCCGGCACCCCGCTGCTCGCCTGCCCGCTGTTTGACGGCATGATGAACAGCAAGATCACCCCCATGGTGATGGATTTTCAGACGGGCAAGACGCTCTGGACGGCTCCGCAGATGCTCGGGCAGTTTCTCGGCACGATCGCGGTGCCGGAGCGCAACCTCGCCATCTTTGTCGTCAATACGATGGATCGAAAGGACAATGGCGTATTCTTCCTCGCCCACGACCTGACCACCGGCGCCGCCAAGTGGGCTTCAAAGTTCACGAAGGCAGGCGGCATCCCGCTGCATCTCGCCGACAACAGCGGAAAATTCATCCCCACGATGGATCTTTCCGGCTACCACGACCCGGTGGTCGACGGGAACGACCTCTATGTCGGCTATCTCGGTGTGCACTGCGTGGACCTGGAGACCGGAGCGGTGAAGTGGGGCGTGGAGTTTCCTCCGGGCAACAAGGGGCTCAAGAAGACCTATGCGCCCCTGCGCATCGACGGGGACCGGATTTACGGCGGGGGCGGCGGCAGTGTTTACGCCATCGACCGCCGGACGGGTGCCCAGATCTGGAAAAGCGATCGCATCTCCGACTACGCGGGGCTCTTCAAAGCCCGTGACAACGCCATCGTTTCCCAGATCGAAATCGTGGGGGGTAAACTCTTCTCCCGTTACGGCGGCAATTTCTCCGATGGCAAAACGGCTTCGTTGCGCGAGCCGATCGGCATTGTGGCTCTGGATCCGGCGGACGGAAAATCGCTCTACCATTTCGACAAGGCGAAGGAGGGCATCACCAACCTCGCCGTGCTGCCCGCGAGCACGACCGTGGTGTTTGCGGACGGCGCCCATGTCTTCGGACTCGATGCCGCGCCCGCCACGCCGGTCGAACTGTTCCGCGTGCCGATCGAGTTCAAGCGCAAGATGGGGATGGGCGGCGTGGCCAAGATCGGGCTGGGCGCGCTCGGCGGCGTCACCGGTCTCGCCAAGGGAGTGATGTCGGCCAACAAGGGCCTGCTCGACGTGCCGGTCGCGGTCAGCCTGTCGGGAGGTCGCGTCGTGGTGCAGGGCAAGCAGCACTTGCTCAGCTTCGATCCGGAGACCAAGACCGCCACGTGGTCGCTCTTCTATGCGGCGCCCAGCGAGGCGCTCGGCAACATCGCCATGTTCGCCGTCACCGCCGCCGCCGCCGTGTACGGCAATGGCCAGGTCGCCGCCAGTGGTGGGTTCGCGACCAGCGGCTACAGCAGCGGAGTGAACACCATCCACAGCAACCTCGACCGCTACAATGCATACACCGAAAAGGCGATCGCGCGGGCCGGCTCGTCCAAGTCGTCACAGAATTACACCTACATCATCACCAAGCTGGAAAAGGACATCGGCGTCGTCGGGGTCAACCTGGCCACCGGTGAAACCGACCGCGAGCTGCCGCTGAAGGAGAAGGAGCCCGAGTACACCGTTGATGAACAGCTGAACCGCGTGTTTCACTTCAAGGGCAAGGACACGGTGGTGGCGTACCAGTTCTGACCGCGGAGGGTGGGCCGGTTCGCGTCGCTCGCGGGAGGTCAATGGGGCGATTGCACCAGGGCCTGGGCCTATTGGCTAATGGTAATTTCGGATCGGTTGGGTTAGGCTGGGCGCACGATGAACACCGTGGACGTGATGGAGGCTCGTTCCAGTGACACCGAGGTTTCCCGGACCTCCCGGATGGGCGGCGGAGCGCCGGCGACGCGGCGTACCTTGGGTCTGCCGGTTGTTTACGTCGGCACGTTGCTCGGGTTTGCGCAGATGCCGGAAACCGAGCTCTACAATCTCGTCGCCCCGGTTGACGAGTATCCCGAAGGAGCCACGATCACGCGGGCGACCTTGGAAAAGCTGGCGAGCCGGCTGGGTTGGGCGTCGTGAGGCGCGCCGCTCCGCGGTGAACGCGGACGGTTTGTTTTTCGCAGGTCGACGCCGGGCGGGTGGAGGCCTCAGGGGTGGAGGGGGGTGTCGGGAGGGTCGATCGCTCCGAGAAGCCGCACCGTGCCGTCCGCCGCCGTCACCCCGGCTCCATACTCGGGGTGTCGCCGGCAAAAGGCCTCCACTGCGTCGTCGATCATGACAAAAAACGCCGTGGAGAGCGCATCCGAAGAGGCTGCGTCCGCGGCAAACGCCCAGGTTCGTGTCTGGCGTTGCGCCGGTTGCCCGCGACGCACATCGATCACGTGAGCCCCCTGTACCGCCACTCCGGAACCGCTCAGCGCTCGATCACGCAGGAGCAAGGAGCGGTAGGAGTCACCCTCGCCCAGGCCCACGGGCCAGCCCGCCAGTCCGGCCGGGGGGGCGAGGGCGAGCGCGGTGCTGCCGCCGCTTTGGAGACAGACCTCGGTCAGCGTCCACTCGCGCAACAAGTCCGCCATGCAATCGAGTGCGTACCCCTTTCCGATCGCGCCCAGGTCCAGGTGGAGCCGTGGGGTGAGCGAGGTGAGTTCATGACGCGCCGGATCGAGCGCGTAGAGGGCCTGGTCGGCGAACGGCCGGCCCGGTGCGAGCGACGCGTAGGCGGGATCGAATGCGCGATCCGTCGCCGCCGAGAGACGCGACGCGAGCAACAGGCAGCGCAGTGCGTCTTCGCCGAGGATCAGGGACTCGCCTTCGGCCAGACGATTGGCCCGCGCGATGTCGCTCGATTCCACGTAGCGGCTGAGCTCGTTTTCGAGACGATCCAGTTCCCGAAACGCCGCCGCCGCCGCCTGGCGGGCATATTCCGCGGGCACGCCGGCGACGAACACCGAAAAGGTCGTCGCCATGGCCTCGTGACTGAAGGTGTGGTGCGGAGGAAGCATCGAAACGTCGCCGCACGCAGGCCCAGAGGTCCACGCGCGGGCAGGACGGACAGGCTCGCCTGATCGCCAGCCCGAAGGCGATCACGAAGACCCGCAAACGCGATCAACGCGAAACGAAGACGCGCAACCGGTGCCCTCCGGAGCGGCGCCCTCCAGGAGAGCTCCCTGCGGGTGCCTGTGGTTGTAGGCGGCCTCGCTGAGGCCGCATGAATTCAGGCACGCCCATGACCGTTTCTTGAATGGGATGTGAAGGCTCGGTTGGAGGGCGTCGCTCCGTCGACGCCGGGGGACGGTGTACGAATGACAACGCCCGGCCGTTTGGGGATACGCGACGCGGAACCGGCGCCGACGGAGCGGCGCCCTCCAGGAGAGAACCCTGCGCGTGCCTGGTTGGAGGCGGCCTCGCCGAGGCCGCGACGGGACCCTCGGTCCCGCCTCCGTGGTCCGAATTCTTCACGCAACGCCCATCCCCGCGGGGTCGCCGACCCCACCTCCAACGGACGGCCAGACACTCATTGTAGGGCTGGCCCTCGCGGCCACGCCTAAGCCCTTCGACAGGCTCAGGGCTTGGCCTCGAAGGGGCAGCCCTGCAATGGGATGCGATGCGGCTGATGGCGGCGCGACCTGCACGCTGAGTCCCATTGGGCTCATTAAGGCAAAATAAATGCGAAAAAGAATTGACGCACTGCCTGTCATTTATCGACATTTAATTGCCTTATGAATGGCTTAGCCTCCTATCTCCGATGGTTCTCCTGCGCGGTGCTGCTGGCCGCCCATCGACGCATTGAGTTCGGGGTTGCGCTGCTTCTGGCCGGGCTGAGTACACCTCTGTCTTCAGCGCCAGCGCCAGCATCGGCGTCTCCACCCGGACTGGCACGGGTGGCTTCGTCGCCGTCCACACCGGCTCCGGCCGCTGTCATTCCGCTGGTCCACCTGCTTGCGGAAGCGGAGAGCCACCGCGCGGCGAAGCGGGACGCGGAAACGGCCGTGGTGCTCGATCGCGTGTTGGAGCGACTCCAACGGGGCGAACCGCTGCCGCCCGGGGTGGAGCTGGAGCGTCTCCAGCTGGCCGCCGCCACGGCCCACCTGCGGGTCGGTGGCCATACGCGGGCGGCCGAACTGGCGCGCCGTCTCACGTCGTCGGCGCCCCGCGGGCAGCGCGCCGAGGCGCTGTGGATCCTGGGTCTTGCGCTGTGGTCGGCCGGGTCATCCGCGGAGGCGGTGCCGGTGTTCGCCGAGCTGGCGAGCCATCCCCAAGGGGGGCCGCCGGCCCTGGCGTACCAGGCGATGGCGGCGCGCGCGGCCGGGCAGCTGGATCTGGCGGTGACGTTGTATCAACGGTTATCCGACACGGCGCCGCAGCCCAGTGATGGCGTCGACGCCGCCCTTGCTCTGGTCGAACTTCACCTGGAACGCGGTTCCCGGGAGGAGGCCTGGCAGGGGCTCGCTCCCGTGGCGCGGCGTGCGGAGGCCATCGACAATGTCGCCGGCTGGGCGTTGCTTGTCCTCCGGGTCGGAGATGGAGCGCTGGCGGCGGATGATGCGGCCGCCGCCTTGAGCGCCTATCAGTTCCTCCCCAACCGGGCGGAGTTGCTGCGCCGCCACGACGACCGGGATCGTCAGATGGAAGTGAAACTCGCCGGGTTGCGCTCCCTGGCCGGCAACGGCGCGGCGGACTTGGAGAGTGGACGCCGACTTGAGCAGCGCCGACTTCAGGGCGCGCAGGCGAGGGCGGAGCTGGCCAAACACGAAGGCTTCGACGCCTCGCTGCTGCTGCGACGCGCACGGGCCTTCCATGCGCGAGGGCAAATTTGGGAGGCGGCGCTGGTGCTGGAGCGTCTGATCGAGCGTCACACGCGCGCCGCTGAGTGCGAACTCGGATTCGCGCTTTGGGTGCGCGCGCTCGCCGAGGCGGGCCGGTCGGGTCGTTTGGATACCGTGGTTGACCGTTTCCTCGCCGCCTATCCCCGGAGTGCCCACGCCGCCCAGGCCCTGACGCTCGCGGCCCACGCCGCCGGCGAGCGGGGTGATCGCGACCGACAACTCCGCTGGCTCGATCAGGCCTTGATCCTGAACCCTCCGCCCGAGCTCCGGGAAACGCTGCTGCTCCTGCGCGCCAACGCCTTGATGGCGGCGGGTCGTCACGACGAGGCGCGAACCGCCGCCGCGCGCGTGCTGGAGGAGTTTGGCGAGGGCCGGTTCGCCGAGGAAGCGACCTACCTGCGGACCATGGCGGGGTTGCTCGCGGGACAACCGCGCCGGGCCCTTGAAGAACTGGTCGCCTACCGCGGCCGTTTTCCGGGCGGTCGTTTTTCCGCGGATGCGCAGTACCGCGAAGCGGCGGCCCATTACGCCCTGAACGAGCCGGATCTGGCGCTCGCCATCCTGGCCGACTGGCTGGAGCGTCACCCGCCAGAACACGCCCAGCGGGGTGAGGTGTTTTCCTTGCAGGGTGACGTCTGGGTGGCGTTGCGTCGGGAGGATGAGGCCGTGGCCGCCTATGAACAGGCGCTGAAGCACCCCCTGTCGACCGAGGGGCGGGGATACGTGCTTGATGAGTTGACACGGCTGCACGTGGCCCACCGCGAGTTTGAGGCGGCGTCCCGTCGCTGGGAGGAAACCGTGGCCGGCGATCCGGATCCCGTCTTTCTCGTGCAGGCCGCGTATTGGATCGGACGACTCCGCCTGCAGGCCGGTGACACCGCCGGCGCGGTCAGCCGCATGGCCGAACTGGTGCGCCCGCACCTCGACCACCCGAAGCGGGAGGACGTGGAGCGCGTCTTGCTCGAAGTGGCGCGCGCGGCCAGCCGTCCCGGCGGCGCAGGCTCGTGGGCGGAACCGGTCGAGTCATGGTTGCTGACCCCGGGACAACTGGCGTCACCAACCGCGCGCGCGCGGTCGTGGTTTGTCGAAGCGGAGCGGGCCTCCCTGGCGCGTCAGCCCGAAGCCAGCGCCGGCTGGCTGGAGCGGATGGGTCGTGAGTGCCCGGTGGAGACCCTGCCACCCGGACTGCTTGGACGGCTCGGCGACCACCACCGCGCGCACGGGAACCTCGAGGCGGCCCGGGTGGCGTATCAGCGCCTCGTCACCGACACGCCGAAATCACCGTTCGCCGATTTCGGTTACGTCGGACTGGGGGAAATCGCCTTCGCGGAGGGCCGGACGGAAGAGGCGCTGTCCCTGTTTGAGGCGGCCGTTGATCGGGCGGGTGCACGATTCAAGGTGAAGGAAGCCACGCTCGGGCGCGCCCGTTGTCTGTACGCCCTGGAGCGTTGGGCGGAGGCCCGCGCCCTCTTCGAGCAACTCGCCTCCCATCGCGCGTGGCGGGGTGAGGTTACCGCCGAGAGTGTACACACGCTGGGCGAGATCCACGCCCGCGGTCCGGACCCGGAGGCGCTCGCGCAGGCGCAGGGATTTTTTCAGCGCGTTTATGTGGGCTACCGAAAGTATGCTCCCTGGGTGGCGCGAGCCTACCTGCGCAGCGGGGAGGTGTTCGAGCGACTGGGTCAGGAGAGTGAAGCGCTGCGGACCTATCGTGAACTCCTCCGGGATGCCCGTCTCACCGACACCAAGGAAGCCGAGCAGGCCCGCCGCCATGTGCAACGTCTGGAAACGAAAGCGCCCGCGACATGAGCCACTCCGCCCCTGACCTGCTCTGGAGGAGGCTTGGCCCCCGTCGTGCGCGATGGCTCGTCGTCCTTTTCCTGCCCCTCTCGCTCCCGGCCGAACGCTACCGGCTCCGCGACGGGCGGATGTTGGAAGCGGAATCCACGGTAGTCCGGGAGGGCATGATCCGGATCGTGACACCCGGGGAAGGCGCGGCGACTGGGGAGGTGGCGTATCCGATTTCCATGGTCACCCAGATTGAAGACACCGACCCCGCGCCCCTGCTCCAGGCCCGCCGCTCGCTGGAGGCGGGACGTGCAGCCGAGTCCAAGGTGGACGCGGAGCGGGTCGTGCACCGCTTTGCGGCGTTCCCCCGCACGCCCGGGTCCCCCTGGCTCGAGGCGCAGGTGCTGGTGCTGCGGGCGCTGACGGCGCTGCGTCGCGACCCCGAGGCCCAGGCACTGTCGGCATTGCTCCAGCGCGAGCCCGCGACGCCCCTGCAGCGGTCCTGGATGACCTGGTGCGGGGCGATGCTCGACGCGCGCCAGGGCCGCCCGACCGCAGCGCGGGCCGCCCTCGAAACGCTGGTCGGCGCCGAGGCGCCGCCAGAGCTCGAACCGGTGGCCACCCTGGAGCTGGCCGACCTCTGCCTCGCCGCGGAGGCGTGGGAGCAGGCGTTGGAAGGTTATCTGAGGATTCCGGCGTTCCACGGCACCCGCGCGGAACTGCTCCCCCGCGCCCTGTTGGGATCCGCGCGCGCCTACCGGGGACTGAAGGACGTTGCCCGGGTGGAGCGGGCGCTCTTCCAGCTCAACGACGACCATGGCGCAACCCCGGAAGCGGCCCTGGCCCGCCGCGAATTCGCGGCCCTGACCACCACCGCGCCTGCGACCTCTGCGCCGCCCCTCCCACCGGCTGCGGGAGCCTCTCCGTGAAAATCGGACACCCGCACGCGTCGGTGGCGGTTTGGCGGGCCGGGCGGGCCGGCTGCCGCGAGCTCCGGTGGTCCCCCGTCTTTTCCCATCGCTTCCACTCTCCTGTATGAAACTCATAATTACATCCTACCTTCGACGGATCCGTGGTCTTGCGGTTTCCCGTCTTCCCCAGCTCGTTTCCGCACTCTTGCTGGCTCCCGTGCTGGCGCGGGCGCAAAGCGGCGGCGCGCCGACGGTGGTGGTCAAGAAGACCTTGTTGCAGGAGTTGAATCTGCCGGCGATCTGGTTCCTGGTGGGATGCTCGCTGCTCATCGTCTGGTTCGTGGTCGATGTTTACCTGCGTAGCGGCCGGGCGCGGCTGCTGCCGCCGGCGGATCTCGAGGCCGTCCGGCATCGATTCCAGCGGGGTGATTACCAAGGCGCGTTCGACGAGGTCGGCCGGCGTCCCGGTCTCTTTTGCGAGGTCATGCGCGAGGCGCTCAAACACGCGGCGGAGGGCAAGCGGGCAAGTGAAGAGGCGGCGGCGCATGCGCTCGCCGGCGGCCAGGCTCGTTTACAGACGCGCATCTCCTACCTCTCCGTCATCGGCGTCATTGCGCCGATGGTCGGCCTGACCGGCACGGTGCTCGGCATGATCGAAGCCTTTGCGCTGATGGGGCAGGCGGGGGCGGCGGACCCTTCCCGGCTCTCCGGGGCGATTGGCCACGTGCTCCACGCCACCGCGGGCGGCCTGATCGTGGCGATTCCGGCGTTTGTCTTCTACTATCTGTTGCGCAACCGGGTGGGCCAGGGCCTGCACGCCCTGTCGTCGGCGGTGCAGGAACTCTTCCGCGGTTTCCCGTACGAGGAGCTCGCCCGTCAGGGATTGCGCGGGGCTGAACCGTGCGCGGCCCGACTACCGGTCCGCACGGAAACAAGCCCCGTCGCCGGGACGGCCCTGCCGGGCGAGCCGGTCGCCGCGCAACCCTGAACCCGGAGCGGATTGCCATGGCCAGCATGGGAGGAGGCGCCGACGGGGACCCGGAGTTCCAGATCGCACCGATGATCGATGTGCTTCTGGTTCTGCTGATCTTCTTTATGAGCATCGCCGCGACCGCGGTGACCCGCTACGACCCGTCGATCGCCCTGCCGGTCGCCCCGGATGCGGCCAAGAAGGAAGATTCCGAGGGCGAATTGGTGTTCAATGTCGCCTGGCACGCCGCGCAGGCCGAGGCGTGGGTGACGTTTGAAGAGGCCCGCCTTGCCCCGGCCGATCTCGAAGGCGTGCTCGCCCAGCGTCTGAAGGCGCAACCGGGGGCGCGAGTGCTCGTGCGGAGCGACGCCGCCACCCCGGTGCGTCATGTACAGGCAATTGTGGCGGCTGCGGCGGCCGCCGGTGTGGCCGAGGTGACGTTTGCGGCGCGGGTCCGATGAAGCACCACCGCCACGGCGACGCGCCCTCCGGCTCCCTTGAACGCTCTCCCGCGCCCCTTATCGCATGAAACCCCGTTCCCTGTCCCTCGAGGCCGATGTGGGCTTCCAGATCGCACCGATGATCGATGTTGTCTTCGTCATCCTCGTCTTCTTCATGGCGCTGGCGGCGCAGATTCGCATTGAGCACAGCCTGCAAACGACCTTGCCCGGTGTGGCCGTGGCCGGAAGTCCGACCCCGTTGGTGGATGAACAACTCATCCAGATCGACGCGACGGGCGAGGTCCGGTTGAACGACGAGGCCTTGGATGCGACCGACTCGGTGCATCTGCCCGGGTTGCGAGCCACGATGCTCCGGCTCAAGGAGTCGGCGGATGCGGCAAAGTCCACCGTGGTGGTCACGGTGATCGGCCACCCGGACTCCGCCTACGGACGCACGATCGAGGTGCTCAATGTGCTCGCGGCGGCTGGCATCCGCCAGGTGACCTTTACGACGGAGGAGGAGTCATGAGCCGCGGGTCGCTCCTCGGCCGCGTGCTGGGAGGAGGTCCCTTGCTGGTCAGCGTTGCGGTGCACGCCCTTGTGGTGGGACTGGCGGGGATCTACGTGGTGCACGAAACCGTGGTGGGGAAGAAGAGCGGATTTGAGGCACCGCCTGCGCGCGAGTCCGCGCCGGTGCCGCGCGAGGTCGAACACCGCCTCCGCGTCGCCCGCCAGAGCGGAGGTGCGGCGGCTGTATCGCCGGTGTCCATGCAGCGCGTGCTCACGACTGCCGCGAGCGCCTTCGCCCTGCCGCCCTTGCCCGAGATGGCCTCGTCGGGGCCGAGTCTGTTCGGGGGAGCCGCGGGAGGAACCTCCGCGGGCCTGGGTCTTGGCCGCGGTGTCGGGCTGGCGACCGGCCTGGGCGGCGGTGCCCTCGGCGGCAAGGGCCTCGTCTCGCTCCGCTTCCTCGGGTTGACCAGCCCGCGGGTGAACAAGGTGGTGTTTGTCGTGGACGTCAGCCGCGACCTCATGGACATCCGCAAGGGAGGCTTCAAGGCCTTCGGAGTGATCCGGGACGAGATGATGCGCCTCGTTGCCGAGCTGCCTCCCTCCGCGCAGTTTGGCGTGGTGCTCTTTGGCGGCGCCGCGGGCGACATCAATGTATTCGCACCGCAGCTGACGCCGGCGACCGTGGCAGCGAAGGAGACGTTCTTTGCCTGGATCCGTCCGGTCAACGCCCGACCCGACCGACTCGGCACCCACTCCGCCGGCGCGTTCACCGCCTGGAAGGAGCGGCCGCAGCGAGGCATGAATCTGGATACCACCTTGTTGCCGCCACCGTGGGTCCGGGCGCTGCACGCCGCGCTCGAACTGAAGCCGGAGACCGTGTTCCTTGTGACCGGCACCGCCGCCTCCGCGTTGCGACCCCGCTCCGAGGCGCGCAGGGAGATCCTGGAGCGCCGCAATGACCTGACCAAGGAGCGGCTCAAACGACAGGGCATCGACCCCGAAGGAATCGCCCGGGCGCGACTGGCCGCGTTGGCGAAGGCGCGCCGCGAGTTGCAGGCGATCAACGCCCAGCTTCAGGCGCAGGGGAAGAGTCCGTACATTGTCACGGACACGAAGCGCATCTTTCAGCCCGACTTCCAGGCGGCGCTCAAGCAAGCCGGCTTTGCGATCGAGTTGGACACGACGGGCTGGGCCGATGCCCAGGGAAAGCCGATCTGGGAGCTCGGGGTCAGTGCGCACGAGAAGGTCGACTTTGCGGAGGTGCTCACCCACATCGCCCGCCTCCAGAATGGACTGCTGCGGGAAAAGGCTGTGCTGCACCCGTTTCTTTTTGTCGGCCCCGACGAGAAACCGAAAGACCCGGTGGAGCACCTCACCCTCCTCGCCCAGCGCAACGGCGGAAAGTTCTCGCTCCTCACGGCGCGGACCCTCGAGGCGTTGGCGGAGAAGAGACCCTGAATGAAGTCCCGGGCTTGCGGTGGGCGGCCGGGCGGATTTGCTGGGGGCATGCCTGTGACCAAACTCCTCCACACCCGCATGCGGGTGAACGACCTCGAGCGCACCCTCCGTTTTTACCAGGAAGCGCTGGGACTGACCGTCTCCCGCCGCCACACCTCCCCCCGCGGCGCGCAGCTCGCCTTCCTGCAGACTCCGAACAGTGCGGAGGAGATCGAAATCTGCCAGATGCCGCCCGGTGCGCCGCCGGTCGAGGTTCAGCCCGACCTGATGCACCTCGCGTTTGAGGTCGACGATCTGGCGGCGTTTGCCACCGCCGCCGCCGCGCGGGGTTATCCGCTCAGCGACGGGCCGACCAAGACCAGCAGCGGCTCCATCATTGCCTTCATCGACGCCCCCGAGGGCTACGAGGTCGAGTTGATCCAGCGGTCGAAGTAGGGAAGGGCGACGCGGCCTCAGGTGCGCGCCGTGGCGGCGTCCGGCGGGAAGGCCTTGCCGTGACGCCGTTCCCACGCGAAGACGAATTGCTGTGCGAGACCGGCGTGCGGCCCGAAGTGAGCGCGCCCAAACCGGGCCACCTGGGCGGGCGACCACCCCTGCAGACCGTAGCGATCGGACAGGGCGCGCAGGATCCAGACGTCGACGGGAAACGCCTCCAGCTGGCCCGCGCCGAAGAGCAGCACGCAGTCGGCGACTTTTTCGCCCACGCCGGGCAGGGAACACAGCCGCTCCTTCGCCACGGCGTACGGGGAGGCCTCGGTGACGGCGAGCCAGTCCGGTTCCGCCTGAAGCCGCAGCGCGGTCTCGTGGATGTAGCGGGCACGGAAACCGAGCAGGCAGCGGCGGAGTTCGGCCTCCGGGACCCGGGCGAGGGCATCCCATGTCGGCAATCGATGGATACCCGGTGCGACCGGTTCACCGTGGCGCTCGGCGAGCAGGCGCATCATTTGTTTGATCTGCAGGATCTGTTTGGTCGCGCTGCAGAGGAAGCCGAGCAAGGTCTCTCCGAACGGCTGACGCAGCAGCCGGAGATGGGGAAACGCCGCCTGGCAGCGCGCCAGATGCGCATCGCTTCGCCAGGGGAGGCGATCCATCCAGCCGGCCCAATCTTGGTCGAGGGCAAAGTAGCGGTGCACGGCTGCCGCCGGGTCCCGGGCATCCGCCGTCACCGCGCGCCATTCGAGAACTCCCGACGGGTGCCGTCGGACCTCGGCGAAGGTGTCGCCCCAGCTCCCGCTCCAGACCCCGTGCTCCGTCGGACCGTACCACCGGAACGCCTGTCCGCCGTCGAGAATCTCCGCCAACGTGGAGTCGTCGGGGGCGAACGACGGAGGAAAGGCGGTCCACGCGGACCAGGCGGCGAGGGCAGGCATGACCTGCGAGCCGAACAGGCCGAAGGCGATCCGGCAATCCGGGACGTGCGCGGGCGCGAAGCCGCGAAACGAGGTCTGGGAGCTCCGGCTTCGTGTTGGCAATGCTCAGCCAAGGCACGATCCAGCCAACAAGGCGCCTCCGCCCCCAGACCTCGTTTCGCTCCGCCAAGGGGCAGCAGGGGCCCTTCGGCTTCCGTTGGAGGTGGCCTCGCTGAGGCCGCGACGGGACCCTCGGTCCCGCCGTTTCCGTGCCCTCTTTTCACGCGACGCCATTCCCCGCGGGGTCCGCGACCCCACCTCCAACGGAGGCCGACCCAAATCGCGCTCAGGTTGGCGCGCGAGAACTTCGCGCCGCTCAGGCGAGGATCTTGGCGCGGGAGGTCGGGTAGTCGATGAAGGTGGACTGGATCGCGGCGTGGATCTCATCGATCCGCTTCTGGATCAGGTCGAGGAATTCGTGCAGCCCATCGGAGATCACCGCTGGGCTGTCGGTGCTCTCCAGTTCCTGCCTCAGGGTGGTGGCGGCCAGACTGGCGGGGTTGCCGATGAGATGGTCATCCCCGTTGACGATGCGCAGCAGCGCCTGCTCCATTTCGGCGACCGAGTAGAGGATGCTCCGGGGGAACAATTCGTCCCGGACGAGGAAGTCGACCACCCGTTCCAGGTTGAGCTGGCCCCGGCGACTTCGTCGAAACGCCTCGAAGGCCGAGCACGAGCGCAGCACCGATCCCCATTGGATCATGTCGAGCGCGGTGCCGACCGCGGCCACCTCCGGCAGCAGCATGTAGTACTTCACGTCGAGGATCCGCGACGTGTTGTCGGCCCGCTCCAGGTAGCGCCCCAGCTGGAAGAACCACCACTCGTCGCTCCGCGGCAGCATCGATTCCGCCACCCCGTAGAAGAGCTGAATCTGGGCCTTCACCCGGTTCAGGTACTCCGAGGACCCCAGCTGTGCATACCGCGCAAAGTCGTCGTCCTTCAGCTTCAGATAAAACGTGTTCAACGTCTCCCACACCTCCGCGGCGAGCAGGTCGCGGATGCAGCGCGCGTTCTCCCGAGCCTGGGAGACGCAGGAGAGGACCGAGGACGGATTGCGCCGGTCGAAGAGCATGAACTCCACGACCGCGCGCTCGCTCACCGTCTTGCCGTAGAGCTCGAAGAATTTCTCGTCGTTGCCCGCGACGAACACCAGCGGCTCCCACGAGCGCGGATCATCCGCCGCCTGCCGCGACTGCAGGTCGAGCACCAGCTGTGCATTCACATCGACGATACGAGCCGTGTTTTCGGCCCGTTCAAGCTGACGGGCCATCCAGTAGACGAGATTGGCAACGCGGGAAAGCATGGAGAGAAATGACGAATGACGAATTCCGAATGACGAATGGGACCGGACTATTTGACCGGGGTGGATTTTCTGAAAATGGTTGAGAATATGAGATTCAGTTCATTGGCCTCGGTCCAAAGCGAGCGGAGGGGAACTTTTTTCTCGGGAACGGCCTTGGCGAGGAGTCGACACCAGTATTTTGCTTCGCGAGACTCCTTTCGACAGAGGGCGATTTTGTGGCGGAAATCTGGTTTGGACTCAGCGTCATCGGCCTCGCAGTAGTTGGCTCCAATGCTGGTTCCAGAACGGACGAGTTGGCTGATGAGGGGTCGCGTCACCGCAGTTTCCCTCAATTCGAGGCACAATTCGATGATCTGATTGGCGAAAACCGTCGTTCGCTCCTCGAGATCGTAGGGTGTGCTGGCCATTCGTCATTCGTCATTCGGAAATTCGTCATTTCGTGTGACCGCGCTGCGCGGTCACACGATCAGTTTTTCCGGTCCGCCCTGGGTCTGGCTCTGGACTTGGTCGTCGTCGGCGAGGACCCAGGTGTCTTTCGAGCCGCCGCCTTGGGAGGAGTTGACGACGAGCGAGCCTTTGCGCAGGGCGACTCGGGTGAGGCCGCCGGGCATGATCTTGATGGTTTCGCCGTTGAGGATGTAGGGGCGGAGATCGATGTGGCGGCCTTCGATCGCGGTGTCGCACACGCTTGGGCAGCGGGACAGGCCGATCGTGGGCTGGGCGATGTAGTTGCGGGGGTTGGCGATGACCTTGGCCCGGAATTCCGCGATCTGCGCGGCGGTGCTGTGCGGGCCGACCAGCATGCCGTAGCCGCCTGCCTCGTTGACGCTCTTGACCACGAGCTTGGGCAGGTTTTCGAGGATGTAGCTGAGATCCTTCGGATCGGACGAAAGGAACGTCTCGATGTTGTGCAGGATGGCGTCCTGCCCGAGGTAGAACTTGATCATCCGCGGCACGTAGTAGTACATCGCCTTGTCGTCGGCGACGCCGGTGCCGATCGGATTGCAGAGGGCGACATTGCCTTTGCGATACGCGCCGACCAGGCCGGGCACACCGAGCAGCGAATCCGGGCGGAAAACGGTCGGGTCAAGGAAGTCGTCGTCGAGCCGCCGGTAAATGACGTGCACCGGGGCGAGTCCGTTGCTGCGGCGCATGTAAACCCGGTCGTTTTCGACCACGAGGTCGCTGCCCTCGACAATCTCGATGCCCATCTGCCGGGCGAGGAAACTGTGTTCGAAGTAGGCGGAGTTGTACACGCCCGGGGTCAACAGCACCACGGTCGGTTCGGGCACGTGCTCGGGCGCGAGGTGGAGCAGCAGGTTGAGGAGATCGTTGGCGTAGGTCTCGACCGGCCGGACACGGTAGTCGCGGAGCAGATTCGGGAACACGCGCTTCATCACCTGCCGGTTCTCCAGCACGTAGCTGACGCCGGACGGGGTGCGCAGGTTGTCCTCGAGCACCCGGTACGCGCCGGACTCGTCGCGGATCAGGTCGGTGCCGTTGATGTGGACAAAAAGACCGCGCGGCATGGCGAAGCCCATCATCTCGCGCCGGAAATGTTTGGAGGTGTTGACCATCTCCGCCGGCACGACGCCTTCCTTGAGGATGCGTTGCTCACTGTAGATGTCCGTGAGGAAGAGGTTCAGCGCCTGCATGCGCTGGGTCAGTCCGGCCTCGAGCACGGCCCACTCGTGCGCGGGCACGATGCGCGGGATGAGGTCGAAGGGGAAAATCTTCTCGGTGCCGGCGGTGTCGGAGTAGACGGTGAACGTCACCCCCCGATTGACGAACGTCTGGTCGGCGGTGCGCTGCCGCTCGAGCAGGTCGCTCATGCTGTCCATGCGGCCAAAGCGATCGAACAGCCGCTGGTAATGAGGACGCGGCCGCCCCGGGCCGGCGAACATCTCATCGTAAAAGCGGCCGTGGTCGTAGGAGTGGAACAGATCGGACATGGGTCGAGGCGAGAGGCGGGGGGGAGGCGTGGGGAGGTGCTAGCGGTACCGGGACGCGAGGGGACGAAGGCGGAGCGGGAGGCGGGATGTGCGGCCTGGGCGGAGGGTCATGAAAAACGGGGAGGCATCAGGGCGTGGCCCAGAGAAAACTCTGCTGCCGGGCGAGAGGCTCAGGCTGGGCCGGATCATGGAAGCTCAACCGCCACGCGACCGGGCGGACCTCGCTTTGCGGCCAGTCCGTTCCTGTCACCCCCACGTGCAACACGGTGACCCCGGCTTTCAGCGGGGTGGTGAACGTATGCACTTTCGGGATCAAACTGCCCGGCAGGATGACCTCGAGCCGTACCTCGGCCGATGCGATGGCCTGAGCGGAACGGATCCGCGTCAGGAAATAAAACCCCTCCCGTGCCGGGCTCTGGCTCCGCCACAGGATTCTGCCGCCGGTGGGTTCGCCGCGGCCGAACAGTTCCCCCACGGACTCGAAGGATTCGGCGGTGCGGTAACCCGGCCAGACGCGGATCAGTTCAACCGTCGACGCCTGCAGGGCGGGGCTCAGGAGAGCCACCACCAGCAGAAACAAGGTGCAGCGTTGCATCGACATGAGGATTAGACCGGCTCGGGGGCCCGGCAAGGCTCCTCTCGCAACTTGCGTGCCAAGCATGACGATTCTTCATTCCGATTTGCCTGACAGGCGAGGTGCTCACCGCTTGCATCCGGGATCGCTCCGTAACGCCGGCGAGACCGAGAAATCCGTTGAAGGTAAACTGGTTACGATCCTTCAGGTCCGGCGAGCGAAACGTTTTGGTACCGATGAAAGCCGAGCAGAGCCGGAGCCCACCCCCGGACAGACGCGTGGATCAAGAACGTACGGGTGCCGTGGTAGAGGGGCAGGATGGGGACCTCCTTGAGCAGGATCGCCTCCGCGGCCTGGTAGAGTTCGTTGCGACGCTGGGGTTGCGTCTCGGCGCCGGCCGCCCGGACGAGGCGGTCGTACTCCGGATTGACCCAGCCCGTGGCATTGTTGCCGCTGTTGGAAAGGAAGACCTCGAGGAACGTGCTGGGGTCCACATAGTCCCCGATCCAGCGGGCGCCGGAGAGTCCGTAATTGAGCTGGCGCTCGTCATCGAGCCAGACGCGCTGCTCCTTCATCGCGAGGGTCAATTCGACCCCGAGTTCCCGTTTCCACATCTGCTGGATCGCCTCGAGCAGACGCTGGTTCAGCTCATTGGTGAACGTCATGACCTCCAGCCGCGGCAGGCCCTTGCCGCCCGGGAAACCCGCTTCGGCGAGCAGGCGCCGGGCCTCCTCAAACGAGTCCTGCAAGACGGACGGAGCCGTGTAACCACCGGTGCCGGGAGGAGTCAGGCTGAAGGCGGGAAGCTGGCCGCCGAGGGCGACGTTTTCAACCAGGGAGCGACGGTCGAGAGCGCGAGCGAGGGCTTGGCGAACCTTGGGGTTGTTGAGTGGGGGGCGGGTGGTGTTGAAACGCAGAAACCCGGTTTCGAGGAACGCATCCGCGCGCAACTGCTCCGGATTCGGGCCATTGCGATAGGCGGCGATTTTGGACAACGGCACTTCACTGGTGAGATGGATCTGCCCGGCGCGGAAGGCCGCCTCCTGGGCGGTGGCGCTCTCGTAGGGGTAGAAAATCACCGCGCTGAGCGGGGTGGAGGAGGCTGTGCGATAGTGGGGATTGCGCTCGGTGACGATGCGTTGATTCCGGTCCCACGCGGTGACGCGAAACGGACCGTTGCCTACGAGGTGTTGCGGCTGCGACCAGCGGTTGGCGCGGTCGTCGGCGCCGCCGAGACGTTCGATGACATGACGCGGCACGGGAAACGTCGCCGGCAGGGCGAGGATCGCGGCGAGTGCCGGGGTGGGCTGGGTCAGACGCAACACGACGGTCCGGTCATCCGGAGCGCGGATACCGAGGGTGGCCGGATCACTCGACTTGCCGGCGTTGAAGGCCTCAGCACCCTGCAACGTGAATAGGATGTAGGCGTACTCCGAGCCGAGCTTGGGCGAAAGCACCCGCTGGAAGGCGAAGACGAAGTCCGAGGCGACCAGTGCGGTGCCGTCCGACCACTTCAAGTCCGGCCGCAGGTGAAACGTCCACGTCAAACCGTCGCCCGACACCTCCCAGCGCTCCGCGAGCCCCGGCACCGGAGCAGACGTCGCCTCGTCGACCGCCGTCAGCCCCTCGAACAGCGCGAGGGCGATCGTCATGTCGTTGTAGGAAACGAGAATTTGTGGATCCAGGTCGCGTGGTTCCGCACTGATCGCCAGATGCAACGTACCTGTGCGCCTCCCGCTCTCGACCCGCGTCTCCCGCTTTCCGCAGCCGGAGAAGAGGAGCGTTCCGGCGAACCCGCAGAGCAAAACCCGCGCAAGCCGGGCGGACCATGGAGACAAGCACATGGGGAGCCACGGTAGATTGCGGCTCGACGGGTGCAAGTTCCTGTCGATCCCTCCTCCCAGTTCGGATTTGCCGCGGAAGGCGGAGGCTGGCTGCATCGGGGGATGCCGTGGTACTATGCAAATGATGGGGTGCGTTCGGGGCCGGTGGAGGATCATGAATTTCAAGAGCTGATCCAGAACGGGCATGTGCGTGCCACCACGCTGGTCTGGACGCAGGGGATGGGGGCCTGGAAACCGTTTTCCCAGGTGGCGGATGCCATCCGGTTGCCGCCGCCCTTGCCGGGGGTAAGTCCGGCCCCGGTCTCGGTGGGGTCCAACCTGACGCAGCCGGCGTTTGCCGCGGTCTATGGTGGTTTTTGGGAGCGGGTGGGAGCGCGGCTGATCGACGGCTTCATCGTCTGGTTCGCGGGTCAGGTCGTGGGTGGACTGGCCGTCGCCAGCCTGATGCCCAACGCGCTGCAATCCTTTGCGATGCAGCCGGGAGAAACGCCTTCCCCGGAACAGATGGCGGTCGTGGCCAAGACGCTCTTCATCGTCCTGGGAGTCTCTATCGTGGTAGGTCTGGCTTACGATCTCATCTTCCTGCGCATGTTCTCCGCCACGCCCGGGAAGATGGTCCTGGGCTTGAAGATCAAGACCGCTCAGGGCGCCCCGTTGTCGGTGCTGCAGATCATCGGCCGGCACTTCGCCCAGGTGCTTAGCGGACTTGTGCTGGGAATCGGCTACCTGCTGGCGGCGTTCGATCCGGAAAAACGCGCCCTCCACGATCACATTTGCGGCACGCGCGTGGTGAAGGAGAAATAAGGCTCGGGTGGCGGTCCGCGCTCGCGTTGCGCGAGGGCTACTTTTTCAGCAGCTTGGGCCAGTTGGCTTCGGCCTTGGCGATGTTGCCCGGTACGTCGAGTTCCCACTTTTTTTGGATCTCGCGATTGTAGTTCAGGTACAGCTTTCCGTTGACGATTTTCCAGGCGTTTTCGGGGTCGGTGCTGGCCGTGTAGTTCTGGCTCACGGCCCAGGCGCAATAGCCGCCGAACTGGGGGGCAAATTGTTCGGGCGTGGCTTTGAAGGCGTCGCGGTGCTGCGCATTCGCAAACCGCCAGGTGGCGCCCTGCCACTCCAGCGTAAAGTTGGAAGCACCCTGCCGGGGCTTGCCTTCGACAAAATACGCCACCGGGTCGAATCCCTTGATGGCGACTCCGAAGAGCGTGGTGTTGATCGGCTTTTCCGCGCGCGCAGCCGGGTTGAAGAGCGACAGCGCGGCGATCGCGAGGAGATGGAAGGGTTTCATGGATGGAAGAAAAGCGGCTCCGGGCACGTATCGACGACCCGGGGCGTACTCATGGGAATCCGTGCCTCCGTGGTTTATTCCCAACCTGGCACCGAAAGAGTGCGTCGGTTCCGTGGGGGTGAAGGCGCTTTGATCTGTTGTTATATGGCCTATGGCACGAGCTTAGGGCGGATGGACGAGGTCGACCTTCCGTTTTCTCCCGACGGGTTTTGCCGTGGGTGGCCCGCGAGTGTCGTCTGCGCGTGCAATCACATTGCGCAGGGGACGAAGAATTCTGAACATCCGGTCCTAAGAAACGGTCACACCCTGCGTTATCTCCTCGAAGGTCATGATCACACCGACCTCCCCTCATGAAAGCGCAGGAGAATTTGTCGAAGCCGCTGTCGCCCAGCACCAGGCGTCCTTGCTGCGTTACGCCGCTCGCCTGGTCGGAGATTTGGATCGGGCACGCGATGTCGTGCAGGACACGTTCGTCAAGTTCATGGCCCAGCCGAGAGCGGCGGTGGAGGGGCACGAGGCGGAATGGCTGTTCACGGTCTGTCGGCACCGTGCCTTCGACGTGCTGCGCAAGGAGGGTCGCATGAGTCATTTTGCCGACGGAGAAGCCGAGCGGGTGAGTTCCTCCGAACCTCGGCCGGGCCTTGTCTTGGAGCAGAAGGAAACACAGTCCGCCCTGCTGGCCCTGATTCACCGACTGCCCCCGAACCAGCAGGAGGTCATCCGGCTGAAGTTCCAGAGTGGATTCAGTTACAAGGAAATCAGCCGCATCACGGCCCTGTCGGTCTCCAATGTCGGATTTCTGATCCATACCGCGGTCACCCGCCTCCGCCGCGACTTCGCGGCGCTCCCCCGATAGTGGGCGCCTGACCCTTTGTCCCTCAGACCATGAACGAGCACGACCTCCCCCTTTCCCCGGACGATCCGCGGCTGACCGCGTATGCGTTTGGCGAACTGGATGAAGCCGAACGGCAAGTGATCGAAGCGGCGGTGCAACGCGACCCGGCGTTGCAAGCGGCGGTCCGCGACCTGCGCGCCCTCGGAGGCGGATTGACGTCGGCCCTCGGCGAGGAGCCGCTGCCCACGGTGGTTCCGGTGTCTTTCTCGGCGGTGGCGCCGACCTTGCCGCCCGCGCGTCCGGCCGTTCCTGATCGGTCAGAGTTTGACCTGCCCAAGGCAGCGCGGCTGCTGCGTTTTCCCGGACTCTATTACGTGTTGACCGGGGCCGCTGCGGCCGGGTTCGCGCTGCTCGTGGCGGTGCGGGATCCGATTGCGAGCTCCGGAAATCGGTATGCGGTGCGGCAGTATGAGGTCCGCCTGTCGCCTCCGCCGGGCGACGGTGGGAACACCGGCCCCGCGAGGGCGGCCGCTTCTCGCTACGCCTCGGTGCCGCGTCCCGCCGGCTCCACCGGAGCCGACGCAAAGGCGCAGCGGGGCGAGGGGGGGAACGCTGACGACAGGGACAATCCCTTCGTGCTGGCGGCGGAGGCCCCGGTGTCGACGTTTGCGGTGGACGTGGGGACCGAAGCCTACGCGGAAGTCCGGCGTCTGTTGCACGCGGGCCAGACGCCTCCGCTTGAATCCGTGCGGATTGAAGAACTGGTGAACCACTTTCCCTATCGCTACGAGGCGCCGGCGCGCGGGGCGATCGAACCCGTGGCTGCGCACCTGGAGGTCGCGTCGGCACCCTGGGCCGAGCGGCACCGGCTGGTGCGGATCGGGCTGCAAGGGCGCGAATTGGCTCAGCGGGCGGATCCTGTTCTCGCCGAGGATGTGCGGTTCGAAGTGGAGTTCAATCCGGCCCAGGTGGCTGGATACCGGTTGTTGGGCTACGAGCAACGCCGGACAGACCCTGGCGACTCGACCGGAGCGTCCTCGGCACCGGCGCCGGCGGAGGCCGGACGGATTGAGGCGGGCTACCGGGTGACGGCTCTCTACGAGATCATTCCCGTGGGGGAGGACCTCCGCACCGACGCCAGCGCGCGGGGCGACGCCCGGAGCTACTCCCGGCCGGCCGCGCAAGCGGTCGACGCCGCGCGGGCGCTTGAACTGCTGACCGTGACCGTCCGCTACCGGGATCCGGAGAGCGAGGCTGCACGCCTCCTGTCCTTTCCGCTTGTGGACGGCGGGGCTGCGTTCGACGCGGCAAGTCCCGACTTCCAGTTTGCGGCAGCCGTCGCCGGATTCGGACTGGTGTTGCGCGATTCCCCCCATCGGGGCACCGCCTCGCTGCCGACGGTCGTGCGCTGGGCCGAATTGGGCGCCGCGTTCGACCCGGGTGGACATCGCGCGGATTTTCTCGCCCTCGTGCGCCGCGCGGAGACGCTGGTCCGCTGAATGGAGTCGCCGCGGGTCCGGCCGGGTTCGACGAGAACGCCCGGCTCCGGGGCCGTGGCCGCCCGTCCGCATCTCCCGCATGAACCAATTTATCGGATACATCAGCGTCCTCGTGACCGACTACGACGAGGCGATCGCCTATTACACCCGCGTGCTTGGGTTCACCCTCCTGGAGGACACCCGTCTCGATGCGCGCAAGCGCTGGGTGCTGGTGCGTCCGCCCGGGGCGGCGGAGTGCGCACTCCTGCTCGCGCAGGCGGTCAAGGATGAGGAAAGGGCCGCCGTCGGCCGCCAGTCAGGCGGGCGGGTGTTCCTGTTCCTGCACACCGATGATTTCTGGCGCGACTACCACGCCTTCAAGGCCCGCGGCGTCCGCTTTGCCGAGGAGCCCCGTCGGGAGGCCTATGGCACGGTGGTCGTATTCACCGACCTTTACGGCAATCGGTGGGACCTGCTCCAGCGGCACGCGTAGCCGGCCGCCGCCGCCTCACCAGCCGGCGGCGTGGCCGTCCTTGCGGCTCTCGCTCGCGCCGTAGTACACCCCGGTCGCGGGATCGCGCAGGATGGCCTGGTAGCCGCCGAAGCCGCCCAGATCCGTGCGGACATCGTGGCCGAGTTTCTTCAGCTCGCGCACCACCTCCCAGGGGATGCCGCTTTCGAGAAAGACATGTCCCCCGTGACTCGTGTAGGCGCCCGTCGGCTCGCTGGAGCCCTCGTGCTGCCAGCGGGCGTTGTCGCCCGCCTCCTGCAGGTTCAGTCCGTAGTCGATCAGATTGACGAGGATCTGGACGTGGCCCTGTGGTTGCATCGCCCCGCCCATGACCCCGAACGCCAGCCACGGCTGACCATCTTTTAGCACAAAGGCTGGGATGATGGTGTGGAAAGGACGTTTACCCGGGGCGTAGGCATTCGGGTGATCGGCATCGAGGGCAAATTGTTCTCCCCGGTCCTGAAACCCGAAGCCCAGGCCGGGCACGACAATGCCGCTGCCCATGCCGCGGTAGTTGCTCTGAATCAGCGACACCATGTTGCCCTCGGCGTCGGCCGTGCAGAGGTACGTGGTGTCGTGGGGCGCCGGGGGACGACCGGGTTCCACTGCCTTGGCCGCGCGATCCGGACGGATGAGGGCGCGCCGCTCCCGCGCGTAGTCCTTGGAAAGCAGCCACGACAAGGGCGTGCGATGAAAGGCCGGATCAGCGTAAAAGCGCGCGCGGTCCTCGAAGGCGAGCTTCTTGGCTTCGATCATCAGATGCAGCGCGGCCGCGGAATTGCGCCCGAGGGCACGCAGGTCGAAACCCTCCAGTACATTGAGCATTTGCAAGGCGGCGATGCCCTGCCCGTTGGGCGGAAGCTCGTAAACCTCGTAGCCCCGATAGTTGACCGAGACGGGGTCGACCCAGGTGGAGGTGTGCTGCTCAAAGTCCACCTTGCGCAGCGGACCGCCCTCGGCGCGCATGAAGGCGTCGATGCGGTCGGCGATGGCCCCGCGATAAAAGGCGTCACGGCCACCGTCCTCCGCCAGCGTCTGGTAGGTTTGGGCCAGGTCCGGATTCTGGAACAGGTCTCCCTTGCGCGGCGCGTGCCCGCCGGGAGCCCAGGTGGAAAGGGCGGCGCCCGGCAGCCCGGCGAAGGCCCGCAGATTGCGCTCCCAGTAGAAGGCGATGAGTTCGCTTACGGGAAAACCCTCCCGGGCATAACGTATCGCCGGTGCCAGCACGGTCTTCATCGGCAGACGGCCGAAGCGGCCATGCAGCTCGAACCAGCCGTCGACCGCACCGGGCACTGTGATGGGCAGCAGTCCGGTCGGAGGAATGGCGGTGAGTTTCTGGCGCGCCAGCTCCTGACGGAGGGCCTCCAGGGTCTGACCGCGCGGGGAGCGACCCGAGGCGTTCAGGCCGTACAATTTGCGGTCCCGGGCGCTCCAGACGATGGCGAAGAGATCTCCGCCCACGCCGCAGCCGACGGGTTCCATCAGGCCGAGCGCCGCGTTCGCGGCGATGGCGGCGTCCACCGCCGAGCCTCCGGCCTTGAGCACGTCCAGCCCAACCTGGGTCGCCAGCGGCTGGCTCGTCGCCACCATGCCGTGGCGGGCGATGACTTCTGAGCGGGTGGCAAAGGGCTGACCGGTGATTCGATCCACGGAAGCGTGCAGGGGGGTGACCAGCAAAACCAGGGCGGCGAGGCCGGCCCTTTGGTTGACGAGGCGCATGAGTCAGCTTGAGAGACCCGACCGCCCACCGGCAATGCCGATCCCGATCCACCGGAGCGTTTGTGAGGGGTGCGTCCGATGCCTCCGGAGTCCCGGCCTTGGGACGGTCGCTTCCCGTCGACGGGGCAATTGCCGACATCGCAGTTGGACCTGGATTCACTTAATCCACTGATGGAAAGCGTCATGGGTGATGGATGAAGGGCTGGCACGCGAAATGATAAGGAGGCCGTCTGTTCCAAATCCCACATGAAAACCATCCTTGTATCCTTTCTCCTCACCTGTGCCGTGGCCGCGGCTCTTTCCGCCGCCCCGGTCCTGCGACTCGCGCATGTTGGCGTGGCGCGCTTTGTCGTCGACACCTCCGGCCGCGATCAAATCGAGCGAGGCTGGCTCAATGCCCAGGGCGGGTTCGAACGCGAGTCCATCGAAGCGGTGCTCTCGACCGTGACCGTGCCCCCGGGAGCACGTAACCGATTTCTGGTGACACGGGAGATGGCGGGTGCGTACCGGAGGCTCGGTCCGGTGGCGATGGCCAACTTCATCGTCGATGATGCGGGCGAGTTCTTCGTCCTGGGGGCGCGCGACTACCTGCCGATCACGATTTCACCCGCGTCCCAGGCCGGAGCGGGCCGGGTGCCCAATCTCTCGACCCGCGGACGCGTCGGTCCAGGACTTGCGTTGATCGGCGGATTTGTCGTGCTCGACCAACCACGGACCGTGCTTGTACGGGTGGTGGGGCCCGGGCTGGCGGCGTTTGAAGTGGTCTCACCGGCGCCTGACCCGTCCCTGACGCTGTTCCGCGGCGATGAGGTGCACCACCGCAACGACAACTGGGGCGATGATGCCTCGGCCGCGGTCATGGCGGACGCAGAAGCCCAGGTGGGCGCGTTTCCCCTGGAGGCGGGTTCCAAGGATGCCGCCTACCTCGCCACCCTGCCGGCCGGGGCCTATACCGTACAGGCCTCCTCCAGTGTGGTCGGCGAAGTCCTGATCGAAGTGTACCTCCTACCCTGAACTGGAGGGCTTCGGTGGGTCGACGAATCCGGCGACTGCACATGGGTGTCAACGTAACGGTCCGAGTGTAGGGCTGCCCCTTGCGGGCACGCCTTGTGTTGCAGACCGAAAACCGATGAATAGACTTGAGGTCCCAGAATCCGTGCTGGGTGCGATGTTGGTTGCGCGGTGCGGTTGAGTTTACGACGCCAGGCGTGCCCGCAAGGGGCAGCCCTTGTTTCTTAAAATCTGCTATGGTCTAGCCCGTTCAGTCTGGGCTCGCCCTGCAAGTTGGTTCGACGGGGCGGGTGCGGGCGGATGATCCGGGAGGGCCTGCAGGCCCTCCCGGATCGGCCGCTCCTGAG
>JAEUGY010000104.1 GCA_016794625.1 Opitutaceae bacterium
CTCCAGCGACAGGTCGAAATTGTCCGCCGTCCAGGGCTGCAGCGCCGTATTGCGGATCGTGATCGAACCGGGGGCATCCGGGTTCGTGTCATCCTCGTTGATGTCGGCGTTCGGGATGATGTTGGCATAGTCGGGACGGCCGATGGTTTTGGCATAGGCGAACCGCGCGAGGAAGTTGTCTGTGAAGTTGTACGTCAGGTGCAAGCTGGGATAGACGCCGTCGTACTCCCGCGAGGCCTTGTAGCCACGTTCGACCCGGGTGAGCTTCAGCTCCTGGAGGGAACCCGCGGTGCCGGCGTCGGCGCGACGGACACGCTGGATGCCAGCCGTGTTCAGGTCGCCGTCGACATAGGAACCGTTGGCGTTGCGCTGGAAGACGGCATCGGGGTTGGTCAACGCGCCTTCGCCCTCGTCCTCGGTCTTTTCGAACCGGAGACCGGTCACAAACCGCAGCTTGTTGTTCATCAACTTGCCATCGAATTGGATGTAGGCGGCCGTGATCGTCTCCGTGATCTTCTCCGAATTGGTGATGCGGTTGGTCTCCGCCTCGACCCCGTCCTGGTTCGTGCCCGTGCCCAGGCGGAACTGTTCCGGATTGCTCTTGTAGAGGCTCGCCAGCTTGTAGGCGTCGATCCACTGGATCGCCGGAGAGCCGAAGCCCGGATTCGAGCCCGAATAGGTGGCGTCGAGGAAAGGCGTGGCGATATTGTCCGCGGTGTTCGCGGTGCGATCGGGACCAAGATAAGTGTAGGTCTCGGAGTAGCGGCGGTTGTCACGCCCTTCTTCCCGGATGTTGATGCCGGCCTTGACCGAGATCGGGATCGACCAGGTGTCGAAGTGACGCAGGGCGTCGACATAGGCGCTGCGGACCGTCGCTTTGCCGTCGACCGGGTCATTGGTCGCCGTCAGCACGCGGTAGTTGTCGAGCGAGTACGGATTGAGTGTGGCTCCGGCCGCATCGCGGGCGGTCCAGGTCAGCGACGGGAAGTCGATGTTGTCCGCGCGGACGACGGAGACGCCCTGCAGGGCGGTGCCAACGTTGGCAAAGTGGCCGCGGGCGAGGGCGCGGTACCAGGTTTTGGAAACGACGGTGTTGGCGCCGGCGTCGACGTTCCAGTCACCATTGTTCCAGTTGTACCGCAGGTTGGCCGCGGCCGTGTTGCCGAGCTTGTCGCGGAAGGAGCTGCCCTGCGTGACCGTGGCGCGGCCGGTGGCGCTCTGCACAAAGGTCGGGCCCCACAACAACGCCGTGCCGGTGGCGGGCGTGGGCACCGCGTTCGTGCCGATGTTGAAGTTCAGGTTCCGGTTGCCGAAGAAGGTCTTGTAGTAGTTGTTCTGCACGGCGACCGACAGCGTCTGGCGCTCCGTGACCTTCCAGTCAGCCTTGATGCCGAGCGAAGCGCGATTGGTCGTCTTCGGACCGTCCTGAAGCTGCCACTGCTGCAGGTAGGGATTGGCCGGGGTCGCACCCGCCTGGGCGTAGTTCCAGGTCGGCTGCCAGCGGTGCTGCTCGACGTGCTGGTTGGAGGAGAGCCCGGTGATGACGAGGCCGAAGCGGTCGTTGACCGGAAGCGTGTAGTCGAAATCGAAATTCGGCAGGATCTTGTAGGTCTTCTCGTCGCCCGGTCCTGGCGTCTTGCTGAACAGCTTGGTGTTCTCGCTGTTCATGTTGAGGTAGGCGCGGTAATTGAACTGCGCTCCTTTGCGCTCGAAGGCGTTCTTCGAGATGAAGTTGATGCTGCCACCGAGCGAGTCGGCGGGCGTGTCGGGCGTCGGCACCTTCGTCACTTCCGTGCGGGAGGTGTTGTTGATCGAGACCTGCTCGAACTCAAAGATGCGGTTGTTGGAACCCGAGGCCGAGCTGGTCAGACGCATGCCGTCCCAGGAGACATTGGTGAAGTTGGACGCGAATCCACGCACTGAAACCGTGCGCACATCCGCCGCCACGTAGTCGACCGACAGGCCGGGCAGGTACTTCAGGAATTCGCCCGGATTGCCTTCGCTGATGTCGCCGAATGCATCGGCCGCAACGACCACCTTTACGTTCGGTGCATAGCGCTGTTCGTTCGTGGCGAGCGCGTTGCCCTCGTACTCACGATTACTCTGCACCACAAACTCGTTGAGGGTGATCGTCTTGTCGTCACCATAACGGTCCTTGCTCGTCAGGTCGAAATTCTGCTGCACGGTCCCGCCGGGGGCGACGGTCACGGTGACCACCTCGGCGTCCAGACCGGTGTAATTCACGCGCACGCGTACTTCGCCCGCGGGCACTTCGGTGAAGCGGTATTCACCAAATTCGTTGGTGAACGTCTCGCGACTGGTGCCCTCCAGCACCACGCGGGCGCGGTTGAGGTAGCGGTCATTGCCGACGTTGCGCACCCGGCCCTCAATCGTGCCGTCACCCGCCTGGGCCAGCAACGCCACGGGCGAAACGAAGAGCGACACAATCGCCAGGAGAAAGACCAGGCGCGCCACTTGGCGCACCGTCGCAATGAGCGAGGAGACGGACAGACGGCAAAGCCGTTGCCGCGAGACACGGGCGGTAGATTCCATGGGTTTGGGGGTGGATTAAAGGTCGGCAGGAGGGCGACAACGGGGCGCGCCCACATCGTTCACTAATGAACGACACATTCACCCTTAAACCAAGGCCCGCCTTTGGCAATCCAAATCGTCCTCCTCGGCCGGGGCGCTTCCTCCGACCCGATCCTGGCGCTCGGGTCGGGTTCGGCCGGGGTCCGAGTTGAATTACGAATTTCACCTATGAACTTGGATCTCGACTCTCCTTCCCTTAGGTCTCCGTCTCCTCCCCGATGCTCGCCCCAAGGTCCACGTCGCCCAATCCCGAACGCTACGTCATCCCCAACCTGCGGAACGCCTGCCGGATCCTGAAATTGCTGGGCCGCCAGCGCAAAGGGTTGAAGGCGGCCGATCTGGCGCGCGAGCTCAAGGTGCCGGTCACGACCACCCTGCGCATCATGTCCACGCTCTGCCTGGAGGGACTGGCGCGCAAAGTGGACGGCCGCTTTGAGCTGGGTCCGGTGCTGATCCAGCTGGGCGACGTCGCCCTCGCCGGCACCGAGGTGCGCGATCTGGCGCAGCCGTTGCTGCTCCGCTTGACGGAGCTGACGGACGAAACCTCCCACCTCGCCATCCCCTGCGACGACCGTGCCCTGATCGTCGCGGTGCAGGACAGCCCGCATCCGCTGCGCGCCGCCTCGCGGCCGGGTTTTCTCGCCGACCTGCATTGCTCCGCCACCGGGAAGATCTTTCTCGCTTACCTGCATCGCGACCGGCTGGCCGGGATTCTCGAGGAAAATGTCCCCGTGCCCCGTACGCCCGCGACCCTCACTTCGGTCTCCGCCATCAAGAAGGAGGTCGATTTGACCCGGAAGCGCGGCTTCAGCCTCGACAACGAAGAGTTTCACCTGGGGGTGCGCTGTCTCGCCGCGCCGGTCTTCGCCTCGGATGGCACGGTCATCGCCGCGCTGGGCATCACCGCCGCCACGCTTCGGTTTCCCAAGGATCGGATTCCCGAGATCGCCGCCAAGGTGAATTCGATCGCGCAGGAACTGTCCCGGCTCCTCGGTCACGTCGGGAGTGGAGGCTCTTGAAATTTCAGGGTTTTCGCGTCGCAGGGATGCAATTTTCGTCCGGCCGGTTTTTTTGATCGCACTCCCGGCGCGCCGGCGTGCACTCGAACCTCCCCGGTGCCCCCATCCCCGGACGGACGATTCGTTCACCCGCCCTCCCTTCCATGAAACGCCGAGCATTCCTGCACACCTCCGCCACCGCCGCCGCCTTTGCCACGCTGGGCTCGGTCGGCCGTACAGCCGAGGCTTCCACCTCCCAAGACCTGGTCCGGGACCTGATCCGCGCCAATGATGCCCGGGTACCCGCCTTGCTCGCCACCCAGATCCGCACTCCCGGAAAGCCGGACGACGGAGGGGTGCGGAACGAGTATGGCTTCGCCACCGCCGGGGGCACCGCCGGTCTGGTGCTCGCGTTCTCCTGCGCCGTCACCTCGCCGGAGTCGCGTTATCACGAGTCCAAGGAGCTCCTCGAGTCGCTCCGCCTGGCCGCGGCCTACCTGTTGGGATCGCAGCACCCCGACGGCACGATCGACCTCTACGCCACAAACTTCGCCTCTCCGCCCGACACGGCGTTCGTGCTGGAGCTGCTGGCGCCGGCCTGCGCGCTGTTGCGTCGCTCAAAGCAGCCCGAGGGGGTGGCGGTCGGGGCAGAGGTCGGCCGCTTTGTCACCCGGGCCGCGGACGGTCTGGTGGTCGGCGGCGTGCACACCCCCAACCACCGCTGGGTCGTCTGCGCCGCCCTCGCCTGGGCGCACTCGCTGTTTCCGAATCCGCGGTATCTCGGACGGATCGACCAGTGGATGGCCGAGAAGATCGATATCGATCCAGATGGTCAATACACCGAAAAGAGCACCACGGTCTATTCGCCGGTGGTCGACCGGGCCCTGGTCACGGTCGCCCGGCTGCTCGGGCGCCCCGCCCTGCTCGATCCGGTGCGCCGGAATCTGGAAATGACGCTGTACTACCTGCACCCGGATGGTGAGGTGGCGACCGAGGCGTCCCTGCGCCAGGACCGGAGCCAGCGCGGCACGGTGTCGCGCTACTACTATCCCTACCGCTACCTGGCGCTGCACGATGGCAACGGTCGGTTCGCCGCCATCGCCCGGCAGATTGAGCGCCAGGAACCGGGCCACCTCACGGGGGAATTGTCCGCGTTTCTGCTCGAACCGGAGCTCTCCCGGCCCCTGCCCGCTGACGCGCCCCTGCCGACGGACTTCGCGAAGGTTTTTGCCTACTCCAGCCTCGCCCGCATCCGCCGGGGCAGCACCAGCATTACGGTGCTCGGCCAGAACACCACCCTGCTGACCTACCGGAAGGGCGCGGCGGTGCTGGACGCCCTCCGGATCGCAACCGCCTTCTTCGGCAAGGGTCAGTTCACGAGCGAGAGTCTCGAGGAGAAGAACGGCGTCTACGTGCTGCGCCAGAGTCTGAGCGGCCCGTATTTCCAGCCGCTCAGCGCCGCCCAGATCGCCTCGGGAGAACATGTGAAAATGGCCCCCAATGGCACGCTCGCCAACATGGGCAAGGCCATCCGGGCCGAGAGTAATGTGCAGCGGCTGACGTCGGTCATCACCGTGACCGAGGCGGCCGGCCGGGTGACGCTTTCGGTGTCCATCGAGGGCACCCCGGCCGTGCCGGTGTCGGTGGAATTCGCCTTCCGCGCCGGCGGCACCTTTGAGGGGGTCGAGCCGGTCAAGGGCGCGGCCGACTCCTTCCTGCTGCGCTCGGGCGAGGGTCGGTATCGGGTAGGCAACGACGTCATCACCTTCGGCCCAGGCGCGGCTGACCACACCTACACCCAGATCCGCGGCGCCCTGCCCAAGCACCCGGGCTCGTCGGTCTACCTGACCGGCTTCACTCCGTTCCAGCGCACGTTGACGCTGGGCTGAGGGTTGACGTCTCCGCGTCCGGAGGGCCATCGTCGGCTGTTCCCGGGGATACTCCCTCCAACCGGCCTCCGGGGCGGCGCTGCCCCGGAGCGCGTTCACGTCCATCCCTTGCCCCTGTCCTCATGCGATTCCGCCGCCTCGCTCCACTGCTGCTGATCCTCTCATCCGCCCTGGCCGTCTTGCCCGGCGCGGCCGGTGCCTCGTCCGGTTCCAGCCAGCGGCCACCGCCCAACATTGTCTTCATTTTTTCGGACGACCACGCCTACCAGGCCATCAGCGCCTACGGGGACGAACGAAAGCTCCTGGAGACTCCCAACATCGACCGTCTCGCCCGGGAGGGCATGCGATTCGACCGTTGTCTGGTCACCAATTCGATCTGCGGCCCGAGCCGGGCCACCGTGCTGACCGGCCTCTATTCGCACCTGAACGGCTTCGTCAATAACTCGCCCCAGGCGCGTTTTGACGGATCGCAAACCACCTTTCCCAAGCTCCTGCAGGCCAGGGGTTACCAGACAGCGCTGGTCGGCAAATGGCACCTGGTGTCAGACCCGACCGGCTTCGATTTCTGGCAGATCCTGCCCGGTCAGGGCGCCTACTACAATCCGCCCATGATCCGGCAGGGTCAACGGATCCGCACGCAGGGTTATGTGACCGACGTGATCACTGACGAGTCCATCGCCTGGCTGAAGCAGCGGGACAAGACCAAGCCGTTCCTGCTCATGAGCCAGCACAAGGCACCGCACCGTTCCTGGGAGCCCGCGCTGCGGCACCTCGGCGCGGACGGCCAGCGCGTCTACGCCGAACCCCCCACCTTGTTTGACGATTACGCGGGCCGCGGCCCCGCCGTGCGCGACCAGGACATGACGATCGAGAAAACGATGACGGCCCGCGACACCAAGCTCACCCCGCCCCCGGGTCTGTCGCCCGATCAGCTGGCCGCCTGGAACGCCTACTACGACCCGCTGAATGCCGCCTTCGCCGCCCACCCTCCCACGGGCGCCGACCTGGTGCGCTGGCGCTACCAGCGCTACCTGCACGACTACCTCGCCTGCATCCGCGCGGTGGACGAAAGCGTCGGCCGGCTGCTCGCCTTCCTCGACGAGCAGGGTCTGGCCGACAATACCATCGTTGTCTACTCCTCCGACCAGGGCTTCTTCCTCGGTGAACACGGCTGGTTCGACAAACGCTGGATCTTCGAGGAATCGCTGCGCACCCCGCTGCTCGTGCGCTGGCCCGGCGTCACCCGGCCGGGCAGCGTCAACCGCGATCTCGTGTCCAACCTCGACTACGCCGAGACCTTCCTCGACGCAGCCGGGGTGCCCGTCCCGGAGACCATGCAGGGGCGCAGCCTCAAACCGCTGCTGGAGGGCCGCCGGCCGGCGGATTGGCGAACGTCGTTTTACTACCAGTACTTCGAGTATCCCGAACCCCACCGAGTACGGCCGCATTACGGAGTCGTGACCGATCGCTACAAGCTGGTCCGGTTCTCCGGCGCGGGAGACGACTACACCGAACTCTACGACCGCCAGGTGGATCCACTCGAGCTGCGCAATCTGCTCGGTCAGCCTGGATACACTGCGGTGCAGGCCGAATTGGAGACGGAGCTGGCGCGCCTG
The DNA here is from genome assembly GCA_016794625.1 of Opitutaceae bacterium. Taxonomy (GTDB): domain Bacteria; phylum Verrucomicrobiota; class Verrucomicrobiia; order Opitutales; family Opitutaceae; genus UBA6669. The sequence continues at coordinate 7,096 of JAEUGY010000104.1, forward strand.
CGTCGCGACCTAAAGGTCCCGGCCACGATTCCCGAGCACTGGTACGGCCCCCGGAAGGCAAACTGAGCGCAGCTCGTTCGCACCGCGATCCACGGTTCGTTCAGCCCGGGTATCCAGCCCGGGCGGCCCGCCCGCCGGTCTGGCGGTGCACCGCCGTTCGCCCTCGAGCGGCAAAAGCCCCTGCAGTGCACACCACAACCGGGGCAGGTGCTTCGGCTTCATGATTTCGCCGTCCCGCCGGAAGACGAGGCCCCGGCGCCGATCGAGTCCTGCAGGCTCCAATCGACGTTCCTCGTGAGGTACATGATCGCCCCCAGGGCCGCAAACAGGGTCGCCGTGCCCGCCAGCAAGGCGTAATGCTCCATGCGTAGCACGACAAAGAGCACCCCGTGCACCACCACCAGCAGCCCGGCGATCACCCCGGCACGAAGCACGGTGCGCAAGATGGCGGCGCTGTAGCATACGATGAGCAGCGACGACGCCAGTGCCGCGGCGGCATACGCCCAGCCCGGCGCCATCACCTCCGCGAGCGCGAGCAACGCGAGGTAGAACAGACACAGGGCCGCCCCCACCAATCCATAGTGCACGGCATGCAGACGCAGGTCGACGAGCGTCTCAAAGAGAAAGAACGCACCAAAAACCAGCGCCATGACCAGCACGCCGTATTTCAGCGAGCGGTCCACCATGCGATACCCCTCCACCACCGGCATCGCCTGCACCCTCTCCTCGGTCATCCCCGCCACCGCCTGCCGATGAATGCGCACCCGGTCCGCGCGCAGGCTGCCGACCCAGAGCAACGGTATCTGCAGGAGAAGGACGAGGGCGACAATGACCAGACCCTTGATGGTGACTGGGTGGCGACGAGACGAACGGGGCGGAGTGGGCGAAAGCGAAGATTCCATGGCCCCATGCTCGCCGACGGGCGTGAAACGGTGATGAACTCCCCATGAAATCCACGCGAAATCAGACGCCCCCCCGCAACCCTGCGACCGTACGCTCTGGGTGAACGCAACGCGCAACCGGCGTCGACGGAGCGACGCCCTCCATCGATCCCACGCTCCCCGTGGTGGTCTCCGCCGGGTTGTTTCTCAATGTTAGCGCTTATGGGTCGGCGACCCCGCCTCCAGCGAAAGGTAGCTTCCCCCGTTGTCGGCAGCCTCGCTGAGGCTGCGTCGGGACTTGTTTTCCCGAGAGCGGGGGTTAGCAACAGTGCGATGGTTGTTTTTGATGTCGATGGAACCCTGATTGGCGGAGAAGCCGCGGATTGGACCAGTTTTGAAGACGCTTTCACCGAGGCCGCCGGATTCGCCTTGGACGAGAGGTTCTTTCTCGGCCTGCAAGAGGTTACCGCTCAATCGATTGTGCATGAAGCCCTCGCGGCGTGTCCGCTCGAGGAACGCAAGATCAAGGAGCGGGCGGTCTGCCGTGGCTATCTCCAGCGTTTGGAGGCGGCCCACCGCACCCACACCGGCTCGTTCCAGGCCACCGCCGGCGCGCACGACCTGCTCCGGGAGTTGCGTGCACAGGGCGTGCCCGTGGCCATCGCGACCGGAGACTGGCGGGAGACGATCTCCTTCAAGCTTCGTGCATCGGGACTGCCAATCGAGGGACTGCCGATGGTGACCTCCAGCGAGTACCTGCGCCGGGCCGACATCATCGCAGCGGCGGTCGCCCTCGCCGGTCGCACGCTCGACGAAGCGCTCTACGTGGGGGACGGACTCTGGGACCTTCGGGCCACACAGGCGTTGGGCATCCCCTTTGTGGGGGTGGGCCACCGGCGCGAAAAGCTGCGCGCCGCAGGCGCGCCTCACGTTCTGGCCGACCTTACCCCCGGCCCTTTTCTGCAGGCCCGCGAGGCCACCCTCCGTGCCCGGCGCTAGGCCGGTTTTGCCGGTTTCTTTCGCGTCGCCGGACGCTGGCCGGCGGCCCGGTCACGACCGTGTTCGGCAAAGCGCTCGACGAAATACTCGATCCGGTTTTGTCGCGTCTCCGGGCGTTTGCACTCGTCCAGGTTACGTACGACGTACCTCCGCGCCGCGGGCGTCACGCTGTCAAAATATGCCTTTGCCATCGGCCGGTTTTGCAACGCCCGCTTGAGGTCCTCGGGCAACACCGGCTCCCGGGGTTCGGTCGAAAGCGTCAATGCCACCTCCAACCGGTCGCCGGCGTCGAGTTTGAGCGGGCGCAGCGCTTCCATGCGCACGGTCAACCACCCCTTGGTCCCGCCTCCGGGGGTCACCGTGGTGGAAAAAACCTCGCCCCCGTAGCGCGCGATCACCGGGATGCCTTTGCCGCCCTTGCCCATGGTCTGCCAGCCCCCCAACGCTTTCACCACCGCCGGCGGAACGGTCACACCCCGCATGATCCACTGTTTTGAGATGAGGGCGGTAAAGGTGGGCATGGCGCCGGCGGCTCCGCCGAACCTGCCGGTCCGCCTTCCCGGAATCAAGCCCACCTCCGTGCGCGGACCCGCGCGGCGGCGGGGCGGGAAACTTCCGCTTGCAATTTCATAATTATAAATCAGCCTGCCTTCTCCCCTTCCCCATGTCTCACTACGACTACGCGGTTCTGGCCTTCTACTTCGTGTTCATGATCGCGATCAGTTGGGCCTTTCGGCGGTTCGTGAACAATGTGAGCGACTACTTCCGCAGCGGGGGCCAGATCGTGTGGTGGATGGTCGGGGGGTCGGCCTTCATGGTGAGCTTCAGCGCCTGGACCTTCACGGGAGCGGCCTCCAAGGCCTACAGCGACGGCTGGCCGATCGCGGTGATCTACGTGGCCAATGCGGTCGGGTTCATCTGCAATGCACTCTACTTCGCCCCCAAGTTCCGGCAGTTGCGCGTGATCACCGCCATTCAGGCGGTGCGGGAGCGTTTTGGGCGGGCCAATGAGCAGATCTTCACGTGGCTGCAGCTGCCGACGGGCATCATCTACGCCGGCATCTGGCTGAATTCACTCGGGGTGTTCTTCTCCGCCGCCTTCGGGCTGGATCTGACATGGACCATCCTGGGCACGGGTCTGGTAGTGCTCTTCATGTCACTGGTCGGCGGCAGCTGGGCCGTGGTGGCGAGCGACTTCATCCAGGTGCTGATCCTCATGCCGGTCTGCCTCGTGGTCGCGGTGCTGGCGGTGCTGAAACTCGGAGGCTTCGGGGCGTTCCTGGACCGCGTTCCTTCGCACCACTTCGACTTCAGCCAGGTCTTCTCCAAGGAGTTCCTGCTCTTCTGGTGCGTGGCGATGCTGATCAAGCAGTTCACGTCGACCAACAACCTGATGGACGCCTCTCGGTATCTATGCGTCAAGGACAGTCGACACGCGCGCTGGGCGGGGTTCCTGGGAGCCGGGCTCTTCCTGGTCGGCATCTTCATCTGGTTCGTTCCTCCGATGGCGGCCGCGGCCCTGTTCCCCGACCTCGGCACGGTCTACCCGACGCTGAAGAATCCGAACGAAGGCGCCTTCATGGCGGTGTCCCAGGCCGTGCTGCCCGTCGGCATGGTCGGGCTGCTGGTCAGCGGCATCTTTGCCGCCACCATGTCCTCGATGGACTCGGGCCTGAACAAGAACGCCGGCATCTTCATCAAGAACTTCTACCAGCCGGTGCTGCGTCCGCACGCCACCGACCGCCAGCTGCTGCGCGCCGGCAAGCTCACAACGATCGTGCTCGGCTCATTCGTCATCCTCGTGGCCTGGCAGCTGAGCAAGCTCAAGGGGCTCTCGCTCTTCGACATGATGGTGCGCTTCGGCTCGCTGGTGAGCGTGCCGATCACGGTGCCGCTCGTCTGGGGTCTGTTGATCAAGCGGACGCCGCCCTGGGCGGCCTGGACCACGGTCGCGGTCGGGTTCGCCTCGTCGCTGGTCTGTGAAAATCTCCTCACCTCCAAGTGGGCTGGCGAGTTCTTCTTCGGACCGGGCTCCCTGCTGGACCGCTCGAGTGGGGAATACTGGGGGCAGGGCATCGCGGTGCTGCTGAACATTGCAGTGGGTAGCCTCTGGTTCATTGGCAGCACGCTGTTCTGGCGTCAGGCGAGCCCGGAGTACCGCGCCCAAGTCGAGGGGTTCTTCACCAAACTGCACCGGCCGGTGGATTTCCACGGCGAGGGTGGCGAGGACAACTCGGCCCGCCAGGAGGCGCTGATCGGCAAACTCTGCATCGCTTACGGCGCCTTTGTCACGGTGCTCATGCTCATTCCCAATCCGCTGCTGGGCCGGCTCTCCTTCCTCGTCTGCGGCGGCATCGTGCTGCTCATCGGCATCGGCCTGCTGCGCAAGTCGCACCGGACCCTGGCCCGCGTTGCTGTCTAATTTTACCACCATGATCACTCGAATCCCTCGTGTGTGCGGAGTCGGCCTCGCTCTCGCCGCCTCGCTTTCCGCCCAGACCCCGGCCCCGTCGCGGACACCCGCCGCCGCGCCCTCATCGTCCGAGTCCGATGTCGTGGCACTGCCGGAGTTCAGCGTGTCGACGAGCTCGACCAGCGAGTACGTCTCCGCCGAATCCATCACCGGCACGCGCGTCGCCACCAAAATCCGGGATCTGCCGTTCACGGTGAATACCGTGACCGCGGACTTTCTCGATGACTTCGCCGCCTTCGAGTTCCGCGACCAGTTCGGCTACACGAGCAGCGTCTCCGTCTGGGAAACCCTCTCGACCGGCTACAGTCTGCGCGGCTTCGATGCCGACGTGCAGCTGCGCAACGGATTCCGTCGCATCGGGCTGATCGACAAGGTCAATGTCGAGCGCGCCGAAATCATCAAGGGGCCGGCCGCCTCCATCTACGGCACCGTGCTGCCGGGCGGCACGATCAATGTCATCACGAAGAAGCCCAAGACCAAGCCCGCCCAGCGGATCTCCGTCAGCGCCGGCGGCAACAACCTGCTCCGGGCCCAGGCATCCTCGACCGGGCCGGTCGGTGACAGCGACCGTTTCTTTTACCGTGTCGACGTCGCCGCCGACCAGAGCGACTACGACCAGCCATTCAAGCAACGAGAGACGCGCACCATCGCGACCCAGCTGCAGTGGAAACCCGCGCCCGCCACCAGCCTGCTCTTCGAGGTGGAATGGCTGAAGCGGAATGAAATCGGCATCTCCAGCGCGACGGTGCCCTTCCGGGTCCAGACCGGCACGCCGGATCCGTACCGCACCACGGCCAACCGCACCTACACGCGCTACGTCGCCGTCGCCGAGGAGGTCTTCAACTTCAACTCCCAGGGCGAGGACAATTTCTCGGACCGCTACGTCTACAACACCACCCTGACCTTCGAACATCGCATCAGCGACCATCTCTCCCTGCGCAGCGGGGCGAACTGGTTCGAGCGGAGCCTGGAACGGCAGGAAGTCGGCGGCCGCGACCAGTTCAACCCGATCACGCGCACCGTCCAGCGCGGCACGCCCCGCCTGCGGCCTTTCCCCGAAGGCGGCCTGAGCTGGCAGACGGATCTGCTCGCGACGTGGGAGACGGGCAAGGTGCAGCACAAGACCCTGCTTACAGTCGACTACCAGCGGCAGACGGAGAAACCCGAGCGCTGGGACATGACCAACTTCACCCTCGGCATGCCCGCCGAGGTTCAGTCGGGGCTCCGGGTGGATACACCGAACTACGATTTTGTGACCCTCCGGGAAAACCGGTCGCTCTACGCCCTGACCCAGAAGGAAAACAACTCGATCGATCTCTACGGCGTCTTCCTCAGTGAACGCATGATCTTTCTCGATGGTCGCGCCAATGTCATGGCGGGCGCCCGCTACGACTATGTCGACAATCATTCGAAGGACCTCGTGGCCGGGGCCAACAGCGAGCGCCAGACCGACGAGATCAGCTACCAGGTCGGCGCCAACTACCGGGTCTTTCCCCGGCTGACGACGTTCGCCAACTTCAGCCGCTCGTTCGTGCCGCAGTTCCGCATCGGCCGCAATCTCGACGGCTCCACGTTCGAACTGCCCAACGAATTCGGCAAGGGCTGGGAGGTCGGCGTGAAGTCCGGCTTCTTCGACGACCGGCTGACCTTCACCGCCGCCTACTACGACATCCAGCGGGAGAACGTGGCGCGCGACACCACCGATCCCCTGACCGGCGTCGGCATCACCGTGCTCTCGGGTATCGAGGCCTCCAAGGGCTATGAGTTCGACTTCAACTGGGTCGTGACCCCGGAGCTGCAGTTCTTCGGCGGCTACGGCTACAACGACACCGAGGTGGTCAGCAACGCCCAGGCCCCCCACCTGCAGGGCTCGCCGCTGCGGCGCTCGCCCAAGGACAACCTGGGGGTCGGCGCCAAATGGGAGCGCAAGAACGGTTCGCTCAAGGGTGTGTATGTGACCGCCGGTTACAAGTACTACGGCCGGTCGATCGCCAACCCGTCCACCGGCCGCAATGTTTCCCGCGCCTCGGTGACCACCGCCAACCCCTTCGTCAACCGGCCGATGCCGAACGGTCTGCTGCCTTTCCCCCAGTTCGCCGCCAACGCCGTGCTCACTTCGATCCCCTCGGACGTCCGCGTCGACGACGGACGCGAATCCATCTTCAACGACGCTTACGACGTGGTCGAAGCCGGCCTCGGTTACAAGTGGCGCACGGGCGGCCGCCGCTACAGCCACAAGATCCAGGTCAACGCGAGCAACCTCTTCGACATCCGCTACACCTATGGCTCCACCGGCCAGGGCCCGGGGCTCAATTACGTCTTCACCTACGACCTGAGCTTCTAACCCTGGACCCTCTCCCTCGCGCGAAGACCAAAGACGCCTCGACCAAGCCGAAAGCCTCCCCTCACTTCGCCCTCCGCGTCTTCGCGTCTTTGCGTTTCAAGCTCGAGCTCCCTTCCATGTCCTACCACCAGCACCTCGTTCTGCTGCCGCCCAACCGGGTCTGGCGGACCTACCGCGGTGGCCGCACGCTGGAGGCGCTGGCCGGCGCCGCCGCGCCGGTGGACAGTTCGTTTCCGGAAGACTGGGTGGCCTCGACGACCCGCGCGGTGAACATTGGCCGCGAAGCGATTGCTGAGGGTGTTTCACAGGTGCAAATCGCCGGCCAGAACTACGACCTCGCCGCACTCGTCGCCCGGGATCCGGTGTATTTCCTCGGCGCAGACCACGTCGCCCGCTTCGGTCCGGATCTGCGGCTGCTGGTCAAGCTGCTCGACTCGTCCATCCGTCTGCATTTCCAGGTTCACCCGACCGCAGAGTTCGCCCGGCGATTCCTCGGTTCCCCTTCGGGCAAGACCGAAGCCTACCACGTGCTCGCCACGCGCCCGGAGGTGGCGGAGCCCTGCATCTATCTCGGCTTCCAGCGTCCACCCGATCGCGCCACGCTGCGCCGGTTGATCGAGACCCAGGACATCGCCGGGATCGAGGCGTGTTTCGACAAGGTAACCGTGCAGCCGGGTGACACCTACCTCGTGCCGGGCGGCGTGCCGCACGCGCTCGGTGAAGGCGTGTTCCTGGTCGAGATTCAGGAGCCGAGCGATCTGGTGGTGCGATTCGAGTTCGAGCGGGGCGGATACCTGTTGCCGGAGAGCGCCCGGTTCATGAATCGCGGCCTGGACTTCTGTCTGGATCTCTTCGACTTCACGGCCCGTCCCCTCACGGACGTGCTGAACCGCCAGCGCTGCCAGCCTCGGTTGGAACGGACGCTCGGACCCTCGTCGCGCGAGGATCGATTGATCGGACCAGCCGAGACTGCCTGCTTCGGTGTGACCAAACTGTACCTCGGGGGGGAAACCGTGGCGCGCGACTCCACCTCCGCATCGATTCTCATCGTGACCTCCGGCGAAGTCACCCTCCGGACTGCTCGAGGCTCGCATCGCCTTCATCGCTACGACAAGGTGTTCCTTCCAGCCGGGCTCGGCCGGTTGGAGCTTGTTCCGGAAACCCGCGCCGAACTCCTCGCATGCCATCCTCCGTCCTGATTCGAGAAGGCCCATCCACTCCCGCGGCCCGACCTCCCGTCACCGTGTCCCGACCCGATTCGATATTCGCGGCGCTGACGCCATCGGAGACCGCGGACTTTCTGCCCGAACCGCTCGCCACCGAGGTGAGGGGGATGGTACAGCGGTACCTGCCCTTTGATCCACTCGCCCACTCGGCCGAGGCCTTTCATCAGGCGCTGCACGAGGCGAATCCGGAGATCCTGATCGCCGCCTGGAAGACGCCGGCGCTGCCGGCGGTGCTCCCGCCGCGGCTGCGTTACGTGTGTTACTTGTGCGGCTCGGTCAAGAAGCTCGTGACGCGCGAGCACCTGGAGCGGGGCCTGATCGTGACCAACTGGGGCGGTTCCATCAGCCGCATTGTCGCGGAGTGGGCCCTCTTTCACATTCTCTCCTGCCTGCGCCGGGCCACAGCCTGGGCCCTCGCCATGCACCTGGAGGGCGGCTGGAAGGACGGCGCGACCGAGACCGCCTCGCTCTTCGGCCGCACCGTCGGGCTCCACGGCTTCGGCCAGGTCGCCCGCGAACTGGTGCGGCTGCTCGCGCCCTTCGGCGTGCGCATCTCGGTGCTGGCCCCCGATGTCGACGCCGCCGCCGAATCCACCTTTGGTATCCATCGCTCCCCTTCGATGGAGCGTCTCTTTTCCGACAACGACATCATCGTCGAACTTGCCCCGCTGATTCCCGAAACCGTGGGCACGGTCACCGAAGCACATCTGCGCCTGATCCGCCCCGGCGGGGTCTTCATCAACGTCGGCCGCGGCGCGGTCGTCGACGAGGCAGCGCTGCTCCGGGTCGCCGCCGAAGGGAAGATTCAGGTCGGGCTCGATGTCTTCACGCATGAACCCCTGCCGAGAGATTCCGGGTTTCGCGGATTGCGCAATGTCACGCTGACCCCCCACCTCGCCGGACCCACCACGGACCGTCGGCGCGACGCGGGCGGTTTCGCGATCGCCAACCTGCGCGCCTACGCCCGAGGCGAATCGCTCCAGGCCGTCGTGACGCCGCATGTCTACGACCAGTCGTCGTAGACGACCCGCCTGTCATGGCGACGACACCCGCCGTTGGAGGTGGGGTCGCTGACCCCTCTCTCTCCATGAACGCCTATCAACACTGGCAGCACCGCGCCCGACAGATGCTCACGCCGCTCGCGGCATTGATGAAGCCCAGCGCCACCGACCTGCCCATTGCGGGCACTCCCAGCGACCACGATGCCCAGGCGGACCGGCTGGAGAGTTTTGCCCGGCCTCTGCTGCTCGCCGCATTTTATCTGCAAAGCGCGCCGGAGCCCGACCCCGAGATCGTCGCCTTCCGGGAGCGAATCGCGCGATGGTTCCGCGAGGCCCTGGTCGCAGGCAGCGACCCTTCCCACCCCGGTTACTGGGGACCCGACGCAAGTTACCACCAGCATCATGTCGAAATGGGACTGCTGGCCATCGCCCTGCAGATCGCCCCCGGACAGCTGTGGGATCCGCTGGGCGCGGAAGATCGGGCCCGGGTCGCCGCCTGGTTCGCCACGTGCCGCGGCGGAGGGATCGTCAACAACAACCATCTCTTCATGTCGGTGCACATCCTCGAGTTTCTCGGGAAGGTCGGCCACGCGCACCGCACCGACCGCGCCGTCATCATCCAGCATCTCAACCAGCTCGAGACGATGCACCGCGGAGGCGGCTGGTTCGAAGACGGCATCAATCAGGCCTACGACCACTACAACGCGTATGCCTTTCACTTCTACGGTCTCTGGTGGGCGAGGCTGCACGGGCGGCACGACCCCGCCCGCGCCGCCCGCTGGCGCGACTGGGCGCGCTCGTTTGTCGCCGACTACCAGCACTTCTTCGCCGCCAGCGGGGAGCATCCCGCGTTCGGTCGTTCCATCACGTACCGATTCAATGCGATCGCCGTGTTCGGTCTCGCCGTGGCCGAGAACGCGACCGACCTCCCGCCCGGGCGCCTGCGGCGCCTCTGCACGCGCAATCTCGACTTCTTCCTCGACCGCCCGATCACGCAGGAGCAGGGCTGTCTGGCGTATGGCTTCACCGATCGTTTCGACGCGATCATCGAGCCCTACTCGTGCCCCGGTTCCGTTTACTGGTGCAACAAGGGACTGACTCCTCTGCTGCTGCCTCCCGACCATCCGTTCTGGACCGCGCCGGAGGCCCCGCTGCCCGCCGAAACGGGTGACTTCGTCCACCCCATTCCTCCGGCCGGACTGCTGGTGCGCGGCGTCGCCGGAGAGGTCGAGATCCTCAACAGCGGCTCCATGGTCTCCAACACGCAGCTTCGTTATGGCGCGTGGAAATGGAGCAAGCTCGCCTACCGGACCGGCACGAGTTTCTGCTACGCTTTTCCCCCGGCCGAGGCCTTTTCCCTCGACGGGGCGCTGACCCAGGATCTGGACAACGGCCGGCGCTACGGCCGGCACTCGACGGTGACCGTCGAGATGGATCGCGAGCATCTCGGCTACGCCTACAACCTGGGCTTCAAGGTCGGCCAGGTGAACACGGGGGTCGAGACGTTCGTCTGGTGGCGCCGGGGCTGGCTTCTCCACGTGCACCGGATCGAGGCCCGCCAGCCGGTCGTGTTTCGACTGGGCGGATACGCCCTGCCGCTCGCTACCCCGCACGTGGAGCGCTCCGATCCCGGGCCCGTGCTCTCGGCGTGGTCGGAGGACCGCCGCGGCACGGTGCTGCAGAGCCTGCGCACCGGCCTCGCCCCGGAATGGGACCTGCGGCTCGACGACCGCTCGCCGCGCACCCATGTGGCCGCACCGTACCACGCCACGCCGGTGTTCCGCAGCCCCCGGACCTCCGGTGTCACGTGGCTGGCCGCACTCAGCTGGACCGGCGGCGACCTCGCCGAGTCGCAACCCTGGTCCGTGGTCGAAGGCGGCGCCGGCCGCTGGGTCCTGTCACACCCGCGGCTAGGCTCCTGGAACCTCTCGCACTGGGCCCTGCCCACTCTCACGTCATGATCTCCCTTCCCCGGATTCCACGGCCGGCCATCTTGCTCGGCCTGCTCTCCCTCTGCCTGCTCACCGCACCCGCCGGCGCGGCGGCGGCCGTCGATACCCACGTGCCGGCCCGGGCGCCGCGGACCCAGCTTCTGCCGGGCCGGGTCGAGGCCTTCCGCACCTACGTCACCACCGGTGCCGGTGCCGCCGCCTTTGCGCGCATCCGGGAGGATTTCGACCGGGACTACCTCAAGCTGCCCTTCCCGTCGGAGCCGCTCACCTACGGCGATCCGAATCCGCGGGCCCGGGACAGCGAAAAGGCCGACCGCTGGCGCGAGGCCCAGGATGTCTGCGGCGTGGTTTCTGGTGTGGCCGAGGCCGCCGCCCTGATCTGGATCGTCACGGGCGAAACCCGCTACCTCGAAAAGGCGCGGCAGTTTCTGGTGGCCTCGACCAACTGGAGCCTCGACGGCTCCGGCTGGCCGAAGGGTCCCAGTCCCGGGGCGACCGACATCCGCTACAACGACGAGGCTCACTTCCGGCTCTGGCGGAAACTGCCGCTCGTGTACGACCAGATCCGCGACCAGCTCACACCTGCGGAAAAGCAGAAGGTGCTCGCCCACCTCCGCGAACGCGGCCGGCGTTCCTTCGCCTGGATTGAGCAGGAGGGCAGGATCTCCACCGTGCTGCGCAACTCGCTCAAGGTGACACCCTCGAGCCACCCGATCCGCTTCATGCCGATGACCGGCTTGTCCGCGCTCGCCCTCTGGGACGACCTGCCGGAGTCGCGCGAGTGGTGGGCCTACACCTACACCTTCTACCGCGACCAGTTTCCACCCTGGGGCGGCGACGACGGGGGCTGGGCCGAAGGGCCCGCCTACTGGAGGGGGAACATCGAGCACGCCGCGTTCCAGGACACGCTGCTCGCCATCGGCGACCCATCCGCCTACCGCAGCGCTTTCTGGAAGAATCACGGCTATTTCCAGATCTACAATGTCCAGCCGTATCTGGCTTCCGGATTCGGGGATTTCTCGAACGCAGGCAAATTCAACCTTGAGCCGGTCGTGGCCGAATACCTGACGCATCTCGCTCGGGTGACCCAGGACGGCCACCTGCTCAGCTTCGCCGCGTTGTGCTCGGACGATCGTCCGTCCCCGGCGGAAAAGGGACTGCGCGGCCTCGATCGCATCTATCCGACCTCGGCCGAGTTCCTCATCCGCAACTTCCTCGCCTCCGCCCTTCCCCTGCCCGCGCCCCAGCCTCTGGCCCGCCTGCCCCAGGATCGCTTCTTCCGGGACATCGGCTGGGTCTCCCTGCACAGCGCGCTCGGCCGTCCCGACGACGACATCCACCTCACGTTTGTCTCCTCGCCCTACGGCAGCTACAGCCACAGTCACGCACACCAGAACGCGTTTGTGCTCAACGCTTACGGACAGAATCTTGCCATCGCCTCCGGCTACCGGGAGTTTCACAATTCACCCCACCATGACAAGTGGACCCGGCAGACGGTTTCGAAGAACGCGCTGCTCATCGATGGCTTGGGCCAGAAGCCACAGGACAAGAACGCCACCGGGAAAATCACCCGGTTCGAGACCCAGGAACGGGCCGTCTGGACCACCGGCGACGCCACAGTGGCCTATCAGGCGAATCAGGCCAAGGGATACGTGGAACGCGTCACCCGCGATCTCGTCTTCATCGACCGCCGGTATGTCGTGCTGCGCGACGTCGTCAAGCTGGCCCGCCCCGGGCGCGTGTCCTTCCTTCTCCACGGCGAGCGACCCCTGGAGTGGAGCAAGTCCGTGCAGACCGCGGTCATTCGCGCACCCAAAGCGACGCTGACCGCCCGGCTCGTGCCGGCCAACGGCATTCCGTGGGAGGCCACCTTGACCAACACCTTCCCCGTGCCCGTCGACCCCAAGTACGTCAAAGGTGCTGCGGCCAATTATTCCTCCAGCGCCCCCTGGGGTGAACAAGGACACTTCTCCGCCAGTTCGCCGACCGGCTCCCGCGAGCACGTCCTGTACACCGTGCTCTGGCCCGAGCGCGGCGGCCAGCTCGCCCCGATCGACGCCACCTTCACGCAGGGCACCCTGATCTTCCGCCGGCCCGACGGTGCCACCGATGCGATCACCCTGACCGACGAAGCCCTCCGCGTGGAGCGTCGCTGAATCGCGGCGCTCCTTTTGATCGAAGGGAGCGCCTGGATTGGCAACTTGGACCCACTCCCGCGAAGCCTTTTGCGAGGCGAGCAAAGGATGGGCTGACGCCCCTCCGTACAGAGGCGGCGGCCGTTGGTGCGGATTTTTGAAGCTTGCCCAGCGTGGGTCTCAGGACTACGCGCGGAATGAGTCAGCCCCGACACGTTGTGAGTTCCCCGCCCTCTGCACCCGAACAAGTGCCAGCCGCCCACCAGGCGCAGGCAAGATGGTTCGTCGACGAAGTGCATCGGCATGATGCATCATTGAAGAACTACGTGCGGAGTGCGTTTCCGGCGGTACGCGATGTGGACGATGTCGTACAGGAGTCCTATTTGCGCGTCTGGCGCCGGCACTTGGTGCGCCCGATCACGGATGTCTCCGGCTCGGTGCGCGCCTCGGTCAAGAGCTTCCTTTTTCAAGTGGCACGTCGGCTGGCACTGGATACCATCCGGCACGAGCGCGTATCTCCGTTCGATCCCGTGGGGGATATCGCTGGATTGTCGGCCGTGGAGGAGCGGCGCGGCGCAGCGGATGTGGCTGCCGTCAACCAGGAGTTCCAGCTGTTGCTCGAAGCCATCGACCGCCTGCCAGGACGGTGTCGCCAGGTGGTGATCCTGCGAAAGTTGCAAGGATTGTCCCCGGCGGAAACGGCCCGGCATCTCGGCATTTCGGAAGAGACGGTGCACGTGCAGGCCCGGCGGGGTCTCCAACGGGTCCAGGAACATCTGCGCAAGAAGGGAGTTCTTCGCGAATACCAGCCATGAGCCGCCGCCCTCCAAAACTCACCTCCACCCAGATTGACGCGACGGCGGCCGACTGGGTCCTCCGGCGCGAGGCCGGCCTCAACGAGCGCGAACAGGCGGACTACTCCGAGTGGTTGGCACAGGATCCGCAGCATGCCGCGGCGGTGGCGCGACATGATGAAGCTTGGTCGTTGCTTGACCGTCCGCGAAACCAGGGCACGGCCCACGCCCTTGCAGACGCACTTGCACGCCGGACCCACCGGCGGTCGCGGTTGCGTTGGTCGGCCTCGGGCTTGGCCATGGCGCTTCTCATCATCGGCCTGTTCTGGTTGCGTCCAGGGTCGCCGGTCGGCACCGGCGCCGCGGGAACAGCCCTCGTGCTCAACCCTACGCGGGAAATCCTGCCGGATGGATCCCGGGTGGAGCTGCGCAGCGGCGCCACCTTTTCCGTCGACTACGATGGAGCCCAGCGACGGATCACGCTGAGGAGCGGAGAGGCGCTCTTTCAGGTCGTGAAGGATCCGCAAAGGCCGTTCATCGTCACCGCAGCCGGCATTGAGGTGCGCGCGGTCGGCACCGCATTCTTGGTCGATTTGGGCGAAACCCGTGTCGACGTGATCGTGACCGAAGGTCAGGTGGCCGTAAATCCGACCCGAGCTCCGACAGCTCCGCTCCAAGAATCCGCGCCTGCGCGCACCGAGGCCGCCCGCGCGCCGACCTTGGTTGATGCGGGCCGCCGTCTCGTCGTCGGTCTCGCGCCTGATCAGGGCACACCGGAGCCCGTGGATATTTCGAAGTCCGAGCTCAACGATCGTCTCTCCTGGCGCGCCACGAGGCTTGAGTTTTCCTACACTCCGCTGGCCGAAGCCATCGCGCTGATGAACCAGCACTCCGAAGTGAAAATGGTGATCGACGACCCGGACCTGGCCACACTGCCCGTCAACGGGCTGTTTCGGGCGGACAACAGCGAAACCCTGTTGCGATTGCTGGAGGCGAATTTTGATGTGATCTCAAGCCGGACTGGAAACGTCCTCACGCTTCGTCGTCGGCGGAACTAGCCACGGGCTCCCGCCGGTGTCGTCTGGTCGGAGGACCGGGTTCCGCGGTTGTTGGAACTTTCCCGTACCAGTTTGGAGCAGCTCGCGCGTTACGAGAGACAGACCGGACTCGTACCCTTGGAGTCCGGCCCACCCCAACCTCCGCCACGATGTCCACCCCTGACGCACCCCGCCGCCCCTTCACCTGGCACTCCCTTCGTCTTTGGATTCTCAGCCTGACGCTGATCTCCAGTCTGGGCGCCGCCGAAGCCTCGCGACACTCGTTTGATGTACCGGCGGACGCCGCCGACAAGTCGATCAAGCGCTTCTCCGAGCAGTCAGGGCTCGAGGTGTTCTATGCAAGCAGCGTGGCGGAAGGGGTCCGCACCAAAGGGGTCAAAGGTGAGATGACCGCCCGTGAGGCACTCGATCAGATGCTGGCCGGCACCGGCCTCGTTGTAGTACAGGACGAAAAGACCGGCGCGATCACGCTGAGAAGGGTCAACGACCCAAACGGATCAAGGGCGGCGCCGGCTCCCGCCAGCGCTCGTCCTTCCGCCAGTTCTTCCCAGGGTACGGGCATCATTGCCGGGCGCGTGTTTAGCGAGGCCAACGGAACCTACCTGCGCAACGCACGCATCACCCTTCCCGGAACCTCGCTTGAGACCTTCACGGACGGGTTCGGCCGCTTTGAACTCGGCGGCGTGCCGGCGGGCGAGGTGCAGGTTCGTGCCTTCTTCACCGGCTTTGCGACGCAGGAACGTACCATCTCCGTGGCCCCGGGTGGCAGAACCGAGCTGAACCTCACCTTCGGTGGCGCCTCCGCTTCGGGCGAGGACCCAACGGTGCAACTTGCGACCTTTCTTGTCGCCACCACCCGCTTTCAGAGTGCTTCCGCGACGGCCATCAACGAGCAGCGCTTCGCCCAGAACATCAAGACGGTGGTCTCCGCTGACGCGTTCGGCGACAACTCCGACGGCAACCTGGGGGAATTTGTGAAGTACATCCCCGGCGTCACGCTCGGCTTCACCGGGGGCCAGGCCAGCTCAATCTCGATCGGCGGGCTTCCCCCCGAGTCGACCCCCATCACCATCGACGGCAATCGCATCGCCAGCGCCGCGGGTGAGACCCGGGCCATCCAGCTCGACCAGATCTCCCTGAACAACATGTCCCAGGTTGAGGTGGAACGGTCGCAAAATGCCGACTCCCCGGCCGACGCGATCGGCGGATCCGTGAATCTCGTGGCCAAGAGCGCCTTCGAGCGCCGCAAGGCGACGTATTCAGTCAAAGGATATGCCGTATTCCGGGACAAGGCGCTCTCCGACCGTACGTACAACCTCAGCCCAAGCTTCGAAATCGGCGCCATCGTCCCGGTCAACGACAGCTTCGGCTTCGCCGCCAGCGGCACGAGTTCGATCCAGGACTCCGCCCAGTACATTTCCAACCAGGCCTGGGTGCCGATGACCCTCGTTCCCTCGGCCAACCTGCCCGCCGGCACGTCTGCGCAGCCCTACCTCGGACGCTACCAGTACGGAGACGCTCCCAAGTCGGTGACGCGACAGTCAGCCGCCTTTTCGGCCGACTACCGTCTCTCGGAAACGGACGTACTCTCCATCAGCCAGCAGTACGGTTACTTCAACGAAGCGCTCAATGGCGTGCCTCGCGATCAGGTGATCATCAATCCGGTGCGCGTGACGTCATTCGGCCCCACGTTCGTCCAGGGAGCCGCCGGCGCCGGAACCCTCCAGCTGGCTTACTCGACCCGCGCCGTGCAGGGGACCACCTCCATGCCCAGCTTGCGCTGGCGCCACACCGGCCCGGTCTGGAAAATCGAGGCCAACGGGGCGTTTTCCCGGTCCAGCTATCATGACAAGAGCATCGGCAAGGGTTACTTCGGGCCCCTGAATGCCTTTGTCCGCAATGTCACCGTGCGATTCGACGATCCCGGCTACCTCAAGCCGGGGCGGATCACGATCACCAATCCAAGCGGCGCCACCGTCGACCCCTCGGATATCAGCAACTATCTGCTGGAATCGGGCGGCTCGGCCGAACTCGACCGGGTGGACATCGTTCGAAGCCTGAGTGTCTTTGCGCAACGCGACGTTGACTGGGGGCTGCCCTTCCGCGTCAAAGCGGGTGCTGATCTTCGCTCCCAGAATCGGGATATCCGAGGTGACACTACAAATTTCACCTTTGTCGGAGCCGACGGGGTCGCCCGTACCTCCGACGACAGCGTCGCCCAATGGATCGACCGGAGCTATCTGAACCGGGAGGAGCCGTGGGGCCTGCCCAAGCGGGCGGGTTTCAGCTCAACCGCCGTTTACACTACATTCAAACAGCACCCTGAGTACTTTCAGGTGAGCGAGGCCGACCGGGTAAACTCTCACCGGGCCAATGTCACCACCTCGAAGAACATCACCGAGGAAATCTACGCCTCCTACCTCCGGCTCGATTTCCGAAACCTGCTCGACAACCGCCTGACGCTGACCGCCGGATTGCGGTTCGAACGCACCGACGTCGAAGGGGTGGGCCCGTTGATCAACCCCAGCCTCATATACCAGAGGGATTCCTCCGGTCGCATTGTTATCGACAGCCAGGGGCGCCCCGTCGCGATCGCAACCCTCGCATCACTGGCAGGCACTCAGCTCGCCTATCGGGAACGCGGCGCAAAAACATCGCGCTCCTATGAGGACTTCTTTCCCAGCGCCAACGCTACTTACCACATCCGACCGAACCTGATGGCGCGGGTCGCATTTGCCCGGTCTATCGCCCGACCAAACTTCAACAACATCCTCCCCTCCATCAGCCTGCCCGATGAGACTTCGGCTGCGTCGAAAACCATCACGCTGACGAATCCAAATCTGGACCCGTGGATCGCCGACAGTTTCACCGCGTCGCTGGAGTACTACTTCGACGAACCTTCCGCCGGTGTCGTTTCCATCCGCGGATACCGCCGCGATATTGCGGACTTTTGGGGCGCCGTCACCCGGCCCATCAGCGAGGAGCTGCTCGAAGTCTACGGGCTGGATCCGAATGTCTACGGTCCAAATCTCGGCTACGTGGTTAGCACGCGCGAAAACGCAGGGCGTGCTCGCATCAGCGGTCTGGAGCTCGACTTCCGGGAGAGCCTGGCATTTCTGCCCGGCTGGGGAAAAAACGTCTCGGTCTTCGCCAATCTGACGATGCAACACCTCGAGGGATCCACCACGGCGGATTTCACGAGCTTCGTGCAGAAAACGATCAACTACGGAGTGGCCTTCAGCCAGCGACGCTTCACCGGACGGATCGGTGTGAACGAGCGTGGACGCGAACGACGGGAGTTTTTCACGGGAACGGGTGTCGAACCCGGAACCTACAACTACCTCGCTCCCCGCACCACGGTCGACGTCTCGGCTGAGTTCCAAATCACCCGGCGCATCGCCCTGTTCGCTTCCGTGCGAAACCTCTTCAATGAATCGGAAGACCGCCAGCGCTATGGTCCGTCGACGCCGGAGTTCGCCAAGTTGCAGATTCGCACCGACTATCGCCCGCTCATCTCTGCGGGGGCCAAGGGCTCATTCTAATGTCGGCCTCTCTTACCATGAGGTTCTCCCACCGCGCCCGGCGATCGATGCGACCCCTGGCCTTCTTGCTGCCTGCGCTGCTTTGCGTCGACGTCCCCGCGACAGCCGCGCCTGACGAACGGGCCGCGGTGGATGCCGCACACGCCGCGCTGGGCCGCCGGTTTCTCAGTCCCCACGGCACCCTTTATGACTACGCGGGATTGAACGGCGAGGTGCTGGAGCCAACGGCGGAGGAAGCGGCCGCGCTGCAGCCAAACGCCCTGAGCTGGGGCACACCCATCGAAAACGGTGCGTTCTTCGGGGGACTGTACCTCGACGCGCTCTGCAACCGCTGGCGGGCAACGGGCGACGACGCCACCGCCCGCCGCGCCCATCAGATCGCAGGGGGCCTGATCCGACTTGCGGAAGTCGGTCAGCACCCGGGCTTCATCGCCCGTGGCATCGCGGCAGGCGGCACCGGCTACTACCCAGCCAGTTCAAGCGACCAAACCTATCCTTGGTTCTATGGACTCTGCCGATACGCCACCAGCGGACTACCCTCGGCCGAGCAACGCGCGCGTGTGGTTGCGCTGATGGTCCGGGTCGCCCGCGGACTCGAATCCAACGCCTGGGAGATGCCGATCGACCGCCCGGACTTCGGCCACTTTGGCCACTGGCTGGTCGGTTTCGCCGGGACGAAGGGGATCTTGGTGGGTGCTGAACCGCAGTTCGACGCCGCCACCCGGCTGCTTTTTGTCCTGAGGGCGCTGCACCATCTGACGGGTGACGCACAATGGCTGAAACTCTACCGGGAACGACTCGCAGAGAAACCGGCCGGTAGCGATCGAACACGCCTGGAAATCTGTGCGTCGGGTGTGGAGTACGTTGCCCCCGGGGAGCCGCCCCAATTTCCCGAACGGCCAAGACTGTGGACATCGGCCAGTTCCCAAGCCGGGTTGCGTGCCCTCAGTGAGTGGGAGGACATCCCCGCAGTCCGCGCAGCGTTTCAACGCGGACTCGATGCGAACGCTCGACGCGCCGCGCCCTTCATCGCCGGCTACGTCGCATACGACAACCACAACGCTCTCGCGTTCGACATCCGCTGGCGGTCGATGAACAGCCTCTGGAAGCCGCAAACGCACATCAGCGAGGCGGTTGAGCTGGGGCGCGCACAAAAGGGTGAGAACGGCCCCTGGGGTCGACAATCACCCCGTTTCGCGTTGGAAAGCCTCCGGCTTCGGGACCCTCTCTTTGCGGCCTGGGTCGTCGCGTTGTCCGGTAACTCCGCTGTCATCGCCTCCGTCCGTGCGAACATCCAGGGTGCGCTGACGCACTTCGACTGGGACCGGCTTTACACCAGTACCTTCTTCATGGCGGAGTGCGTGTATTGGCAGCTCGATCACACGAGTCACTGATACGGATGCCAGGATCGGGGGCGCACGGGGGAACTCCACCTCTCTTGGCGCCCCCTCACCTCACCCCGGAACGGTTCCCCGACGATGCTTTCCCCTGTGATCACCACCGGCACCGCCGCCTGTCTTCCCCGCCCCGTGACGTTGTCGCTCCTCTATTCCTTTCGCAGGGCGCCTGCCCGCACCCTCCTTGCCCTGTGGTTCATCTCCACCGGTCTTCATGGCGCAAGCCAGGCAGGTGCGGCGCGGCCCAACGCCCTCCTCTCGCCGTCCATTGAACGCGCGCACCACGAAATGTGGCGCCGATTCATCGACGAGCACGGGATGGTAATCGACTACACGGGCCTCGACGGGGAGGTACAACGACCGACCCCCGATGAATGCCAGGACGGCAAGCCGAATGCCCTGGGCTGGTGGAGCCCGATCGAGAACGGGGGATTCTTCGGGGGACTCTACCTCGATGCCCTCTGCAATCGCTGGCGCGTGACGCGCGCGGCTGCGGCCGCCGACCGCGCAAAGACACTCGCCCGCGGCTTGGTCAAGCTGTCCGAGGTGGGTGACACGCCGGGATTCATCGCTCGCGGGGTGTCGACCGACGGCAGACACCACTACCCCGCCAGCTCAAGCGATCAAACCTATCCCTGGTTCTATGGTTTGTGGCGCTATGCCACCAGCGGTCTGCCCGACCCGGCGGAGCGCGCCCATCTCGCCGCCACCCTGGAGCGGGTTGCGCTGGGCCTTGAGGCCCAGGGGTGGAAAATGCCCTGTGATCGCCCCGGCTTCGGGCACTTCGGTCACTGGTCGGGCGGCTTCGCTGGCTCCCAGGGCATTCTCTCGGGGGCCGAACCCTATTTCGATGCCACCGTGCGTTTCCTTTTTGTTTTGCGGGCAGTGCACGAGGTGACGGGGAATCCGCGCTGGCTGGAACTTTACCTGCGCCACGCCGCCGAAAAGCCGCTGGGCAGCACCCGCACCCGCCTCGAAATCTGCGCGGGGGGCGTGCAATACGTTGCCCCGGGAGAACCTCCCCGCTACCCGGAAAGCCCGCCGATCTGGACCTCCGCCAGCTCCCAGGCCGGCCTGCGGGCGCTGCGGGATTGGGAGGGCGATCCGGCACTCCGTGCGGGTTTTCAACGGGGCCTCGACGCCAATGCCGCCAGCGCCGCCCGCTTCATCTCCGCGTATTCACAGTACGACAACGAGAACACCGCGATCTTCGATCTGCGATGGCGGGCGCTCAATGACTCCTGGTCTCCGCAGGGCGACATCAGCGCGGCCGTGAAGCTAGGCACCCTCCAGTACCGCGCCTGGAACCGGCAGTCGCCGCGCAAGCTCCTGGAGTCACACCAGATGCGGGACCCCCTCTTCGCCGCCTGGATCGTCGCCCTCGCCGGAAACCCCGCGCTGACCGCCGCGTCCCGCGCCGACATCGACGGGGCATTGACCCACTACCAGTGGGACCGGCTGTACACCTGCCTGTTCTTCATGGCGGAGAACGTCCACTGGCAGCTGCTGCGCGATGGTTGACCCGGGCCGGGGCGCCGTCGCGCCGTTCAGTCTTGGAACGGGCTTCGTATCGCATGCGCGTCCGCGCCCTCAGCGCCTCGCCGGCGCGCCGGGTTCGCCATCGAAATTCGGCTTTTCCAGCACCGGCTTGCCGCCGATGTAACGGCTGAGCCACGACTGCATCTCCCAGTGCCAGTAGATCGCGTTCTGCGGGCTCAGGATCCAGTGATTCTCGTTCGGAAACACCACGAGGCGGGACGGCACGCCCAGGGCTTGGAGCACCCCGTAGAGCTCGAGACCGTTTCCGTAGGGAACGCGGTAGTCGAGCTCGCCGTGGAGCACGAGCGTGGGGGTCTTGAAGTGCTTCGCATAGAACATCGGGTTCTGGCGCTGCATGCCTTCCAGGTTCTCCCAGGGCGTGCCACCCATCACGAGCGGAAACCCATGCGGCACATCCGTCGCGTACTGCGCATAGGAGTTGTTCACTCCGGCGTGGTTGATGATCGCCTTGAAACGATCCGTGTGGCCCAGCCCCCAGGCCGCCATGTAGCCCCCATAGCTGGCACCGGCCGCGGCCAAACGCTCGCGATCGAGGTTCGGAAAGCGCGCCAGCAGGTAGTCGGTGGACTTCATGATGTCCTCAAAGGGCATGTCGCCCCACTGGTTAAGGATGCTCTGGGCGAATTTCTCGCCGAAGCCGGTCGAACCGTGACGGTTCACCCACGTCACCACGTAGCCCGGCGCCGCAAAACAGTGCGTATTCCAGCGGTAACTCCAGGAGTTGCGGTTCATCGTGTGCGGTCCGCCGTGCATGAGTTGCACGAGGGGATACCGTTTAGCGGGGTCAAACCCAGGCGGAAACACGAGCCAGCCCTGGATCTTGTCCTGGTTCGCGCCCACAAAGGTATACTCCTCGACCCGGCCCAGATCGAGCCGGGCCACGGCCTCGTCGTTGAAGTGGGTGAGCTGCCGCGCCCCGCCTGTCACCGGGTCCAGTACAAAGAGCTCGTTCGGCCGGTTCGTCGTGTCGTTGAGAAAGACAATCCGTTCTGCCTTCGCCCGGAGCGCGCTCGCCGTGCCTTCACGATGCAGGGCCTTGAGGCCCGAGCCGTCGGCCGACAGGCGAAAGACCGGGACGACACCTCGGTCCTCGGCAATCACCCACAGCGTGCGTCCGTCCCCGGAGAACGCCACCTCGTCGATCGAGAGGTCGATGGCCGCGGTGACCGGCGTGGTGCGGCCGGACGCCAGATCGTGCCGCCAGAGTTTGCCGGATTCACCATTGCCATACGCCGTGGTGCGGCGCGTGTAGAGGATCGATTTTCCGTCCGGGGCAAAGACCGGTGCCGTGTCGGATCCGGCATTGTCCCCGGTGAGATTGCGCTGGGTTCCGGAACCATCCGTCGGCACCAACACCACGTCGCTGTTATGGAAGTCCCGATAGGGCGGCGGCGAGGTATTGAGCGAGAGCGCGATCCAGTGTCCGTCCGGACTGAGATCGAAGGTGAACTCGCCGCTCAACTGGAAGAGCCGGTCCGACCCGGGCGTCAGGTCGATCAGCGCCCGAGTGCTGACGTCGACACGCAGCAACCGGTTCGCCAGATTGTCCGTCAACCAGCGGTCAAAGTACCGGTACTGGCGGTGCTCCGTCACCCGGGCTGTCATCTTGGAGTCCTTGCGACGCTTGATCTCCTTCTTCATCGCCGCGAGGTCGGCCTTCGCCCACGCACCCGCCAGCTCTGGAATCACGGTCGTTGATACGACGATGGACCTGCCATCGGGCATCCACTTGGGCGAGGCCACCGCAAAGGGTAGCTCCAGCAGCTTCTCCGCCTCTCCACCGTCCATCGGCATGACGTACAAGGCGGCGACCTCGTCATCGCCACGTTTCGATACAAACGCGATCCGCCGGCCATCGGGACTCCAGGCCGGTGCGCTGTCCGTACCCGCCGCCGTGGTCAAACGGCGCACGGCGGCAGATTCAACCTCCACCACCCACAGGCTGCTGGTGCTTTTGTTGTTTTCGATCGACCAGTCCTGGACCGTGAACACGACCGTCCCACCGTCCGGTGAGAGCATCGGACTGCCGAGCCGCTTCATCGCCCAGAGATCCTGCGGTGTGATCGGCCGTTTTTCCGCCGCCACCACTCCCGCAACCAGCCCAAGAACAAGGAGCCCCCAACGTGCAACAATGCTCATGCCCCATCTCGCCCGAGAACCCCGGAGGAGTCAAAATCTTAACTTCGCAGCGTGATCCGGAGGGCAACACTGCTCCGCGTCAGAAAGCTGACGGTCGCGGCAACAGAAGATCATGGGGTGAACCCTGGACCGCTGAGGCTGGGGCGATCGCGAGGCGCAGGACCGGGGTGGTCGTGGTGGGGGCATGCGGGTGATGAAGGTGCGTGAGCCAGGAATGCAGTCGCGATGCGAAGAAGTGCGCAACGGCAGCATCCTCTTCGGCGCCGCCTGAGTGTCCTCGATAACTTACTACACTCAGGACTCCGCCCGGTTGGAGTTGGGCACAGGCCTGCTCCAAAGCCTGCACCGTGGATTCAGGCCGGGTGATGACCGACGGGGAACCGCCCTTTGGCAGGTAGCCGAGATTGAACATCACGGCGGCCAGGCGTCCCCGCGCGGGATCAGGGAGGTGTTCGCTCAGGCAGGCATGCGACGCGTGCACAAGGTGCACGCGATCCAACACCGACTCGCGCTCCAACCGCTCCCGGGTGCTCGTCAGCGCCTCGGCCTGGACGTCAAAGGCGATGACGCGACCCGCCGTTCCCACCGCGTGCGCAAGAAAGCAGGTGTCACTCCCCCGCCCTGCGGTCGCGTCAACCGCCCAGCAACCCGGCGTCAGCCCCCGAGCCACCGCGCACTGGGCCAGCCGAAGGAGATTCACAGCCCAGCCTCCCACCACCCTTCGGCCAACCATAGACGCGCATCGGTACGACCGATCCGCTGATGGCCGCTGGGCCTCGACCGACTCGTTCTGTTCGCAGGCGTGAGCCCCTTGCCTCCCGTCATGCTCACCGAAAACCGCGGGGACTCCCCGTCGTCAACGCAGAAAACGGATGCCGTTCCCCGGAACGGACATCCGTTGAATCGAATGCAGCCTAACTCGCCGGTTACGGCAGGATCACCGTATCGATGACATGCACCACGCCATTGCCTGCCACCAGATCGGCGGCGACCACGGTGGCGCCGTCGATCATGACGGAGCCATGACCGGCCATGAGGGTGGCTTCCTTGCCGTTCACCGTCTTGACCTTGCCGCTCTTGACGTCCTTGGCCATGACCTTGCCGGGTACGACGTGGTAGGTGAGGACCGCGACGAGTTTGGCCTTGTTTTCCGGCTTGAGCAGCGATTCCACCGTGCCCGCGGGCAGCTTGGCAAACGCCGCGTTGGTGGGCGCGAAGACCGTGAACGGTCCCTTGCCACTGAGCGTTTCCACCAGACCCGCGGCCTTGACGGCGGCGACAAGCGTGGTGTGGTCGGGGGAGCCGACCGCAATGCCCACCACGGTGGCCGCCGGGGCCGCGAGGAGGTTTCCAACCGAAAAGCCTGCCCACAGGGCGAGCGAAGCGAAGAGAGAGCGAAGTTTCATGGTGTTCTTTGGATTCTGGGTTCAATCCCCGGGCTACACAGGCGACATGCCCACCACCCGAGGTATCCCTGCAACGGTTCTCCTCCGCTCAGAGATGCATCCGAAGGCGTGAAGTACGAGTTCTGTGGGGGACAGTAGGCGGGCTTGATTCGCACGCTCCCGCTTGCGTCCGCCCCAACTTCCTGTCCGGACCGCCCGACCCAAGCCCTCCGGAGGAAGGCAAGAGAGACTGCGTTCTACGATTTCCACTACACCTTGTGGGGGCACTCAGGCCGCGGGACGGGCCCGCGTCGGTCCCGTGGACCGGGCCATTTCGGACGGGAGGCTCCCCTGCCCTGCTCCATCGGCCGCCATTGCGATTGCCGGCCGCGGGAAAACTCCTTCAGTCCCAGCATGTCATCAACGTCCGGGGAGTCCCCCTCCTTCTCGCAACGGTTGCTCAATGTCGTGGAAAAGGCCGGCAATGCGCTGCCCAACCCGGTGACCCTGTTCATCCTCCTCGCGGGCCTGGTGGTCCTCCTGTCGGCCTGGCTGAGTGCGGCCGGCGTACAGGTGGTGCATCCGGGCACGGGCAAAGTGGTGACGGTGGTCAATCTGCTCACGGTCGAGGGTCTGCACCGGATGATCACCGGCGCGCTGCCTAATTTCATCAACTTCGCCCCGCTGGGACTGGTCCTGGTGTGTCTGATCGGACTGGCGGTGGCGGAACACAGCGGGCTGATCGGTGCGGTGCTGCGCGTGATCGTGCTGACCACCCCGCCCCGGTTTCTCACGGCGGTGGTGGTGTTCTGCGGCACGTTGTCTCACACCGGGAGCGACGTCGGGTACGTGCTGCTCATCCCGCTCAGCGCGGCCCTTTTTCACACCGTCGGCCGGCATCCGCTGGCCGGGCTGGCGGCGGCCTTCGCCGGAGTTTCGGGCGGGTTTGCCGCGAACATCCTGCTCAGCACCTCCGACGTGCTGCTCAGCGCCATGACCCAGGAGGCCGCGCGCCTCCTGCAGCCGACCTACACGGTCACGCCCATGTCGAACTACTATTTCCTCGCGGTCTCGGTGTTCCTCATCGTCGGCGTCGGCACGTGGATCACGGAGCGCATGGTCGAGCCGCGGCTCGGCGCCTACACGGGTGGAGTGAAAAAGGAACCGATGACACCGCTCGCGCCGCGGGAACGCCGCGGGCTCTGGTCCGCGGCCGCCGCCGCCCTCGGACTCACGCTCGTCATCCTGGCCGGATTGATCCCTGAAACCGGCTTCCTGCGGGACCCGGCCCACCCCGGCGTGCTGCAGTCCTACTTCATCAAAGCCTTCGTCTTCTTCATCTTCCTCTACGGTCTGGTCGTGGGTGTGACCTACGGGGTCGTCGCCGGCACGATTCGGAATGATCACGATGTGATCCAGGGCATGACCAAGGCGATGCAGAGCGTCGGTGGCTACATCGTGCTGGCCTTTTTTGTCGCCCAGTTCGTGAGCTACTTTGGCTGGACCAATCTCGCGGTCGTGCTGGCGGTGGAGGGGGCGGAGTTTTTGCGCCACCTCGATCTCGGCGCCATTCCTCTGATGGGCGCGTTTGTCGTGCTGGCGGCGATCATCGACCTCGCCCTGGGTTCGGCGTCGGCCAAGTGGGCGGTGATGGCCCCCATTTTTGTCCCGATGTTCATGCTGCTCGGTTACTCTCCGGAGATGGCCCAGGCGGCGTACCGGATCGGCGACAGCACCATGAACGTGGTCACACCCCTGATGAGTTATTTTCCTCTCATCCTCACCTTCGTCCAGCGCTACGACCCCAAGGCCGGAATCGGCACGCTCGTCGCCATGATGCTGCCGTACTCGCTGCTTTTCCTCGCCGGCTGGATGCTGATGTTGATCATTTGGATACTGGTCGGCCTGCCGCTCGGCCCCAACGCCCCGCTTTTCCTGCCCGGTCCGGTGCCCGCGACGGCGCCGTGAGCGCGGTTCTTTCTGTGTCACGCGCCCCTTCCATCCTCTGGATTCTGACCACGCAGTGGCGCGCCCAGGCCACGGGGTACGCGGGTGATCCCAATGCCCGGACCCCCGGGCTCGACGCGCTGGCGCGGGCCTCGGTCAACTATCGTCAGGCGGTCACGCCCCACCCTTTCGGTCCCTTCGCCCGAGCCGCGCTGCTCACCGGCGTGCCCTGCCCCGCGAACGGCGTGCGCGATTATTTCGATCCGCTGCCGCCCTCCGCACGCACGGTGGCCCATGCGCTGAACGAACGTGGATACAGGACGGCCTATTTCGGCAAATGGCACCTGGGTCGCCGGGATCCCGCGGCTCCCCTGGTGGGCGAGGCGCACGCGCGCATCGTGGTTCCACCGGAGGAGCGGGCCGGGTTTTCGTTCTGGGAAGGGTTCGAGAGCGGCTTCCTGCTCAACGATCCGTGGCTGCATGGCTCGCGCCTGCCCGTGCCCACGCGTTTCCCCGGATACCAGAGTGATGTGCTCTGCACCCGCGCCGCCCATTGGTTGGCCGCCGCCGAGGTGTCGCACCCCGAGGCGCCTTGGTTCGCAGTCGTCAGTCTCGAGTCTCCGCACCCCCCCTACGCCGCTCCGGCGGCCGGCCTCACTCCGCCGGAGCCTTCGGAGCTGGTGCTGCGGGACAATGTACCGCGCGGCGGCGCCTTCGAGACACGGGTCCGCACGGAACTGTCAGGCTACTACGCCCACATCGAGGCCACCGACCGCGCCCTCACGCGCTTGGTGGAAAGCCTGCGTTGGGACACCGTCGTGGTGGTGACCTCGGTCCATGGTGACATGCACGGTGCGCACGGACGGCTGCGCAAGGGCTGGCCCCACGAGGAGAGCGTGCGCGTGCCGTTGCTGGTGCGCGGCGCCCCGGGGCCGCGGCGCGCCGGCGCGGTCAGTGATGAACCGGTTTCGCTCATCGATCTGCCCGCCATGACCCTCGCGTGGTCCGAGGGTCTGGCCTGGCGGTGTGCGCAGGAGTACGCCGCCATCTCCATGCCGAGCGTGGTGGCGCTCCCGCACCAATGCGACCGGCTGTGGCAGGGACGCCGCAGTCCGGGCCACAAGATGGTCTTTAAAGCGGACGGTACTCCGTGGCTGGATTTCGATCTGGCCGTCGATCCGCTGGAGCTGACCAACAAGGCCGAGGGTTTCTCCGTGCTCGATTCCTGAGCCGGCGGGTGGCGCTGGGTCGACCCCACAAAAAAACCCGGGAACGGTGTCCCGGGTTTTTGCAGAAGACCTGAAGCGGACGACTCGCTTAGAGTTCGTAGGCCGGGAGGATCTTGTCGACGCGCCGCTTTTCGAGGTGGGCAAACGCCGGCAGACCGTTTTCGAACGGCACGGCCACTTCGCCCTGGATCAGCGGCTGGGCGTAGCGGACAAACTGGAAATTCATCGAGATGCCGTCCTCGTTGATCCACTCGCGGGGGAGCTTCTTGACCCCGTTGGCGATGTCGCTGAGGGGAGCCAGACCGGTTTCGACCGTGTAGTGGTCGCCGTCACCGCGGATCAACGTCACCATCTTGTCGGTTTCGCCGTCCACCGCGGCCTGCACCGCGGCCTGGCCGGCGAGGAAGGCTTCATCGTTGTCCGTCTTGGACGAGAGGTGGGAGGCAGAGCGCTGAGCCATGCCCAGCTTGACCGTGCGGGCCTTGACACCCGGAATGCCTTCTTCGACGAGACCCTGCAGGAACTCGGCGGCTCCACCCAGTTGGGCGTGACCAAAGGCGTCGGTCTTGTCGGCGGCGGCGACGTAGTTGCCGTCGGCGTCGACCAAACCTTCACCCACGACGATGAGGCAGTAGCGCTCGCGCTTCAGCACCCGCTTGACGTCCTCGATGAACTTCTCGTTCGAGAAGGCCACTTCCGGCAGGAGGATGATGTGGGGAGGATCGTGCGGGTGGTCGCGACGCTTGGCCAGTGCGGCACCGGCGGCGATCCAGCCGGCATTGCGACCCATGACTTCGACGATCTGCACCAGGTCGTGCTGACCCATCGCGGCATTGTCGCAGGCGATTTCACGAACGGTCGTGGAAATGTATTTGATGACCGAACCGTAGCCCGGGCAGTGGTCGGTGACCACCAGATCGTTGTCGATCGTCTTCGGCACCCCGATGACCCGCAGCTCGTAACCCTGCTGCTGGGCGAGCTTGGAGATCTTGTCGGCGGTATCCTGCGAGTCATTGCCGCCCGCGTAGAAGAAATAGCGAATGTTGTGGGCTTTGAACACCTCGAGCACCCGCTCGAAATCGGCCTGCTTCTTCAGCTTGTAGCGCACCGTGCCCAGCGCGGCGCCCGGCGTCGTACGCAGCCCGCGGATGGCTTGTTGGGATTCGGCCGCCAGATCGATCAGGTCCTCTTGCAAGATACCCAGCACGCCGTTCAGCGCGCCATAGACTTCCTCGATGCACTCGTGGTTCAGCGCCTCGGAGACGACGCCGGCGACGCTGGCATTGATGACGGTAGTGGGGCCTCCGGATTGGCCCACCAAGACGTTTCCTACGAGTTCTTCAGCCATGGCAGTGGTATTGTGAAAGGGATTGGACCGAACGTGAACGACCATAGAAACGCCCAGCCATACCCACTGGCAAACCCAAATTTCCCCCGGAACCGTCGGGGACGGTGACAAACCGGCGGCGCATGGTCACACGCCAGCCTCGGGGGGATGCAGATACCGGGCGTAGTGACTCAGAGGAGTCGACCCGGCTGATAGGTGGCCGCACCTTTTACTTTTCGGGCAAGGGGAGCAACGGTACGGACAAAGGCATCCACCTGCTGGGGGGCCGCCCCCACGAACCGGCGGGTATCGGTGAGCACCGCCATCAACTGAGCCTGGGTCAGGCCGAGACGCGAGTCGCCTGCAAGCCGTTCGACCAGCCCGGGTCCACCGCCCCCCGCCCGCAAATCCTGGGCCGTGGCCAACGCGTGTTCCTTGATCGCCGCGTGCGCGGTCTCGCGCCCCGCCCCGGCCTTCACCGCTTCCATCAGAATCGTGGTCGTGGAAAGGAAAGGCAGCTGGCGGGTGTTCTCGGCCGCAATTGCGGCTTTAAAGACGTCCATTTGCCCTAAAACCGTGAGCAACGTCTCCAACGCACCATCCAAGGCAAAACTCGCGTCAGGCAGGGCCACCCGGCGTACCACCGAGCAGGAGACGTCGCCCTCGTTCCACTGGTGGCCGGCGAGCGCGCCGGTCATGGTGACATAGCCGGAAAGCAGGGTCGAAAATCCACAAATCCGCTCACAGTTGCGGGCGTTGACCTTGTGAGGCATGGCGGACGAACCGACCTGTCCCTTTTGGAACCCTTCCGTCAACAGACCCTGTCCCGCCATCAGCCGGAGGGTGGAGGCAAAGCTGGCGGCGGCGGCCCCAATCTGGTGGTAGGCCGACACGACTTCAAAATCGAGGCTGCGGGGGTAGACTTGGCCCACGGCGTTAAGGGCCTGCTTAAAGCCGAGGTGAGCCAGGATCCGCCGTTCCAGCTTGTCCACCTTGGCGGCATCGCCACCGAACAGCGTGAGCTGATCGAGCTGGGTGCCCACCGCACCCTTCAGACCGCGGGCCGGGTAGCGGGCAGCGAGCTCATCCAAACGTACATACGCCTGCCACAGTTCCTGTCCCGCCATGGCAAATCGCTTGCCGAGTGTCGTGGGCTGTGCCGGAACGTTGTGCGTGCGGCCGGTCAGGAGCACGCTGCGAAACTCCTTCGCCCGCCGGGCGAGCGCCAGCAGGGCGGCGGCGGTCTTCATGCGGAAGACCTCGAGCGACCGAGCCACTTGGAGTTGCTCGACGTTTTCGGTCAGGTCCCGACTGGTGAGTCCGAGATGGATCCGTTCGTGCCCCGCCAGCGCGTTGAACTCGTCGATGCGCGCCTTGACGTCGTGCAAGGAAGCCCGTTCCCGGGCGTCAATGCTGGCGAGGTCGATCTGCCCTTTGACGCGCTCGTAGCTGGCGATGGCGGCTGCCGGGATGGACAGGCCGAGTTCCCGCTGCGCCTTCATCACCGCGATCCAGTAATCGCGCTCAATGCCGACGCGTCCGGACGGCGACCAGATGGCGCGCAGGGCCGGCGACGCATACCGCTCGGCGAGCACGTTCGGAAGCGGGGACAAGGAAGGGGCAGAGGGATGGGAAGGCGTAGGAGAGCTCACGGTCGCAAAGCCGCAGCCTCATCGAAGTGCGTGATCGTTGGCGAACGCAAAGCGCGGAGCCGTTCCTCGTCGGATCCCTTCTGCATCACTCAAGCCAAAGCGAAATCAGCCCATACGCAATCAAATTACAAAAAGCGCCCTTGACCCCGCAGCTCCCCCGCTTGCAACTCTTTCCACGGATGTCCTCTGACGCGCGCAAGCTTCCGCCCACCCATGATTGGCGGACCACTGACCAGGATGAAATCGAGCGTCGCCGTCAGCGAGCCCGGGAAGAAGCCCCCCGCATTGAAAACCGGTCGGCTGAACACCTGATTTTCAGCAACTTCCGGGTCCATTCGCCCAGCGGCTTTTCC
Organism: Opitutaceae bacterium; assembly: GCA_016794625.1. Taxonomy (GTDB): domain Bacteria; phylum Verrucomicrobiota; class Verrucomicrobiia; order Opitutales; family Opitutaceae; genus UBA6669. Next base: position 38,490 of record JAEUGY010000104.1, read on the forward strand.
TACGACGTGGAGGTGCGGGACATCGCCCAGCGACACTTTTCCTGCACCTGCGTCGATTTTCGCATCAACGGTTTGGGTACCTGCAAACACGTCGAGGCCGTGCTGCAGCAGCTCGAAACGAAACACCCGGCCGCTTTCGCCGCGGGTTCGGCCCAAGGTTCGCCGCGGATCGAGCTGGTGCCCGATCCCGGGGCCCAGACGCTGCGAGTGGAGTCAGGTTTGGAGCGGCTGCCGCCCCGATTGCGCTCCGCCTTCGATCCGCAGGGGTTGTTGCGCGATCCCGCCGGCGCGGCGCGGCTGGTCGCTGATCTCGCCCTCAATCCGATTCCGGGCCTGCGGCTCTCCCAGGATATCGCGCCCTGGCTCGATAGCCGCCGGCGGGCCTCGGAGCGGCTGCGGTTGCGCCGTGACTACGAACAAAAAGTCCAGGCGGGCCTGCATCCCCTGAGCGAGACCACGGTGCCGCTGTTTCCCTACCAGCGTGAGGGCATGCTGCACCTCGCTTTCACCGAACGGGCCCTTCTCGCCGACGAAATGGGCCTGGGCAAAACCATCCAGGCCATCGCCGCGTGCGCCCTGCTGCACCGGCTTGGACAGGCCCGGAGGGTGCTGGTGGTCGCCCCGGCCTCGGTCAAGACGGAGTGGGAGGAACAGATCGGCCGGTTCACACCGTTGCCGTGCCAGATCGTCATCGGGCCTCGCGCCGCCCGGCTCGCCGCCTACGACCGGCCGGCGTTCTTCACGGTGGTCAACTACGAGCAGGCCCGCGCCGACGTGGCCGACCTGAACAGCCGCCTGCGCCCCGACATCGTCGTGCTCGACGAGGCCCAGCGCATCAAGACGTGGAACTCGCTCACCGCCCAGTCGATCAAGCGGCTGCGCAGTCGCCATGCCTTCGTGCTCACCGGCACGCCGATCGAAAATCGCATCGACGAACTCTACTCGATCGTCGATTTCCTCGACCCCACGGTGCTCGGACCGCTCTTCCGCTTCAACCGCGACTATTTCACGTTCGACGAACGGGGCCGTCCCAATGGCTATCGCAACCTCGACAAATTGCGCGCCACCCTGCGGCCCTGCATGCTGCGGCGGCGCAAGGTCGACGTGGAGAACGAACTGCCCAGCCGGAACGACCGCCAGCTCTACGTGCCGCTGTCGGAGTCACAACGTCGCCACTACGCTCACCACGAACAGCAGGCGGCGGGTCTGATCTCGCTTTCCCAACGCCGTTCGCTGCTGCCGCGCGAGCAGGACCGGCTGTTCCGCGAGCTGGCCATGATGCGCATGGTCTGCGACACTCCGTACATCCTGACGGGCGACCCGGAGGATCGCGACGACTGTCCGAAGCTGCGCGAGTTGGACGCCGTGCTCGCCACCGCGCTGGCCGAGGATGGGGTCAAGGTGATCGTGTTCTCCGAATGGATCCGCATGCTGGAACTGGTCCGCGCCCTGCTCGACCGGAGGCGCATCGGATATGGCTGGCACACGGGAAGCGTGACCCAATCGCAACGGCGGACCGAACTGCTCCGCTTCAAAAACGATCCGTCCTGTCGTGTTTTCCTCTGCTCGGAGTCGGGAGGCGTGGGGCTCAATTTGCAGAACGCCAGCATTGTCATCAACTGCGACCTCCCGTGGAACCCGGCCAAGTATGAACAGCGGGTCGCCCGCGCCTGGCGCAAACATCAGACACGCCCGGTCACCGTCATCAATCTCATCGCCGAAGGCACGCTGGAGCATCGCATGCTCTCCACGCTCGCCGTCAAACAAGGGCTGGCGGACGGGGTGCTCGACGGCCGCGGCGACCTGAACCAGATCCCGCTGCGCCGCGGCAGCGCCGCGCTGCTGGAGCGCGTGCGCCAGGTGCTGTCCCCCGCGCCCGCGCGTGCGGCCGCTCCGGCCGACCGTGCGGTCTCCTTCGTCGATCGGGCCCGCAGTGTGCTCGACGCACGGCTGCTCTCGTGTGAGGAGCGCCACACGCCTTCGGGACCGGCAACGCTCTGGGTGGTGGTCTCGGGGGATGCCGACTCCGCCCGCGCCCGACTGGCCGCACCCCTGGCCGAAGCGTATCGGGAAAGCGCCGACCCGGCGCCGCGACTGGAAGTCATCGACCAGGCCTCCGCCGAACTCCTGCGCCGGCTGGAGGCAGAGGGCCTGGTGCAACGCACAGCCCGGGCGTCGCGGGTGCTGCACCCCGCCCCCGTGCCGCCGCCGGCGCTGGACGCCGCCGCCCGCGCCCGCCTCGGGCAGTGCGTGGAGCAGATTGGCCGCCAGTTGCGGCTGACGCGCCTGCTTTCCGCCGACTCCGCCGATTTCGCCCTCGAGGCCGCCGCCGCGCTGCGCGGCGCCATCACCGCCGCCAGCCAGGCGCTCGCGCTGCGCACCGGACTGGCGCCGCCGCAGGAAACGGACGGACCCATGCCCGCCTGGATCGCATCGCACTGGGGCGAGTCACGCACCGCCGTCGAGGCGTTCCTCGCGCAACCCCAACGGCCCCTGCCCCCCGTCATCGAGGCCGTCGAGCGCGTGCGCGCCGGCCTCGCCAGCGCGTCAACGTAGGGAGAAATCCAGGGTTCGAAACGAGTTGTAACCGCTTTCCGTTGATTCGCAGGCGCGGCCACGGCGAGGCCGCCTACAAAAAGGGCAGGGCCGCGTGGGTACGCGGCCCTGCGGGCCAAACGCCTGCCGCGGACCGGCCCCGGCTAGTCGGGGTCGACGACGCGGAAGAGGAGCGGTACACGCATGCGCGTATTGACTTTCTTGCCACCCTTCATGCCGGGGCGGAACTGCCAGCGGGACACACCCGACACGGCCGCGCTCTCGAATCCGGAATGGGTGGCGCTGATCACCCGGACTTCAACGACCTCACCCTTCGCCGTGACGACAAACTCGACCTCGACGCGGGCGCTGCTGACTTCCTTCTTCAGCGAAACCGGGAATACCGGCGGCGGCTGGAAAATCGCCTCGGGAATGCGATCCAGCTGGGCCAGATTGAAGACGTCCTTCAGTCCGGTGCCGGCTCCGGTGCCACCGCGGCGGATGGTTGTCGGGATCGAAACCACCTTGGCCTGCGAGAGATCGGTCTTGGGCTGCAGACTGGAAAAATCGATCTGCTGCACAAACGCGGTGCTCACATCCACCACCGTCGGCACGTCCGCCTGGGTTGGAACAAAGGATCCTTCCAGAGGCGCGGACTCCGCCGGCTCGGTCGCATCAGTGATTTCAGGCTCCTCCAGCTTGCTCATGTCGGGCATCACCATGAGCTCGATGACGCCCTCATCTTCCGAGGTGGGTTTCGCCACCTCATCTTTGCCGTTGAAGGCAAAAAGCACGATGATGTGCACACCCGCCGCCAAACCGAGCGCAACCAAAAGTCGGCGCAAGCGAGGTCGCGTGGTGCGATAACGCCAAGCATGCGGCAAGAGCGCGGTGCTGGCAATGGGGAGTGGGATCCGACGAAGAGGCTCTCTGTCCTCCTCATAGTCGGACCAGAGGTCGGCGTGTTCGAAGACATTCATGACGGGGTGGGGGGCTTTTGGCTTAACGATACGCCCATACCCCCACCCTCGCTCTGCACGACTTGGCGAGAAATGCGCATTCTTTGCCGCCGGACGGCATTACAAAATCGCGCACCCATTCCCCACGTAAACCTATCGTTACTAAATTTTTACCGCCGGCGGCACGGGAACGCTCCACCGCCCCTTTCGGTTACCCTCCCCACCCCTCCCTACACGACCCGATCCACCATCGGTTCGCCCCGGACAAACGCATCCAAATTGGCCAGAAAGTGCCGCACGATCGCTTCATCCTGATCCAGGCGGCCTCCGGCGGTATGGGGGGTGATGTAACACCGGGGCGTCGTCCAGAGGGGATGCTCCGGCGGCAAGGGCTCCGGGTCGGTCACGTCGAGGTAAGCCCCCCCAAGATGCCCCGATCGAAGGGCTTCTTCCAACGCGCGCTGGTCGACCGTCGTGCCTCGGCCAACATTGTAAAAACAGGCACCTCGCTTGCAGGCGCTCATACGGCGGGCGTTGACAAAATTTTTCGTCAACTCGTTGTCTGGTAAAATATTAACCACATGATCCGCCGCCGGCAAAATCGCCGTCAGCTGTTCCTCCGGCAGGATCGTGACCCCACGCTCGCTCCGTACTTGGCGGCGAACGGCGTAGAGTTTGACGCCAAAAGGCGCGAGCAGATCAGCCAGTCGCCGACCGATCGCACCAAACCCCAGCAGCAACACGGTCTGTCCGGTCAGGAGGCAGGAGGCGTAGCGGCGCTCGGTGTAGTGCCAGGACTGGTCGCGCAACTGGTCGCCATGGGATGGCAGAAGCTGGCGGTTCAGCGCGAGTATCATGGCCAGCGCGTGCTGGGCGCAGGGATCGGCAAACACGCTCGACATGTTGGTGAACGCCGCCCGGCGCGCCTGAAAGCGCTCGCGGAACTCCGGGGTATCGTACCGGGTGTACCCCGCGCTGGTCACTTCCACCCAGCGGAGGCGTTGGTGCTCCAGGCAGTCATCCACATCAGGTTGTCCAAACGCCACGTCCGCCCGGCCGATGTCCGGGTCCCGATGACCCGCCACCAACACGGAGGCCGATGCATCCTTGGCGATGATCAGGCGGTGCTCGCGGGTGCCTTCATGCAGGGCCCGCGTCGCAGCTTCGGTGAAGACACCATTGCACCAGAGCGTCAGCTTCATGGGGAAGAAGAGGGGTTCGCCAACCTCGAAACCGAAGCGGCCCTTACTCCGACTCGTTAAACTCGCACAGGCTGTGCACGCGCAGTCCGGCCTCCCGCAAGCGACGGGAACCGCCCAGTTCGGGCAGGTCGATGATGGCCGCCACGCCGACGACCTCGCCATGGAGCATGTGGAAGAGCTTGGCCGCCGCCAACAGGGTGCCTCCCGTCGCAATCAAATCATCCACAATGAGGATGCGGTCGCCGGTCTTGCAGGCATCCGAGTGGATCTCCACCGAGGCAGTGCCGTACTCCAACGCATAGTCGGCCGTCACGGTCTTGTACGGCAGTTTGCCTTTCTTTCGCACCAGCACAAAGGGCTTGTGCAACTGGTAGGCCAGCGCGCCACCGACAATAAAACCGCGGGCATCAATCGCCGCGATGAGGTCGACTCCGAGCCGGGTGCAATCGAGTGAAAACGCCTCCACCATGACGCGGAACGCCTCGGGGTCGTGAAACAGTGTGGTCACGTCCCGGAAGTTCACCCCCAGCTTGGGCCAGTCACGCACGGTCCGGATGCGCGGTTTCAGGTAGCTGTTGAGGTCGAGGGAATTCATGGGGGCAGTCATGACGCGACCCGGCCGCGCACAGCGCAAGCCCGGAGTAGGACGGGCCGGTCAAAGGCTTGCGTGCAATTCGACTTCGCGCTCAGGCTGAGCGCAAAGCCCGGGCGTCACTCGACCCCGGGTGAATTCGAATCCATGGGAGTCGTCACCCTCTTTGTCCTGTTTCTGGTCGGCGTGTTGATCGTGCTGCCGGTCTGGACGCTGATTGCGATTTCGAACGTGCGTCGGGAAAACCGCGACCTGGCCCGGCGTCTGTCGGAGTTGGAGAACCGGAGTTCGGGCAGGGTCTCGCCCGGGCTTCCGCCAGTCATCGCCTCCCCCCATCCTTCAGTCGTCGTCGCTCCTTCGTCGCCCCCACCCCCTCCCCCACTCCAGCCTCCCGGACCGGCACCCGTCCCGGCCCGCCCGAGCCTGACCCCGCAGGCACCGGCGGTGAGCGTCGATCCCGCCCCGGTGGCTGCCACCGCCGTCCCGGCGACGCCCCCGCTCCCACCACCGGCGCCGGTGCCGGTCCCGGCCAGGATCGCGGCTCCCCCGCTCCCTCCTCCGCCTCCGGCGCGTCCCCGCATCAACTGGGAGGTGTTCATGGGGGTGAAGCTCTTTGCGTGGATCGGCGGGCTCGCCCTGTTTCTCGGCGTTGGTTTCTTCGTCAAGTATTCATTTGAACACGACCTGATCCCGCCCGAGGTCCGGGTCGCGCTCGGCTTTCTCACCGGCTCCGCGCTGATCGTGGGCGGCCTCCTGCTGTCAAGGAGACCGTATCCGGTCACCGCCCACACGCTGTGCGCCACCGGGGTGGTCAGCCTGTACGCGGTCACCTTTGCCTGTCACGCGGTCTACAAGTTCGAGTTCTTCGGCCCGCTGCCGACCTTCGGGCTGATGGCGTTGATCACCGCCGCGGCGTTCCTGCTCGCGATCCGGATGGAGGCCCGGGTGGTTGCGGTGCTCGGCCTGCTCGGTGGTTTCCTCACTCCGGTGCTGCTTTCAACCGGACGGGACAATCCAGTGGGTCTCTTCAGCTACCTTGCCCTGCTCGACCTCGGCCTGATCGCGGTCGCGCTGCACCGTCGCTGGCACTTCCTCGTGCCGCTCGGAGCCGCGGGCACGGTGGTGATGCAGCTGGGCTGGGCGGCGCGGTTCTTCGCCGCGGAAAAGGAGCGCACGGCGGAGATCGTGGTGCTGGGGTTCAGCCTGCTTTTCTTTCTCGCCTACGTGGCGGGCCGGCGGCTGCGGCAAACGGCGCCGGCGCTCTTCGCGACCGCGGCCACCGTCCCCTTCTCCGCGTTCATCTTCACCTGGTCCTTCCTGGGACATCCTGAAATCACGGCACATCCGACGGCCTTTTTCGGTTTCCTCCTGTTCGCCGACGCTTTGGTGCTGGCCGTGGCCTGGCTGGACCCGCGGGCGGCGCGGCTCCATGCCCTGGCCGGGGTGGCGGCCTTCACCGTGCTCGCGGTCTGGACCAGTCGGATGCTCGGGCCCGAGCAACTCTACCCCGCCCTGGCGGCCTACTTCGGTTTCGCGGCGCTGCACGCCATCGCCCCGTTGCTGCTGGCCCGGCGACACGCCGGCGCCATCGCCCCGGCCGGCTGGCAGCAGCTCTGGCCGGCCTTTATGCTGGCACTGGTGCTGCTCGGCGTGGGCCGCCTGCCCGACGTGCCCGCCGCTCTGTGGGTGGCGGTGCTCCTGCTCGATGCGCTGGCCATCGGCGTGGCGGTGGCTTGCGCCTCCACGCTCGGCCTGATCGCAGCCCTGGTGCTGACCCTGGCCTCGGCGGGACACTGGTTGCTGCGGATGTCCACCGAGGCGACTCACCTGCTTGGTTTCCTGCTCGTCACGGGTGGATTCGCACTGCTCTTCGTCGGCGCAGGCGTCTGGCTGTTCCGGCGACGGTCGGCGGGGGAGGGGTCGGAGGGCCCGGCCAGGGATCATCGGACGGCGCACCTGCCCAGCCTGGCCGTTCTCCTCCCGTTCGTGCTGCTGATCCTGGCCGTGGCGCGTCTGGCTCCCGGCGATCCTTCCGCGGTGTTCGGCCTCGGCCTGCTCCTGACCGTGCTGGCCCTGGGCGTCACCCGGCTGCTGCAGTCCGACTGGCTGCCGCTCGCCACACTGGCGGGCGCGGCCGGCCTGCTGGCCGCCTGGCATCAGGCCTCGTTCCGGCCGGCCGCCGGCTTCACCGCCGTGGCCTGGTACGCGGGTTTCCACGCGGTGTTCGCCGCCTTTCCCTTTCTCTTCCGCCGTCATGTATCCAGCCTGTCCGGTCCCTGGGTCGCGGCGGCGTTGAGTGGCGTGGTGGTGTTTCCGCTCGTGCTCCGGGTGGTCAAGGCCGCCTGGCCGAACGATCTGCTCGGACTGCTGGCCGTCGCGTTCGCGATCCCCGCCTTTTTCAGCCTGGCCGGCGTGCTCCGGCTCCTGCCCGTCGACCATCCCCGGCGCCTGGCTGCCACGGCCTGGTTCGGCGGCGTGGCCCTGTTCTTCGTCACGCTGATCTTCCCCCTGCAGTTCAGCCGTCAGTGGATCACGCTCGGCTGGGCCCTGGAGGGCGCGGCCCTGCTCTGGTGGTTCCAACGGGTGCCGCATCCCGGGCTGCGGTTGACCGGGCTTGGTCTGCTCGCGGCCGCCTTCGCGCGACTGGCCCTGAACCCGGCGCTGCTGGAAACGTGGATACGGGGCGACACCGCATTCCTCAACTGGCTGCTCTACACCTATCTGGTCGTCGCGCTCTGCCTGTTCGCCGGCGCCCGCCTGCTCGCACCCCCGCGCGATCGGGTGGGCGGTTTCGTGGTGACCGGTCCGCTGCAGGGCCTGGGCGGCGTGCTGCTTTTCCTGCTCATGAACTTTCAAATCGCCGACTACTACACCGAGGTCGGCGCACGGGTGCGGCTGGGGTTCTCGGGGCACTTCGCCCGCGACATGACCACGACGATCGCCTGGTCGGTCTTCGCGTTCATCGTGCTGGTCATCGGCCTGATCAAGGTCAAGCGGGCCGCCCGCTGGGCCGCGCTGCTCCTGCTGAGCGCCGCCCTGTTGAAGCTGTTCCTCCACGACTTGTCGCAACTGGGCCAGCTCTACCGCATTGGCGCGCTGGTGGCGGTGGCTGTCATCGCCATCCTCGCCTCGTTCATCTACCAGCGGTTTCTCCCGGCCTCGACGCCGGCTCAAGATGTCTCACCTCCTCCCGATCCCAGAGTCTGATCCAACCTCCGCGGCCGGACTCCGGCCCGCACCTGCGCGCGGGATCCCGCGGGTCGTGCGTCGGTGGATACTGGCGATCGGGTGGATCGCGTGCGGCGGTCTCGGGTCGGCGGCCACCGACACCACGGCGTGGTCCCACCGGCAGGTTCTGTCGCTCGAGCAGACGGGCTGGGTCAAACTCGCTCTTCCCGTCGCCACGCTCGACCGCGCCCGGGCCGATCTGGCCGACCTGCGCGTGCTCAACGCCCAGGGCGAGGAGGTTCCTTACGCCCTTCTTCGTCCCGGTGCGACTGCGCCCTCCACCCTGTCACCCCGTGCGTTTCGCGCGGAACTGCAGGAAGGAGCGACGGTGCTGACGGTGGAAACCGGGACCGACCGCCCCCTGGTCGCGGTGACCCTCGCCACCTCCGCCCGGGCCTTCGTCAAGCCGGTCACCGTGGCGGTTTCGAACGATGGTTCCCTCTGGGAGGTCACCGCCCGCGATGTTCCGCTGTATCGGCAGGGTCCCGACGTCCAGCTTTCGCTCACCCTGCCGTCGCGCTCCGCCCGCTGGGTCCGGCTGACCGTCGACGACCGGCGCAGTCCGCCCGTCGCCTTCACCGGAGCGAGCCTGACGGCCGGACCGTCTCTTGCCTCCCCGGTCTGGCCGGTGGCCGTGCGGGTGCGGGACCGCGCCGAGATCGGCCAGCAGACGGTGCTCACCCTCGACCTGGGAGCTTCGCATCTTGCGTTGACCGCGCTGGTGGTCGCCGTGCCGGACCGCGCCTTTCGCCGGACCGTCCGGTTGTCCGTGCGGGCCTGGCAGGAGGGGGCGGTGGTCGAACGCACCCTCGCCACCGGCGAATTCGCCCGTTTCCCGCTCGACGACACCCTGGCGGGTGAGCGGTTGACCCTGGCCCTGCCAGGGACACCGAGTCCGAGTCGCGAACTGGTGCTGCACATCGAGAATGGCGACAGTCCGCCCCTCGGTCCGCTGGAGCTGCGGGCCGAACGCCGCCCCGTGCTGCTCGTCCTGGCCGGCCCGGCCGCGGCCGTGGTGGTCGGGAACCCACGCGCTTCCGCCCCGCGCTATGACCTGGCCACGGTTTCGGCGCCGCTGGCCGATCTGCCGATTCTCAACCCGCCGGCGGCCGGTGATCTGGGGGTGGAACGCGCATCCGACCTCTTTGGTCCTCTAGTGGAAAATCCGCGGCACCAGCCGTACGATCCCCTCGCACAGGTCTTGGTTGACGGCGCCCCGCTGGAGGAGCGCGCGTGGAGCGGAAGCAAGTCGGTGCTCATCGAACGACCCGGTATCCAGCGTCTGGACCTGGATCGCGACGTCCTGGCCGCCGCCCGCAGCGACCTCGGAGACCTCCGGCTGGAACGCCAGGGACGCCAGGTCCCGTATGTCATTGAACGCACCTCCCGCGAATGGCAGCTCCCGCTCACCGCGGTGCCGGACCGTGATCCCGATCGACCCCGCCTGGGGCGTTGGAAGATTGCGGTGCCGCGGAATCTCCCGATCACCCGCCTTACCCTGATCAGTCACCAGCCACTCTTCCAGCGCTTCCTCCAGCTCATGGACACCCCGGCTGATCCGAGGGTCAGTTCCCGCAACCGACTGCTCGCCGCCGAGTCCTGGACCCGCACCCCGCAGTCGGCCGACGTGCCGTTTACCCTCCGGCTCGCCTCGCCCCCTCAGGGCAGCACACTGATCCTGGAGGTGGACAACGGCGACAACGCCCCGCTCGAAATCGATCAGGTGTCCGCCTGGTATCCCGTGGTCCGTCTCCTTTTCCGCGCCGCAGATACGCAGCCCGTCACCCTGCGGTATGGCGACCGGTCGCTTCCGGCGCCGGCGTATGACGTCGGTCTCGTGGCGACCGAATTGCTCAACGCGGATGCGGCGGAGGCCCGTTTTTCCGAACACCCGGCCGCGCTGCCCACCGCCGCGCCGGAGGCCCGAAAACCGGCCCGGTACGCGTTCTGGATCGCACTGGGCGCCATGGTCCTTTCGCTCCTCACCGTGATCGGACGCCTGGTGCCAAAACCCGACAAGCCGGTGGATCCAACCTGATTCTCTCGTCGCGCCGGATTGCCGACCCGCGGGAACCAAACGCCAGGTGAGGCATCTGTGTTACTCCACGCTTTCCAAGACTTTCCCATCGTGCATAGTTTCCCTTTCGTTCCGCTCTCATGAAAACTCCCGCCCTCTTCGCCTGTGTCCTGGGTTTGTCGCTCCTCTCCGTTCCTGGCTCGCTCCAGGCCCAGCGGGAACTGCAGCGCAAGGACTGCGTGACCCGCATCGAGTCCTGCGAGGCGATCCTGCGCGAATTTCAGTCCGATCCTGCCACCGCGATTCCCTCGGCGGTGCTCGCCCGGGCGCGCGCCATCGTCATCACCAACCAGTTCAAGGCCGGGTTTATTCTCGGAGTGAAAGACGGTTACGGAGTGTTGATGGCCAAGAAGGCCGACGGCAAATGGAGTCTGCCGGTCATCATCCGGGCCGGTGAAGCCAGCGTCGGACTGCAGGTCGGCGGACGCGCCATTGAAACCATCTACGTGTTCAATGACGACCGTACCCCGCGGCTGCTCTTCACCCAGCGACTGAACATTGGCGCCGACGCCGCCGCCATCGCGGGACCCAAGGGCGCCGAGGCCGAACGAACCTCCGATGAATTCCGGAAGGCCCCCGTTCTCATCTATTCCAAGGCCAGGGGGCTCTACGCCGGGGCCACGATTAAAACCGGATTTCTCTCACGGGACGACAAAGCCAACCGGCTGTTCTATTCGACCGAGTACACCCTCCCGGAAATTCTTGATAGTGACTGGATTGCGGCTCCGCCCGAAGTTCAGCCGCTCATGGCTTATCTGCAGTCGATCGCGCCCTGAGCGACGCGCGGCGGGGTCGGCGTCGCGGCGGTGCCGGAGGCGACCGTTGGGGAGTTAGCTGCGTTGCGCCCGGACCCACCGGGCCAAGTGGTCAATCACGTGCGTCGCCACCTCGATCTGGGCCTGCTGTCGGGAGGCACCCGGCAACTCAATCCGCCCCGAAAGCACCCGCCGCACGGCCCCTGTCGCGGGTTCGTAGTGTACAAGACCCCACCAGGCAAATGGATGCAACACTCCTGCTGCAGGGTCAGGTTCGGCCCAACCGGTGGTGGCCACGCCCATATCGACCCGAAAAAGCCGGCACACTCCGACCGCCATCGCCTCGGCCACGCCGGCGGACACACAGGCGGTCCGTTCTGCCTCGCTCCGGTCCACCCCGAGGAGCGTCACCTTGGCCTCAAGGGTGTAGGCCGTGATGCCACCGACAAAATAAGCGGACGCCCCCGATTCCGCGCCGATCTGCGCCTGCACGTGGCCAACGGTGAGGCTCTCCGCCACCGCCAGCCGCCAGACCGGCGGACCCAGGAAAAGAGGTTTCAATCGCATCGTCACGCGAGGAACGTGTCAGGTCAGGTTGGTGACACCCTCGCCGTGGCGCGAGAGAATGTCACGCTCACCCGCCGATCGGGCCCAACTCCCGCACGCCAAAGCGTTGCTCCGGAACACGACTTCGCCTATAGTATCACCATGTACCGTCCCCATCGGTTTTTCGCCTCCTTTCGCTGGGCCCTCCTGGGCCTGGCTTTGACCGCGTCCACGTTTGCCGCAGAGTTGTACAAGGTGGGTTCTGTCTTTGAACCCTTCACCACCAAGGACCAGCACGAACAGTCCTACACCTTCAAACCGGGTGACGCTTCGATCATCCTCGTGAGTTTCGAAATGGGCACCGGGAAAAAGGCCAACACTTGGTTGGCGAAACAGCCTCCTTCGTTTTTGGCTGATAACAAGGCACTTCTGATCAACAACATCTATGGCATGCCCGGCGTCGGCCGCATGTTCGCGCTGCCCAAGATGAAGAAATATCCGCACCGGATCCTGCTCGCCGATGAAGACGGCTTCCTCAACCGATACCCGGCGGCGGACAACAAAGTCACGGTGCTGCGGCTCGACGCCGCCGGAGTCATCACCGCGGTGCAGATCATCGATCCCGCCAAGGAAATGGACAGCGTCTTCGCCCGCAAATAGCCGCGGGCTGTGCGCCCCGCCCTTAGAGCGCGAGCTGCAGCCCGACCGGGCAGTGGTCGCTGCCCATGACCTCGGGGTTGATCCAGGCGCGTTTCAGCGCCGGCTTCAGTTTCTGCGAGGCCACAAAGTAGTCGACGCGCCACCCGATGTTCCGCGCCCGGCAATTCATCATCTGACTCCACCACGTGTGATGACCGGGGTCGGAGGTGAACACCCGAAAGGTATCCAAGAAACCCCGGTCCAGGAGCTCGCTGAAGTTTTTTCGCTCTTCGTCCGTGAACCCCGCATTGCGGCGGTTCGTCTTCGGATTGGTCAGGTCGATCTCTTGGTGGGCGACATTGATGTCGCCGCAAAACACCACCGGTTTCCGGCGTTCCAACGACAGCACGTACGCGAGAAACGCCGGATCCCACTCCCGGGTGCGATACTCCAGCCGGGTCAATCCGCGCTGGGAGTTGGGCGTATAGACCGTGATTAGATAAAAATCCTTGAACTCCGCCGTGATCACCCGGCCCTCGGCGTCGTGCGCAGCCACCCCGATCCCGAGAGAAACCGACTTCGGTTTGACGCGGGAAAACAGTGCCGTGCCGCTGTAGCCCTTCTTCGACGCACTGTTCCAGACCACGTGATAACCCGCGGGCCACTTCACGTGCTGCACATCCCCGGGGTGTGACTTCGTTTCCTGGAAACAAAACACGTCGGCGTCACACGCCGTCATATACTCCAGCAGCCCTTTTTTCAGACCGGCACGGATGCCGTTCACGTTCCAGGAAACCAATTTCATCGCCGCGACGGTTTCCGCCCGCCCTTCCCGAGGCAAGCCCGCTTGTCAGTCCGGCGCACGTCATGAAAACCATCGTCGCGCCCCTTCCTTTTCATACCTGTTTTCCGTCCTTTCAGACAGGCGGAATCAAAGCCCCAGGACCGCAACTAACCATATAAAGAACAACATACTACGCAACTTCTGCGCCCACCATGTGCATTACGTAGGATTACGCCCGGAGCCTGAAACGGTGTTTTGGAAGTTTACGCCAAGGCGCCTGTACTTTCATGCTCGTCCTCCCACGTTTCGTTTCGCGCCATGAACCCTTCCGCCCTGTCGCTGCCAGTCGACCTGCTGTCCACCTGGCTCCCCCGCGCGGTGGATGCCCATGCCATCGTCGCCGTCACCGATGCCCAAGGGGTGATCATCTATGCCAACGATGCCTTCACCGCGGTTTCCGGCTACACGCGCGAGGAGTTGATCGGCAAGACCCACGCGCTCCTCAAGTCCGGCGTGCATGGCCCTGAATTCTACGGGACGCTGTGGTCGACCATTCGCAGCGGAAAAATCTGGCATGGGACCTTCTGCAATCGGGCCAAGGACGGGCACCACTACTGGGTCGACAGCACGCTCTTTCCGGTGCCGGGGCCGGATGGCTCCCCGGCCTTCTACCTTTCGCTGCGCACCGATGTCAGCGCCCTGAAGACCAGCGAGGCGGCGGCGACCGCGCTCTCGGAGCGACTCGCCTCGCAGGCTTCGCAATTGCAGGTATCGCAGGACCAGCTCGCCGTCTTTTTCAATCACGCCCCGATCGGCATCAGCTGGCGCGAGGTCGATCGCGAGGGCCGCCCGGGGGCCAACCACGTCAACCGGCGGTTCTGCGAACTGATCGGCATTTCCACCACGGAGGCGCTCGACATTGAAAACGTCCGTCGCGCCACGCACCCGGAAGACTGGGCGCAGCAGGAGGCGCTGACCGCGGAGATTTACGCGGGGAAGCGCGACCGGTTCAGCATGGAAAAGCGCTACGTCCACCGCGACGGCCGCGTGGTCTGGGGCAATCTCACCGTGGTCGTGCTGCGGGCGCCGTCAGGACACGTCACCCACCACTTCGCGATGCTGGAGGACGTCACCGCCCGCCGCGCCGCCGAGGACGAACTCCGGCGCAGCGAGGCGCGCTGGCGGACCTACCTCATGACGGCGAGCGAGATCCTGTACGCTCTGACTCCGGAATTCCGTTACAAGTTTGTCTCCCCGGCCTGGACAACGAAGCTGGGCCATCCCTCGGAGGACATCATCGGACGCTCCATCTTCGAGTTCGTCCATCCGGACGATGCTCCCACCTGCCGCGCCTTCATCGACGGCGTGCTCGCGGGCACGCCGAACACCGGCATGGTCGAGTACCGCATGCGCCATCAGGACGGTCGCTGGATCTGGCATGCCACCACCGGCTCGGCCTACAAGGATCGCGACAACCGGCGGGCGTTCTTTGGCGTGGGCCGCGACATCAGTCTGCGGCGCACCGCCCAGGACGAGCTGCGGGCCGCCCTCGCGCGCCGCGAGGAGATGGAGCGGATCGTCGACCGCTCGCCGTCGGTCGTCGTGCTCTGGCGGGCCGAGGAGGGGAGCTGGCCGGTGGAGTTTGTCTCCCAGAGCGTGCGCCAGTTCGGCTACACGCCGGAGGACCTGCTGTCCCAGCGTGTCCGTTTTCTGGATATCACTCACCCCATGGACCGCGAGCGCGTCGTGGCCGAGGTCTCCGTGCACGCCGAGGGCAGGCACCGGGAGTACAACCAGGAGTACCGGATTCTCTGCGGGGATGGATCGGTGCGCTGGGTCGACGACCACACGGTCGTGCGGTACGACGCGAACGGGCACGTCACCCACCACGAGGGGCTGATCACCGACATCACCGCCCGGAAGCTGGCCGAGGACAACGAGAAGGCGGCGCGGGAACGCGACCTGCGCGTCGCACAGGACGTGCAGCAGCACCTTCTGCCGCAGGAATTCCCGGCGATTGAGGGCGTGGAGGTGGCCGCCTACTACGAGGCTTCCCTGACCATCGGGGGCGACTACTACGACGTCATTGCCGTCGGCCCGCGCCGCTGGGGCTTCGCCATCGCCGACGTCTCCGGCAAGGGCACCGCGGCCGCGTTGATGATGGCGTCCTGCCGCGCCACCCTGCGCGTCATGGCGGCGGGTGAACCGGATCCGGCGGTGGTGCTGCGGCGGGTCAATGCCGCCGTGCAGCCGGACATGCCGATGGGCATGTACATCAGCCTGTTTTACGGCGTGTTGGATCTCGACACCCGTACCTTGCGCTACAGCCGGGCCGGGCACGAACCGCCGCTCGTCGTGCGCGAGGGCGGCGGCCGCACCGACCTGCTCGAGGCGGGTGGTCTGGCGCTCGGCCTTTGCCCGCCCGCGTTGTTCGACGAGACCCTCGACACCGCCGAAACCGTGCTCGCCCCGGGTGAACTGCTGGCCCTCTACACCGATGGCATCAACGAGGCCTGCAATGCCGAGGGCGTGGAGTTCGGACGGGACCGTCTGGCCGCGTCGCTGACCCGCGACGCCAGCCGCCCGCTTCCGGAGATCGTCGGCATGCTCAAACGTTACCTGCGTCAGTTCAGCACCCTCTCGACCCGCACCGACGACCGCACGCTGCTGTTGCTGCGCATGCGGTAAACCGGGCGCTCCGCGGCCCGGCACCCCGTCTCACCGGACCTTCGCGTAAACCAGACAATCGCGCGGTTCGGGGCCGAGTTCCGGGCACACGTGCCAGCGGCGGAGCAGCCCCTCGCGCTCCAAACCGGCCTTCTCCATGACCCGGGCCGAACCGGGGTTGGCCGCGTCACAAAAGGCCCAGACGCGGAATATTCCCGGCTGGGCCAGCACCCAGGTTGAAAGATGGATCATCGCTTCGGTCGTGTAACCGCGACCCCAGTACGGGCGCGACAAAACGTAGCCGAACGCCACTTTGCCGCCCTCGCGCTCCATGCCGATCGAACCCACCAGAGCATCGCCCGCGTCCTTGGCGTGCAGCAGGTAGGTCAGGTGGCCCTGCTTCGCCGTCCACGCCTCGGCACAGCGGCTGAGAAACAAGGTCAGCGGAGCGACTTCGGTGTAGTGCGGCCAGCTCAGGTAACGGGTGACCTCCGGGTCACTCGCATACGCTGCGAACACGGCCGGGGCGTCCTCGACGCGCGGGCGGCGCGCCCGCAGCCGGGCTGTTTCGAATCCGACAGGATAATCGAGCGGATCCGCCATGACCGGGTCGATCAGGTCGTGGGCTGCAAGCCCTTCATGAACTCGTCTGCTTCGCGGATGGATTTCTCCATGTCTTCGATCAGCCGGCCGATGTCGGCCTGCAAGGTTCGGGACGTGGTGTCGAGCGACCGGATCGCCTGGGCGTTGAGGTTGTGTTTGAGAAACAGCACCTGATCGCGGAAAGCCTTGAGGACCGGCTCCATGCGCGCGGCCGCACGCTCCATGACCACCAGCAGCTCGGCATAGCTCTTTTGCGTGGCCGCCAGTTGAACTTCGCTCCGGGACCGGAGGTCGGCGCTGCTGTACTGTTCCAGTTCCTTCTTCCACTCCGAGAACAAGGCCTCGGCCACATCCTTGACCGACGCCAGCCGGTCGCGCACCTCGGTGGCCCGGGCTTCGTTTCGTTTCAATTCGCTGTTCAGCTGTTCGTAGCGGGATTTCAACTCACCCGGCTCAACCTTGGTGATCGCGAGGAACTTCTCGAGGGCGCTGGCGAACTGCTCCTTCGCATCCTCCTGCGAGCTGCGCGCTTTGGAGACGCGGTCGAGCAGCACTTCGCGTTTGGGGATGCCGATCTTCTCCAGCGCACCGAGATAGGCCGCCTGGCAGCCGCCCAGCAGCACGATCAGGCCGAAAAGGCCGGCCCGTCCCCACCACGACCGTGCCACCAACGAAGTCGACGAAGAGTTCATGCCCCATGGTTTCCCGATTCACCTACGAAACACAAGCCAAGGAGGGATCCAGCCGGACCGGCCGGCGGCCGAATTGCGGCTTCGCCACGAAGACCATTGGCTCCGACGCATCTTTCGGTCGAGCTAGCGGCATGAAGTTCGACGTGGTCATCGCCGGCGGTGGTTTTGCGGGGGCCTATTGCGCCAAGGCTCTGGGACAGGCACTGGGACGCGAAGTCGGCACCGCCCGGGTGGCCCTGATCGCGGAAAGAAACGTGCTCATTTTCCAGCCCATGCTGGCGGAGGTGGTCGGCGCCTCGCTCTCGCCTCAGGATGTCGTGAACCCTCTGCGCCAGTTCTGCCGGGGCGTCACGGTGTTGCAGGGACGCATTCACGCCGTCGACGTCACCCGCAAGGAACTCACCATCGACGGGGGCCGTTTCACGAGGAATCAGGTGGTCGGCTACGAGCATCTGGTCGTGGCTCTCGGGCATGTGACCGACCTGTCCAAGGTGCCCGGCATGACTGAGTATGGCTGGCCCATGAAGACGGTTTCCGACGCACTCCGTCTCCGTTCCGCCCTCATCAATCGGCTCGAGGAGGCCAATCTGGTCGAAGATCCGGCGGTGCGGGCCCGGCTGCTCACGTTTGTCGTCGTCGGCGGTGGCTACACGGGCGTCGAGACGGCGGGACAGCTGCACGCTTTGGTCAGCGAATCCCTGCGGCTCTACTCACGCCTGAAGGGGTCGCTCCCTCGCGTCATCCTAGTACACAGCCAGGCTCAACTGCTCGCCGAGATCGGACCGGAGCTGGGTGCCTACGCCCAGCAGGTGCTGGAGCGAAACGAGGTGGAGGTGAAGTTGAACACCCGTGTCACCGAAGTCACCGCCACCCGCGCCCTGCTCAGCGATGGCACGTCGATCGAGGCCGCCACCCTGGTCTCAACGATCGGCAACGCGCCCAATCCCATTGTGCTCGATCTTTGCCGGCAGCTGGGGATCGAAGCGGATCGGGGCCGCATTCCGGTCTCCGCCATGCTTCAATCCGAGCGCCATCCCACCCTTTGGGCGGCCGGGGATTGCGCCCGAGTGCCCTGGAACGACCGGGGTACGGAAAAGGTTTCTCCACCTACCGCCCAGTTTGCCATGCGGCAGGGCACCCAATTGGGACAGAACCTCGCCCGGGCCCTGCGGGGTACACCCCTGCGGCCCTTTCATTACCGCTACCTGGGGCAGCTCGCGACCATCGGTTCACGCGAGGCCGTCGCCGAAGTCCTGGGGTTTCACTTCCGCGGTTTCATCGCCTGGTGGCTGTGGCGCACGATCTATCTGGCCAAGCTGCCGGGCATCATGCGCCGGCTCCGCGTGATGATCGATTGGACATTCGAACTGGTGTTCACCCGGGATATCAGCCTGGTCCAACCACCTCCGGAAGAC
This sequence comes from Opitutaceae bacterium, assembly GCA_016794625.1. Lineage (GTDB taxonomy): Bacteria > Verrucomicrobiota > Verrucomicrobiia > Opitutales > Opitutaceae > UBA6669. The sequence goes on from JAEUGY010000104.1 coordinate 57,184, forward strand.
CTGATCCGGGCCATCCATTTGGAGAAAGGGGAACTGCTGTTCGTCCGGGATGAAAAACCACGGGCCTTTTACTACCTGCGCCGCGGTCGGATTCTGCTGAAGGATGCCGACGGCCGGGAGTCCGTGCTGGAAACCGGGTGCGTCATCGACCAAGGCCTGCTCGGCCGGCGGGACACGTGGCCCTGCGACGCCACCGCCGCGGAGAGCTCGGACCTCATTGTCTTCCGCGGAAAGGCTTTCGAAATGTTACGCAAAGAATTGATGCTCAGCCGTCAACCTCAGTAGCTCGCGCCCCCTGCCCCGGACGGCGAGCCCTCGCCAAGAAATGCGTGGGCCGGACGCGGGCCGTCGGGTACCCTCTCCTTCTCACCATGACCATGCCTTCGTTCACCACGCTTGTGCCTATCCTCCAGCTCGCCATCGGGCCGGTCATTCTCATCTCCGGGGTGGGCCTCCTCTTGCTGACGCTGACCAATCGCTTCGGACGCATGGTCGACCGGTCACGCCTGCTGGCGCGCGATCTGTCGCAGCAGCTCGGCAGCCCGCAATCCGGCGCCCTGCAGTCGCAGATCGACATCCTGCACCGGCGCGCCGCGATTCTGCGCTTTTCCATTCTCTGCGGCGCCACCACTGTGTTGCTGGTGGCGGTGTTGATTCTGGTCCTCTTCCTCTCCGCCTTGATGTCGTGGGAAGCTGGTTGGTTGATCGTCGGCCTCTTCTGCGTCAGCCAGCTCGCCCTGATTGGGTCGATGGCGGCGTTCATTCGTGACATGAACCTGTCACTCGACGCCTTCCGCCTGGAAATCAAGCACTAGCGTGCGCGGCGCCTCCGGAGCGGCGCCCGCCATGGATGCAGGCCTCCCAATCGTAAGCGGGGTCGTTTGCTCAAGACGTCGGCGCAAGCGTCTCGGCCACGGGCACGCGGTAGGCCTTCAGCGCCGGCACCACCCCGCCGAGGGCGCACAGTCCGATCATGGCCAGAGGCGCGATCCACAAAATCGCATGACCCGCCACGATGTCGATCGCAACGCCGGTCTGCGTGCGGATCACGCTGGCGACCCCGGCCAACAGTCCAAAATAGACCGCGAACCCCAGGACCGCACCGAGCGCGCCAATCACGGCCGCCTCCGCCACGACGGCGCCAAACACCGTCCGGCGTCGGGCTCCGAGGGCGCGTAGAATGGCGAGGTCGCGCTGGCGAGCGCTCATCGACGCATAAATGCTGGCCAGCACACTGCCCGCCGCCACCAAGGCGACGAGGTAGGCCACCAGGGCCAGCACCCGATCAAACCAGCCGATCTTGCCGAACAGATCGGCGATGATCGCGGCCACCGGATAAGCAAAGGTCAGGCGGTTGCCCTGCTTGTTGTACATCATGTCCAGCATGAAGCCGGCGGTGGGCGAGCGCAGCTGGATCAGCACGGCGCTGACATCCGTGGCCATGCGCGGATCATGGCCCTTCATCGTTTGGATCCCGGTGATCGGTATCCAAATCACCTTGTCCGCAGGCGTGTTGGTGGGCGCCAGCACGGCAGTGATGGTGTAGACCTCCTCGTGCTGGGCCTTGGGGTCGAAGGCCAGTCCATGATAGGGTTGAAACGTGTCACCCACCTTCAGCTTCAGCCGGGCGGCGGCAAAACTCCCGATCACCGCTTCGCGCTGTCCGGCTCCAAACAGGCGGCCACCCGCCTCCAGCACATAGCGTTTGCCCGGGGAGTACTCCACGGTCGTGAACAGCTCCTCGGCCGTGCCGACGATGCGGTAGCCGAAGTAATTGTCGCCGAGGGCGAGCGGGATGGCCGTTTTCACCGCCGGATGCTTGCGGATCTGTTCGAAATCCGCCGCGGCCACATTGCCGGGCGAGGCCTCGAGGTGGAAAATGCTGTTCAGCACGATCTGGAGCTTCGAGCCGCGGGCCCCGAGCACGGCGTCGAAGCCGGTGCTCGTATCCAGAAAGGCCTTCTGCGACTGCTCCTTGACCATCCACACGACCATGAGCAGACCCGCGGCGAGCGCGATGCTGCCCGCCGTGACGAGCGTGGACAGCGCGTGCTGGCGGAGGCTGCGATAGATGATGAGCGGCAGGGTCACGAAGGAAAGGGTCCGGGCCGGCTAGGGGGAGTTCCGCGCGCGGGGACGGTTGATCTCGGAAAAGTCGCGCACCTGTTCAAACTGCGCCAGCACCTCGGGGTCGTGGCTGACGAGAAGCAGGGCGGCGCCGGCCTCGCGACAGGCCTCGCGGATCAGCGTCAGCGCCTCCCGGCCATGGGCCCGGTCGAGGTTGCCGGTGGGTTCGTCGGCCAGGACCAGCTTCGGCCGGTTGGCGAGCGCGCGGGCCACCGCGACGCGCTGCTGCTGGCCGGTCGAAAGCTGCCGGGGAAAGTGGTGCAGCCGGTGCCCCAGCCCGACGCGTTCCAGCAAGGACCGGGCCCGGGCCCGGTCCACCCCGCCGGGGCCAAAACTCATGCCGAGTACGACATTTTCCAATACCGTGTAGCCCTGCAGCAGATTGAACGTCTGGAAGATGTAGCCGATCCGGGCCGCCCGGGCGCGATCGCGCTGCGACTCGCCCAGCGCCGCCACATCCTCGCCGTCGATCACGATGCGGCCCTCATCGGCCGCGAGGATGCCCGCAATGAGGTGCAGGAACGTGGTCTTGCCGGAACCGCTCTCTCCGCGCAGCGCGACGTGCGCACCGGCGGCCAGACTGAGTTCCTCCACCCGCACGATCTCCACCGCCGCGCCCCCGGCCTCCGGGGACGAGAACCGCTTGACGAGGCGGGAGACGGTCAGCACGGCGCGACGCAGGGGTTCAGCAGGCGTGGCAACAGATCAGACGTCGCCACCCTCGGGCGCACCGGATTCCTCGGCCGCGGAGTCCGCGGCTTCGGGCGACTCCGCCGGCTTCTTGGGGGAACGGCGGCCGCCTGCGGCTGCCCGCGGCCGTTTGGCGGGCTTGGGCTTGGCGTTGAGCCAGAGCGTTCCGCCCTTTTCGCTCTTTTGCAGCCAGAGGAGTTCGTTCTCCACTTCGAGCGCGGGCGTCTTGGCCTCACCTTCCGTGGGCAGCACCAGACCGACGCCGAGCAGACGCTGAAGGAGCTGTTCGTCCGACAAGTCGAGTTCGCGGGCAAGGTAGCCAAGCTCGGCGGAGACACCGGCTCCCCGGGCTTTCGGTTTGAGCAGGGCGCGCGCCGCAGCCAGGGAGAAATAACCCCCGGCAGCCGGTTCCGCCGGGGCGGGTTCGGGAGGCGGAGTCGGAGCGGCCGGCGGGGTCGCCGCCACGTCGGCAGGGGCGGCGGGTTCGGCGGCCGGGACGGGTGCAGGCAGAAGTTCGGCCGGAGATACCGGAGCCAGTCCTTCGGTGGGATTGGCCACCACGGACACCACCCCGGCTTCTCCGGGAGGGGCCTCCGTTGGAGCCTGTTCGGTCGTCGCGCCGGAGTCGCCGGAGTCGGCGGCCAGCGGAGCTGCGTCATCGCGGCTCGCGGCCTCGGGCATGGCCGCGCCGCGATCACCGCGGTCCCGGCCGTCGCGCTCGCGCCGTTCGCGGCCGTTGATCCAGAGTCCGCCCCGGCTGTCTTTGTTCAACCAATACGTCCAGACGCCGACCTCCGTGAACGACGGCTTGTCATTCGGCTGGGCGGGCACGGTGAATCCGGACGCGGCCAGGGTGGCGGTGAGCTCCTGATCGGACTGCTTGAGCGCACGGGAAAGAAAACTGACGCTGCCGGACACGCCGGGGCCGCGGCGGTTGCGTCGCATCATGGGACGCAAGCGGGCCATCAGGGCCTCGGCTCCGGCGGGTGCCACGCTGGCCGCCGCAGGGACGGGGGCGGCGGGTGCGGTCGTGGCGACCGTCGGTTCGGACGAGACGATGGGTGCAGCGGGCGCGGCCTCGCCGGCCGTTTCCGGGGAAGCGGCGGGAGCCGCCGCGACCCGTGTCTCTTCCGGCACGGCGGCCGGCTCAGGCCGGCGCGAACGCGATTCACCGCGCTGGGGCCGGTCGTCGGTCTTCTCCGGGATCGGCACGGGCTGCGCCTTGACGGCGCGGAAGACCGGGCGCGGCTTCTCCTTCGTATTGATGAAGAGCTGGTGGTGCCGGTTCGTGTTGATCCAGTAAAGGTCGCCATCGTACTCGAGGTACACGGGATCGTCGTCCTCGCGCTCAGGGATTTCGAATCCGCACTCGCGCAGGGCGGTCACGACATCGGACGGGGACTGGTCGATCTTGTTCGCCAGGTAATCGACCGCCAGAGACATGCCCGGGCCGCGCTGATTGCGGCGCATGTGCGGGCGGATGAACTCGAAGAACGTGGGTAGCTCGTCCTCGGAATCCTGCGTGCTCCAGTCGTCATCGTCGGCATCGGCGAGCGCCTCCGGATCCTGGTCGCGATCGGTGTCGCGCAGGCTGCGCAGCCCGTCCTCCGGTGAGGCGGTCTCCGCGACCAGCGTGCTGGGCTTGTCTTCGGCCGCTCCTGCGGCCGAAGCCTGGGCTGCCTGGAACTTGGCGGCGAACTCCGCCCGAAGTTTTTCCGCCTCGGCTTTGGCCGCGGCGGCCGCCGCATCCTGCAGGGTCCAGTCGCGTTGCGTGGTGCGCCGCGCCAGGCCATGAAAGGCGAGAGGGTTTTCGGGGTGACTGTTGAAAGCGATGATCTCCCACTCGTCTTTACCGAGCTGGTTGAGATGCGACTCGAGCAGCGAGGGGCTACCGAAGCCTCCTTTGCCGCTGCCGATGATCTTGTATTCCCAAAGGGCCATAATGGTGGTTCTATCTTTTATTGCCGCTGACCGGCAAGCCATCCCAAATGCCGGCATACTTGCCGAGCCTAATCTCTCACCCGTACGTGTATGAGTCCCTTGCATCTCGTTCTCTCGAGTCTCGTTTTCTCCGGCACGCTGGCTGTGGCCACAGCGTCAGCACCCTCGGTCTCGATCCCCGCGCACGCCCAGGAACGGCTCGCAACGACCCAGATCCGGGTGGTGCCGGATCGCGCCAACTGGACGTACCAGCCGGGCGAGAAGGTTTCCTTCCGGGTCTCCGTGATTTGGGATCAACATCCACTCGACCAAGTGGCGATCTCCTACCGGGTCGGTCCGGAAATGATGGAAGTACCGGAAAAGAAGGCGGTGGTGCCCGCCGAGGGTCTGGTCATCGACGGGGGTACGATGAATCAGCCGGGGTTTCTGCGGTGTGCGGTAACGGCAACCCTTAACGGAAAAACCTACCGGGGGCTGGCCACCGCCGGCTTTTCCCCGGAAAAAATCGTCCCCACCCAGGTGGATCCGGCCGATTTTGACGCGTTCTGGACGGCGCAAAAAGCCCAGTTGGCTGCCCTCCCGATCGACGCACGGCTTACGCTCCAGCCCGATCTCTCCACGTCCAACGTGGAGGTTTTCCACGTGAGTCTTCAGAATGTGGGGATCATGCCGGGCAGCACCAGCCGGGTCTATGGCATGCTTTGCGTGCCTCGTGGCGAGGGTCCCTTCCCCGCCGTCCTGAGTGTGCCGGGCGCGGGCGTGCGCCCCTACCGGGGTCAAATCGAGTTGGCCGAAAAAGGAGTCATCACGCTCCAAATCGGCATTCACGGCATTCCGGTCAACCTGCCCCAGGAACTGTACGACCAACTCGGCGCGGCCGCCCTGAATGGTTACAATGTCTTCAACCTCGATCACCGCGAGCGCTACTATTACCGCCGGGTGTATCTGGGTTGCCTGCGCGCCAACGACTTCCTGGTTTCTCATCCGAAGTGGAACCGGCGCTCACTCATCGTCATGGGAGGCAGTCAGGGAGGACAACTTTCCATCACCACGGCCGCGCTTGATCCGCGCATCACCGCTCTGGCCTGCAACTATCCGGCCTACAGCGATGTCACGGGTTACCTGCACGGGCGCGCCGGGGGCTGGCCACACATGATGCGCAACGAGCGGAGCGGGGCACCGTCCATCCACGCCACGGACTCCAAGCGGATCACGACGCAGTACTACGATGCGGTGAACTTCGCCCGGCGGCTCAAGGTGCCCGGGTTCTACTCCTGGGGTTACAATGACGAGGTCTGTCCGCCGACCTCTCTCTACGCGGCCTACCACGTGATCACCGCTCCGAAACAACTGTTGCTCGCGTTGGAAATGGGGCACGCGACGACGCCCGAACAAAATGAACGCATCCAAGCCTGGGTGCTGGAGAAGTCCGGCGTGAAATAAAAATTCGGCGGGAAAGATCGTCGTCCGGCGTTTTTCGACCCACGCGGTCAACGCGTCACGGACGCAAGAAACGCCTCGAGCGCGTACGTGGCCAACTGCCCTCCGGGCCCACTGGGATTGAAGTCAAACCCATGGGTAGCCCAGGGAAGCGAGAGGAAAAAATGGGGTACTCCCTGTTTTTCAAGCGCTTCAGCCAGTCGCTCGCTCTGGCGATGCCAGACGAGGGAGTCGATCTGGCCGTGCACGAGCAGGGTTGGCGGCGACTGGGGATTGACCGCGAGATAACCGCTCGCGCTGTCGAACGCCTGCTTCTTTTCCCCGGGACCACCGCCCAGGTAGTTGCGCATCAGCTTGAAGGAATCCAGCACGTCGCGCTCCTTGGTGAAGGCCCAGGCAAAGTGCAGATCATGAGGGGCATAATAAGCCACCACCCCGCGGATCGCGGAGCGGCCGGAGCGGTACGCGATCGCGGTGGCGATCTGGCCTCCGGCGCTGCGGCCCATCACCACGATGCGGGTGGGGTCGATTCCGAGCGCGGTCGCATCGCGGTGGAGGGCGTCGAGCGCGGCTTCCACATCATCACGCTGCGCGGGCCAGTGATGCGCCGGCGCGAGGCGGTAGCTGATCGCCGCCACGGCATAACCCCGGCGGGCGAGGCGGTGGTTGAGGGCCGACAGTTGCGTGCGGTCGCCGCTGTCCCAACCGCCTCCGTGGATCATGACGACACAGGGCGCTGGTTCCCCGACCGGGCGCACAGCCCGGTAGAAATCCATTTTGAGGGGTTCCTCCACCCCGGGGGTCCGTACCTCTCGCGTCTCAATCGCAACCTTGGCTTCGGGCGAAACTGCCCACAAAGCACTGACTTCTATAGGCTTGCGATCTGGAAGCGTGGCACCAAATGCTTTCGCCAAGCGGTCGGGCATACCTTGGGCCAGGCGCCAGGCGGTCACGGTGGGTCGGAGCAGGGAGACGGCGGTCAGCAACGCCACGAGGATCGTGACCGCTTGCACCGGCGAGGGGCGACCACCCGACTGCACCAGAACCACCGCCACGAGCAGGACCGGCAGCAGGATCAAGGCATGGCCAAATTCAGAGACGAGGATGGCCAGCTTCCAGGTCGTGACCGTTGGCGCCCGCAGCCAGACCAAGGAGGCGGAAGCCAAAAAGACGGAAGCAACCAGCAGGAGGGCCCAACGAAGCATAGAGATCCAGCGTCACCACCCCGGGGACCCAAGTCTAGCTTCCAGGTGATCGTCATCGGGGCATGAAGGCATTTCATGGATTTCCGGGCCGGTTTCGCCGCATCGAAGGTGGGGTCGTGCTCGGCCGGCGGATCCATGGACCTTTCCAGGGTGGGACTTCCTCGGTGGCTGGAGATCGACCTGTCCCTTATCCAGCCTGCGGCGCTTTGGACCTCTATCCTGCGAAGGCAAAAATCGGCCTGTCCCTTATTCGGCCACCTCTCAGTCGTTCTCGGGAATGGCACGCAGCCCTGGATTGAAGAGCGAGAAATCGGCCTGTCCCTTATTCGGGGAGTTCGCTGGACATGGTGCCCGGGCTGTCCTGAGGTCGGTGGCGCATGCGGCGACTCGACCAGATCCTGGCCAACCTGGGCTATTGCTCACGGCGGGAGGCGCGCGCCTTTCTCAAAGCCCATACCGTCGCCACGGCGGAGGACGAGCGGTGGTTTGACCCGTCCGAGAAGGTCGATCCCGCATCGGTGTACGTCGACGGCGAGCCGCTTGACCAGCCGGATGGGTTGTTGGTCATGCTGCACAAACCTCTCGGCTTGGTCTGCTCTCACGATCCCCGGGAGGGTTCCAGCGTCTACGACGTGTTGCCTCCACGGTGGCGCGACCGAAATCCGATCGTGACCAGCATCGGCCGGCTCGACAAAGAAACCTCGGGCCTGCTCCTGCTGACCGATCAATCTGCTCTGGTCCATCGCCTGACATCGCCGCGTCACCACGTACCGAAACGTTATCGGGCAATCGTCGATCGCGACCTTCCCCCGGGCCTGGAGGCCGTGTTCGCCGCCGGCACGCTCCAGCTTGAGGGCGAAGAGACTCCGTGTCTGCCCGCGCGCTACGAGGCGTGCGGTCCGCGCGAAGCCGTCCTCACCGTGACCGAGGGTCGTTACCACCAGGTGCGGCGCATGTTCGCCGCCGCGGGCCGCTGCACGGTGCTTTCACTTCACCGGGAACAGTTTGGCGATCTCACCCTCGGCTCCCTAGGTCCCGGTCAATGGAAACTGCTTCCGCTCACGACGTTCAGCCCGTGACACCGCCGGTCCATCCCTCCGCACCGGATCGAGCCTGCCGCCGGGCGACGGTGATGGGCTGCGTGTGGTTCGGGGCTATCTGGGCGTTGGGCGGCGGGACCGCGTCCGCGCAGGCGCAGGTCCCCTCACCCGCCGTGCCACCGATCGCGCTGGCTCCGGTCGTGGTCTCGGTCGACCGCGCCCCGTTGGCCGGGGATGACGTGCCCGTGACCGTGGACGTCTTCTCCTCCGCCCGGTTGCAGGCTTCACCTGGTTTCACGTTGGATGCCACGTTGCGTGAGTCCGCCGCGTTCAGTCTTTTCCGTCGCGGGGGCAGTCTGACCGCCAATCCCACGGCGCAGGGTGTCTCGTTGCGCGGTCTCGGACCGAGCGGGGCGAGTCGGTCACTCGTGCTGCTCGATGGGGTGCCGCTCAACGATCCGTTTGGGGGCTGGGTGGCCTGGGGCAAACTTTCCCGGCTGTCGTTGGCGAGCGCCGAAATCGTGCACGGCGGGGGATCCGGCACCTGGGGTAACGCGGCGCTGGGGGGAACCGTGGCCCTTTTTAGTCAGCCTCCCTCGGACCGCGGAAACGCCACGCTCGTAGCAAGTTACGGTTCGTTCGGTACATTTCAGGGTGAACTCTCAACCTCGATCCCGGTGGCCCGGGGCGGCGCGCTGCGGGTCGACGCTGCGCGGATCGAGTCCGACGGCTACTTCGTGGTTTCACCGAGCCAGCGTGGCGCGGTCGATCAACGGTTGGACTCGCACCAGCGCCTGGGCCAAATCGCCTGGAGTCAGCCGCTTTCGGCCCACGTCACAGCCACGGTCACCGCGCGCCTCTTCGCGGAAGAACGGGGCAATGGCACCCCGCTTCAGCGCAACTCCAGTCGGGAGGGGTTTCTATCCTTGGTCCTCGACGGCCAACCCGATGCCACCCGTCGCTGGTCAATCACCGCCTATGGCCAGGATCAGCGTTTCCAGAGTTTCTTTTCCGCGGTCGACAGTCGTCGGACCACCGAGACACCGGCCAACGACCAGTTCTCCGTGCCCAGCCGCGCCGCCGGGGCCAGTGTGACGCATACGTGGCAGCACGCCGCTCCGGGTCGTCATCGGACCACCCTCGGAGCCGATCTCCGGTGGGTCGAGGGCGAGACCCGCGAGGACTTCTTGTTGAGCGGGGGTCGTTTCACACGCCGCCGCTTCGCCGGAGGCGAGCAGACCTTCGCCGGGGTTTTCGTCAGTCACGACCGTGCTCTGCTTGGCGCGCTGCGCGGCTCGGCCGCCCTGCGTTTCGATGGGTGGGCCCTGCGCGACGGACACCGCCGCGAACTCGACATCACCACTCAGCTTCCGACCCGCAACGATCGTTTCGCTGACCTCGACGGTTCAGCCGTGAGTCCTCGTCTGGGACTCACCCTGCCGCTGGCCTCCGGTCTGCGCGCCCGCTCGGCCGTCTACCAGGCCTTCCGCGTGCCGACCTTAAACGAGTTTCACCGGCCGTTTCGTGTCGGCAACGTCAATACCGAAGCCAATCCGGGGCTCCGCGACGAAACCGTCACGGGTCTCGAGGCCGGCTTCGATCTCAGACGGGGCGCGTGGCACCTCGCCGGCACCGTCTTCCACCATGCGCTTGAGGATGCCATCGCCAACGTGACCCTCTCCCGCACGCCCACCCTGATCTCGCGGCAGCGACGCAACCTCGACGCCGTGCGCGTCCGCGGGCTCGAGTGGTCGGCGCGCTGGGCCCCGGTCCCGGCCTTCTCCGTGTTCATCGATGTGCTGTGGAACGACGCCCGCGTCCGGGAAGCCCGCGAGCAGCCCTCGCTCACCGGGCAGCGTCTGGCCCAGGTCCCTCGCCACACGGTCACCGGCGGATTCACTTGGAACGCGCCGGCAAACGTCACGGTGGAGGTGCGTGCGCGTCACGCCGGGGCCCAGTTTGAAGACGATGAGGCCACACTGCGCCTCGCACCCGCGACGGTGGCCGACGTCCAGGTGTCGCGACCCCTGAGTGCGCGTCTCGACGGGTTCTTTGCCATCGAAAATCTCGCTGATGCGCGTGTGGAGACCGGTCGGAGCGCGGACGGCTTGGTCACCTACGACGCTCCCCGGCGCGTCCGGGTAGGCGTCAAGGCACGCTGGTAGGGCCGGCTCTTTTTTGCTTCAGCTCAGGGCGAGCAGCGAATCGCGTTCGACCCGACCCAGGAGGGCCACCCCAGGAGGCTCGATGTCGGCCACATAAGCCATGGCGCGGAAGCGCAGGCTCTCGGTGCGCAGGTGGGCGGAGAGAATCCGCCACGCAAACCCCCACTCCGCCAGGGCCGCATGTACACCTTCGCACCCCATCAGCATCGCCGTCTCGGCCAGATTGCCGATCCGTTGTTCGTAACAAGCCGCCAGGGCGCGGAACGCCTCGACGGCGCACGTGGCCGCGACCGGTGTGGCCGCGGGTTCCGCCGTGCGGGTGCACAGCGCTTCCAGCGCCGCGGCGCAGACCCGGTCGTTCCCCACCTCCAGCGAAATACCGGCCGCAGTCAGCATGCGCTTGAGGCGAGGATGGCGCGAGCGGTTCACGGCGATGAGATTCGTGGCGAAATGCGACAACGTGAGGTGCCCGGCAAAGGCCGCCTCGATCTCGCGTTCAGTCCGTTCAATCGACTGCGCGGCACCCTCGACTTCTCCGAGTCCGCGGAGGAAGAGCTCACAAAGGTTCCTGGGTTCCATGTGAAGCCACGCCTAGCCGAGTTCATGCCAACCGCGCCCGCCGGACCTCAGGGCGTTTGTGGTCAGCAACCTAGCATGCATTCAAGCTCCCGCCCACCCCGCCGCACCGTCGCATTCTGCAGGATTTGATGCCCGCCGCCGTGCATCCTGCCTCGCGACCGGACCCGGCGGGGTGGGACGCACCGCGCGTTGACCTCGGGCGACCGCTCTCCCACGCTCGACGCCTCCCCCTGGGGCCACTCCCCATTTTTCTCCATGAGCACCTCCTCCGACATCTACATCGGCACCGACAGCGGCGCCACCACGTCCAAGACCGGCGGCGTCCGCGCCGATGGCTCGATCATCTCCATGAAGCTGCGCCAGAGTTCGACCAACTCCCAGGCCGGCACCGCCGCGGTGATCCAAGGCTGGGTCGAGGGGGTCGAGGGTTTCCTCGCCGACAACCATCTGTCCTGGGCGAATGTGCGGGGCGTGGGCCTGGCCATCCCCGGACCCTACCAACGCTACGGCGTGCTGGACCGGTCCGCCAACCTGCCGCTGGCGTTTGCCGGCTGGGACTTTCACACGGAGTACAGCCGCGCCCTGTCGGCCAAGGCCGGCCGCCCGATTTCGCTGATCGCGGGGAACGACGGCAACTACGGCGGAGTCGCCGAAGCCGCCCGCGTGCGTGGCAATCGCAAGGCCGGTGTGGTCATGCTAGCTCCGGGCTCCGGACTGGGCTGCGCCTATGTCGACCCCAACGGCCTGCCGTTGGATGGTGACAATTTCGCCGGGATGGAAGCCGGCCACATGCCGGTGCCCCTGAACCTGCTCGGCCTGAAACCTTACCGCTGCGGCTGCGGTCGCGATTGGGGCTGCATCGAAGCCTATACGACCATCTCCGGTCTGCCCCAGCTGCTGGAGGATGTGATCAAGAAGTATCCAAACCACGAACTCGCCACGTCGACCGCCACGACGAAGGAGAAGGTCCTGTCCCTGCGCACCCGCGCCCAGAAGGGCGATGCGCTCGCCCTCGAGATCTTCGACCTCCAAGCCAAGGCGCTCGGCCTGCACGTGGCCTCGCTCGCCATGGCCCTCGACCCGGAGTTCTTTGTCATCGGCGGCGGACTGATCGACCCCGAAGCCACCACCGAGGCCTTCCGCAACCGCTACCTCAAGCTGATCCACGACTCGGCCCAGCCCTACCTCTTCCCGGCCCAACGTCAGAACATCAAGATCGTGCCGGCCACCCTGGGTGAACTCTCCCAGGCGATCGGCGCCGCCTTGGTCGCCCTCTACACGGAGAAGGCGAGAGCGGCCTGACGCCAGCCGCCCTCCCTCCCGGAAGCGGGCCGCGCCATCGTGCGGCCCTTCCCTGCCCGCCCCACCCCTGCCCCGCCATGACCCTGTTTCCCGCGTTTCACCGCACCATCGCCTTCCTCGCCGTCATCAGCTGTTGCGCGGGCGGCGCGTCGGGCCTCGCCGCCGCGGTCCCGGCCACCTCGAAACTCACGGCCGTCACGGTCTACGGGGATCGCGCCGTACTCACGCGCACCGCACGGGTGGAGCTGCCGTCCGGCACGTCGGAGGTCATCCTAACCGCGCTGCCGTCCGGTCTGGTCGATGCCTCGCTGCAGGTGTCGGGCCGGGGACTGGCCGGGGCTTCGCTGCTCGACGTCAACTCGCGGGTGACCTTCGTCGAAGCCACCACAGATCCGCGGATCCGCACCTTGGAGGAAGACCTGGCGGGACTGCGTCGCGAGGACGCCGCACTCGCGGCCCGTCTCGCCTTGATCGATCAGCAACGCGCCCTGCTGCAGAAGATCGAAACCGCCATGACCGCCCCGCCCGCGCGCGACGCCACCACGCCGCCGGCGCGTCCCTCGTTCGACGAGTGGCAGAAGCTGCTCGCCTTCCAGTCCGAGAATCTCACGCGTCTCGCCACCGACCAGCAGGGTCTGCAGCGCCAGCGCACGGAACTTGCCGCCCGGATCACCGCCGCGGAGGCCCAGCTCAATGAAGTCAAGGGCCGCGGTCCGGCCCGTCGTAGTCAGAAAACAGTGACGATCCGGGTGGCCGCCGAGCGCGCCGGTGCGCTCGACCTCACGGTCGCCTACGCCGTGCCCGGCGCCTCCTGGGCGCCGGCGTATGACGCCCGGCTGCGCAACGACGCCCGCGCCATCGACCTGACCTACTATGGTGTGATCCGCAACTCCACCGGCGAGGACTGGAACGGGCTGTCCCTCACGCTCTCCACCGCCCGGCCCAATCTGGGTGGCGGCGCGCCGGAACTGCCTCCGTGGATCGTCGACGTGGTCCGGCCCCTGCCGATGCCCACCGCGCAGGATGCAGTCACGCTGAGTGAATTCCGCATTGAAACCAAACCGCGCAGTCGCTCCGCACCCAAAGCCGCCCTCGCCGCCGCCGCCGAGGAAGCCGTGCCCGCGCCGATGGTGATGGAGACGGCCCAGGCGAGCGTCGAGGCGGGCGCCACGAGCGCGACGTTCAAGATCGACGCTCCCCTGACTTTGCCCAGCGACGGCAGCACGCAAAAGGTGGCGATTCTCGCCACGCGTCTTCCCGCCACCCTCCGCTACGAAACCACTCCAAAGCAGATGGAGGCCGCCTTTCTCAGCGCCTCCGCCGTCAACGGGAGCGACTTTCCGCTGCTCGCCGGTGCGGTGAATACCTTTCTCGACGACACGTTTGTCGCGGTCGGCCGGCTCAAGACCGTCATGCCCGGCGAGCGTTTCGACCTCGCCCTCGGCGCGGATGAGGCTATCGCCGTGAAGCGTCGCATCGTGAATCGGTTCACCGAGGACACGGGCCTCACCAGCCGCGGTCGGCGCATCACTTACGAAATCCTTGTCACCTTGACCAACAATCGGAAAACCGCGGAGAAAATCCTTTTGCGGGAGGGCATCCCGGTTTCACGGGATGAAAAGATCGTCGTGAAACTGCTCACTCCCGCTGAGCGCGACATCGGCAGCGCCGAGGGCCAGAAGGACATCACGCGCGAGCCCGAAGGCCGGCTGGCGTGGCGTCTTGAGCTCAAGCCAGGCGAAAAGCGCGAGATCCCACTCAAACTGAGCATCGAACACCCCGCCGATCTCGCCGTCACCGGCATCGACTAGCCCAAGCCTGCCGAAGGCCGGGTCAGACCCGACCCGCCGGACGATCCCGGCGGGTCCTCCGGGGACCGTTTGCGTCCCGCGAGGCCAAACAGAAATCCCCACAACGCTCCGTTGAGGTGGGCACTGTTGGATACATTCGAGGCATCGAAGAGTCCGAGCAGCTCCTTCGATCCCCAGAGCACGCCCAGCAGAATCGCGGTCAGGGGCACCTCCCGGCCGCGTCCCTCCACCATGGCGTGCAGGAAAATCAGCGCAAAGACCACGCCCGAGGCTCCGACCAGGCTTTTCTGGGTGAAGAACAGGACGACGCTGGCGCTCACCCCTGTGACTGCAGCGAGCAGGCCGAGCAGGATCGCAAAGCCCAGCGCGCCAAAGCGACGCTCCAACCCCGGGGCCAGGAGCAGAAACAAACTGGCGTTGCCGATGAAGTGGGCAAAATTCTGGTGCGCGAGGACATGGCCAACCACCCCGAGGTACCAACGGGGATTGAAGAGCGCCGCCGGACCGATCGGGTCGAGCCGCAGGAGCGCGGTGGAACCGGGCACGAGCACCAGCACCGCCGCGGCCGCGACCAGCAGCAGGGTCACCGGTGCATCCAGCGTCACTTTCCACGAGTGTGGCGTCGAGGTCGTCACCCCGCCACCCTAGCCGGGCTCCGCTCCGGGGGAAGTCACAAACCGAACCGGACCCGGCGCCCGCGTCCTTGGGCCTCAACGCGCAGGAATGCCGGACGCTTTTCTAATCAAATCCATCGCAACGACCTAAACCGGGTCGATTTCGCCCACCCCTTTCAATTTGCGTTTTCCATCAATCAGTTACAGACTCTCCCCGTCTCCGGTTCCCCCGCGTCGGAGGAGTTACCCATGCCGTCCGCACCCACCCCAGGTCCGAGTCGAGCTCTGCTCAACGCGCGTTCCATGACGCCGCAAAGCCGGGCTGAAATGAAACTGGTGTTTGATCACGCCATTCGGGAAGTGTCGCGCGATCGTCTGACCGTCCGCGTGCCGCGCGACTCCAAGCCGGTGCAGAACCGGCGGGACATGCATTACCACTACCGGCCGGAATTTTTCCTCCAATTGCAGGGCTGGACCGATTTCGCCTTTCCCAAGAGCACGTTCCGTCTCGCTCCGAACGAGGTCTGCATCATCCCCGCGGGTGTGCCGCACGGGGAAACGGTGTATCCGGAGCCCGGCCGGCCGTTCCGCAACCTGGTCGCCGGCTTCTACAACAACACGCTCAGCCTCCACTTCGCCCACGAGGCCCGGCCCAAGCGGCCCGACATCGAGTCGATCGAGTTCTTCGACGCACCCAATCTCGATGTCTTCATCACGCTGGCCAACACGCTCTGCCAGGTGCACGCGCACCCGAGCCCGGCCAAGGACACCGTGGTCAAGGGCCTGCTGCTCACCCTGCTCGGACTCTTCCGCAACATCGTGGAGCTGGGGACGGGCCAGTTGAACAGCGACATTGGCAAGGTGTTTCAGGCGAAATGCCTCGTCCGTGAACAGTTCTCCAATCCCGACCTGAGTGTGCAGCAAATCGCCGACGGACTCGGCTGCTCGCCCGACTACCTCTCCCACCTCTTTCACGTCGAGACGAAGGAGCGCCTGACCCACTACGTCCAGCGCATCCGCGTCGAGGCCGCCGTGGTCGAACTGGAATCGACGTCCCTCACCGTATCCGAGATTGCCTACGCCACCGGCTTCTCCGACCCGGCCTACTTCGCCCGGGTCTTCAAGCGGCACAAGGCGATGACACCGCAGGATTTCCGCGCCCAGCTGGAGGCGCACCGCACGCAGCGCGAACTGCAGCCCAAGACGGTCTACTTCGACCGTCTCGACTACACGCACGGCGCCCCGCCGGCCGCCGCCGCGTCCGCGGCGAATGCCGCGGTCTCAGTGGGCTCCTGAGGGGGCCGCCGGCACTCCGGCTTCACCCTCTGGCACCCAGCTCAGCGCCACCGCGGCGATGAGCATGCAGGCGCCACCGCAAAGCACGGCGGGCATGGCGCGTCCGTCGAAGAGCGACGCCACCACGGGTCCGAGCACGGTCGCGGCCAGAATCTGCGGCAATACGATGAAGAAATTGAATACACCCATGTAGAAGCCCATGCGCGCCGGCGGCAGCGCATTCGCCAGCAGCGCATAGGGCATGGAGAGGATCGTCGCCCAGCCCACACCCACCGCGGCCATGGAAAGGAGCAGACCTTCCTGGGATTTCCACAGGCCGACGGAGAGCAGTCCGAGCCCGGCCGACACCAGCCCGATCCGGTAGATCACCCGGGACGGCATGCCCCTGCGGGCCAGGGCCACGAGGGCGAACGCCACGGCAAAGGCGACGCCGTTGTAGACCGCAAAGCACACCCCGCCCCACTCAACACCCTTCTGGTAGGCAGGAGTGCCGGGTTCACCGCCAAACACCCCGTGCGCAATGGCCGGCGTGAAATAGATCCAAAGACAGAACAGCCCCAGCCAGGTGAAAAACTGCACCACCGCCAGGCGTCGCATGGTCAGCGGCATGGTCTTCAGACCTCCGAGAATCGCGGCACCCATGGATTCCTTGGGCGTGGCGGTCTCGCGCTTCACCGTACCCTCGACCGGCGGGTACTCCTTCGTGGTCACAATGGTGTAGAGCACGCAACTGATGAAGACCGCCGCCCCCAGATAGAAGGCGAGATGCACCGACTGCGGGATCGCACCGGTGGAGGCGCCGGAGGCGACTCCGGTCTTGGTCAGGATCCACGGCAGGGCCGACGACGACACCGCCCCGAGTCCGATCAGTAGGCTCTGCATGGCAAAACCCACCTGGCGCTGCGGGGGCGGCAGGAGGTCGCCGACAAACGCACGGAAGGGTTCCATGCTGATGTTCACCGATGCATCCAACACCCAGAGGAGCCCGGCCGCCATCCACAGGCTGGTCGAGTTGGGCATCGCCACCAGGGCGAGACTCGCGAGGATCGCTCCGACCAGAAAATAGGGGCGCCGACGCCCGAGTCGGGTCCAGGTGCGGTCGCTGGCGTGGCCGATGATCGGCTGTACAATCAGCCCGGTCACCGGAGCCGCCAGCCAGAGCAGGGGGATGTCACTCTCCTTCGCTCCGAGGTACTGGTAAATGGCGCTCATGTTCGCCATCTGGAGGCCCCAGCCAAACTGGATACCAAGGAAACCGAAACTCATGTTCCAGATGGCCAGGAGGCTCATCGGTCGGGAGGGAAGCGGTGGATTCATAGTCGCTGAGGACCGTACGGGTCGGGGTTGAAAGGCAGGCGCCAGGGCGCCCGGCAAGAGGTCGTTTGATTAAGGGTGAACGCGGAGCAGGTACTCGAGGGGAATCTCGACCCGGCGGCTCCACGCGCGCTCGGAATGGTCGGCGCCGGCGAACTTCCGCGTGATCCAGTCATGTCCTTCGCGATAGCCGGCAGCCTTCATCGCGCGGTCGACCACGACTTGATGGGCCTCATACCCGGCATCGAGTGCTTCCGTGCCAAAGTCAAAGTACCAGCGGTGTTTTCCCGGCGTCGGCAGGTGCCGCTCGAGATACGGTACCACCGCACCCTCACCCGCCGGCCAGTGGGTCGACACACAGGCCGCGCCACCAAAGACCTCGGGATGCTCAAGCAGGGCGTAGGCCGAGATCAATCCACCCATGCTCGAGCCCATGACAAAGGTGTTGGCGCGGTCCGGAAGGGTCCGGAATGTTTGGTCCACCACGGGCTTGAGGTCGTGCACGAGGTAGGAAAGGTAGGCATCGGAGCGCACCTTTCCCACCGGGTGTCCGAGAAGGGAAAAGGACTCCGCGTCGGTCCGGCCCGCGAGCGCCTTCTGCGGCATGTATTCAGCCGCCCGTTGCGCTCCGATGCTCCACACGCCCACCAGAATCGCCGGCCGCGCCCGGCCTTCGAGCACAAGGCGCGCGAGTGCGCGGTCCGCCCCCCACACCGCACCGCCGAAACTGTCGTCCCGGTTGAAAAGATTCTGCCCGTCCTGCAGGTAGATGACGGGGTAACGGGTCGAGGTGGCCTCGTCGTAACCGGCCGGGAGCCAGACGTCCACGGGGCGCGCGGGCACGCGGGTCGACGCCACGGTCGGCAGTCGCACCACCCGGCCCTGCGTGGCCAGGCGGAGGACGCTCTCGGTTCCCACCGCGGCTCCGGCCACGTTGCGGGCGGTGACGGTGAACCGTGCTCCGTCGTCCCCGGCGGCCATGGTGAACCGCAGAACGGGGTCGGTGGCACCCGGCAGCTCAACGCCGTCACGGTACCATTGATACGAGGGAGCGGGCAGGCCGGTCGCCGCGGACTCCAGCACGACCTCACGACCGATCGCCGCCGTCACCGTCGCACCCGGGGTCCGGGTGAACGCCGGCACGGTGGCCCCGGCCACGCCGGACCGCGCGAGGGGAAGGCCCACCTGGACCGACGGCAGCACGGCGGAGGCGCGTCCGCCACGGAGGTTGTCGACGGTGGCGGCAAAGGTGACTTTCTCGCCCGCCGTCAGATCGGCCGGGGGACGCCAGAAAACCCGGTAAGGTGGCGCGTCGTCCGTGCCCAGGTACTCCCAGGAACCGGGACGGGAGCTGCGCGAGGCGAGGAAGGTGACCTCCGCAAGGCCGTCTCCCCCCGTCACCGCCACACGGATTTCCTGCCGCTCGGCCAGAACCTGGCCGTCGAGGTCTCGCGCGCCAAACGCCAGCGTGGCCGTGCCCGAGGGCGCAGCAAAGACAATGCCCGGGGCGCCGCGGGGCTCGTTCAGGGCCGCCTCCGCCTGCCACACCATCGCGCCGAGGGCGGGCACGCGCACCTTGACCACGCCGCCAGCCCCGGCCTGCAGCCGGGCGCCCGGCGCCGGAGCGTCACTTCCCAGCGCATACACGAGGCGGAGGCCCGCACCGGCCGGCTGGCTGGTGGGGACCGCGACTTCGCGGGTGCCCGCGCGCTGGTTTCCCACCGCGACGACATACTCGACCCGCTCGTCTCGGGCGATGCGGGAAAAGGCGAACACGGCGGGGTCCTCGGTGGCGCGCAGGATCATCGCGCCGCCGGCCAGCGCGGGATGCGCGGACCGGAGCGCCGCGAGGCCGGCGAGGTGACGGTAGAGGGGATGCTCCGGATCAAACTTGTCGTCCGCCCCGGTCCGGCTGGTGCCGAGCAGGGTCGCGGTCCGGAAGTCCGTCGCCTGGGAGGCAAACATGCTCTCGCGGGCCTGCATGTCATTGCCGAGCCGGCCCACCATGCCCTGTTCATCGCCATAGTAGACCACCGGCTGGCCGCGCACAAGGTAGAGGAGCGCGTGACCCAGCTTCGTCAGCGCGAGCAACCGGGCCGCATCGGCCTCCGGATCGAGCTGCTGGAGAAAATAGCCAAACCGGCCCTGGTCGTGATTGCCCAGAAACGTGGGCAGACTCAGGGCCGTGCTGTCGTGGTCGGTATAGCGGTCGTCCTGTTCGAACATCGACGCCAGCGCCTGGGCCGGGCCCGCCCGGCCGACAAAGTCGCGCGCAGCCACCGCGAATCCAAAATCCAAGGACGCATCGAGGGCGCCGAGCGTGCTGAACTCGCTCAGGAGGGTCGTGTCGACATCGCCCGTGGCCACCTCTCCGAAGGAAAAGAAGGCCGGCCGGCCGGCCCGGCGGGCCGCCTCGCGCATGGCCGGGCCAAACGCCTGCCAGATCTCGAGATTGGTGTGTTTGGCGGTGTCGATGCGAAAGCCGTCGACCTGGAAGCGCTCGATCCACTGGCGGTAGATGTCGATCATCCCGCGCACGACGTCGGGATGTTCGGTGAACAGGTCGTCGAGTCCGACAAAATCTCCATGCAGCGACTTCTCGCCGGTGAAGTCGGTGTTACCGCGATTGTGGTAATAGCGAACGTCGTTCAGCCACGCGGGGTTTTTCGAATGTTCTTCGCCCGCGGGCACGGTGGGACGGTACGCGAAGCTGATTTCGGGCGAGAGCGCGGGGAACGGCTTCGGCTCGCCCACGCCGTTGTACGCCAGCGGCGTTTCGTCGAAGACCTTGCCCTGGCTGTCGCGGTAAGGCCAGTCGGCGCGGTTGCGATAGGCCACGGAGCCGCCCCCGGGTACGATGACGTCGGCGGTGTGATTCAGAATCACATCCATAAAGACCTTGATGCCCCGCGCATGCGCCTGGCGGACGAATTCGGCAAATTCCTCGTTGGTTCCGAGGTGAGGATCGATCTGGAGGAAATCGAGGATCCAGTAGCCGTGATAACCGGCGGTGCCACTCTGGACGGCCTTGTTGCGGAAAGGCGGAGTGACCCAGATGGCGGTGGTGCCGAGTCCCTTGAGGTAGTCGAGGCGCTGGGTCAGCCCGGCAAAGTCTCCCCCGTGGAAATGGGAGATCGCAGCGGGATCAAACCCGTGGTCGTTGCGCCCCCCGGTCATGCCGCCCTGGTCGTTGTCGGTTCGCCCGTTGGCAAACCGGTCGGTGAGCAGAAAATAGAAGACCTGCCCGCTGCCCGGCTGCGCGGGACGAGCCAGGCTGAGGCGCGGCGCGGCACCCGCAGCGGTCGCAAACGGGGCGACGGCAAGAGCGAGCAAACTGGCAAGACACAGGGGCCGGAGGGTCATAGGGGTCGGGTCAACGTGGGTGCTGGCCGGGTCCACGTCAAAGGAGGCGGCTCGGAGAACTCTTCCATCCATGGGAAAATTCTTAGGTTGGAGAGGCTGAGGGGTCGTCCGGGTTCGGCGCGCTTGCGCCCGGCGCCCCGCGAGAGACCACTCGCTCCGCCGTGGTCGCGGTGCCACCTAAGAGTTTTTCGGTCGATCGCGGAATTTTGCAGGCCTTGTCGGTGGCCATCGGTGGAGCCCGCAGGCAGCCTCGGGTTTCGCCGCGCCGCAAACGCCTCCCTGGCGGCGGGCCCCTGCCCCTTCCTTGACGCTGGACCCGCCCGGGTCCCACCCTCCGCCCCCCCGATTGAACGCTCCGACTCCCACCTGGCTCCGCTCGCGGTCTTCTGGAGTGCTGGCTCCCGTGTCCACGCTGCCCGGGCCCCACGGGATCGGCACGATGGGTTCCGGCGCCCGCGCGCTGGTGGACTTTCTGGCGGCGGCCGGGTTTGGTCACTGGCAGATCTGCCCGCTGGGTCCGACCGGGTTTGGCGATTCGCCGTACCAGGCCTTTTCGAGTTTCGCGGGCAACCCGTATCTGATCGACCTGGAGGATCTGCAGGCGCATGGGCTGCTCAGCCACGCCGACCTCGCGCCGCTGCGGGCATTGCCCGGTCGGTACGTCGATTATGGCAAACTCCACCGCCGCTTCTGGACCCTCCTCGCCCGGGCGGAAGAACGGTTCCTGCAGCGCGGAACCTCGGGTCCCTGGGGCGGCACCGACGCTCTCGCGGCCTTCGTCGGAGCCGAACAAGCATGGTTGCCCTCCTACGCGGCCTTCATGGCGCTGAAGGACTACTTCGGCGGGCACCCCTGGCGACTCTGGCCCGCAACGTGGCGGCCGTGGCGGCCGGAAATCGAGTCCTACCTGCCACCCGCCGCCGCCCGCGAAGCGGCGCGTCACCATTTCTACCAGTTCCTCTTTTTCCGGCAGTGGGCGGCCCTGCGTTCGTATGCCCGCGATCGCGGGGTGGTGCTGATCGGGGATGTGCCCATCTTTGTCGCGCTCGACAGTGCGGACACCTGGCGCTGGCGGTCGGTCTTCCGGCTCGACGCGGACGGACGGCCCCCGGTGGTAGCCGGCGTACCACCCGACTACTTTTCGGCCCGGGGACAGCTCTGGGGAAACCCGCTCTACGACTGGGCCCACCTCAGTCGCACCGGCTACGCCTGGTGGGTGGCCCGGCTCCGGAAGGTGTTCGAGTTGTGTGACATCGTGCGGATCGATCACTTCCGTGGACTCGATACGTTCTGGGAGATTCCACTCGAAGCCACCGACGCCACCACCGGGCGTTGGCGACCGGGTCCCGGGCTGCCCTTCCTCACCGCTTTGCAGGCTGCTTTGCCGAACGCCCGGTTGATTGCCGAGGACCTGGGTTATGTCACCGCCGAGGTCGCCGCCCTCCGCCGGGCGGCGGGTTTGCCCGGAATGAAGGTCCTGCAGTTCGGCTACGGGCACGACGACAACCACGTCAACCTGCCGCACTTTTTTCCCCGGGAAAGTGTGGTCTACACGGGCACGCACGACAACGACACCACCCGCGGATGGCTCGGTTCGCTCTCAAAACCGGACTACCGGCAAGTCGCCTCTTACTTTGGACTCCACGGCGCAAAGTCCGCCTGGCCCTTGATCCAGACAGCCTTCGCCTGCGTTTCACGCCTCGCGGTCGTGCCCATCCAAGACCTGCTCGACCTGCCTTCCCGCGCCCGCCTGAACCGTCCCGGCACAACCGAAGGAAATTGGCAATGGCGCTTTTCCATCAACGATTTAGGAAAGCTGAAACGCAGCCGTCTGAAGACGCTGCAGCAGTGGCATCGCCAGTACGATCGCAGCGGGGATGACCGCCAGCGCGAGTACAGCGCGCCGCCGACGTAGAGGTGGAAAACACGGGGCTGCCTCGGTGGAGGGCGCAGCTCCGTCGGCGCTGCGGGGACGCGCATCGGGTTCCCACGCCGGCTCTTTTGTCGTCGAGGCGAAAAGACACGTTGGACAACGAAGGGATCGCGACGCGCAGCCGGCGTCGACGGAGCGACGCCCTCCAGTAGAGTGCACCCTGCGGGTGGCCGCTGTAGGCGGCCTCGCTGAGGCCGCATTTGAAGCCGATTAAATAACATTTATTTGCATTTAATGCTTGCCTGCGGGCTGTTTTATCGCATTTTAATGTCAAAAGCCCTCTGCGAATCTCCTTTCTCCGTCCGTCCCTGCCCTCCCGCCCATGTACAAAGTCCCTGGCTGCGAGAATCCGAAGCACCCGATGCACTTCACGTTGGAAGCGGCGGTCATCTGGACCTCCGTTCCCCAGCCGGTGCGCGAAGAGATCACACTCAAGACGTGGTGTCGTCACTGTGAGCTGCCCGCACCTCTGTGTGAATACGGGGGGTCGATGAAAGGGCGCGTGCTCGTTCTCAAGGGAAAGTGCGGCTTTTGCATTCGCCGGATCAACCAGATGATCGACACCTACCTCCTGCCAATGCCGCAAAACTGAGGGGCCAGCGGCCCATCCGCGTTCACTTAAGATCCTGCGAATGAAGGGCTCTCGCTCCGGGGGATCGTTCCTCCCCTCATGGTAGGGCCGGCCCTCGCGGCCGTGCCTGGCGTTGAACACCGAATGCTCACGCTCCATCCTAGGCGTGCCCGCAAGGGGCAGCCCTTCGACAGGCTCAGGGCTTAGGGGGCAGCCCTTCTACAAGCTCAGGGCTTGGGTGTCAGCCCTTCGAAAGGCTCAGGGCTTAGGCGTGCCCGCGAGGGGCAGCCCTTGTTTCTTAAAATCTGCTATGGTCTAGCCCGTTCAGTCTGGGCTCGCCCTGCAAGTTGGTTCGACGGGGCGGGTGCGGGCGGATGATCCGGGAGGGCCTGCAGGCCCTCCCGGATCGGCCGCTCCTGAG
>JAEUGY010000002.1 GCA_016794625.1 Opitutaceae bacterium
CGGAGTGGAAACCGCGGACGAGGCTCGATTTGGGTGAATACTCAGTCTGTGCAATCTGTGGTCCAAGGATCGGAGGATTGACCACAGAGAGCACGGAATGCACGGAGTGAAACCACGGACGAGGCTCGATCTGGGTGAGTATTCAGTCTGCGCACTCTGAGCAATCTGTGGTTCAATGTCTGAGGATCGGAGGGTTGACCACGGAGTGCACGGAATGCACGGAAACAAGCCTCAGACGGACGGCAGGCCTGAGGCAGGTTCGACTCTGTGCATTCTGTGCGATCTGTGGTTTAAGGATCGGAGGTTTGACCACGGAGTGCACGGAATGATTATTCTGGGATTAATTGGATACACGTTTGATGCCGAGGCTAGCGTGCTTGAAATTGAGGATGGGCGCGGTTTTTAGGCCAGTGATGTTGAGATAGCCGAGCATCTGAGCAAGGTGCGTGTCGTTGAACACGGTAGCCACCTTCGTATCGACGATAACCATGTCCTCGACGATGAGGTCGGGGACGAGCGTTCCGATGAGGTGGCCTTCATAGTGAACATCAAATCTTCTCTGGCCCTCGCACCGAAGGCCTTGCTGAGTGAGCTCGATGACGAGGGCGCGCTCGTAGAGCTTCTCATCGAGCCCCGGCTTTAGCGCAAACAGCACCCTATGGGCGGCACCGATGATCTTTTCGGTAAGTGCGTTGAGTTCCATAGGGCGACTCAGAGAAATTAAGCGAGGTTTGTGGGTACAGTGCAATCCGTGGTTCAGGGATCGGAGGTTTGACCACAAAGAGCACGGAATGCACGGAGTGAAACCACAGACGTGGCTCGATCTGGGCGAGTACTCAGTCTGTGCACTCTGAGCAATCTGTGGTTCAAGGATCGGAGGATTGACCACGGAGAGCACGGAATGCACAGAAACAAGCCTTAGACGAACGGCAGCCCCGGGAGAGGTTCGACTCTGTGCGTTCCGTGCAATCTGTGGTTCAATGTCTGAGGATCTGAGGTTTGACCACGGAGTGCACGGAATACACGGAAACAAGCCTCAGACGAACGGCAGGCCTGAGGCAGGTTCGACTCTGTGCGTTCCGTGCAATCTGTGGTTCAATGTCTGAGGATCTGAGGTTTGACCACGGAGAGCACGGAATGCACAGAAACAAGCCTCGGACGAACGGCAGGCCTGAGACAGGTTCGACTCTGTGCATTCCGTGCAATCTGTGGTTTAAGGATCTGAGGTTTGGCCGCGGAGTGCACGGAATACACGGAAACAAGCCTCAGACGAACGGCAGGCCTGAGACAGGTTCGACTCTGTGCATTCCGTGCAATCTGTGGTTCAATGTTTGAGGATCGGAGGTTTGACCACAGAGAGCACAGAGCGGACTCTGCGGAGAGCTGGTTTTTGGAACGCGGGAGAAGGGTGGGATATCTTCCCCACGATGAGGCGAACAGACTTGGCTGCTCACTCATACGCCCGTATGCCGAGATTCCCTGCTCTCCATGACCACTCCTCACCGGATCTTCACGACGAGTTTTGCGAGCGTCTACCCCTTCTACGTGGCCAAGGCGGAGAAGAAAGGGCGCACCAAAGCCGAGGTCGATGCGATCCTTTGCTGGCTGACGGGCTACAGCCAGAAGGTACTCGAGTCGCAGCTGAAGAAGCAGAAGGACTTTGAAACGTTCTTCAAGGAAGCCCCCGGGATGAATCCCCAGCGGACGTTGGTCAAAGGGGTGGTCTGCGGCGTACGTGTGGAAGAAATACAGGACCCTTTGATGCGGGAGATTCGCATCCTCGACAAGCTGGTGGACGAATTGGCGAAGGGCCGGCCGATGGAGAAGATCCTGCGGACGTAGCCGAGGGACCGGGCGCCTGCCTCACTTCGGTTTTCCGAAGTGTTTAAGAAACAGTTCCTCGCAGCGCTTTTCACCTTCTTCGGTGAGCAGGACGGATTTGGCCTTTCCCACCGGATCGAAGATCATGCCTTTTTCGTGCAGGCGATTCATTGCGTCCCAATCGTGACCCTTCCAAGCCCGTCCATCTCCGTGGAGCGTGAGAAAGAGGAGCGCGAGCACCATCTCGTCGACCTTGTCTTTGTCGTAGTCCATGGCCCGAACTTGCCAGTTCTGCGGCGGGGGTTCAAACCTGAGCTGCGACCGTTTTGGTCATCAAGACCGAGCCCAAGTGTAATCAGCAACGTACACTCGGGTCCGCCTCGGTTGACGGGCGTTTGCGCTCCGCTGGCGTGGGGGGCCCCCCGGGGGGGGGGGCCCCCACCCGGGGGGGGGGGGGGGGCAGCCAAAACCGACGAAAAGGGCGGGGGGGCCCACCACCGGGGGCGCGGGGGGGGCCCGCCGCCCCCGACGCTAAGCCGGGGGGGGGGGTGTCGATCATTAAGTTGTAGACGGGGGGTGTGGGGGGTGGGCTTCGCGCGGGGTGGTCGCCCGGGCTGGCGGGGCGCCCCCACGACGGGGGGCGCTGGCTGAGCCTGCCTACCGGTACTCTTCGCCGGTGGTGGCGTTGACGATCTTGAAGTTCTCGACGTGGTAGTTCGGGTCGGCGCGGAAGGCCAGTTTGACGCCGTAGAGCTTTTCCACGCGCACAAGCAGGTCAGCGTCCTCGCTGCGGAGGCGCTCGAGGATGCTGGGGTGCACGAGAACGCGGAGACTGTAATCCTTGCCGTCGTTGCGGAGCTGGATCCGGCGGGCAACCGAGCCGAGGCGGCGCTGGAGCTCGACGGACATGGTGGTGGCGCTCTTGACGATGCCGCGACCGCGGCAATACGGGCAGTCCGTGTAGAGGTTGCTCGAGAGCGACTCCTGCTGGCGCTGGCGGGTCATCTGCAGGATGCCGAGCTGCGAGATGGGGAGGATGTGGTTCTTGGCTTTGTCCTCCGACATGCACTCGACCATCTTCTCATAGACGCCGTTGCGGTGGCGGCGCTCCTTCATGTCGATGAAGTCGCAAATGATCAGACCACCGAGATTGCGCAGCCGGATCTGGCGGGCGATTTCGACGGCGGCCTCAAGGTTGACGGCGTAAATCGTATTCTTTTCGTCGCCCGAACGGTTCTTGTGGGACCCCGTATTAACGTCGATGGCGATCAGGGCCTCGGTCTCGTCGATGATGATTTCGCCGCCGCTGGGCAGGGTGACCTTCCGGTGGAAGGTCTGTTCGATCTGTCGCTCGATGTTGAAGCGTTCGAAGATCGGGATGCTGTCCTTGTAAAACGCGATCTTGGACCGGGACCGTTTGGAGATCAGGCCGACCAGGTCGGCGGTGCGTTCGTAGTCTTCGCGATTGTCGATCAGCACGCGATCGACCTCTTCCGTGAGAAAGTCGCGCACCGTACGCTCCACCAAATCCGGCTCCTGGTAGAGTCCGGCGGGGGCCCGGTCGGATTGCATCTTTCCGGTGATTTCCTCCCATTTTTTGAGCAAAAGGTGCAAATCCCGCACGAAATACCGGGCTTTTTTGCCTTCCCCGGCGGTGCGCACGATCACGCCCATGCCCTCGGGGATGGTCAGTTCGTTGATCAGCTGCTTGAGCCGCTTGCGCTCGTGGATGTCCTCAATCTTGCGGGAAATGCCGCACCCGTCGGAGTAAGGTGTGAGGATCAGGTACCGGCCGGGGATGGACAGGTTGGTCGTCGTGCGCGGACCCTTGGTGCCGATCGGGCCCTTGGTAACTTGGATGACGATCTCGCTGCCGGGCGGATAGAGGTTGGGGATGTCCTTGACCGTCGGTTCCGTTGGCCGGGGAGCGGCGTCCTTCTTCTTGTTGACGCGAACCACCTCGACCGAGGAGTCGGCGGCGGCCGGCAGCATGTCCCAGTAGTGCAGGAATGCGTTCTTGGAGTAACCGATGTCGACAAATGCGGCCTTCAGGCCGGGGTCGAGGTTCTTGATCTTGCCCTTGAAAATGCCGCCGACCATGCGGTCGTCGGAGTGCCGCTCGATCTCGAACTTCTCCAGCCGCCCGTCGACGAGCAGCGCCACGCGCTTCTCCAGCGGTTCCGAATTGATGATGAGCTCGCGGTACGAGGTCTTTTGTTTCTGGAAGACACTCAGGATCTTCTGCAGCAGGGGACGCTGTTTGGATCGCTCTTGCGCGCCATTCTTGAGTTGGGCCGTGTCGACTTCGGGAGCGTCGGTGGTGGGCGGAGGATTGGTCAATTCCGCATCATAGTGTGCGGGATCGGCCGGCTCGCCGTTGTCGGCGGAGGAGGATGACTGCGATTGATCGCTCATGGTGGTGGTTGTCCTGGTTTTGGACGGGGCACCCCTGGGCGGCAGTCGCGGCGCAGGAAATTCTGGCAGAGCGGTCGTTATCGCGGAAAGAGACCACCGTCATGTGATGTCCTTTCGAAAGCGATAGACGCTCTGGACCAGTCCTTGCAGCAAGCAGCAACTGAGCACAAAGGAGCCACCGTAGCTAATAAAGGGAAGCGGTATGCCCGTGATGGGCACCAGCCCGATGGTCATGGCAATGTTCACGAACACGTGCACGCCGAACAGCACCGTCACGCCTAAGGCGAGAAGAGTGCCGAAGCGGTCTCGGGCGAGACCAGCGATGCGTATGCCGTTGAACATCATTAGGCCGAACAGACTGAGAACCGTGAAGCTTCCCAAAAGTCCCATCTCCTCGGCGATGACCGAGAAGATAAAGTCGTTGTGCGCCACCGCCGGAGGCAGGTACCCCAGCTGGGCCTGCGTCCCCTGCGTCCATCCCTTGCCGGTCAACCCCCCGCTGCCCACCGAAATGAGCGACTGTTTGAGGTTCCACGCGGCACCCGTGCCCGCCGGATCGATCACGTCCGGCGCGGCAAACGTCAGGATGCGGTTGCGCTGATAATCCTTGAGCGGAAACCACGACTGCGATTCGTAGCTTCCTTTCTGGCGGTGGAAGTCCAAATTATTGGACTCCATATATTTAACGTAGCTATAGTTGTCCCAGGCCACGAGCCCCACGACCAGCAGGAACGCCCCCATCGCGCCCGCGAAGAAGCGGGTCGAAAGCTTGGAAACGTAAAGCATGGAGAACACCATCGGGGGCAGCACGATCACCGACTTCAGATCGGGCTGTAGCAAGATAAGGAACATGGGCAACCCCACCGCAAGGGCCAATTTACCCAACACATCAAGGGATTGGCGGAGGGTGCCCACGGGCGAGCGGATCAGGATGCTGGCCGTGAAAAGCAGGACCGCCACTTTTGCGGTTTCCGAGGGTTGAAACGTGAAGAAACCCAGGTCCAGCCAGCGCTGCGCGCCAAATCGGGGGGTGATGATGCCCGGGATCTCAATCAGGACCAGGACCAGCGGGATCATGCACGCGAAGTAGAAGTAATGCCCGACGCTGAGCCAGATACGGTAGTCGACGAGGGAGACCGCCACGTAAATGGCCGCTCCGGCCGCGAGCCAAACGAGTTGCGTGATCCAGTTACTGAGATTGGTCGAGAACTGGGCGCTGTAGATGAACATCACGCCGATCGCGCTCAGGGCGGTGATGGCGAAGGGCGAAACCAGGTCCCAACGCCCCCGCGTGGTGGGTTTGAAAACGCTGAGCAGGGCGAGGGGGGCGGACAAATTCACGTACGCGTCCAACAAAGGCTCCGGCCGGTCAACCGCAACTCCGGGCCGGCGCGGAATGCGGATTTTTTGGACCGGCGGGAGCGACCGGCAGGTCGGGGGCCTTTCCCGGGATGGCATCGGAGGGGGCTCCGGCCGGGGTACGGGGAGAAAGGCTTGTGCTTTGTGAGACCCCATCCACGCTTTGCGACCTCGTGACCGTGCGCGCTGCCGACTTCGCCGCCCTTCTGTCTCCCGAGAGCGACTCACTGTCGTTGCCGGTAGGGTTCGCCGTGGCGGCGGGTGTCGGTCTGGGCTTCGGGGTCGTCTGGCTTTTGACCCGTCAAGCCCGGCGCCTGGCGGTGACCGAAGCCGCGCAGATGGTGGACGTGGCGAAACGGGAAGCGGCGGTTTCGGCCGAGGAGGTCAAACAGAAGGCCGAAGCGGAAATCCAGATGCGCCGTGCGGAGTCGAATCGCGAATTCGACCGTCGCGAAATCGAGAGCGAACTGAAGCTGCGCGAGATTCGCTCGCACGAGGAGTCGCTGGCCTTGCTCGACTTTCAGCTGGAACAGAAACAGGAGCGGCTCTCGCGGGAAAACGCGGCGGTCAAGCAGGCGCGCGATGCGATGCGGGCGCTCTCGAAGTCCCTGCGCAAACGGCTCGAGGGCATGGCATCGATGGATGCCGAGGAAATCCGCAAACAGCTGCGCGAGGAGGTCATGCTGGAGTGCCAGGATGAGTTGCGCGCGCTGCGCCGCGAAATCCTCGAGCGCTCGGATCAGGACGTCGAAAACGAGGCGAAACGCATTTTGATCGCGGCCATGCAGCGGTTGGCGTCGCGGCCGAACAACGACATCACGGCCACGATCGTCCAGCTGCCGAACGAGGAAATGAAGGGCCGCATCATCGGCCGTGAGGGGCGTAACATCAAGGTGTTCGAGGCCGCGACCGGGGTGACTCTGTTGATCGACGAATCGCCGCAGATGGTGCTGATTTCATCCTTCGATCCGGTCCGGCGCGAGATCGCCCGGGTGGCGCTGGAAGGGCTGGTGCAGGATGGGCGCATCCATCCGGCGAGCATCGAGGAATTTGTCAAACGGGCGCAGGAGGACGTGGGCGTCCAGGCGACGCAGGCCGGCGAGGCCGCGGTCCAGCGGCTGGGCATCAACGGCTTGAACCCCGAAGTGATCAAGCTGCTCGGCCGGTTGAAGTACCGTTTCAGCTATACGCAGAACGTCCTGGATCACTCGGTGGAGGTGGGCTTCCTCTGTTCGCTGATCGCGAGCGAGGTGGGGCTGGACCCGAACCTGGCCAAGCGGGCCGGGCTGCTGCACGACATCGGCAAGGCGGTGGATGGCGAATACGAGGGCAGCCACGCCCACATCGGGGCGGAGTTCATCAAGCGGCACGGGGAAACCCCGATCGTGGTCAATGCCGTCGCGGCGCATCACGAGGAGGTGAACCCGGAGACCGTGTACGCCGGTTTGGTGATTCTCGCCGACACGGTGTCCGCGGTGCGCCCGGGCGCGCGGGCGGAGTCGATGACCAATTATTTGCAGCGGCTCGAGCGGCTGGAGAAGCTCGCGCTGTCGTTGGAAGGGGTGCAGCAGGCGTACGCCATCCAGGCCGGACGCGAGATTCGCGTGGTGGTGTCGCCCCAGCAGGTCACGGACGAACGCGCCCGGGAGCTGGCGAAGACCCTGCGCAATCGGATCGAGGAAGAGTTACAGTACCCGAGTACGATCAAGATCACGGTCATCCGGGAGTCGCGTTACACCGAGACGGCAACCTGACCGGGCAGCCGGCCGGCTGCGTTTGGCCGGGCGCACCCCGGGGGCAGGGCCGCGTGTTCTGCCTTTCCGTCGTCCGGGCTTTCCGCCATCAGTGTCGACCATGGCCGACCTGAAGCTCCTCGAAGTCTTTCCGAATCCCGCGCCGCAGCGCGATTTTGTCATCGAGCATACACACCACGAATTCACGTCGGTCTGCCCGATGACGGGTCACCCGGATTTTGCCACCATTACGGTGCGCTACGTGGCGGACCGTTCCTGCGTGGAACTGAAGTCGCTGAAGCTCTATTTCCACGGCTTTCGCAACGAGGGCATCTTTTTCGAGGCGGTCACCAACCGGATCTGCGACGACCTGGGCACGGTGCTCAAGCCCCGGCAGCTCACCATCATCTCCCATTGGAAGGCCCGCGGCGGGTTCACCTCCATTGTGACCGCCGATTGGCAGCCCAAGAAGCCGAAAACCGCCAAGCGCCGCCGGTGAGCAGCGGCGCCCTCCACCGAAGCAGACTGTGGTTTCCACGTCTGCTAGAGTTTACCCCTCGATCTCAGCCTTCGTTCAGCGCCGCCACGACCTGCGCGTGGAGTTCGGGGCAGGCGGCGATGGTCGACGATGCAGGGTAGGCCGGGCCGCCCTGCCAGTCGGTGATGACACCACCCGCGCCGCGCACCACCGGCACGAGGGCGGCGATGTCCCAGGGATTCATGATGGGATCGAGCATGACATCCGCCCACCCGCCGGAGAGGAGCAGGTAGCCGTAACAATCGCCCCAGGTGCGCACCAGACGGGCCCGCCGGACAAGGCGTTCGTAGGCCGCGCCCTTTTGGTAGGTGGCCGGATTGAACGGATCACTGGTCAACACCGTCGCTTCCGCCAGGGTCGCGCAGGCGCGCACGCGCACCGGGCGTCCATTCAGCGTGGTGGACGTGCCATCGCCGATCATGAGTTGTCCCAGAATCGGCTGGTGAATGACGCCCAGAACGGGCTGGCCCTGGTGCAGCAGCGCGATTAGGGTTCCAAAGAGGGGACACGCCGTCATGAACGATTTGGTGCCGTCAATCGGGTCGAGAACCCACACCCATTCGGCGTCGCCGCGCTCGACCCCGTACTCCTCGCCTATCACGCCATGATCGGGAAACCGTTGCGCGATCCGCGCCCGCATCAACTCCTCGGCGCCGCGATCGGCCGCCGTGACCGGGGAGAGGTCGCTTTTCAACTCCACGGCGAGATCGGGGTTGGCGAAAAACGGCCGGATGAACGCGCCGCTGGCCTCGGCCAGTTCCAGCGCGAAGCGTTTAAAGAGGTCGGGAGGCATGCCTGCCAGAATTCATCGCTTTCGCGTGGAATCGATTCTCATTTTCGGTTTCCCCTGAACCCGCCGCCGTCCGGCACCACCGATGTCGTGGACTGAACAACCGATCTTTTTCGTCGATTTCGAAGGAAGCCGCGCCAGCGGCATCCTCGAGTACGGCGTGGCCACCGTGGTGGGAGGCCAGATCACCGAGGCGCGCACCCGGTTGTGCCGCGCCGCCGGACGCGTCAGCCCTGAGGACGCGGCGGTGCATGGGTTGACCGAGGCGGCGGTGGCGGCGGAGGCGCCGTTTTCCGATGATTGGGACGTCTTTGCCGACTTGCGCGAGCGCGGCCCCCTGGCGGCTCATTATGCCGGGGTGGAGAACGGGCTGCTCAAGTCGGTCTGGCCCTACCCGCGCGCCTCGACCAACTTCGCGCGCCCCGGCGAGCGGGTGATCGACTGGGGACCGTGGATCGACACGGGCGCCCTCTACCAGCAGTTGTATCCGAAGCTTGGAACCGGACGGCTCGGCGCGCTCATCTCCGCGGTCGGCCGGCAGCAGGAGCTGGATGAGCTGGCGCAGCGTCATTGTCCGTCCGGGCGGCGTCACTACCACGCCGCGCTTTACGACGCGCTCGCCGGCGCGCTCCTGCTGTGCCTGCTGGCGCGCGATCCGCAGCTCGGACGGCTCTCCACCATGCAGATCCTCGCCCTGAGCACGCTCGACGGCGAGAAGCGCGACGGCCTCCAGCAGGGCGAGCTCTTTTAGTCGGCGCTGGGCGGGGAGGGGAGGAGGGGAGAACGTTGAACGCTGAACGCTGAAGTTTTAACGCTGAAGTGCGGAGCGGACATGTCTTTCGCACTTCACTCTTCGCCCTTCACGCTTCACCGCTCTGCGGTGTCAGGCGTGCCCGCGAGGGGCAGCCCTACCATTCGGAGAGGGCGGACGTGGAACGCTGAACGCTTCAGGCGTTTACGCTTCGTGCTGCGAACGTCCGCCGGGCTGGCGATGCGCAACCGGCGTCGACGGAGCGACGCCCTCCAGGAGTGAGACCTGCGGTCGGTCTTGGTGGGATGGATTCATCGGTGGAGGGCGCCGCTCCGTCGGCGCCGCGGGGACGCAGGTTGCGTCACGACGCCGGACGATTCGGGTTCAGCGCGGTGTGACAGCTTGGGGCGGCGGGGTGGGCGACGGAAGGCGTGCCCGCGAGGGGCAGCCCTACAATTGGGAGAGAGGGTACGTTGAACCCTGAACGCTTCATTTTTAACGCTGACGTGTCCGGGCTCAGAGCTGACCGCTGATCTCTGATCGCCGACCTCTCTTCTTTCACTCGGTCACTTCGGCGCGAAGCGCTGGAGGAGGAGGTCGAGCGTGAGCTCGGCGAGCGAGCCGACCCGCCAGTCGGCGTGGGAGACGTCGTGGTGGGCGGTGGACGGATTGGGGGCCACCACACACCAGAGCCCGGCGCGTTTGGCGGCGAGCGAGCCGGTGCGCGAGTCTTCCAGCGCCACCGCCTGGTGGGCCCGGAGTCCGAGCTGATTGATGGCGAACCGATAAAGGTCGGGTTCCGGTTTGGGCGATGCCACATCCTCGCGGCAGGCGACGACGCGAAACCGGCTCAGCAATCCGAGCCGGCCCAGGTGTTCCTCGCAATGGGCGTGTCCGGAGTTCGAGGCGAGTGCGATGGGCCACCCGCGGTCGCGCGCGGCGTCCATCAGGGCAACGACTCCGGGCAGCACGGGCTGGGCGAGGATGCGGATGCGTTTGTAGAGTTGCAGCTCTCGCTCGAGCTCGCGCCGGTCCTCGTCTGGACCAAACGCCCGCCATGGGTCGAAGGTGTACTCGGCGTGACCGACGCTCCGCAGGAAGAGATCGCGGTCAAAGGGCCGGTCATGGGCCGCGTGCACATCGGCGAATCCGTCGATCAACGGCGTCTCCGTGTCGAGGATGAGTCCGTCAAAATCAAAAACGAGGGCGCGGAGCATGGAATTCAGGCGCGTGGTTCAAGGTGTGAACCGGCCACGCAACCCGAGAATGGGTCAATTTGCAAAAGCAGAATCGCCGGGCCGGTGACGGGGTCGGCGCCGGCGCCGAGGGGATTCCGGGTGCGAAGCAGCGGGCGACTTTTCACGCGACACCGCGCAGGCGGCCCCCCAGCATCCCCATCCCTTGAATGTTCCGCTGCCACCTTCGACCCCGCGCCCGCTGGCTGGCGTGCTGGCTGCCATCGCCCTGCTTGGGTTGGCGCTCGTGGGGCGACTGCAGGGGGCGGGGGAATGGCCGCAGCGGGTGCGTGACGCGTTGGGGCGCGAGGTGACGATTCCGGCGGCGCCGCGCCGGGTGATCTCGCTCACACCGGCCAATACCGAGATCCTCTTTGCGATCGGTGCGGGCGATCGTGTGGTGGGGGTGACCACGTGGTGCAATTTTCCAGCCGAGGCTCGAACCCGGGCGAAAGTCGGTGGTTTTGCCGCGACCACCATCCACTTGGAAACCCTGGTGGCGCTGCAGCCGGATCTGGTGGTGGCGGGCGATGAGACCCAGCGCCAGGTCATTGAATCGGTCGCGCGACTGGGTTTTCCAGTCCTGGCGGTGAAGGTGCGGGATTTTCCCGCCCTGTACGCGGTCACCGAACAACTGGGCCGGCTCTGCGAGGCCGGCCCGGCGGCGGCGGCGCTCGTTGCCGGGCTGCGCCGCCGCGTGGACGCCGTCGTCGCCCGATCCGCCGGGATTCCGGCCGACCGGCGGCCGCGGGTGTATTGGGAAGTGTTTGACGCACCGGTCATGAGTGCGGGCCGGGGCAGCATGATCGGCCAGCTGATCGAACTGGCGGGAGGCGTCAATGTGTTCGCCGATGTGCGCGAGGAGTACCCGCAGGTCAGCACGGAGGCCGTGGTGGCGCGGGCGCCCGAAGTCATTCTCGGTCCGGACATGATCGATGGCGGCGCGCTCACCGTCGCGCGCCTGCGCGCCCGACCCGGCTGGTCGGCCATTCCCGCTGTCAGGACCGGCCGGGTCCACGTCCTGCCGGCCGATCCGACATCGCGTCCCGGACCGCGCCTGGTCGATGGCCTCGAACTCGTGGCGGCTGTTCTGTATCCACCAACGCCCTCCAATGCAGAAGGGAGGCAGCCATGACGTCCGGTCCCGCGGCGGCGACGCCGCTCCCCGCGGAAACCGCGCCGGACCGACGCCGCTTTCGCGGTTGGGCGGTGCTCCTCGGGGTGGTCCTGCTCGCGAGCATGGCGGCGAGCCTCTGTTTCGGGGCGGTCACCCTTACCCCCCTGCAGCTCTGGACGGCGCTCTGGAGCCCGGCGGACCTCGACCCCACGCAGCGCATCATCCTCTGGGACCTCCGTCTGCCCCGCACGCTCCTTGCGGTGCTGGTGGGGGGCGGACTGGCGGCTGCGGGCACGGCGTTTCAAGCCCTCTTTCGCAACGCTCTCGCCGATCCCTATGTCGTCGGAGCCTCGAGCGGGGCGGCGCTGGGGGCCACCCTCGTTCTGACGATGGGTTGGTCGACCGGGTTTGCCGGACTCGGCCCGCTGCCCGTGGCGGCGTTTCTCGGTGCGTTGCTGGCGGTGGCCGCGGCGCTCCTGCTGGCGGAGAGTGGAGGCGGTTCGGCCTCGATTGCGTCGCTCCTCCTGGCCGGCACCGCGCTGGGAGCGATGCTGTCGGCGGCGGTGTCGTTTCTCCTGCTCTGGCGCGACCAGCCTTGGTTTCAGGTGTTCAACTGGCTGCTCGGCAGTTTCTCCGGACGCAGCTGGGCGCACGTGACCGTGTCCTGGCCGTATTTTGCCGTCAGTTTTGTGTCACTCTGGTTCATGGCCCGGCCGCTGGACGCACTCACGCTCGGGGAGGAGACGGCGGCCAGCCTCGGGCTGCCCGTGCGACGCGTGCGCATTGGCGTGATCGCCGCCGCGACCCTGGCGGCGGGTGTGGCGGTGGCGATCAGCGGCATCATCGGCTTCGTCGGCCTCATCGCCCCGCACCTCGCGCGACTTCTCTTTGGGGCGGGCCACCGGCGCCTGCTGGTGGCGAGCGCGCTCCTGGGGGCCATCCTGCTCGTCTGGGCCGACATCGGGGCGCGCAGCGTGCTCGCGCCGGTCGAGGTGCCTGTGGGCATCCTCACCGCCGCGCTCGGCGGCCCGTTCTTCCTCTTCATCCTCCGGCGCCGGGGAGGGCGGCTGTCATGAGCGGCGGACTGCTGGAAACGGAGAATCTGTCCTGCGGATACGAACGGTGTCCGGTCATCTCCGGCGTCACCCTCTCCCTCCGTCCCGGCGAGGTGCTCGCCCTGATCGGGCCGAACGGCTCGGGCAAGACCACACTCCTGCACACCCTTGGACGCCTCCTGGCGCCGATCGAAGGCACGGTCCGGCTCGACGGACGCTCCATTTGGGAACGCCCGGCGCGCGAGGTGGCGCGCGCGCTGGCGCTGGCGCCGCAGCGGGCGGTGCAGACGGCGTGGCCCCTGACCGTGGCGGAGGCGGTCGCCCTCGGCCGCGCCCCGCACCGCGGCTGGCTCCTGCCGTACACCTCCGGGGACCACGGGTCGGTGCGCGCGGCGATGGAGCGCATGGGCGTGTCCGGCCTGGCCCGGCGCACCGTGTCCACCCTGTCCGGCGGCGAGGTGCGCCGCGTGCTCCTCGCCCGGGCCCTGGCCCAGACCCCCCGGATCATGCTGCTGGACGAACCGGCAACGTACCTGGATCTCCACTACCAGGCGGAGCTGCTCGGCCTGGTGCGTTCGCTCGCCCGCGAGGACGGCCTGGCGGTCGTGCTGACCCTGCACGACCTCGCCCTGGTGGCGCCCTGCGCGGACCGGGTCGCCCTGCTGGCGGACGGGCGCCTGCGCGCGGTCGGCACCCCCGCCGAGGTGCTGCGCCCGGAGGTGCTCGCGCCGGTGTACGGACCCAATCTCGAGGTGCTGACCCATCCACGGACGGGCGATCCGCTCGTCCTGCCCCGGTTGCCCGCCGGTGGTCCCGGCTGAGGTGCGACGGTGGACGGAGGTTGGTGGCTCAGAGCCAGTGCTTCCGACGCATGAAGGCGAGCATGCCGACGGTGCCGGTGAGCGTGAGCGCGGCGGCGGCGAGGTAGCTGTAGCGTCCCGCCAGCTCGTACATGGTCTCAAAATTCATGCCGAACCAGCCGCTGATGAGCAGGACGGGGATGGTCAGCGCCGTGATGCCCGTGAGCACGCGGATGCCCTCGTTCGCCTCGTGGCTCGACTTGTTGAGGTAGACCCGGAACGAGAGGATCAACTGCTCCGCCCAGGCGCTCGCCTGCGTTTCGATCCGGACCAGGTCCTCGGCCAGGTCGCGCAGGTATGGCACCATGACGGAGCGGATGAGCTTGGTTTTGCCTTCGGCCAGGCTGTTGGCGATCTCGCGTTGCGGACGGACGATCTGGCGGAGCGCCGAGAACTGTTTGCGCAGCGCCACCACGCGGGGAAACAGGTCTTTGGCCGCCATGTCCTTCAGGACCCCCTCCTCGATGGCCTCCAACTCCCGGTGCAGCGAATCCATCGCCGGCTGATAGGCCTCGATCAAAAGGTCGAGCAGACTGTGGGCAAACCGGTCGGGTCCGCGCACCTGGACGCCTCCGGGCCGGGCGTACCGTTCAAGCACGGCCTGGATGGGGCGGAGGGGCTGTCGGTGGAAGGTGACCAGAAAATTGCGGCCGAGAAAGATATCCACCTCGGTCGTGGTGAAGTGCTGGTGTTCGGTCGAGACCACCGCGTGCATGACCAGGTACAGGTAGTCCTCGTATTCCTCGAGCTTCGGGAACGGTGAGTCGGCGACGCAGTCCTCGATCGCGAGCGGGTGGAAGGCAAAGGTCGTCTCCAGCACCTGCTTGATCTCCTCGTCCGTCGGCTGCGAGAGATCGACCCAGAGCAACGCCCCCGGCTCGGTCCTCAGGGTGGCGAGGGTGTCCACCGGAGGGTTCAGCGCGGCGAAACGGGTTTCGCGAAAGACCAGCGTCGTGATCATGGGGATCGGGGAGGGGAGGGCGCGTGCGCTGCCGCTAGATCCAGCGCCGCCGCTTGCACCAGCGCCACATCAGCAGGGTCAGCAGCAGGGTCAGGGTGATGATGGTGGGGTAGCCATACGGAGAGGAAAGCTCCGGCATGTGTTTGAAGTTCATCCCGTACCAGGTCCCCACGATGGTGGCGGGCAGGCTGATGGCGGTCAGGGCGGTGAGCGCCTTGATGCCTTCGTTGGCTTGGAAGCTGGATTTGTTGAGGTGCAGATCGAACGAAATCAACAGCTGGTCGGCGAAGGAGGCGGCGGTTTCGTCGATGCGGATCAGGTTGTCGCGCAGGTCGCGAAAGTACGGGAGCATGACCGCGCGGATCATCTTGGAATCACCCCGCGCGAGCCGCGAAATCATGTCGCGCTGCGGCCGCACGATCTGGCGCAGCAGGGCGATCTCGCTGCGCACCTCCAGCAGCTGGGTGGTCAGCGTGGCGTCGGACGCGGTGAGGACCGATTCCTCGATCTCCTCCAGTTCGGCGCGGAGTTCGTCGGTCACCGGTTTGTAGTGATCGGTGAGCGCATCGATGACGAAGTGCGCGAGCCGGTCGGGCCCGCGGGCGACCACGCCCGTGGCCTTGACGCAACGTTCGATGGTGGAGGCGACGGATTTGAGCGGGGTGACGTGGTAGGTGACGAGGAAGTCCTTCCCCAGGAACAGATCCAGCTCGGTCGTGTTGAATTTCTCCGTGCGGGTGAAGTCGACCGCGTGGGTGACGAGGAACAGGTAGTCTTCGTAGTCTTCGGACTTAGGCAGGGAGCTCGGGGTGCGACAGTCCTCGATGGCGAGCGGGTGAAACTGGAACACCCCTTCGAGGATGGTCTTCACTTCCTCTTCGGTGGGATTTTGCAGGTCGACCCAGAGGATCAGACCCTTGTCCGCTCGCACGAGGCGCAGCGCCTCGATCTCGAGGTCGCGGCCGACCAGCTTCCCGTCGCTGAAGACGAACGATTGAATCATGCGCGGGCTGATCGTGGTCGCGTCGGGATCCGAGGCAAGCGTGCCGACGCGGGGAAGGACGGGATCTCAGGTGCGTCCGCCCGGGCGGACGTTTTTGCGGCGGGTCGTGACAGGGGCCGACCGACGATGCGGAATGACGCTCGCCCAATTCTCACAAAACGATTTGACGCTTCTCCCGACCGTTACCATAGGTTGTGGCCTGTCGGGAGGTGTCCTACTACGGGTTGTGGTTGATAAGGTGTTGATAAGTTCCGGTACTTTTTCGTGGCCGGATCCTTCGATCCCTCTGATCTCGTGGTGCGGCGCCTGTCGGCGCTCCTCCCTTTCCGTTTCACCCTCCCACGGTTCGCTCGATGCAAAAGACATTCACGGTTGGCTCCAAGACGTTCGTCCTTGATCAGGACAAAGCAGAAGCAGCGTTTGCTGCGAAGAAGGTCATCAATGGTCGCGAGACGATGACCTTCAATTTGCTCCCGTTGAAGTACCAGTGGGCCTATGATCTTTACC
This sequence comes from Opitutaceae bacterium, assembly GCA_016794625.1. Taxonomy (GTDB): domain Bacteria; phylum Verrucomicrobiota; class Verrucomicrobiia; order Opitutales; family Opitutaceae; genus UBA6669. Next base: position 16,146 of record JAEUGY010000002.1, read on the forward strand.
GGAAAATGAAGGCCAACCATTGGGAGCCGGAGGACATCCCGATGGGCAAGGACATTGAGCAATGGCGGGACACGAAGGTGGTGTCGGATGTGGAGCGGTGGATCATCCGCATGGGCATCGGTTACTTTTCGGCCGCCGAGGGCATCGTGGGGGACAACATTCAGCATGTGGTAAGGGAGCTGGTCACCGCGCCGGAGCTCAAGCTGGTGCTTGGCCGCCATGCGCATGAAGAGAACATCCATGCGGATTCGCTGCTCTACATGATCTCCTCGCTCGGCATCAACCCGCACGAGTGCGAGGCCATGTTTGAGGATGTGCAGACGATCGTGAAGAAGAACGAATTCGTCACCCGGATTTCAAAGGACCTCCGCCGCGACCTCGATCTCACCTCTCCGGCCCACAAGCGTTTGTTGGCAAAGAACATTTTTGTCTTCGGCCAGTGCATGGAGGGCACCCAGTTCTACGGCCTCTTCGGCATGGTGCTGTCGCTGTACCGCCAGAACAAGTTTCCGGGCATCGGGCAGATGTTCCGCTACACCCTCCGGGACGAGAGCAATCACATCGAGGTGTTCCGCAACCTCTTCATGGACCTGATCGAGGAGAATCGCGAGATCTGGACCGTGGAGTTCAAGGAAGAGCTGCGGGCCACGATGGCCGAGGCGGTGCAGCTGGAGAAGGACTTCATCCGCGACTGCCTGCCGGTCAACGCCGTGGGCCTCGCGATCGAGGAGTTTGTCCAGTACATCGACTACATTGCGGACCGCCGCCTGGAGGGCACCGGTCTGGCCCCGCTCAGCCCCGGAGTGAAGAACCCGCTCCCCTGGCTTGCGGAGATGATGGACATCAAGAAGGAGCAGAATTTCTTCGAAGGCCGCGTGACCGAGTACCAGAAGTCGTCGGCGCTGGAAGTGGCGCACGATGACGAACTCTGATCTCCGGGCGGCGCCAGGTTCAGATCGGACTGCGTGGCGCCAGCCGGTAGCCCGGCACGGAGATGCGTTCGAAGATCGTGCCGGGTGAACCGCTGGTGCTGACCTGGCCGCGGTGCAGCACGACGACGTGATCGCAAAGCGCGAACAACTCGTCCGCGGCATGGCTGACGTAGAGGATCGGCACCTCGAATTCATCCCGAATGCGCGCCAGGCACGGCAGGATCGCTCCCTTGTGGGCGTCGTCGAGACTGCTCAGCGGCTCGTCGAGCAACAGCAGATGCGGTGCTGCGAGCAAGGCGCGGGCGAGGGCGACCCGCTGACGTTCTCCTCCCGAGAGGCCCGGTACCCGACGATCAATCAGATCCGCGATGTCGAGGGCAGAGAGAATCGCCTCCAGGCTCAGGGCCGGCCGGTGGGAAACTGCGCGCGGACGGCGCCCGTAGTGCAAGTTCTGGCGCACCGACAAGTGGGGAAATAGCGCGCCGTCCTGCGGCACATAGCCGATACCGCGCGCCTCGGCGGGAACGTGTTGGCGCCGCGCGACGTCGTCCAGGACCGTGTCCCCCAGCCGGACACAACCGCGTTCCGGCCGCCGCAGCCCGGCGATCACTTCCAACAGTGTAGTCTTGCCCGCCCCCGAGTCGCCATAGAGACCGATGGCCCGCCCCTGCAGGGCAAGATCGACGTCCAGCATGAAAGATCCGGCGACTGCCTGGACCCGTTCCAACACCAGTTTCATCGGCGGAGCATGAGGGCGGCGGTGGTGCAGCGGGAAGGGCAAACGGCGCGAATCCGGCCTACTCGGTCCGCGGTCGGGTCCGGCCGCGCAGGATCCATTCACTCAGGCTGACGGCCGCGAAGGCGAGCGCGGCGGAGATGGCGAGCAGGACGAAGGCCTCCCGATCCTGGCCGAGTTGCACATGATGGTAGATGCCCAGCGCGAGCGTCACCGTCTGGCCCGGAATGAACCCGGCGACCATCACCGTCGCACCAAATTCTCCGAGCGCGCGCGCGAAGGCGAGCACCCCGCCGGCCCAAAGTCCGCGCGCGGCCAGCGGGAGTGACACGGTGAAGAACACCCGCCAAGGCCCGGCGCCCAAGGTGCGGGCGACGTGTTCCAGCCGGACCGGCACCTCTTCGAAGGCGACGCGGGCGGTGCGGACCAGCAACGGTAACGCCATGACCGCCGCCGCCAGAACGACGGCCCGCCAGGTAAAAACCAAGTCCAGGCCGAAGACCGATTCAAACCAACCTCCGATGGGACCGCGCCGTCCGAACAGTTTCAGCAAAATCAGACCGGTGGCGACCGGAGGCATGACCAGCGGCAAAGCGACCACGGTTTCCACGACCGCTTTGCCCGGCCAGCGCTTGCGCGCGAGAAGCCAGCCCAGCGCCACGCCGCCCGGGAAAATCAAGGCGGTGCCGAGCGCTGCCACGCCCAGGGTGAACAGCGTGATCTGCAGAAGTGCATCGAAGTCGGAGACGGCCAGAACCACCCCGTCAACGACGTCAACGCCGCCCCCGGGCGCAAGCGCGGAACCGGCGGCGGCGCTGTTTTGCCCGTCGGCGTCCACGCCCTCCGGCCCCCGCGGAGGAGCCGAAGCGTGGTGACCTCTCCGGTGGATTATTTTTCCGGCCGAGTTTGAATTTTGTTTGACCCCCACGTGTGCATGACTCCACGCGGACCCACGAGGGAACGCGCAAAGGGATCAAAGGCACTGGTTTGATTGCATCCACTTGGTCCGACGCGCTCTGTGAATTCGGCGAAAATTTTCCTCCTCAATCCCGGCGCCATGTTGTGCTCTCAACACGTCCGTCACCGGGGCGCGAGAGGCCAGCATCTCGCGGTCGGTCGGAGGGGTTCATCACGGTAAAATTTGGAGGATTTCTAGGGGAATTCCCCTGCTTGTGACTCGTCAGTTACCACTATGGGTTGTGGTGCCATGCCAAAGTGGCCTCAACCGGTGGTGAAAATTTGGAAATTAATGGAAGCGTTCGCTTGACGCCTTGGTTGCTCGGGGGCTGTGTTTTCCCCCGCGAAACCAAGACCCTGCATCGGAACGCCGTCGCCGTCTCTCGCCACCACGCCGCCCGCACCTGCAACCGCTGTTTTCACGTCGTTCCCTCCTACCATTTCCTGCTCCGTCGCATCGCCCAAAGCCCAGCTGTCGCCCCATCGTTTCGAGCCACTGACTTTGCGCTGAAGTTTTCCGCCTGTGGAGGCCTGTCCCTCCCCGGGCTCACTCGTTTTCCCGTTTTTAGTCCTGTTTTTCTCCTGTCCGTCTGTCTGCGCCCTCCTTCCCACCTCGGATGAATCCCTCGCTCTCTCACGATCTTGCCCTCAAGCGCACGGTCCATACCCCCGTCGAAAAGAAGCCCCACTACGCGTGGCGCGATTTGCTGGCGACCGAATCCCTGTCCGTGCCCGAGATCACCCTGCTGTGTCCGCACGGCGAGGAGCGGTTCGATGTCAACGAAGTGGCTGACACGCTGGGCAAGGCGCTGACGAATGTGCTGCTGGCCCGGGGAGAGCGCGACATTTTCACCGCGGCCAACCGCGGCTGGGTGGTGGGCATCGTCCGCGAGCTGGTGGCCACCCTCACGACGCAGGCCCGGCGGCAATCGCCGCTCAAGCTGACGCTCAATGCGCTTTATGAGCTGATCGAAAAGACGCTGGTCGACAACAACGCGTACGATGTTGCGAAGAGCCTCCTGCTGAATCGTAGCCGGAAGCTCGCGGTGGACCGTTCCTCGGCGTCGCCGAGCCACATCCGCGTCATCCGTCGCAATCACCAGGTCGTGCCGTTCGTCGAGCAGAAGATCGAAATTGCGATTCGCAAATCCTTCCTCTCGCTGCAGCGCGACTCCTCCCCGGCAGTGGGCATCACCCAGTCCGTGGCCGCCCGGGTGCACGCCTCCAAGCAGACGTTTGTTCACATCGAGGAGATCCAGGACATGGTGCAGGAGGAGCTGATGAAGGCCGGGCACTACAAGGTGGCCGAAGCCTACATCCTCTATCGCGCCGAACGGGCGGTGAGTCGTGAACTGCCGGCCATCGAGGCCGCGCCCGCTGTCGAGGCCGCCGCGTCAGCCCCCCATGCCCCGGGTCAGGAGACCATGGTGGTGGTGAAGCGGGCGAACGGGGAAACCTATTTCTGGGATGGCATCGATCTGCGCAAGCGCATCGAGTTCGCCCGGATCGGCCTGGACCTCTGCCTTTCCAACGAACAGATCGAGGCGGAACTGCGCCGCTCCGTGTTTGATCAGATCGCCCAGCGCGACCTGGATGCCACGATCATCCTCAACTCGAAGACGCTGATCGAGCGCGACGCCGATTTTGCCAAGTTTGCCGGGCGGATCCAGCTGACCTACATCTACGAAGAGGTCCTGGGCTGGGACATTGTGCGCGACGGCATCGGGGCGCTGCGGGCGTTTCACCAACGGGCGTTCAAGAAGTACCTCGACCACGGCGTGGCGATCAAGCGCCTCAATCCGCGCCTGCTCGAGCTGGATCTCGCCAAGCTGGCCGCGGCGCTCGATCCCTCGGCGGACCTTGAGTTCGACTTCCTGGGCATTCAGACCCTTTACGATCGCTACCTGATCATCGACAAGACCCGCAAGCCGTCGCGCCGCATCGAGACCCCGCAGTTCTTCTGGATGCGCGTGTCAATGGGCCTCTTCCTCGACGAGCCCGCGGCCGAGCGGGAGAACCGCATCACCGGCCTGTACGATCTCTACAAGAACCGCCGTTTCTGCAGCTCGACGCCGACGCTCTTCAACTCCGGCACCCTGCATTCTCAGCTGTCGTCGTGCTACCTCTACTACGTGGATGACTCGCTCGAGGGCATCATGTACCGCGGCATCGCCGAGAACGCCCAGCTGTCCAAGTGGGCCGGCGGCCTCGGAGGTTCGTGGACCGCGGTGCGCGGCACCGGCGCCTACATCGGCGGCACCAATGGCGAGTCCCAGGGCGTGATCCCGTTCCTCAAGCTGCACAACGACCAGCTGGTCGCGGTCAACCAGGGCGGCAAGCGCAAGGGCTCCGGCTGCGCCTACCTCGAGACGTGGCACAACGACATCTTCGAGTTCCTCGAGCTGCGCAAGAACACGGGCGACGACCGTCGTCGTACCCACGACATGAATACGGCGAACTGGATTCCCGACCTGTTCATGAAGCGCATGGAGTCGCGCGGCTCGTGGACGCTGTTCCGTTCCAACGAGGTCAAGGACCTGCACGATCTTTACGGCAAGCGTTTCGAGGAGGCCTACCTCCGCTACGAGAAGATGGCCGAGGACGGTCAGATCTACGGGCAGAAGATCGAGGCGCTGGAACTGTGGAAGCGCATGCTTTCCATGCTGTTCGAGACGGGGCATCCGTGGATCACCTTCAAGGACGCCTGCAATGTGCGCTCCCCCCAGGATCATGTCGGTGTGATCCACTCGTCGAATCTCTGCACGGAGATCACGCTCAACACCTCGAACGACGAGACGGCGGTCTGCAATCTGGGTTCGGTCATCCTTGAGACGCACCTGAACCCCGATGGTTCGCTCGACCACGCCAAGCTCCGCGAGACGATCCGCATGGCGGTGCGGGCGCTGGACAATGTCATCGACATCAATTTCTACCCGACTAAGGCGGCCGAGACGTCCAACCGGCGTCATCGTCCCATCGGCCTGGGCGTGATGGGTCTGGCGCATTCCCTCTACCTGCGCGGCCATGCCTTCGCCTCCCAGGCGGCGGTGGAATTCAATGACGAGGCGATGGAGGCCATTGCCTACTACGCGTACGAGGCGTCCTCGGACCTCGCGGCGGAACGCGGCACCTATTCCTCCTACGCCGGATCGAAGTGGGATCGCGGTCTGCTCCCGCAGGACACCGTCGACCTGCTCGAGCAGGAACGCGGCGTGCCGGTCGAAGTTCCGCGCGGCGGACGGCTGGATTGGTCGCCCCTGCGCGCGAAGATCGCTGCCCAGGGCATGCGCAACAGCAACGTGCTCGCGATCGCGCCGACGGCGACGATCTCGAACATCACCGCCACGTCGCCCTGCATCGAGCCGACGTACAAGAACCTCTTCGTCAAATCGAACCTCTCGGGTGAGTTCATCGTCCTGAACCCCTTCCTCGTGAAGGACCTCAAGGCCCGCGGCCTGTGGAACCAGGAGATGATCGACAACCTGAAGTACTTCGACGGCGAGCTGAAGGACATCGAGGCCGTGCCCTCCGACCTGAAGGTCAAGTACCTCACCGCGTTCGACATCGACCCGAAGTGGGTGGTCGACGCCGCGGCCCGCCGCCAGAAGTGGATCGACCAGGCGCAGAGTGTGAATCTCTGGCTGCGCGTGCCGGACCTGAAGAACCTCAGCCACATGTATCGGCATGCCTGGCACGCCGGTCTCAAGACAACCTACTACCTGCGCACCCTCGGCGCCTCGAACATCGAAAAGGCGACGGTCGCGTCGAAGAAGGAAGTGCGCATCGGCACCGGCACCAGTCCGTCCGCGACCCCGGTCGCAGCGGTCACCGCCGCGGCGGCGGTCAGTGAGCCGGCCCCGGGTGCAGCGGCGGTGACAGCCAAACCGGCCTTCACGGCCGAGCAGAAGCTCGCCTGCAGCATCGAGGCGATGCGCAATGGCGTCGAGTGCGAGGCCTGCCAGTAACGGTTCCGTCACCTTCGCTCCGTCCCAACGACCCCAGCCCTGACCGGCCGGGGTCTTTTTTTTGCCCGTGTCGGCCTCCTTCGTCTGATTTGGGATCGCCATGTGGATCCTCGCGGGGTCGGCGAGTTATTGGCGTTAACTTTGGAAGCAGGTGGAGCTTACAGTTCGACTGAAGATACGCCGGATTGGCTCGGGTGGAGGGCGTCGCTCCGTCGACGCCGGGGGACGAACCTCGAAACCCTGCGTCCGAACGCTCATGGTCAACGCAACGCGCAACCGGCGTCGACGGAGCGACGCCCTCCATCAAACCGTCGTTCACCGAAATGGTCTCTGCCGCGTTGTTTCTCAACGGTAACGCGTAAGGGTCGGCGACCCTGTCTACAACCAAACGGTCTGGCCGTCCCCTGTAGGCGGCCTCGCTGAGGCCGCACCTCGGGTCGCCTACTGTCCCAGCCGCCGCGCGAACCCCGCCACTCCGAATAGCAGCAGCAGGGCGCCGATCGGCACCAGCACGATGCCCAGGCTTGGATCTCCGTCGTGCACGATGATGCCGCCGAGGAAGAATCCGACCGGCAGGAGCACCGAACCCCAGATCAGCGCCTGCGAGGCACGCGGGGGCACCACCATGTCCTTCACCATCCGGAGGGTCAGGCCGGCGGCGATGTTGACCAAGGCGAGCAGCGCTCCGTGCGCGTGCGCCAGGGTGAACATGAGACGGCGCATGTCGTTGCTCACATCGAGGTACCAGCCGAGTTTGAACCCGTGCAGGGTCTCCAGAAACACGCCCACCACCAGGGAGACGAAGAGGGCCCACCAGCCAAAGCGGAGATGACGAAGGGAAGGATTCACGGGAGAGTCGGGTTGAGAGGAAGGGGCGCTATTCGGCCAGCAGGAGGCGGCGGGTGCTGCGCTGGTCGAGCATGCGATCCAGCAGGTCCTGGCGGAACATGCCGTCGCCGCGAAGCAGGGTCTGGGCGCGGTACGGCACGCGCGGGCTGCGGACTTCGTGCCACCATTTCTGATACGCCTGGTCGACGGCTTCCTTCTGCTCGCGGTCGCCCAGGGTGTAGTTGTAGGCATGACCGCTGAAGCCGGGCAGGGTTTGCAGCGACTTCCACGCGGCGAAACGCACCGCCGCGTAGTTGTCATTGAGGGAGAAAATGAGGAAGGGGTACATCCACTCCGATCCCGACGCCTTTTGCGCCGGAGCCCAGCCCATGCTCCAGGCGAGCAGGATGCGCTGGCCCGCATCGCCGCGCAGCAGCCATTGGGCGCCGTAGGAGAGGGTGCGGTCGTCCTCGGACAGCTTGGGTTTGGGATGACCGTACCAGTCGCTGAGCTTGTCGGCGGTCCAGGCCAGCGGCTGGTCGAGGTGGCACAGCGTGCAGGCATTGGGCCGCCCGTGGTCGAGGGTCTCCTTGACGTTGGGGGAGGAAATCTCGTGGCTGCGCAGCGCCCGGAGCAGACCGTAGGTGGTGTGGGGCATGTGGCAGTTGTAGCACCGGCTGCCGGAGGAGCTCGCCGCGTGATGGGTGTGCGCGGTCAGGTTTTGGCGCAGCGAACCGTGGCACTGGAGGCAGGCCGCATCCGACTCACCGAGTCCCGGCTTCATCTGGCGGGCGGTCTTCCAGTCCTGCAGCGTGGCCGCGTCGGCGCGCTCCGGGTGCATCTCGTGGCAGGACAGGCAGGAGAACTTGCCGCCCTTGAAGCAAGGCGAGGCTTCGACGCCATTGTATTCACGTCCTGTGACGCGGATCATGCCATCCGGCCAGAAACTGTCTCCGGCCGCATGAGCCGGCGCGGTGGTCGAAGCCTTGACGGCTTCGCCCCGGGGCGGACGGGTGACCGCGCGGGTTGGATCGAGCTGCTTCATCCCGGGCCGGAACAGCGTGCCCTCCTGGTCGAAGCGACGGGTGTCTTCCGATTCGATGAAGCTTTGGATGCTGTGACACTGCCCGCAGACGAGCGAGGACGTCGGCCCGTCCATCCGCGCCGGATTGGCGATGGTGGGATCGGGGCCGCCGCTGATCCGGTGCGCGAGACGCCGCAGGGGATTGCGGTGGGCTTCGATGTGGTCGCGGGCCGGGCCGTGACAGGCTTCACAGGAAATGCCGAACTCCTCCACGCGGGAGTCGAATGTGGTCTCCGTCACGGGACGCGACCGGCCATGGGTGGCGTGGCAGATGATGCAGCCGTGATTCCAACTGCCATCGGCGTAGACCTGCTTGATGTCGGGCGACACGAGGAAGCTGTGCGACATCGGAGCCCACATCTTTTCCGCGATGAGGTAGGCGAACGGGAATTGTCCCAGAGTCCGACCTTGCTCCGTCTCCGTCCAGCAGACCTGCAGGTGGTGGGAGCCGGTCAGCAGCACGATGTCCTTCCCCGGTCCATACGCATGGGACGGTGACCCGGCCGGCTTGGTGCGGATCTGGTGCGTGTCGCCCACCCGGTCGACGCGGTAGTCAACACCGTCGAGGCTCAACTCCAGGCCGTCCATCTTGGCCGCGAAGTTTCCGGGTTTCGCCTCCTGCGTCATCGTCCGGTGGAAGGACGCATGCCAGCTGGCGTAGTTGCCGGGATGGCACGAACGGCAGGTGTCCGACGTGACGTAGCCGGAGGTACGGGTCACGATCGGCCGGTTGTCCGGCGGGGTCGACGGCCCTCGCGGCTGCGTCGCCAGCATGCCCACCAGCGCGGTGCACCAGAGCACGCCGGCGAGCCCGAACCAGAAGCTGCGCCGGCGCCATCCACGGAGGGCCGGGGGCGCGGCGGGAGGGACTTCGGGTGGGGGCACAGCGCGAGAAAACGCGCTCCACCATCGGGAGAAAAGGCTTAACTTTTTCTGTCCCCGCGTGCGCGGGTTTGTGCGGCCGGGCCCGACATCCCGATTGAAAACGGGCGGCCCTCGGTTCATGGCCTAGGAGTACAGGGTTTGGTTCCCCCTCTTTTCCCCATGAAATGGTTTCTGTTCCCGGTTTGGTGTGCGGTGGTGGTCGGTGCGCTGACGTCGTCCTTGGTCGCGGCGGACCCTTCAGTCGTGGCGGTGTTCAAGGCGGATCAGGAACGACTTGATGCCATGATGGCGGGCAACGCCTCGGCCCTGGCGCGGGTGCTGTCCGATGAACTTCTGTTTGTCCACTCCGACGGCCGGGTTGAGACCAAGGGAGATTATGTGAAGAATCTGCTCGCAGGGGACACGGCTTACGAGAAGGCATCCACCTCGGACGTCCGGACCCTTGAGCCCTCCCGTGGCATCGTCATTCTTATCGGTGCGCAAACCATGAGAAAACGCCTGGGAGGAACCTGGTCGGACATATCGTTGCGCTTTCTTTCGGTGTGGCGAAAAGAAGACGGCGACTGGCGCATGGTCGCGTGGCAGTCGATGCGGCCGTCCGGAAGCAGCGTGGTCCCGAAGAAGTAAAGGCGCCAACGGTCGCCTTGGTAAGGCGTGACCCCAGATTTAGGGTCGATGCCTTCGGGTTCGGCTCTGGTTTCAGGTTTGCCCGGCGCCGAGAGTGATGGCGGGTGAATGAGGGGACGGGTCTTACATTTCCCGTTGCGAGCGCCTTGGTTTTCCCTTCTCCTCCTCGTCCACGCCATGGCTCGCCACCGCCGCATTGAATCCGCCGGAGCTTGTTACCTCGTGGTGGTGCGGCCCCGGATGCGTGGCGACTTGGTGGCGACGGACCCCGGCTCGGCCCGGATCGAGTACAGTCTGGCGGAAGCGGCGGTGCGGGCGCACTGGCGGGTGATCAGCTGGCGGATTGGGCCCGATGGACTCTGGATGGCGGTGCAGACAAGCGAGCCGAACCTCTCGGTGAGCATGCAATGGCTGGTTTCGACGTTGTCGGCGCGGAGTCCGGCGCGCGCCCGCAGATCCGGGGCCTTGGCTCCGGGGCGCTATCGCGCCGTGGTGGTGGAGCCCGGCGACACGTTCGCGCAGGTGGGCCTGGCTTTGGATTTGGAAACGATCCGTGCGGCCAGAGCACGCGCCCACCCGGTGTCGCGGTTGGCGAGCGGCCTCAAATGGATGGAGCGACCGATGGATCGCCCGGATTGGTTCGATCCTGCGCCTGTTTTCGCGGCGGCGGGCGTCGTCGCCAGGGACACCGCCGCGGCCGTGGGCGAGGCCTATGTTGCGCGACTGCAACGCTGGATTGACGGCACCGAGGCCGGGCCATCGTTGCCCCGTCTGGATCGAGGGTGGATCCTAGGGGGCGAGCCCTTTCGTCAGGAGATCGAGGCGCAACTCGATCGCCAGGCCTCCACAAAACGTGGCGCTGCCGTTGAGCACCGTTGGTCCGAGGCGCTTGCGTCCTTGTTCGATCGGTTGCCTCCGTCCGAACGGGCCGACCCGAGGGTATCGGCCCCGTGGCGAGCAGCACTCGCTTTTGTCATGAAGACGCGCACCACGGCCTCGAATGCATGGCTGGCGCGGGCGCTTGGGCTTTCCACCCCGGCGTTTGTGAGCCGGCAAGCGGCCTTCGTCCGCAACGGCCAAGGCGGCGAGAACGTCCTTCGTGTGCTGGCGCAGTTGGGTGAGGTCTGGCCGGCCCGCCTGCCGTCGGCGCCGCAGCCGATCCCGGCACCGGTCGTTCCTGATACCACGCTCGCTCGTGTCACTCCACCCATCCCTCTCCTCGCGGCGCCCGTGGCAGTGGCGGACGAGGATGCGTCCTGGCGTCGGTTCGAAGGTTTGGAGTGAATCCTGTGACCGGCTCAGGAGGTTGAGGTGGAAGGACGCGATCTGCGTGACGGCTCCGGCCGAGTAGGCGCGGTGGCCGCAGTGCGCGATGGCTTTCGTTGGAGGTGGGGTCGGCGACCCCGCGGGGATGGGGGTTGCGTGGAGCGTATGGAGCGCGGAGGCGGGACCGGGGGTCCCGTCGCGGCCTCGGCGAGGCCGCCTACAACGGACGGGGCGTCGGTGGTTTCGCGAGTCTCGTCGGGTCGGTAACCACCGGGCGCAAAAAAAACCGCGGTCCCGGAGGACCGCGGTCGAAGGAGGAGGGCTTGGCTGGAAGCGCCGCGCGCGTTAGATCATGGGAACCGTGCCCGGGATCGGAACGGGGCCGTACAAACCGGGTCCTGGGGCGGGGTTCTTCGGGAAGATATCGAGCTTGGAACCGTTCATCAGCCAGCTCCATGAAATCTCGCGGCCGGTGTAGGCGGCGATACGACCGCCGATGGCCGTGAGCGTGCTTTCCGCCACCCGGATACCATCGTTGATCGGATCATTGGCGCGGATGCTCTTGATCAGGTCGGTGTGCTCTTGCACATACGGATCCATGGGTGCGCCCGAATACGTGTAAGGCTTGGCACCTTTGATCGAGCTGTTGGGGTCCGCCACGCCTTTGGTGCCGACCAGGCGCTCGCTGACGCGGGTCATGGTCTTCGGGGCGTGCCGGCAGTAGCTCGAAACGCGGGCTCCGTTGGCGTACTCCATCTCTACCGCGAAGTGATCCCAGATGTTGCCCGGGATGTCGCCCCGGTTTTGGCGACCACCCATGCCGGCGAACTTCACCGGGGGACCGCCGAACGCCCAGTTCATCACGTCGATGTTGTGAATGTGCTGCTCGACGATGTGGTCGCCGCAGATCCAGTCCCAGTGGTACCAGTTCCAGCACTGCCACTCAAAGTCCGTCAAGCCGGCCAGCCAGTCCTTCTTCTCGCGGAACCAGATGCTTTCGCCGTTCCAGTAGCATTGCCCGCCGACCAATTCGCCGATGTCACCATCGAGGACGCGTTTCATCACCTCCTGGTAACTGGCCTGGTGG
>JAEUGY010000038.1 GCA_016794625.1 Opitutaceae bacterium
CGTCGGTCGTTACCCTGCGCCGGGGCTACCGCCCCGAGCACGCCGCCGCGTACATGCCTCTCCTCCTCGTGCTGATGGGGGGCGCGGTGTTTGTGGGCGTCGTCGTGTGGCTGGTCCGCCAGCACCGGGCGGCGGTGGCGGGGGTGGAGGAACGTTGAACGCTGAACGCTGAATTTTTGACGCTGAAGTAGGGAACCGCGGAGGGTGTTACCAAGACACACGAGTCGGTGTGAAGGGAGGGAGCGCAAACGGTGCGGACGGGGCCGTGCGCTTGTGGATTGCTCCGCTCAAGCCATCGACTCAAGATCCGGTTCCGCTTTCCGACCGGGGTTTCTGATCGGAGGTGGCTTCCCCCGATGTGTCACCCCTTTCCCCTCCCATGCAGCTGAAGCTTGAAGACCAGAAGGTCGCCGTGATCGGTGCGGGCCACGGCATTGGTCGCGCCATTGCGGAGGCGTTTGTGGCGGAACGGTGCCGGGTGTGGGCTTTTGATCGCAACCCGGAGGCGCCTGCGCTGCCATCGGGGCAGGGAAGTGTGACCGGAGATGTGACGCGTTATAAGGAGGTGCGTGCGTTCGCCGACTCGGTGGGGGACGTGGATCACGTCGTGTTCTCGGTCGGCGTGGGCTCGGGGAAATTCGGGTTTCCCTTTTGGAATCTGGAGCCGAGTGATTGGGCGCGGGTCCTGGAGATCAACCTGATCGGCGCGGTGAATGTCGCGCACGCGTTTGCCCCGAAGCTCATTGCGCGCGGAGGCGGTTCGATGCTCTTTCTGGTTTCGGTGGCGGGGCAGATGGGCTCGCAGACGGACCCGCCCTACAGTGCGGCCAAGGCGGGGCTCATCAATTTCACCCAGTGTGCGGCCAAGGACTTCGCCCCGTATGGCATTCGCGTGAATGCCTTGTCACCGGGCATGGTGAAAACCCAGCTGAACCAGGCGGTTTGGGCGGCGGGCCAGCAGCAGCTACCGGCTGCGGAGAGGAAGGACTACGAGACCTGGGCCGAGGAAAAGATCCGCAAGGTCTCACCCCTTGGCCGCTGGCAGACGCCGCCCGAGTTTGCCGCCATGGCGGTCTTTCTCGCCTCGGACCACGCCCGCAATCTCACCGGCCAGACGATCAATATCGACGGCGGCCAGGTCATGCACGCCTGAGGGTGTCCGCCGCGCCGCCGCGAGCCAGCGCGTCCGCGCACCCCCGTTGTAGGCGGCCTCGCCGAGGCCGCGACGGGACCAACCGGTCCCGCCGATTGGTCCATGGTTGAGTGGCGACGCCAATCCCCGCGGGGTCTGCGACCCCACCCCCAACGGAAAGCCTTGTGCTCCGTTGGAGGTGGCCTCGCTGAGGCCGCGACGGGACCGCCCGGTCCCGCCGATTGGTCCATGGTTGAGTGGCGACGCCAATCCCCGCGGGGTCCGCGACCCCACCTCCAACGGAAAGCCTTGTGCTCCGTTGGAGGTGGCCTCGCCGAGCAGCGGTGGTTTTAGGCAAGGACAAAATCAGGTTCTTGAAGCATCCTGTTCATCAGACAGGCCATCTTGCGCATGACGGCAACCAAGCAGACCTTGGCAGGCTTTCCGTTGGCGCGAAGACGTTGGTAGAAGGCTGTGAGGATGGGATTGGAGTGCGAAGCTGAGACGGCAGCCATGTACAGGACGTGTCGGACGGTTGCGCGTCCACCACGGACGTGGCGTGGCGAGCAGGTGTGGCCGGATTCGTCCGCAAAGGGCGCGACGCCGATTAAGGCCGAGAGCTGAGCCGAGTCGATCTGGCCTAGCTCTGGCACGTAGGCCAGGACGGTGGCGGCGAGCACAGGTCCTATGCCTTTGACCTGCTGCAGTCGCTCGGATTTTCGCTTTAGGTTCGGGTCTTGATCGATGTGTTGATCGATCAGTTTTTCGACATGGGCAATCTGCTCCATCAAGAACGTTCGCTGGGTGGTCAGAAGCGGGCCCAGCGTAGGTCCGGCCAGGGAGAGGCGACCTTCCACTTCCGACAGCTGAGTCGTGAGTTGCCGGCGATGCTCGAGCAACTCGCGTAGCGTTGCGGCCGCAGGATCAGTCGGCGCGGCCAGCCGGGGGTCGATCTTTTCCCCGAAACGACGAAGTAAGCGGGCATCGATGCGGTCGGTCTTGACCAGCAATCCCTCCGCGTGGGCAAAGGCACGCACTCGTCCGGGTTGTACAACACACACCTCGATACCGGCTTGCAGGAGTTCCGCGACGATCAGTTTTTCGTATCCGCCGCTCGCCTCGCAAACCACGCGCGCCCTAGGGACAGAACGAACTTTCTTAATCAGTTCCGCGCGACCAGCAGGGTCGTAGGCACAGCGACCTTCCGCAGTCTCGCTTAGGCAATAGTCGAGTTGGTCCTTGGAGATATCCAGTCCAACGTATGTCGGTGGCGGTTTGGCAGGCATGGTTTGCTCCTTCTTGCAATGCGAGCTCAAGGCTCTCCCAGCGGTTCGAGTTGAACCAGGCACAGGGCAGGGATCCTTGCTCAGCGACGAGGTCGAAGGCCTCAAGGCCGCAGATCGATCTGCCTGCCCTGCCGCACGCCCGGCGGCCGGCCGGACGCGCGCCCTGGCGACCTTGGATGAGGTTCGCTCACCCAAGGCCAAATTTACCGTACCAAAGACTGCCGCCTCCGACGAGCCAATTGGCCCATTCTCGGCGGCAGCCTTTGGTACTTGTTCCTTGTGCACGGAAATGGACATACAAGGCCGCGACGGGACCC
>JAEUGY010000064.1 GCA_016794625.1 Opitutaceae bacterium
GGGCTTACTTGATCCCGAGCACGCGCTTGATCATGCCTTCGTAGCGGGTGGGGGAGATGCCGGCCTCGATCATCAGGCCGTCCTTGCCGAGGAGCACGGCGTTGGGAACGCCGCGGACGTTGAACCGCATGGCGATGTCACTGGCGAATTCCTTGCCGTCATAGTACGTCGGCCAGGGCAGCTTCTTGCTCTTCAAAAAGGCGTCCAGCTTGGCCTTGTCCGCCTCCTTGTTGCAGGCCACGCCGATCACCTCGAGTCCCTGTTTGCGGTAGTTGCGGTAGAGTTCCTTCAGATCGACCTGGGCGTTGCTGGAACCCTCGTGGGTGGGCGACCAATACACAATCAGGACGGCCTTGCCCCGCAGCTGGGCGAAGTCGACCGCCTTGCCGTCGATGGCGGTGAACGTGAAGGGGGCCGGGGTCATGCGCGCGTCGAGCAGGCGCAACTCGAGTTTCGCCATGTCGACGACCTTCTTGTCCTTGTGCTCAAGCAGCTTTTGGTAGAACTGGACGGCCAGTTCAAGGCGACCGCCGGTGCGGATGAATTCGCCAAATTCGCGTTCGTGTCCGGAGAGAAACCGGTCCGCCTTCGGCATCGCGGCGAGGGTGTCGATCTTTTCCCGGAACTCCTGTACGTTCTCGCGGGAGCGTTCCTCCCGGGCGAGGGCGCCGGACAGGGCGACGTCGAGCGAGGCAAGGGCGAGCGCCTGATCCGGGGTCAGATCCTCGCGCTTCCGCTGGCCGAGCAGCTCGAACTTGGTCGCCGTGAGGTAGGCCGTGCGGGCCGGCGCGTTGGCGTTTCCGGTCATGGTCGAGCCGGCAAATCCCGCCACCGAGCTGATGACGGTGCCGGTGCGGCCGTGGGCCGGAAAGGCGAGGATGAACTCGAAGCCCGCCTTGATGATCTCGGCATTGCGTGCCGGGCCGGGTTTGGCGTCCTTGGCATTGCGGACCGCCAGATAGGTGTCGTAGGCGAGATCGCCGGGCGATTTGGTGGGGGCGGCGGTGGGTTTCTGAGCGAGCGAGGTGGAGACGGGGAACGCGACGGTGAACGTGGCGGCGCAGGCGAGGAGGGTGCGGAGGAAACGCATGGGAGTCGCAAACACGGGGTTGAAGCTGGAAGCGGACGGCGGCGGAAACCGCTGGGTAGATGCGATCACACCCGGGCGTTCCGGCGTGTCAAGAGCAGCACCCTTGGGATGAGCCGCGTTCACTCGAGCCGGGCTCCCGCGGAGGCGCAGGAGCCAGATGGCAAATGCGCCGTTCTTGCGTCAACCGCGGCCGCAGCCGGGGTCGCGGCCGACCGCGTGCCGTCGGGGCGATGGTCCCGGGCGTAGGCGACCATGGCGTGCAGATTGGCCGCCGGAGTGAAGGGAGAGAGTTCACACCCGGCGCCGACGATGTGGTACCGCCCGGCGATGTCGTGGCAGCGACGGCACGCCTCGTACACCTGATCCGGACTGCCCTGCAGCAGGTCGGTGATGGTTGAAACGTTGCCTGCGAGCACACGGCGAGCGCCGAGCTCGCTGCGGGCGCGTTCGAAGCTGGCAGGGAAGTCGATTTCATAAATGTCGACCGGCAGCTCCGCCATCTTGCGGTACAGAGGATCGATGCGGCCGCACATGTGCTGGCGCAAGAGCACGTCGGGGTGACGCTCCCGCAGGGTGGACAGGACCCGCTGCTGTTCCGGCCAAAGGAACTCCGCGTAGAGCGTGGGCCCGATCAGGCCCGCGGCGGCGTCGCTCATGCCGATCGTATCCGCGCCCGCGGCGATTTGGGCCGGGGCGTAGGCGAGGGCGACGTCCGCGCAGAAGGCCAGCAGATCGCGCACGAACGCCGGGTCGTCGCCGAAGTCGAGCATGATGGTGTTCAGGCCCCGCAGTTCCGCGGCGAGCGCGAGTGGGCCTTCGATCCAGCCGACGATCGACAGGCCGGGCCCGGCGCGGCGGCGCATCAGCTCGATGCTGCGCACCCGGTCGTGCATCCGCCCGCCTCCGGTCGGATCGGGCAGGCGGAACGTGCGCAGCCGCTCCTTTTCGACCAACGCAGCCCGATCTTCATTGATCGCCGGACCTTGGTCGACGAACCAATCGACGCTGCCCTCGCCGGCGATGTCGATCACCTCGCGCGCCGGGTCCGAGCAGGTCAGCAGGCAGTCGATGCCAAAATCCTCCGCGAACCGAAGCTGGGCTTCGGCCATCTTCCGACCATCCCGCGTGTAGTCGATGTAGGGAATACCGGCGTGCCGCGCCGCGAACATCATTCCCATCGGCTGGACCGGAAGCCGGTCCACGTCTTCTCCCCGAACGAGTCTTCGGACTCTTTCGATCGAGTTCATGGACTGACGATAGGGTCGGGCGCGGAGGGGATCAATCTCTGAGCGGCCCGTGCGGACTTGCTTGGAAGGACGCCCGTTCGACTTCGCTCAGGGCAACTCGACCTTGGGGTCGAGTTGGTGGGCCCACAGGGATTCGAACCCTGAACCAAAGGATTATGCTTACCACTTCGGCTTTCGCCGCTCTCGCCGGGGCGGGATGCGTGGTCTGGACCATGCCTTCACCATGTCCCGCCGAGGCGGGACGAAGGTGGGTGATTATGGTCTCTACACCTTTCCCGCCCAAAGGGCGGGACTTGGCTCGGCGTTGGGTCGTTCCGCCAGGGCGGAACAGGCCGTTCACCGAAGTTACACCTGACTAACGGCGGGTTTCCCCGCCGCCGACCCTCATTTAAGTCCTCTGCTCTAACCGTTGAGCTATAGGCCCCCATCAAAGAACGGTTCCGATCAAGGCGGTGGAGTGGAGGATGGCGAACCAAAAGAAAGGGGCTGCGCCAGGCGAGTCCGACGGCCGGAACGCCTCCGTGGGAGGCGGGGTCGCGGACCCCGCGGGTTAGGGGCATGGCATCTGCGGTGGATGGCGTCGCTCCGTCGACGCCGGGGGACGGTCCAGGAATCACGGCGCCCGACCGTTTGGGTGGTCGCGACGCGCAACCGGCGCCGACGGAGCGGCGCCCTCCAGGAGAGAACCCTCCGGGTGCCCGTTGGAGGTGGCCTCGCCGAGGCCGCGGCGGGACCCTCGGTCGCGCCTCCGTCCTCCGAATAGGAGGCTACAAATGCCTCCCGTTGTCTGGGCTCCGATGGAGGGCGTCGCTCCGTCGACGCCGGGGGACGGTCCAGGAATCGCGGCGCCCGACCGTTTGGGTGGACGCGACGCGCAACCGGCGCCGACGGAGCGGCGCCCTCCATCGGAATCAGACCGTGGATTTCTCCGCCGCATGGATTCCAGCTTGAGTCCATCTCGTTGAATTGACGTGCGAACGCGGCCTCAACGAGGCCGCCTCCAATGGAGGGGGATGGTCTTCTGTTGTAGGCGGCCTCGCTGAGGCCGCGGGTCGAGGGCTTTGCAAGCGTGGGTGCTGAAGGAAGTTCTGGCGCTGGGGAAGCAATTCTGCCCAGACTGAAACACCCCCTTTTCCTTATGGCTGCACTCATCAATCGTCGGAAGATATGGCGTCTGGCGGTCCTCGTGACTGCGATCCTGATCCTGGCCTTTCCGTTTTTCCCCGAGGACTATGCGCACCCGATCCTCGTCTTCTCCGCGATTGCGGCCGTTTGGGCGCTCGTGTTCCACCTGCACGCTCGCCACGCCCAGGAGTCCGGGAGCTTCAAGGAGCTGTTCGTCAATTTCAACGAACGCTATGATCTGTTGAACGAGCGTTTGACCCGCGCGCTGCACCGCGAGGGCGCCTTCACGACCGATGATACGCAGGCCTTTGTCGACTATTTCAACCTCTGCTCGGAGGAGTGGCTGTTCTTCAGTGCCGGGTACATTCATCCCACGGTCTGGCGGGCCTGGGAAAATGGCATGCGCCAGTACGGCAGCGACCCGCGCGTGGCCGAGTTGTGGCGGCAGGAGTCGAAGACGGATTCGTACTACGGCCTGAAGTTCCCGATCGGCCATCTTGCGGCCGCCACGCATTGAAGCATGGGTGGGGCCGGGTCTCGGCCCTTCGGTCTTGGTTTTGGCGTCGAGTGGGTGAACCTTGAGCGCAATGAAACAACCCGGTGTCTTGGGAACAATCGGACCGGAGGACCACGACGCTGTGGCGCGCCTGCTGCACCGCTCGCTGGTCGCCTGGTATGAATCGAAGTTGCGCCAGGGATACCGCTTTGGTTCCCAGTCCACCCCGTATCGGTTGATTCCCGAGGTGTACGCAGCGTTGGATCCGGGCGAGGCGGTGGCGTCGCGGGATGCAGCCACGGGCGAGTTGCTCGGCGTATGTTTTGTCCACCCGCGCCCGTCCCATGTCTCGCTGGGCATCGTCGCGACCTCCCCGGAGGCGCAGGGTCGCGGGGTGGCCCGTGCGATGCTCGAGCCGGTGCTGGCCAAGGCCCAGGCCCGGGGTCTGCCGGTGCGGCTGGTCTCCAGCCTGCTCAATCTCGACTCGTTTTCGCTCTACTCGCGCCTCGGGTTCGTACCGCACACCCTCTACCAGGACGTGGTCGTGCCGGTGCCTGCCGCGGGGCTGGCCGTGGCGCCTCCGGTGGGAGCGTCGCGGATCCGGCGCGCGCGTCCGGACGAGGCGGGTCGGATCGCCGGGCTGGAGCGCCGGCTGCAGGGCATCGATCGCGAACACGATTACGCCTTTTTTCTGAAAAATCCGGTGGGCGACTGGCGCGTGTGGGTGGAGGAATCGTCCCGGGGCGACCTGCTGGGCGTCATGGTGGCGAGTCTTCATCCCCACCATGGCATGATTGGTCCCGGGGTGGCGGTGGATGAGGCGACGGCGACCGCGTTGCTCTGGACCGCGCTCGATGCGATGCGCGGGAGCAGTCCGGTCATCCTCGTGCCCTGTGCCGCGGGCGGGTTGGTGCGCACGCTTTATGGCTGGGGTGGACGCAACCTCGAGCTGCACGCCGCGCAGACCTGCGGACGGGCCGCGCCCGCGACCGGCCTCGCGTTCCCGACGTTCCTGCCGGAGTCCGCCTGAGAGAGGGCTCGGCCGCGCAATGTAGGGCTGGTTACCATGGGAGAAGAGCAAATCGGTGCAGCCGTGTTAGCCAGGGTTCTGTTTCGGTGGAGGGCGCCGCTCCGTCGGCGCCGGTTGCGCGTCGCGTCCGCCAAAAACGGTCGAGCGCGGTGGTTCGTGGACCGTCCCCCGGCGTCGACGGAGCGACGCCCTCCACTTCACTCTTCGCCCTTCAAGCTTCACCGCTCCGCGGTGCCGGCGCGGCCGCGAGGGACGGCCCTACAGGGGCGCCCGATCAGGGCGCGGCTTCGTTGGAGAACACGTGTTGCACGTCGTCGTGTTCGTCGAGGCTGTCGTGGAGCTTTTCGATGCTGGCGGCCACGGCGGCGCTGACCGGCACGGTGGTGGTGGGGATGTAGGCGATCTCGGCGCTGGCGGTCTTGATGCCCGCCTGATCGAGGGCCTGGAGGACTTTGTCGAACCGGGTGACTTCGCAGCGGACCTCAAATCCCTCATCCGTCGTGATCACATCGTCGGCGCCCGCCTCCAGCGCGATTTCCATCAGGCGGTCTTCGGAGACTTGATCCCTGGCTACGAGAAACTGCCCGGCATGCAGGAACTGAAAGCCCACCGCGCCGGTGGCGGCCAGATTGCCGCCGTGCTTGGAGAAGATCGAACGCACGTCCTGCGCCGAGCGGGTCTTGTTGTCGGTCGAAACCTTGACCACAAAGGCCACCCCGCCCGGGCCGTAGCCCTCGTACGTGACATCCTCATACGTCACGCCTGGCAGCTCCCCGGTGCCCTTCTTGATCGCGCGGTCGACATTGTCGGCCGGCATGTTCGCCTCGCGCGCCTTGTAGAGCAGCGTGCGCAGCCGCGCGTTGGCGTCCGGATCCCCGCCCCCGGCCCGCGCGGCCTGCGAAATGTCGCGCGAGATCCGGGAGAACACCTTGCCCTTGCGGGAATCGGTCACGGCCTTGAGCCGTTTGACCTTGGACCATTTGTTATGGCCGGCCATGGAGCTTACTTCTTCTTCGGAGTGACGTTCTTCGCCTTCTTCCACGGATTGCCACCCACCGGTTTGGGCGCGGCGGCGGAGGCCACCGGCTCATCGTTGGTGAACTTGTTGACCAGGAGCTGCTGGACGATGGTGAAGAGGCCGTTGACCGTCGAATACAGCGCAAGCGCGCAGGAGAACGTATAGCAGAAGAACGTGAACATGATCGGCATGAACTGCATGATCTTCATCTGCATGTTGTCCGTGGTCGGCGTCGGGGTGAGCCGCATCTGAACCACCATGGTGGCGCCCATGAGCAGCGGCATGATGTTGAGCGGGAATCCGAAGATATGCGCGACCGTGTCGGGGGCGGAAAGGTCCGCCGCCCAAAGGAACGGGGCGAAGCGCAGCTCGGACGCGCTTTGCAGCATGGCAAAGAAGCCCACGAAAAGCGGGATGGTGATCAGGATGGGCAGGCATCCGCCGACCGGATTCACCTTGTTCTCCTTGAAGATCTCCATCGTCGCCTGATTCAGCTTCTGCGGGTTGTCCTTGTACTTTTCCCGCACCGCCTGGATCTGCGGCTGCAGCTTCTGCATGCGCTTGGAGGCGCGCGAGGCGGCGAGCGTGAAGGGCAGGGTGATGATCTTGAGGAACAGGGTCATCAACACGATCGACCAGCCCCAGCTCGGCACGATGGAGTGGGCGCTGTGCATCAGCGTCAACAGGAACGGACCCACGTAGCCGCTGAGGAGGATCCGGTTGAAGAAGTAGCGGTCGAACTGCATCACCTTGTCCTGACGGTGTTCGAACTTGGCGAGACGCTTGTACTCCTTCGGACCGACGTAGAAGTCGCCGCTCACGCTCGTCGACCCCTTGGGAGCAAGGGCCTTCAGGTCGATGCGGGCGGCGCCGGATACGCCGATGTTGGCGTGGGAGCTGCCGGCAAACGGGGGCAGCTCCACGCGGCGCGTGAGAATGCCCACGCCCGGCTGGTCGAGCGTGAAGATGGCGGCGAAGAACTGGTTCTTGACCGTCGCCCAGACCACGGACCCCGGCTGCTCGATGAAGGGCTTCGGGTTGCGGTCGCCGATGCCGAAGTTGGTCAGGAAACCGCCGCCCTCGAGTTCGCTGCGCTCGTTGAACTTGAAGGAATCGCCATCGTAGAATCCGACATTCAGATACAGCCCGTAGTCGTTGGCGTTCACCGGCGCCGCCGTGCCGAGGCTCAGGCCGGCGCGGGGCAGGGCGATGGTCTGGTCGGTCAGGTTGCGAAAGGTGGTTTCGTGCCGAATCTCGTAAGGGTCGTCCTGTTCGCCGAGCGTGGCGCCGGTGGCGAAAATCTTGTAGCGACGGGTGACCTCGATGCGGTTTTCCAGCACCAGCTGGTAGACCGCTTCGGTGGAGTTCGAGGAGACCAGGCTGAAGCGCGCGGCGCGATCCAGACCCGGGAAGTCGATGAACGCCAGCATCGGGTCGGCGTGCAGCTGGTTGAAGACGAATGGCGCGGGCTCGCCTTGCACGGCGGGGTACTTGCGGAACGCGACGTCGAGCACGGCGCCGCCGAAGTCGGTCAGGCGCACCTCGACGAATTCATTGCGCAGCGTGGTGACCTTCGCGTCGGCGTTGTCGCTCACGATCGCGGCAAACGTCGTATTGCCCGCCATCGGGGCCGTGGCGGCGGAGAGCGGGGCGCCGGTGACGGCGGGTGCGCCGGAGGCCGGCGTCGTGCCCGTCGCTTCGGGACCCGACTGTGCCGTCGGAGGCGGCAGCGGTGCGGGCGGAGGCGGAGCGTAGCGGTTGCCGTAAATGAGGAAACCGATGGCGCACACCATGAGCGCGCCGCCGATGAGCATGTTCTTTTTATCCATTAAGATCGATGGGTAGCGAACCAGGGGAGGAGACAGGAGAGGGATTGACCGACCGGCAACGAGGAGCCGTTCGACGCGCCGGGACCGGATCGAGCCCGCCCGGGTGAAGAGGCTGGCAGCGCAGAATCCGCCAGAGACCCAGCCAGGCACCGCGCAGCGCCCCGTGCGTACGGATCGCCTCGGCGGTGTAGTGGGAGCAGGTGGGATGGAACCGACAACCGCAGCCCGGCCCCATGAGCAACGGCAGGACCGGCGAAAGGGTCACCTGATAAACACGGATGCCCCCCAGCAGCACTCCGGACGGCGCCTGCCGGAGCCGACGCCCGAGCGACAGGAAGAACGAGGGAGAACGGGAGGTCATGCGATTCTGGGCGCTATCCGGGGACAGGCCTCGATGAACTTCCGTTCGATTTCGCGATACTCAAGCCCATTGATCGACTTGCGTGCAATCAGCAGCAAATCGTAACCCGGGGGAACCGCATCTTGATGATGCCGAAAGACTTCACGCATCCGTCGGCGCGCCCGGGCCCGGGCGACCGCGTCGCCCACCGCGGCGGTGGAGGCGATGAAACAGACCCGCCGCAACTCGGCGGGCACCTCCGGACGAGGCGCACGCGACCGGATTTTTGCGACAGATAACGCCGTTTCGGTTTTCCCTGGGGAGGGGAGAGGCTCCGCGGGTGCTACGGCTGCGACCGGTGCGGCCGCTGCCGGCCGCCGACGGTACCACAATGTGAACGGGCCACAGTCGATTCGACGACCCTGTTCGCGCACCGCTTGAATGTCGCGCTGGCGCCGCAGGTGTTGCTCGGCGCGGAAACGCATGACGACAGAGGACGAAGCCGGGCGGCCGCGTCAGGCGCACAGCGGCGACGCCGTGCGAAGGAGGCTCGCCTGGAAAGACGGAATTAGACGACCGTCAACCGCTTACGGCCCTTGCGGCGGCGGGAAGCAAGGACTTTGCGACCCCCCTTGGTGGCTTTGCGGGCGCGAAAGCCAATCTTGCGGGCGCGTTTCTTGCGGTGCGGGCGGAAGGTGGGTTGCATGACGAAAGACTTGGTTAAGAGGTGACTGAAGTGCCGAAGCCCCGGGTCGCTGTCAAGCACCGGTCTTCGGAGGGATCCTGCGGGCGCCTCCCTATTTCTCCAGCGCCTCTTCGATGGCGTTGCACGCGGTCTTGAGGATCTGCAGGCGGGCGAAGCGTTTGTTATTGGCCGGAATGACGTGCCAGGCGGCGAAGGAGGTATTGGTCAGCGCCAGCATGTCGCCGATGGCCACTTCATAAGCGCCCCACTTCCGGCGATTCCGCCAGTCCTCGGCGTTGATCTTGTGGTTCTTGTAGGCCGTGCCTTCCCGGGCGCGGAACCGGCGCAGCTGTTCCTCCTTGGACACGTGCATCCAGAACTTGATCACAATCGTGCCGTGCTCGGTCAGCTGTTCCTCGAAGTCGTTGATTTCGTCGTAGGCCCGGCGCCACTCGTCATTGCGGGCGAAGCCCTCGAGGCGTTCGACGAGCACCCGGCCGTACCAGGAACGATCAAAGATGGTCATATAACCATCGCGCGGGATGTGCCGCCAGAACCGCCACAGGTAGTGGTGGGAGATCTCCTCCTCGGTGGGTTTGGCGATGGGCACGACCCGGTAGAAGCGCACGTCAATCGCCGAGGTCAGGCGTCGGATCGCACCGCCCTTGCCGGCGGCATCCCAGCCTTCGAAGACAAAGACGACGGACCGGCGCGCGGCCTGGGCGCTGCGGATGCTGCGGTGCAGGCGACCGAGCCACTTTTCCCGCTTCCGCTCATAATCGTCCTCGGAGAGCTTCTGGTCGAGCGGGGTGTTGCGCAGGCGACGCAGACCCGAGGGCGCCAGCGACCGCGGCATGAGCGGGAGTTTGGGGCGGGTGGCCAGCCGGCGTTGCATGCGCTTGAAATGGCTCTGCAGCCGGCGGACAATGAGTTGACCCACGGCGAGGTTGCGGGCGCGTTCATCGGCGGCGTCGATCACGGTCCACGCCGCATTCGGCCGGTCGGTCTCGCGTACAATGTGCCGGGCGGTTTCGGCGAGTTCGTCGTATTGCCGGTGGGCGTCCCAATCGTCGTCGGTCACGCGCCAGGCTTTGTCGGGATCGCTCTCCAGGGCCCGCAGGCGGTCGCGCTGGTTTTCCTTGGAAAGGTGGAGCCAGACTTTGAGGACCAGCGCACCGTTGTCCGTCAGCAGTTTCTCAAAATGCCGGATGCGCCGCAGTTCGTGGTCGAGCTGGGCCAGCTCCTTTTTCCCCTTCGCCTGTTCGCGCAAGGTCTCCGTGTACCAGGACCCGGCGAACACGCCGATCCGGCCATTGGCGGGCAAACTGCGCCAGTACCGCCACATCAAGGGCCGGTCGCGCTCCTCGTCGGTGGGGGTGTGGAACGAAAACGTTTCGACGCCACGCGGGTCGAGCCACTCGCCGAGGGCGTTGAGCACGTCGCCGCGGCCGGCACCGGCGACCCCGGCCACGATCAACACCAGCTTGAAGGGTGCGCCCTTGAGCTGCACCTGCAGCTGGACGAGCTGCTCGCGCAGTTCGGGGAGCTGCGCTTCGTACACTTTCTTGGATATCCGTCCTCGCTGGACCGCCGACTTCGCCATGGTGAACAAGCAACGCGGATGCCGGAGCCCTGTCGAGCCGAGCCTCCGTCGGATTGAAAATTGTTGCCGGCTGCGGTTCGGCTCGGGGGAGAGGAGAGGGGGGCGACGGCTGGGCTTATCTCCGTGACCCCGGCCCCGGGAGTCGCCAGCGTCGTCGGTTTCCACCCGCATGTCATCCTTGGGCACCCCTTCCTCCCGTGTGCGTTCGCAGGCGATCCTCGGTCTCCTGCTCGCCAATCTCTGCTGGGGGTTGAGTTTCCCGTTGATCAAGGCGCTCCTGCTCCTCCACGAGCGCATCCTGCCGGGCACGAACGCGTGGTTTGCCACGGCAATGGTGTTGGCCCCGCGGTTCGTGCTCGCCACGGCCTTGCTCGCGCTCTGGGGGCTGCTGCGGGGGCGAGGGCTGGGGGTGACGCGGGGAGAGTGGGTGCAAGGCGTCGTGATCGGGTTGTTCGCGTCGGGCGGCATGATCCTGCAGAGCGACGGCCTGCAGTTCACGGCGGCGAGCACCTCCGCATTTCTCACCCAGCTCTATGCCATCCTGATCCCGGTGTACCTCGCGTGGCGCACCGGCCGCAATCCCGGCGGGGTGGTCTGGATGAGCGGACTTCTCGTGTTGGTCGGAGTGGGGGTGCTGGGTCGGTTTGACGTGAGCCAGCTGTCGCTCGGGCGGGGAGAGTGGGAGACCTTGTTGAGCTCGGTCTTTTTTATGGGCCAGATTCTCTGGTTGGAAAAGAAGGAGTACGCCGCGAACCGGCCGGACCGCCTGACCCTGGTGATGTTTGGCACGGAGTCGGTCGTGTTCATCGCGCTGGCGGTGGCGGCGGCTCCTGCCTCGGGTTCCGTCCTCGCGCTGGCGGCCTCGGTGCCGTGGTGGACCTTCACGCTCTTGCTCACGGTGGTGTGCACGATCGGGGCGTACGTCCTGATGAACACCTGGCAGCCCAAAATCACGGCGACCGAAGCGGGGCTCCTCTACTGCGTGGAGCCGATTTTCGGCGCGATCATGGCCCTGTTCCTCCCGGCCTGGTTTTCCGTTTGGGCCGCCATTTCCTACGCCAACGAGACCGCGACCTGGACGTTGCTCGTCGGGGGTGGGCTGATCACGGTGGCGAACGTTTGGATGCAGTTGAAGCGACCGGGACCCGCGAATTAGCCGATCGGTCGCACCCCGATTGAGCCTTTCGACCTATGGCTTTTGAGGTTGCTTACGTGCTAGGATCGCCCGTTTTTTTGGAGGTTTCCGCCGGGACGTGAGGTAACCTGCACTTTCGCAAGCGATTAGAAGTTAGGTAGGGTTTTGGGATCGTGCGGGGACGGCCGGGCGGAAGACCGACTGAACACCACCACACCTACGCTAGCTGAGTTGCTTCGACCGCGGGGCAACGACTGACCGAACACACCTAATGAGTATGACGACGACACCCACGAAGTTACGCCGATGGTACGCCTTGTACGCGTGCTTGGCGACGCTGGCCAGCTTGGCCACCGCCCAGACCGTCACACCTCCGGCCAAGGAGGCAGCGACGAAGCCCGCGGCCGCGGCCGTGGAGGAAAAGAAAGAAACCCAAGCCGAAACCCTGACGAAGGCGGTCAAGCTGGAGCAGGTCGAAGTCACGGGCTCCCGCATTCGGCGCACGGACATCGAGGGACCGTCTCCGGTCATGACCTACGAGCGCCGCTACATCGAGTCCACGGGCGCGATGAACCTGGCGGACTTTCTCAATTATCTGCCGCAAAACTACTCCGGCATCAGCGCGGGCCGCGGCTCGACCCCGAATGAACTGAATCCCGAGTTCGGGCAGCGCACGGACACCTCGACGCCGCTGATCAATCTGGCGACGGGTGCCTCCGCGGCGCCTCCCGGACAGACGGGTGTCTCCGGCATCAGCCTGCGCGGGCTCGGCGCCGGTTCGACGCTGGTCCTGGTCGATGGTCGTCGTATGGTGCAGTCGGGCGCGGGCAACCGTTCCTCCGATTCGCGCCAAGGTTTCGTCGATCTCAACGGCATCCCCCTCGGCATGGTTGAGCGGGTGGAGGTCATCACCGACGGCGCTTCGGCCATTTACGGCGCGGATGCGGTGGCGGGTGTGGTCAACATCATCCTGAAGAAGAACTGGACCGGCTCCGAATTGACCGGTGGTTACAAGGGCGCCTTCCACGGCGGCGGCCACGAGCGCAATGCCACGCTCACCACCGGCTTCGCCCGCGGCAAACTTTCCGGTGTCGTCAGCGTCGACTACTACAGCCGCGCCGACCTGAAGGCTTCGCAACGGGTGTTTTCCAAGAACCAGGATCACCGCGCGATTACGGCCGGCACGCTCATTGCCACCGGGGCTCCGTTCCAGGGACGCGACTTGCGCCTCAACTGGGGGTTTCCCGCCGTGGTGCAGGCCCGCACGGGCAACCTCACCGGTTTCACCCTCCCGGATGGCACGCCCGCCCGGTTCGCGTTGACTCGGGACGGCGTCACCGGCAACGCGACGCTCGCCAACTTTGTGGCTTCCGCGCCGAGCAATCTGAACAACGGGGTCGGGCTGATCCGTGGCAACACGTCCAACTTCCTCGACATCATTCCCGCTTCCGAGCGCTACGGCTTCTCTGCTTCCGCGACGTACAAGCTGAATGACCGCGTGGAATTCTACCTGCGTGGCACTTTTGCGGATACGCGGGGCGTGTTCAACACCCAGCCGCCCATGCTGGCCGCCTCGGCCACGTCCGGCTTCGGCGCCTTCGCCACGATCGTCCCCGCGCTCATCAACGGGACCCCGAACGTGTACAATCCCTTCGGCCAGGACGTGCTCGTGGGTATGATTTTCCCTGAGTTCGGTTCGGAGTCGCAGACGACCCAATCGCAGACGTACCGTGGACTCCTCGGCGCCCGGGGCAACTTCCTCAAGACCTGGCGCTGGGATGCCGCACTTTCGCTGCAGCGCTACACGATGGAACAGCGCACGCGCGTGTTCAACGGATCGCTCATCACGGCGGCCCTGGCCAACCCCGACATCACGAAGCGCATCAATCCGTTCGTCGATCCCCGCGTGGCAGGCTCCTCGCAGGCGGCGATCTTTGAGTCGATGGCGCTCTACAACACGCTCGATTCGAGCTCGTGGTCCCGCACCCTCGACCTGACGTTTGACGGCGAGGCTTACACGCTGCCGGGCGGGCCGATCAAGATGGCGACGGGTGTGGTGCTCACGCAGGACGCCAACAAGAACGCCTCCGTGACCTCGTCCGTTGCCGTCACCCCGGTGGTGACGACCGCGAATGTGTGGGGCTCCCAGGACGGCCAGTCGGCCTTCGCGGAGTTCTCGGTTCCGGTGTTTGGCAAGTCGAACGCCGTGTCCCTCATCCGTCGCTTCGATGTGCAGCTGGCGGGCCGGTATGAGCGGGAGAGCGACTTCTCGAAGTTTGTTCCGAAGTACGGCATCTCCTGGGTTCCGGTCACCTCGGTGCTCGTGCGCGCCAGCTACGGGGAAGGCTTCCGCGCCCCGGCTCTGACCGAGTACCAGGTGGTGGCGGCACCGTTCACCCAGACGATTGTGGATCCGCGCCGCACCCCGGCGTCGACCACTGGAGTGCTCACGACCCGTGGCTCCCGCCCGGACGTGGGTCCGGAAACGTCGACCAACGAGTTCTACGGCATTGTCTTCGAGCCCCCGTTCGCCAAGGGATTGAATCTGTCGGTCAACTACTATCGCACCGAGCAGCGGAACGCGATCCAGGTACTCTCGGGCACGACGATTGTGAACAACGAGGCCCTTTTCCCGGGCCGCGTCATCCGCGAGCCGGCCACGGCGGCTGACATTGCCCTAGGCCAGCCCGGCAAGTTGCTCCAAGTGGACACGACCTTCATCAACTTCGGCAAAATCGTGAACCAGAGCTTGGATCTGGGGCTCGACTACAACCTGCCCTGGGACAACTTCGGTCGCTTCCGTGTGGGCCTGAACGCCTCGCGCACGCTCGAAGCGACGCGTCAGCTGGCGCCCGGTCAGCCGGCCGTGGTGCTGGAAGGTGATACCGCTTCGCCCCCGAAGTGGAAGTACCTCGCTTCGATCTTCTGGGACCGCGGTCCGCTCTCGGCCTCGATCTTCTTCAACTACCTCGACGGCTTCGAGTCCAACAACACCGGCAACAGCTTCGCGGCCAACAATACCACGCAGCGGTTCGCCCCCACGCCTGCGGTCACGCGGGTCGATGTCCGCGGCGGCTACACCTTCCGCGACGGTGTCTGGCGCGGCTACGGCAAGGGCTTCCGCATCAGCGGTGGCATCGGCAATCTCTTCGACGAAGAGCCGCCGTTCTCGGACACCGTCTTCGGCTACAATGGCGGACTGCACAGCCAGCTCGTGATGGGCCGCAGCTACGAAGTGTCGTTCTCGCTGCCCTTCTAGTCGTAGCTCTCTTGTCCAACCCGATGGCTCGCCGGCCTCCACCCACGAGAGGTGTGGCCGGAACCCTCGGGGGGTGGCCTCGGGCTACCTGTTGGTTTCTCGGCGCCCCGATCATGGTCATGATCGGGGCGTCTGCGTTGTCGGCGGCGTTCACTGACGCGACGGCTCTTTCCGGGATCGATTACCTGCACGCCTCGCCGGCCGCACCGCAGGCCGCGGTGTTCTCCGCCCCGGCGGCCGCGGTCGATGTCGATGGCGATGGGTGGACGGATTTCATCGCCGGGCGCGCGGACGGGCCCTGCGTGCTCTACCTCAACAATCGCGACGGTACCTTTCGGGAGGAGGCGGCGGCGCGCGGGCTGGGCTCTTTCACGGGCATTGGTGGGATCGTGGCGGGGGATTTTTCCAACTCCGGCCGGCCGGATCTTTTTCTGGTGCCGCTCGCGGGACATCGGTGTCACCTCCTGATCAACGACGGCACCGGTCGTTTCACCGACCAGGCGGCGGCGCGGGGTGCCGAACTCGCCACCGAGATCGAGCCGCACGCCGGATTCGGGGTCAGTTTGGTGGACTTCGACCGCGATGGTTACCTCGACGTGC
Organism: Opitutaceae bacterium; assembly: GCA_016794625.1. GTDB lineage: Bacteria > Verrucomicrobiota > Verrucomicrobiia > Opitutales > Opitutaceae > UBA6669. Next base: position 15,458 of record JAEUGY010000064.1, read on the forward strand.
ACGTGTCCGAATGGGGCGTGCCCAGCACGACGGAGGACGCGAAGCACTCCGTGCTCCTGCGCAACCGCGGCGCCGCGGCCCCCGGTCACTTTGAAAACGTCACCCCCCGCGCCGGCGTGCAACAGCCACGGATCGGCACCGTGCATCACGGGTTCTCCTCGGCCTGGGCGGATTTCGACGACGACGGCTGGCCGGACCTCGCCCTGGTGGGCGATTTCAACACCAGCCAGTTCTTCTGGAACAATGGCAATGGCACCTTCACCGAGCAGGGACGCGCGGCCGGCGTCGGACTGGATGAAAACGGCATGGGCGTGGCGGTGGCCGATTATGATGGCGACGGCCGTATCGACTTCTACGTAACGTCGATTTTTGACCGCGTCTCCTATGAGTTCAGCGGCCTGAAGACGGGCAACAAACTCTACCGCAACCTCGGCGGGCGCCGCTTTGCGGAAACGGCCGCCGCGGCCGGGGTCGACCGCACCGGGTGGGGGTGGGGCGCCGCCTTCCTCGATTTTGACAACGACGGCGACCCCGACCTGCTCGTGACCAATGGCATGACCGCCGACTACGTGCCGGATCCGAACCTGCCGCACTCGAACGACCCCCTGACCGACCCGACCACCCTGTTCATCAACGACGGCACTGGTCGGTTTGTCGACGGCACCGCCCTCTCCGGGCTGCGCGACGCGGGACAGGGACGGGGCGTGGTGGTGGCCGACTTCGACAACGATGGCGACGAGGACGTAGTCATCACCCAGGCCTACGGACGGCCGGTGTTGTACCGCAGCGACGCCTCCACCCGCGGCAATCGCTGGATCCGCCTGCGACTGCAGGGAACGCTTTCCAATCGCGACGGGCTCGGGGCGGTGGTGCGGGTGACCCACGGAGGGCGCACCCGCGTGCACCTGCACAATCCCACCTCGACCTTTCTGGGACAACGGGAACCCGTGCTGCACCTCGGGCTGGGGCAGGCTGGTCTCGCCGTGGACTCCATCGAAATTCGCTGGCCGAGCGGGCGGACGCAGACCCTGTCCGCCGTGGCCACAAATCAGCTCCACACCGTGGTCGAACCGGGGGGCGCGCAAAGCGTACCGGTGATCACCCGGCCCCCAGTGGGCGGGGCGGTGACGCGGGATCAACGCCTCAGCCTGACGGTCGAGGCCACCGGGGACCCGGCACCGGTGTATGTGTGGCGCAAAGACGGCGTGGTCCTGGCCGGCGCGACGGGCGCCACCTATGAGGTGGCCCGGGCCCATCCCTTTGATGCCGGCAGCTACACCGTGGAGGCGATCAATCCGCGCGGTTCGGTGGTCAGTGCGCCCGTCACGGTGACGGTGGTGGCCGACCTGTCGCGCCACAGCATCGCCCGCTGGTGGAACGAGGCCCTGCTGGACGCCATCCGGAAGGATCTGCCGGCGCCCACGATCCACGCGCGCAACCTCTTTCATCTCTCCGCCGCCCTGTGGGACGCTTACTGGCCTTACCAGGCCGAGGGCTGGAGCCGGGCGGCTCCTCTTTTCGTGCGCGAGGCGCCGCCCCTGCCGGCGGCGCTCGAGGCCCGCGAAGCGGCGCAGCGGCAGGCCATGAGCCACGCCGCGTACCGCATCCTGACCGAACGCTACCGGGCCAGTCCGGGTCGTGAACGTTCCCAAGCCGGTTTTCGTTGGCTGATGGTCCAGTCCGGATACGACCCGGAATTCTCCGGAACGACGGGAGATTCACCCGCGGCGGTGGGCAACCGCATCGGATTTGGTCTGCTCGCCCGCACGCGGAATGACGGATCGAACGAGGCGAACGCCTACGCCGACACCAGCGGCTATGTGTCGCGCAACCCACCCCTCGCGGCGGACCTGCCGGGTGTCACGCTGCCCGAGCCCAACTTCTGGCAGCCGCTTTCGTTCAACAATGCGGTCACGCAAAACGGCATTCCTCTAGGGGCGATTGTGCAGACCTTTGTCGGAGCCAACTGGCGACAGGTGGACGGCTTTGCCCTCGCCCGGCCGGCTCCCGGCACGATCGCGCTCGATCCGGGGCCGCCGCCACTGCTGGGGACGCCGACCGAGTCCGCGTACCGCGAGGCGGCGGTCGAGGTCATCCGACGCGCCTCGTTCCTCGATCCGTCCACCGGCGTGTTCCTGGATATCTCGCCGGGGGCGCGGTTGAATCATCCGCTGGGCACGCAGCAGGGAGCCGGACATGCGATCAATCCGGTCACGGCGAAACCGTATGCGGCCAACCGGGTCAACCGGGCCGATTTTGGCCGGGTGCTGGCGGAGTACTGGGCGGACGGCCCGGCGTCGGAGACGCCCCCGGGGCATTGGAACGTGATTTTTAACCAGGTGACGGACCATTCGCAACTCGTGCGCCGGTTTGCCGGAACCGGCCCGGAGCTCACGCCGCTGGAATGGGATGTGCGTGGTTACGTCGCCTTGAATGGCGCGGTCCATGACGCCGCGATCGCCGCCTGGACGGTGAAGAGAACCTACGACTCGGTCCGGCCGATTTCCATGATCCGCTACCTGGCGGGGCTGGGACAATCGAGCGACCCGGCGGGTCCGTCGTATCATCCCCGTGGATTGCCACTGGAGCCGGGGCTCATCGAAGTGATCACCGCGGAGTCGTCCGCCCCGGGGCAGCGCCACGCGCACCTCCCGGGTTCGGTGGGCAAACTGGCGTTGCGCAGCTGGCGCGGCAGTCCGGCGGATCCGGCCAACCAGGTGGGAGGCGTGGGCTGGATTCTCGGATCGCGGTGGATACCCTACCAGCGCAGCACCTTCGTCACGCCTGCGTTTGCCGGCTACGTCTCGGGACACAGCACCTTCAGCCGCGCGGCGGCGGAAGTTTTGACGCTGATGACCGGATCGGCCTTCTTTCCAGGCGGGTTGCTGGAATCGACCTTTGCCGCGAACCGTTACCTCGGATTTGAGCGCGGGCCGAGCGCGGACGTGACGTTTCAATGGGCGACCTATTATGACGCGGCCGACGACGCGGGCTGGTCGCGCCTGTGGGGGGGCATTCACATCGCCGCCGACGATTTTGCCGGACGGCGACTGGGATCACGCGTCGGCCTGGATGCCTTCCTGCGGGCGCAGCAGGTCCGCGAGGGCGGGGCGACGGCGCCGTCCGGATTGGTCAATCTCTCGGCGCGTGCCCGTGCCGGTGCGGGCGATGACGAGGTGGTCATCACGGGTTTGGTCGTGGGTGGAGCGGCGTCGCAGTCGGTGTTGGTGCGTAGTGTCGGTCCCGGACTGGCTGCGTTTGGCGTCACCGGTGCGTCGGCCGATCCACGGCTGCAACTTCAGGCGGCGGGCGCGAGTGCGGTGCTGTCGGCGAACGACGACTGGGAGCGCGGGCCCCGGGCGGCCGAGGTGGGGGCGCGCGCCGCGCAGAGCGGGGCGTTCGCGCTGGCGGCGGGCGCGAAGGACGCGGCGGATGTGCTCAGCCTGAGTCCGGGGGCCTACACCGTGGTGACGCGGGCTGCGTCACCCTCGACCTCCGGGGTGGTGTTGGCCGAAGTGTATGGACGCGGCCTGGTCAACCTCTCGACCCGGGCCCGGGTGCAGCGAGGCGAAGGCGCGGTGATCGCGGGATTCGCGATCGAAGGAGCCGAGACCTCGCTGATGCTGATCCGGGCCGCGGGTCCCAGCCTGGCGACCTTCGGCGTGTCCGGTGTCCTGGCCGATCCGCGCCTGCAGGTGTATCGACATCTTCCCGACGGAGGTACCGAGCTGGTGGCAACAAATGACGACTGGATGACCGACGCGCGCGCCTCCGTGACCCTGGGTGCGGCGGCGCGCGCGGGCGCGTTTCCGTGGACAGCCGGCAGCCGCGATGCCGCGATGATCCTCCAACTGCCCGCCGGATCCTATTCCGCGGTGGCCACCGGCCCCGCCGGGGAGGAGGGCGTGGTGCTCGTGGAGGTGTATGCGGTGCGGTGAGACCTGATCGATCCGGCTTAGCGCAGCAGCGAGATCAGTTTCGCGCGGCTGTTGATTTCGAGTTTGGCGAACACGGACTGGATCTGATTCTTGACGGTGCCGATGCCCTTCGAGAGGCGCTTGGCGATTTCCTCGTTGCTCAAACCGTCGCGCACCAGCAGCGCGACCTCGCGTTCGCGCTGGGTCAGGCGCGACAGCACTGTCACCTGCCGGTCCATGGACGCGGGGGCGGAGGTGTTCAGGGATTCGCGATTGACGATTTGCGCGAAGAGGTTCGGACGCGACAGCAGCGGATCGTCCAGTGAGAAAAGTGAAAGATCGGCCTGCATGTGCTGCAGCACCGGATGGATCAGACGGCGGCGGATCGGGGCATGGTGCGCATCCGGGTCGGCCAGCGCGGCGGCGTAGTGCAACCCCATCAACTCGTGGTAGACTTCGAGGAAGGCTGGCGGCACCGCGAAGACGGCACGGCCGTTCAGCTGGCGGGCGGCGACCTCGCCGTGATTCCAGACCGCGCAGGCGTCGAATGCCTCGTGGTTGGCGAAGACGAGCTCATGCCGTGCATTGACCAGCAGGATACCCTGAGGGAGCAGGTTGATGAACTGCTGCAGACTGTTGCGCGCAATCATCTCCTCTTCGTGTTTTTCCAGCCGGCGCAGGTTGCGGTCCAGCACCGGGTGCAGGTCGAGCAGGAGGGCTCGTTCGGCCTCGCTGAACGGAGGCTGGTTGGGGGCGCGCCGCAGGCAGAGGATGCTCTTGCGCTCACCATGCTCCCAGAGCGTCAGACCGAGGAGTTTGTCCCAGCCCTCGGGCATCAACACGTGTCGGAAGAAGTCGGTCCGTTTCAGCTCCTGCCGGTCGGGCACGATGTCATCCAGACTGTAGAGTTTCACTCCCGGATGGGCGTCGAGCCACGTGTGGGTCGGCGTCAGTTTGGAGCGGGTCTTCCACCATTCGGCCGGCCGCCGCGACGGCTGCGAGTGGAGCGTGAGGGCCCCCGGGTTTCGCTCCTTGGCGTCGAGAAAGAGGGTCGTCGAATGATGATTGGGAATGGCCTGCTGCAGCAGGTGGTGCAGGGCTTTCCACAGCTCGGGCACGCTCGCGGCGACCTGCATGTCGACGAGGGAGCGACGCAGTCCCTCGTCGGCGAGCCGCAGCGAGCGATCCATGACTTCGAGCGGACTTGCGGCGGCGGGCGCTTCGCCGCCACCGCCACCGCTGCTGCGGGCGGCAGCGGTGGACTTGCCGGAGGCGGACTTGCGGCCCTTGGTGGTCACGGCGGAGAGGATGACGGACGGGCGGCGGGTGGGCAACGCCGGGGGCGGGGCTCAGCCGCGTTTCTTGAGGTCGGCCGCGCCCTTTTCGATGATGGCTGGGTCGACCTTGATACCCGCTTTGGCCAGCGACGCGTCGAGGATCACCTCGCCGTTCAGGTAGCCGACCACGACGTCGACGACCTTGCCCGTCGGGTCGATGATGATCTGGGTGGGAATGCCGGAGACGCCGTAGAGGGCGTAGGAGGCGCGGTTCGGGGCCCTTTCCGCTTTGTCATGCGTCCAGAGGATGTCCGGGTACTTCGCTTCGTTGGCTTTGACCCAGCGTTCAAATGCGGCGCGTCCATCGCTCGTGCAGGCGGCGAGCACGACCACGCCCTGATCCTTGTATTGGGCGGCGACTGACTGGGTGTGCGGCATGGCGGCCATGCACGGACCGCACCACGTGGCCCAGAAATCGAGGATGACCACCTTGCCCTTGAAGTCGGAGAGCTTCACGTCCTTGCCGTCGAGCGTCTGGGTGGTGAAGTCGGGCGCCATCGTGCCGATCTTGATCCGCTCCTTTTTCGCCTCGGGCGCGGGGGCGGCGGACTCTTCGCGGGTGAAGACCCGGCTCGGCCGGTCCTCGGGGGCGAGCTTGATGCCGGCGCGGAGGAAGAGATTGGCGAGCGAATCCTTGGCGGACGGTCCCGCGCCGACGAAGAAACCGAGGAACTTGCCTTGGGCGTCGATGACGTGGGTGTGCGGAATCGGGGCCATGGTGCCGCCGGTGAAGGCCATGGGAATGACCTTGTCGAAATGGGCCTTTTGCATGTCGCCAAACGCCTTCTTTTCTTCGACGGTCATCTCCGCTGGTGTTTTTTCCGCTTTCGGCGCCTTGCCAGCCGGATCGAAGATGACGGGGAAGGAAAGGGCCGCTCCCTCCTTGGCGTGCCACGCCTGGTAGGCTTCGCGGGAATCATAGGCCGCCAGACCGATGAATCGCACGCCTTGGTCGGCATATTTGCGCGACCAGGCATCGAGGTAGGCGAGCGTCTCCTTCGGCTGACCCTGGCCGGCGCTCCAGGCGATCAGAACTGTGGTCTTGCCCTTGGACAGGGTGCTGAACGTCACGGGCGCACCGGTGGAGTCCTCTGCGGTAAAATCAGGCACTGCCTCGCCGACGGCGAGCTTGCCGTAGCGCTCGCGAAACTGGGGTTTGGTCCCGGCTTCGGCGGCTTCCTCGGCGCGGGCCTTCTCGCGCTCCGCGGCTGCAGCGAGCTGGGCCTTACCCTTGGCCACGGTGTCGTCGGCCACCTTGACGCCGACGCTGGCCAGCGCGGCCTCGGTCCGGGCGTCGCTCTCGCCTCCGTTGCCAACGATGGCGGCGGCGATCTTGCCGTCGCGCCCGATGACAAACTGGGTCGGGATGCCGGTCACGCCGTAGAGTTTGGCCGATGCCCGGTTTTCATACGTGGCCGAGCCGCGTTCGTTCGGGTCGTAGGTGAACACCATGTCCGGGTACTTCGGCTGGTTCTTCGGTATCCACTCTTGGAACTGCGCGATCGTATCGCTCGTGCCGGACGCCAGGACGACCACGCCCTGATCCTTGTACGCGGCGGCGATCTTCTGGGTGTGGGGAAAGGACGACAGGCAAGGGCCGCACCAGGTGGCCCAGAAGTCGAGGATGACCACCTTGCCCTTGAAATCGGAGAGGCGCACTTCTTTGCCCGCCACATCCTTCATCACAAAATCCGGCGCGACGGCGCCGGCGCCGAGCATCGCGGGACGGGCGGCGGCTTGCGCATCGCCCTTCGGCTGGGCTTTGCCGGCGGCGACCATGCCACCCGCGGCGCCGGCGGCGGCGCGATGCGCCTCGACCACCTGCCGGAGTTTACCCGCGTCGTCCTCGGTCAACTTCACGTCCGAGGCGGCGATCAGGCCGCGCAGCCAGCCGGAGACATTGGCGCCCATGCCGATGATGCCGCCGATCAACTTGCCCTGGGCATTCACCATGCAGTAGGCGGGGTACATGCCCACGCCGAAATGCATGGCCGATTGTGCCTCCATGAAGGCCTTGCCGGCGGGGTCCCAGGTCGCCTGATACGTGAGACCGGCCTTGGCCGTGTCGTACCACGTGTTGAAATCGGCCTGTTCCGTGGCGACATTGATCGCCCAGAACGCGATGCCCTGATCCTTGTAGCGGTTGCTCAACTCCAGAAGCTCGGCCGAGGGGGCGCGGGCGCCGGTCCAGAAGGCGACGAAGACCGGTTTGCCCTTGAAGTCGGACAGCTTCACGGTCTTGCCGTCGCGATCGAGCGTGGTGATTTCCGGCACCGCGGCGCCCGCTTCGACGCTGCCGAACTTGGCAATCGGCACCTTGTTCGCCGACATCGCCATGGTCTTGCCCATCATCGGAACCGACTTCGGGGCCCCGGTGGGTTCCGGCGGAAGGTGGGACGTGTCGATCGGCAGACCGCCCTTGGCGAGCAGCCGGGTGACATGTGGGTTTTCGCCGCTGCCACCGCCGGAGGTCATGCCGACCAGACGGCCATCCTTGCCGACCAGTAACAGGGTGGGGAAGCCGGTGACGCCATACTGCGTGTTGAACACCGAGGTGCTCCAGCCGTCTTTGCCGGCCGGATCAAACGCCGTCATGAACTTGTACGTGGACGCGTTGCGCTTGACCCACGCATCATAGTTCGCGCGGGTGTCGCTCGCGCAGACCGCCAGCAGCACGAAATCCTGCCCGGCGAATTTGGCCGCCAGCTCGCTATTGTGCGGCATGGACGCCACGCACGGACCGCACCAGGTCGCCCAGATGTCGACCAGGACCAGCTTTCCCCGGAAGTCGGAAAGCTTCATCGTCTTGCCGTCGGGGCCGATCACGGAAAAGTCGGGTGCCATGTCGCCCGCCTTCGGCCCGGGGCGCGTGGTGGAGGGGGCCCCGGTGGACGCGGGCACGGTCGCGGGAGTCTGGGCGTGAATCGCGGCGAGGGAGCCGGAGCAGGCGAAAAGGAGGCTGAGGAACAGACGATTCATAATAAGGATGGTACGTGACGACCCGACAGGACCGAAGAGGTTTCCCACGCTAGCATAGAAACCGGTGCGGAGACATAGGCTAATGGTAACAAGCCGGTGGACAGCGACCCCGATTGCACCTTTCGACCTATGGCGAAGCATTGGAGGCCCTGATAGGATAGGGTCATGGCATCCAAGGCCCCAACCCTTCCCCGCGAACGGGCGCGTCGCCCCCGGACATCGGCCCCGCCGGCTCAGAGTGCGAACGAGACCGCGCACCATGCCGTGCTCGCGCTGATCGGGAACACCCCCCTCATCCCGCTCCATTTCCGACCCGAGGGGATAACCGTTTACGCCAAGTGCGAATTCATGAATCCGAGTGGTTCGATCAAGGACCGGCTGGCCTTGACCATTCTCACGGACGCTCGGCGGCGGGGGATGCTGCGGCCTGACTCCATCATCCTCGAGTGCACGAGTGGCAATACCGGCATTGCGCTGGCCATGGTCGGGGCGGTGTTTGGACATCGCGTGCAGATTCTTATGTCCGACACGGCCAGCGTGGAGCGCCGCCATTTGATGCGTCATTTCGGCGCGGAGCTGAAGCTCTTCCGGGCCGACCGGGGTTATGTCACGGGCATCGAACTGGCCGAGAAGATGGCGGCGGAGGACGCACGGTACTTTTTGCCCCGGCAGTTTGAGAATCCACTCAACGCGCTTGATCACGTGGAACATACGGGAGTCGAGATTTTGACGCAAATGCATGGCCGTGTTGACGCATTCGTCAGTGGTTACGGCACCGGAGGGACCTTGAACGGGGTGAGTCGCGCGTTGCGGGCGCATAATCCGAAGGTGCGGATCGTGGCCATGGAACCCGCGGAGGCGGCCCTGCTTTTCGGGGAATCGCCGTGTTGTCACAGCATCGAAGGCGTGGCCGGCGGATACCTGCCGCCCCTGCTCAAGGAGGTGTCGGTCGATGCGAAGGAGAAGATCCCCAGTCCCGATGCCATCGTCATGACCCGTCGCCTGGCCCATGAATTCGGCCTGCTGGTCGGAACCTCCTCCGGAGCAAACATCAGCGCTGCGCTGCGCACGGCTGCCCAAATGCCCCCGGGCTCCCGGGTCGTGACCATCCTCTGCGATCGCGCGGAACGCTACTACTCCACCAAGCTGTTTGCACCAGCGCTTGTGCCGGAACAGAATCCGGATAACGTGGTCCGTTCCAACGCACTGCCGAGCTGCATTTTCTAGCCATGCCCATGAAATCGAGCCGTTTGCAATTTCCCGTCTTCATTGCTGTTTTGGTCGGCTGGCTGCTGCCGCTCACCGTCGTCTCCGCCCGGCCGGTGCGCAATGGCGCGGTGCAAGTCGACCTGGTGGCCAAGGACACGTCGATCCAGCCCGGCAAGCCGTTTTGGGTCGCGCTGAAGATGGATCATGATGCGCATTGGCATAGCTATTGGATCAACGCAGGCACCGGCTATCCGACATCGATCACCTGGACGCTGCCTGCAGGGTTCAAGGCCGGTCCCATCGTCTGGCCGACGCCGCACACGGTGAAGGACTCGCACGGCGCCGTGACAGGCAATGGGTATGAGGGCACCGTGTACCTGTTCACTGAAATCACGCCTCCGGGCGACGTCGCCGCGGGCGCGTCGGTGACCCTGGCTGCGGCGGCCGAGTGGCTCATGTGCCAGGATTCGTGCATGCCGGGGGACGCCAAGGTCTCGCTCACGCTGCCAGTCAGCGCCGCGGCTCCGGGGGTCAATGCGGCAGTGGCGGCGGGATTTTCGAAGGCCTTCGCTGAACTCCCTGAGGCCACGGCGGGCTGGGTCGTCACGGCCAAGCGCGACGGGACCAAGGCGACGCTGACCGTGCGTCCCGCGGCCGGTGGAGCGCACACGCCGACGGAGTTGCACTACTTTGATGAGGCGGCGGTGATCGACTACGCGGCACCCCAAGGCATCCGGCAGGAGAATGGAGCCTACGTGCTCGATCTCGTGATCACGGCCGATGTGGCCGCGACGGCGACGGGTTTGAAGGGTATCCTGACTTCCAAGACCGGCTGGAAACCCGGTGCGGGTTATGGCGGACTTTTGATTGACGCTCCGTTTGCAGCGGCCGTGACGGCGGCACCTGCTCCCGTTCCCGCGACGACGGCGTCAACCCCGGGGGCCGGCGGCGGCTCGACCGGTACGACGACCGGTGGCGGTGGAGCGGCGGCGGGGGGGGCTGGGCTCGGTGGCACCCTCGTTCTGGCGTTCCTCGGTGGGCTGGTGCTCAATCTCATGCCCTGCGTGTTTCCCGTGCTCGGCATCAAGATTCTCGGTTTTGTGAATCAGTCCGGGAGCGACAAAACCAAGGTCGTGCTGCACGGCCTGGTCTTCGCGGCGGGCGTGCTGGCGTCGTTTTGGTCGCTGGCCGGTCTGCTCCTCGTGCTCCGCGCGGGTGGAGAACAGCTCGGCTGGGGCTTCCAGCTTCAATCTCCCGCCTTTGTTTTTGGCATGGCGGTGTTCATGCTGATTTTTGCGCTCAACCTGAGCGGCCTGTTTGAAGTCGGCCTGGCGGCGACCGGCGCCGGAGCCAGCCTGCAATCCAAGGAAGGATTCGCGGGATCGTTCTTCACCGGCATGCTGGCGACGCTGGTCGCGACGCCCTGCAGTGCGCCCTTCCTCGCGCCGGCGCTGGGCGCGGCGCTCGCCCTGTCGCCCTTCGAGTCGTTGCTGGTCTTCACGTCGATCGCGCTCGGACTCGCGATGCCTTACCTGCTCCTGTCGATGTTCCCGCAGGCCGTGCGCATGCTGCCGCGCCCCGGGGCCTGGATGGAAACGTTCAAGCAGTTGATGGCGTTCCCGCTGTACGCCACGGTGGGTTGGCTGCTCTGGGTGCTGGCCGGGCAGACCACGGAGGATGACAAGGCGCTGCTCATGATTGCCTTTGCGTTTGTTCTCATCGCCATGGCCGCCTGGGCTTACGGCCGCTTCGGCCAGGCGTTTGGAAAACCGACCCGCCAGCTGGTGGGTCGGGTGAGCGCGGCGGGGTTGCTCGGCTTCGGGCTTTGGCTCGGCTGGCCGCGCGATCTGGCGGCGGCGCGGGCCGCGGATGCCAAGAGCGGCACCTACCAGGTGGTCTGGCAGAAGTGGAGCCCGGAGGCTGTTGCGGCCGCCCAGGCGGCGGGCAAGTATGCCTATGTGGATTTCACCGCCCGCTGGTGCGCCACCTGCCAGACGAACAAGGCGACGGTGTTTTCGTCCAACGATGTATTGAAAGAGTTCGGACGAAAGGACGTCGTGCTTTTCAAGGCGGACTGGACGAACAAGGACCCGCAGATCACGCAGGAACTGGCGAAGTGGAACCGTTCGGCCGTGCCGTTCAACCTCATCTACGGACCCAAGCAGAAGGATCCGGTGGTGCTGCCGGAGCTGCTCACGGGTGGCAAGGTGCTCGAGGCGCTGACCGAGATCGCGAATAAGACCTGAGTGCGGCCGCCGGCCGAAGGGTCGGAACGGATCGCGGGTCAGGGAAGGGCTGGTTCCAGCTCGGGGCAACGAGAGCTTGGCAGGCGCCGGTTTCGGGCGCAGGCTGATGCGATGCGTTCACCCTGCCGCTGGTTTTCACCGGTTCTGTTGGCGTTGGTCATGCTGGCGCCGCTCGCGTTGCGGTTGCCGGCCGTGGAGTTGCCGCCGGTGGCGGCCGATGATCGCTGGGCCAAGGAGATGGCCGCATTCGAGGCCGCCGACCGGGCGACGCCCCCGCCGGCCCGCCCGATCGTGTTCACCGGCAGCTCGTCCATCCGGCTGTGGAAGGACTTGGACACCGACTATGCCGGACTGCGGGTGCTCAATCGGGGCTTTGGTGGTTCCACGCTGAAGGATCTGATCCGGCATTTTGAGCGAACCATCCTGAAGTACGCTCCGCGCCAGGTGGTGATCTATTCCGGCACCAACGACATCAACAGCGGAACCCCGGTCGATCAGGTGGTCGCCGACTTGCGGACCGTGGTGGAGCGTATCCACCGGGACCTGCCAGAAACGCGGGTCCTCTTCATCGGGTGTGCCCTCAATCCCGCCCGCTGGGCCAAGCGTGAGCTCATGCTGGAGGCCAATCGCAAGATCTCCGCCTACCTGGCCGGAGACCCGCGCAACACCTTCGTCGATCCCAACACGGTCATGCTGGGTGCGGACGGACTGCCCAAGGCCGACATCTTCGTCGCGGATCGACTGCACATGAACCGCAAGGGCTACGAGCTCTGGGCCCCACTGATCCGCCCCCTGCTCGTTCCCTAGCTCGGATCCCGCCGGATTCACGACTGCGCATCCCAGTGTAGGGCTGGCCCTTGCGACCACGCCTGGCGTCGAGGTGAGGGCCGAGCCGCAGCCCCTGTCGTTGATGATGTAGGCGGCCTCGTTGAGGCCGCGACGGGACCGACCGGTCCCGCCTTCGTTGTTCGAATGCTTCGCGCGCCGCCCGTCCCTGCGGGGTCGGCGACCCCGCCTACAACAGAAAGTTCACCGCTCCGCGGCGCCGTCGTGGGTCACGGCAGACGCAACCAGGCCATCACGGGCAGGTGATCGCTGGGTTGTTCCGCGTCCGTGGTCCAATTCAGGATCTCGGTCCGGTCGGTTTCAATTCCGGGTCGGGCCAGGATCCAGTCGATTCGCTCTGACCGGCGGGGGTTGGGTTCATAGCCGGTGAAGGTGTTGAGCGTGGGGTCACCGGTGCGCGCCCGTGCGGTCTTCCAGGTGTCCTGCAACGCACCGCCTTCCGTGAGGATGTCATAGGTGCAGTTGGCTCCGGCGACGGCGTTGAAATCGCCGATGACGATGACCGGCACCTCGGGGCCCCAGGCGGCGAGCCGGTCGCGAATCAGCGCGGCTGACCGTTCGCGGGCGAACTGGACCTGGTGGTCAAAGTGGGTGTTGAGCAGAACGAAGCGTTTTCCGGTTTCCCGGTCGAGGAAACGCACCCAGGTGACCATGCGACGGTTGCTGTGTCCCCACGTGGCGGAGGCAATGACGAGGGGAGTGTCGCTAAGCCAGAAGTGGTCGTACTCCAGCGGCTCCAGTCGCGCGCGCCGGTAGAAGACCGCCATGAACTCACCCCGACTTCCGCCCTCGCGCCCCAGTCCGATCCACTCAAACTCCGGCAAGTCCGTCGCGAGGTCCTTGATCTGTCCGTACAGCCCTTCCTGGGTGCCAATGATGTCGGGGGCCGCTTCGCGCAGGCGCTGCGCCATAAAGGGTCGGCGCGCCGGCCAGGCGTGCGGAGGACGGTCGCTGGCGTAACGGAGATTGTACGTCATGACCGCCAAGGTGCCGACCGCCGCCGGCATCGCTGGCTGGCTGGCATCGCGGCGGGCCGGGTCGACGGCGCAGGCCGATGGAGACTCGAAGCGTTCGGGACGCCCGCCCATGGGGACCTCAGGATCCTTGTGGTCGTGAGACCGGTACGCCGCGGTCTGGCGGTCGACCGAGTCTCGAACCGGAGCCGAACTCGCCCCGACCGAGCTCCAAGCGAGTGAGACGAGAAGAAGAAGGCGAGCGACGTTCATGTCGGCGGCGAGGTTGAACTCCGGCCGGTTTTGATGCGAGCCCACGATTCCGGTGGTACCCCACACAATCGGCCTGTCCCTTATTCGCGGTGCTACCCGGGGTGCCCGCACCGGTCATTTCACCAGCCCATGCGGTCTCATGAAATCGGCCTGTCCCTTCTTTGGCCCAGAAAGCAATCTATGGAGATTGCATGCGATTCCGCCTGTCCCTTTTTGTGCTTACCTAAAATACTAACTAAGCGGAACTTAAATCGGCCTGTCCCTATTTGAGAAAAGGAGCAACCGCTGGGGATTGCGCTGTGACGCCTTAGGTGGGTGCGGTTCCGCGGTTGCGGTCGCGGAGGGTGGATAGTCCGCGCCAGGTGACGGCGGACAGGACCATGGTCCCTCCGAGGAGGGCGAGGGTACTGGGTCGTTCGTGATAGACCAGGAGCACCCAGACGGGATTGAGCAGGGGTTCGATGACCGGGATGAGCACGGCCTCCAGCGCCGTCACATGCCGGATGGCGCGGGCATAGAGCCAGTAGGAGACCCCGAGTTGCACGCAGCCCAGCGCGGTCAGGGACAGCCAGCCGACCGGCGGCAGGGCGGGAGCTCCGATGATCTCGGGCAGCCCGATGACGAACGCGAGCAGGTTGCCGAGAATGATCGATTCCACGGGCGACCCGTCCTTCTGCTTGCGGAGCGCGAGGGTCATGATGGCAAACGCCACCCCGCTGGAGGCCCCAATCAGGTTCCCGGTCAAACTGGTGAGCTTCAGGCCGTCCGCGACAAACAGCCCCATGCCCAACAAAACAATGACAATGGTGAGCCAGTCCCGTCGCGTGGCCCGTTCGCCAAGAAACCAGGCCCCCAGCAGCGCGATCCAGACCGGCGCCGTGTACTGGAGCAGGATGGCGTTGGCAGCGGTGGTCATCTTGGTCGCGATGACAAACGTCACCGTGCAGGCGGCGTAGGCGACCGCGCCCAGGAGCTGCATCGGCGAGAAGTGGAACCGCAGGGGCCGGTTCGTGGCGGCGAGAAAGAGCGCCGCGATGATGCCACGCCCCCCGGCCACCGCCAGCGGCGGCCAGTCGACGGACTTGATCAGCAGCCCCCCGGCGCTCCAGCAAAGCGCCGCGAGGATAAGTTGACCCATGGCCCGGGTGTGGTGGGGATCGCGCACGGGGCGTGAGCAAGGCCGAAAGTCGGGCGGGCTGAAAGGACGAAAGCAGCCTCGCCCTCCGCGTCCTCACACCCGCTCAGCCCTTCGTTTTCTTCAACGCCTTGGCGTACTTGCTTACGGCCTGAGGGGTCACGCCGAGGAGGCGCGCGGCCTCGCTCTGGTTGTCGCCGGTCTTCTTCAGCGCCGACCGCACAATCTCGTGTTTCACGTTCCGCAGGTAGTCCTCCAGCGAAAAGCCCTGCCGTATCCGAGGGGCCGATGCTGCAAACACATTGGCCAGGTTGACGCCAAGATCGAGGTCGATGTCCGCCGCCTGAATGGTCGGTTGTTCGGCGTTGAGCACCGCCTGGTCGATGACCCGGCGCAATTCGCTCACATTGCTCGGCCAGGTGTGGCTGCCCAGCCTGGCCAGGGCACCGGCGGAGAAGCGGCGCGGGCGCGGCAGGCTGCGATTGCGCCGGTCCAGTTCATCCTGGGCGATCAGGGTGATGTCGCCCGGCCGTTCACGCAGCGCGGGCACACGGAGCAGGCAGGCCTGCAACCGCTGCCAGACGTCGGCGGGAAACCGGTTCAGCCGCACTTCCTCGCCGAGGTCGCGATCGGTGGTGCCGATCAACCGGACATTGTGGCGGCGCGGCACCCGGCTGCGGGTGTCGTAGTGGTAACCGTCATCCAGGGCCTTGAGCAGCCGGACCAGCAGATCACCGGGGACTTGCTGCAGCTTGAGCAAGACAAGGGTGCCCCCCTCGGCCTGATCAAGTTTGCCGGAGCCCTCCTCCCCGGATTCACCGAAGAGCACCGACTCAAACAGCGCGGCCGGCAGCGTCGCACAATTGAAGATGATAAGCGGTCCGCTGTTGCGGTTGCTCAGTCGGTGGACCAGCGCCGCCAGGTAGTGCTTCTGCGTGCCTGGCTCCCCGGTGATGAGCAACGGAGCGGTATGCCGGCTGAGCACCACCGCCTGCTCCAGGGTGCGCCGGGCGAAATAGTGGCGCGGCACGGTCATCGCCGGATCCTGGAGCTCCGAGTCGTCGTTCCGCTCCCGGCGACCCGCCAGCAGGCCAAGGGTCTCCGGGGTGATGGCGGCGAGGGGTTCGCTCCAGTCCAGCTCCCGCAGCGCGCGCGGCCCGGCGATGCCATTGTGCACGGTCCGCCTCAGGTTGAGCAGGCGGGCCGGAAATTCCCCCGACGCCGCCAGCAGCACCCAGCAGGCGTGGATCTCGGCCGGTCCCGACAGGAGCGAAATGGAATAGTCGTCCTTCGGTGTGTCACGGCGAAGTTGCGACAGAACGCGGCGGAGTTCGGTCAGAATCTCCGGATGATACGTCGAGTCGGCCAAATGCAGCATCCGCACCTCGACCGGCAGTTTGGGATGAAGCGCGCGCAGCGCCGCGCTGGTGCGGTCGAGCTGGTCCTGCCGGTGCGTGCGTCCGAGCAGGATCACCCGGTCGTAGCGCCGTTCGTCCAGGACAGTCAGCAACGGTCCCTTCATCGGGCCGTCGTCGTGGACATCGTGGTAAAACGGATCCCGCAATCCGACAAAGGAAACCAGGGTGCGTCGGCTCATGGGTTGGTCTTAGGAGCAACGTTTGTGAATGGAAACAACGTTTGTTGTAACCATTGTCTTTGCTCCTCTGTCCCAATGTGCCCTTGTCTGGTCGTGGGAGGCCGCAGGGGCGGCTCCCGAACCGAACACCGACACCCTAGGAACGAACCTGCACGACCATGAATCCGACCACGTCTCGACCCCCGGCCCGCCCGGCTGCGCCCTTGTTTCTCCTTTCCCTCGGCCTTTCGGGGCTGGCCCTGGCGCAATCCACGACTCCTCCCGCCGCACCTCCTCCCGCCGCGGCGGTGCAGACCGAGACGCCCTTGAAACTGGAGGCATTCACCGTGACCGGATCCAACATTCGGCGTCTTGATCAGGAAAAGGTCCTGCCGGTGACCGTGATCGGCCGGGAAGCGATGGAGGCGCGCGACGCCATGACGCCGGTGCAGTTGCTCACCGCGCTGCCCCAGGTGGTCAGTGTGCCGATCAACGAGTCAAACGGCACCGGAGCAATCGCCCGGGGCGACGTCGCGGCCATCAGTCTCCGCGGCTTGAGCTCGGGCAACACGCTGGTGCTGCTCAATGGTCGCCGGCTCGCGAATCACCCGATCACGCAGAATGAAAGCGCCGTGCTCACCAGCTCGGTCAATGTCAACCAGCTGCCCAACCGCGGCGTCAGCCGGGTCGAATTTCTGCGCGACGGCGCGTCGGCCGTCTATGGCTCCGACGCGATCGCCGGCGTGGTCAACTACCTCATGGACTCCGAATTCCGCGGGGTCGAGTTCAGCAGCCAGATTGGCCGGCCCGAGGAGGGCGGCGCGGAGTATGGACGTGTGACCATGACCCTCGGCACCGACTTCGCCGGCGGGCGTGCCCGGCTCCTTTCCGTCCTCGACGGATATGCACGCAAGGAGCTCTACCTCTCGGACCGCGATGTATCCAAGGATGCGGACAAGTCGGCGCGCGCCCCGGCGCCGTTCAACGTCACGACCTCGCCCTTCTTCGACCGCAACGCCTCCGGCCCCTACGCCAGCTTTCGCGTTGGCAGTGCCACCGCCACGCGCTACCTCGTGCCGACGGCTCCAGGGGCGGTCGGATTCACGACGGCGACGCCGGCCCGGACGGGGATCACCGCCGACTACTACTACAACATCAACAGCGACCAGATGAATCTGCCCAAGACGGAGCGGATCAACTGGTTCAACCGACTCGAGGTCGACCTGACCGACCGGCTGACCGCGTTTGGCGAATTCTCCTACTACGACTCGTTCACCGACTTCCGCCGTTCGCCGCTGCCCTACAGCAGCGGGGCCGATCTGCCGCTCATCCTCGGACTGGACAATCCCTACAATCCCTTTGGCTCCCGGTTCTATCACGCCACCGGCGCGCCGAACGCCGACGGCACTCCCCGGGTGACCGGCGCGCCGCAAACCACGCGCATCATGAGTTTCCGGGTGATGGACATGGGGCAGGAGCGGGTCGAGATCGACACCGACATCTTTCGTGTGCTGGGCGGCATTCGCGGGCGGCTCGGCGGCACCTGGACGTGGGAAGCGGCCGCGTTTTACACCCGCGCCCGGACTGTGGACGAGGTGCAAAACGCGCTGCGCGAAAGCACGATGCTCGCCTCGGCGTTGAAGTCCGACTCCAGCGCGTTCAATCCCTTCGGATACACGTTCCGCGTGGTGAACGGAGCGGTGGTGCCGGACCAGGCCTACAAGAACCCGGTCTCCGTGATGGCCCCGATCTATGATCGGCTGCCCAATGTGGGGGAGAGCTCAATCACGAGCCTCGACCTGCGCACCTCGGGTGAGGTGATCGAATTGTGGAGCGGACCGCTCTCCCTGGCTGTCGGGGCCGAGTACCGCGAGGAGGAACTGTCCCATACCCGTCCCCCGTTTGCGGGCCTCAATCCGGCCAGTTCGGGGCTCGATCCGACCAACAACGATTTTATCCAGGCTTCCGCCACCGCCAACATCGTGGGCGGGCGCACGGTGACCAGCGCCTACGCCGAGACCGTGATCCCGCTCGTGTCCGACAAGCATGAACTGCCGCTGGCCCGTTCGCTGGAAGCGACGGCCTCGGTGCGTTTTGAGAGCTATGACGACTTTGGCGAGACGACCAAGCCGAAGTTCGGCTTGAACTGGAAACCCATGCCCTGGCTGATGGTGCGCGCCTCCTACAACGAGGGTTTTCGCGCCCCGAATCTGGCCGTGCTCAATCAGCGGGAGCGCACCTTTGTGCAGGCCTACGCGGATACCTTTCGGGTTCCCATCACGTCACTGGCTTCCGATGGCACGGTCAACCGGACCTACACCACGGCCGGCAACTCCGCCCTGGAGCCCGAGTTCAGCAAGGGCCAGAGCGTCGGCGTGGTGGTCGATGTCCCCTGGGTCAAGGGGCTCTCCTTCACGGTCGACGTCTGGGAGATCAAGCAGCGCAACCTGATTGATGCGGATACCACCGCGCAGGTCGTCTCCAACGACTACCAGCTGCTGCGCGCCTTCACCCAGAAGCAACTGGCCTCTGGCGTGGCCATCGGCGCTATCAACACCGGAAGTGGCACCGCGAACTACGCGGGAGACCCCCGCATCACGCGAGCCGCGGTGCCGGCGGCCGATCTGGCAGCCTTCACCGCCTACAACGCGAGCCGTCCGGCGGCGGACCAGATCGCTCCCTTCGGCCCGCTGACCTCCCTGCGTACCGCGTTCAGCAACAGTTCCGAGGCCTTTGTTTCGGGGACCGACGTGGCCGTCACGTACCGTCTTCCCGAGTTGCCCGTGGGTCGCTTCAGTCTCGGCACGGAATGGGCCTACCTGGAGGAATCGTACTCTACGTTGCCCGCGAGCACGGTGCGGGACGTGCGGATCAATCAGAACGGAGCCGCCCGCTGGCGCGGCAATGCCCATGTGTCCTGGCGTCGCGCCGACTGGACCGCCGGCCTCAGCGCCTATTATGTCGGTGCCTTTGCCGATACGGGAGCCTCGACGACCCAGGCCGTGTACGAGTCCCTCGGCCAGCCGTCCTACATCATGGTGGCGGAGGACCAGGGCGTGATGAACTACTGGTACCGCGTGGAGGAGTCGCTCAGCTTCAACGCATTTGTTTCCAAACGGTTTGGTCCCGACGCCGGCAAGTGGTGGCGCAACACCAGCGTGCGGCTGGGCGTGACCAATCTGACGGCCGAGGAGCCTCCGCTCAGCGCCGATCCCTCCGGGTACCAGGCGTCCGTTTACAACTACCTGGCGGTCGGCCGCACCTGGACGCTCGAGGTCACCCGACGGTTCTAGTCCGGGGGGCTCGTCGCGATGCCTTGCCAAAACCGCCCGCTCGTCTGTCCTGCTTCCTTGATGAACTTCCTCCGACTCGCCTGTTCCTTGTCCGCGCTGGTGCTGGCTGGCGCCACCCTGCGGGCCCAGACGTCGAAAAACGACGTGCTGGCCCGGATCGACCGCAGCCAGGCCACCTACACCGAACTGATGATGAAAATCTGGGAGTATGCGGAGGTCGGATTCCAGGAACACAAGAGCACGGCCGCACTCCAGGATCAGCTCAAGCGGGAGGGGTTCACGGTGCAGTCCAATGTGGCGGGCATGCCCACGGCCTTTGTCGCCAGCTACGGAAGCGGCCAGCCGGTGATCGCTCTCCTGGCGGAGTATGATGCCTTGCCCGGTTTGTCCCAGCAGGGCACGCCGGAAAAGAAGGAGCGTCCCGGCACCACCGCTGCGCATGCCTGTGGTCACCATGCCTTCGGTGCGGGTTCGGTCGAGGCGGCGGTGGCGGTGAAGGATTGGCTGAAGGCCGGGGGGCGCTCGGGCACCTTGCGCGTGTACGGGTGTCCCGCCGAAGAGGGTGGTTCGGGCAAGGTGTACCTGGTCCGGGCTGGTTTGTTCAAGGACGTCGATGTCGCGCTGCATTGGCACGCCGGAGATCGCAACGGGGTGACGACGGGTCCGACCAAGGCGAACATCTCGGTCAAATTCCGTTTCCGGGGCGCCGCCGCCCACGCGTCGGCCTCTCCGCATCGGGGCCGCTCGGCGCTCGATGGCGTCGAGGCGATGAACCATATGGTGAACATGATGCGGGAGCACATCCTGCAGGACACACGCATCCATTATGTGATTACCAAAGGCGGCGAGG
Organism: Opitutaceae bacterium; assembly: GCA_016794625.1. Classification (GTDB taxonomy): domain Bacteria; phylum Verrucomicrobiota; class Verrucomicrobiia; order Opitutales; family Opitutaceae; genus UBA6669. The sequence continues at coordinate 36,072 of JAEUGY010000064.1, forward strand.
CGCCCAACGTGGTGCCGGCGTTCGCCGAGGTCTATTATTATGTGCGCCATCGTGATCGCGAAGTGGTGCGGGAGGTCTTCGAGCGGGTCTGCCAGGCCGCCAAAGGGGCCGCCCTCGGCACGGGCACAACGGCCGAGTGGGAAATCATCGGGGGCGTGCACGATCTGCTGCCCAACGAAACCCTGGCCCGCCTCACCCACGCCAATCTGGAGCAGGTGGGTGGCGTGACCTATGACGACGCCGACCGGGCGTTCGCCAGCGCGCTCGGCCGCAATCTGCCCGGCGGCCGGCCGGCGGCGCTGGAGCTGGCGCAACAGATTTCGCCGCTCCGGATCGACCCGCTGGCGGATGGCGGCGGATCCACCGATGTCGGTGACGTCAGCTATGCCGTTCCCACGGTCGGAGTGCACACCGCCACCTGGGTCCCGGGCACGCCCTCCCACAGCTGGCAGGCCGCGGCCTGCGGGGCGACGGCGATCTGCGCCAAAGGCCGGGTCGTGGCGGCCAAGGCGCTGGCGCTGACCGCCATGGATTTGTTCACGCAACCGGCCACCGTGGCGGCCGCCCGGGCGGAGATTCAAAAACGCCGCGGCGAAGCCTTCGTCTACGCGCCACTGCTCGGCGACCGCGCTCCGGCGCTCGACTATCGCAACTAGGCCGAGCATGCCGTTGGTCCCACCGCCCTTCACGCTGCAACTTCCGACCACCGGGGAGAGTCCGGTGGTCTTCGACTCTCCACATAGCGGGATGGACTGGCCGGCGGACTTTGCGCCCACCGCCTCCCGTGAAGCCATCCTCACGACGTGGGATGCCTTTGTCGACGAGCTCTGGGCGGACGCCCCGCAGTTTGGCGCCTCGCTGCTGTCGGCCCGGTTTCCGCGGGCCTATGTCGATGTGAACCGGTCCCGCGACGACATCGACCCCTCCCTGTTGGACGCGCCCTGGCCGTCTCCCTTGGTCACCACCGACTATTCCCGCCGCGGCATGGGATTGATCCGGCGGCTGGCCCTGCCGGGGGTGGCGATGTATTCCCGCCGGCTCAGCGTTCGGGAGGTGGGCGAACGGCTCGCTCGCTGTTACGATCCCTACCGGAACGCCCTCGAGTCGCGACTGAACCACCTGCGTGGTGCCTTCGGCGCGGTGTGGCATGTCAACTGCCACTCGATGAAGTCGCGGGGCAATGACATGAATCTCGATGCCGGTGCGGTGCGTCCGGACATTGTGGTCAGCGATCGGCGTGGCACGACGGCGGACCCCGCCTTCACCGCGTGGACGGCCGGCTGGTTCGCGGATCGGGGGTTCAGGGTCAAGATCAACGACCCCTACCTGGGCGGACATCTCATTGTCACCCATGGCCGCCCGGCGGAGGCCCGGCACAGCCTGCAAATCGAAATCAATCGCGCGCTTTACCTCGACGAGCCGAGCTTCGCGCGAAACGAGGGGTTCGCCGCGCTCCGCCGCACCCTGGCGGAGTTTTCGTCGCGGCTTTGTGAGTACGCCCGGGATCGGGTGGAGGCCAGGGCGTGACCCCGGCGGTGCGAGACTCCCGGTTTCAGCGGTTCCTCAACGGCGTGGAGGTGCTGGGCAACGCGCTGCCGCACCCCGCCACGCTCTTTCTGCTGCTGTGTGGGGTGGTGATCGGGGTGTCCGGAGTTTGTCACTGGGCCGGAGTCGAGGTGTTGCATCCGGTCAAGGGCACCCCCGTTCAGGTGGTGAATCTGCTGTCCGTCGAGGGACTGAACCGGATCATCCTCGGTCTGCTGCCGAATTTCATCGGGTTCGCGCCGCTCGGTTCGGTGCTGGTGTGCGTGCTCGGTCTGTCCGTGGCGGAGCACAGTGGATTGCTGGCGGCGGTCATGCGTCGCATTGTGCAGGCCACCCCTGCGCGGTTGCTCACGCTCGTGGTGGTGTTCTGCGGCACGATGTCGCACACCGCGGGGGATGTGGGTTATGTGCTGCTCCTTCCGCTCAGTGCGGCGCTTTTCCATTCGGCCGGGCGCCATCCCCTGGCGGGACTGGCGGCGGCGTTCAGTGGTGTTTCGGGCGGCTTTGCAGCGAACCTGCTGCTGTCGCCCACGGACCTCATCCTCGCCGGCCTGACGCAGGAGGCGGCGCGGCTGCTGCAGTCGGACTACACGGTGACGGCCATGGCGAACTACTTTTTCCTTGGCTCTTCGGTTTTCCTTGTGACCGTCGTGGGCACGCTCGTGACCGAGCGCGTGGTGATTCCCCGACTCGGGGCCTACGACGGAGCGGTGCAACCCGAGCCGGTGGTCGGATTGACGGACGCCGAACGTCGCGGACTCCGTTGGGCCGGTTGGACGCTGGCGATGCTGGTGGCGCTGGTGCTGGTGGGATTGGTGCCGGAGAACGGCGTGCTGCAGGATCCGGCCCAGCCGGGCTTTTTGAAGTCCACGTTTGTACGCGGATTGGTCTTCTTCGTTTTTCTCTTCGGCGCACTGCCCGGACTCGCTTACGGGCTCGGTGCCCGTACGATTCGCAGCGATACGGACGTGTACCGGGGCATGCAAAAGACCCTGGAGTTGATGGCGGGTTATCTCGTGGTGGTCTTTTTCATCGCCCAGTTCATTTCACTGTTCGGCTGGACCAACCTCGGGGTGATCTTGGCGGTGAAAGGGGCGGCGTTGCTGAAGAGCCTCGATCTGGGAGTGGTGCCGCTGGTCCTCGGGGTGGTGCTGCTGACCTGTTCCATCGATCTGATGGTGGGTTCGGCCTCGGCGAAGTGGGCGCTGCTGGCGCCGGTGTTTGTGCCCCTGTTCATGCTGCTCGGCTACACTCCGGAGCTGACCCAGGCGGCGTATCGCGTGGGCGACAGCATCACGAACATCATCACCCCGCTTTCCTCGAACTTCCCGCTGGTGCTGATGTTCCTGCAGCGTTACGCGCCCAAAGCCGGCATCGGCACGCTCACTGCGATGATGCTGCCCTTCTCCCTGGCGAATCTGGTGGCTTGGACGTTATTCCTCGTCCTCTGGATCCTCCTGGGCTGGCCCCTCGGACCGGGCGCGCCGCTGTACCTGTAGAGCGGGGCGCGGGAGGCGCGGCGCTGCGCCTGCTGTCCGCACGTCATCACGGGTGGATGTCCGCGCGACGAGCGACGATGCAATGTTGTTCCACCCGGCGCCTTGGAGCCGGGGACGTTCCCGTGGCGCCGACGGAGCGGCGCCCTCCAAGGGTGTGCCCTTCGGGCGAGATTGGGGCGGGCATCTACCGTGGCATCCACCGGGCCGACTCTTGGAGGGCGCCGCTCCGTCGGCGCCGGTTGGGCTCAGTTGGCGTGGGCGGGGGTGTGCGTGGGGGCTGGTGCTGGCGCTTTGGAGGATGGACGCCGGTCGTGGGCGATCAGGGTGTAGAAGGCGGGAACAACGAAGAGTGTGAACAGCGTGCCGATCGACATGCCCGTGGCGATGACCAGGCCGATGCTGAAGCGACTCTCGGCGCCCGCGCCCGTGGCGGACAGCAGCGGGAGCACCCCGAGTACCATGGCGGCGGTCGTCATCAGAATCGGACGCAGACGGACCCCTGCGGCGTGTTCGACGGCTTCGCGGGCCGACATGCCTTGTTCCTCCTGAAGCTTGTTCGCGAACTCCACAATCAGGATGCCATGCTTGGTGATGAGTCCGACCAGCGTGATCAAACCGACCTGGGTGTAGATGTTCAGCGTGGCGAAGTTGAAGAACAGAAACACCATGGCCCCCGCGATGGAGAGCGGCACGGACATCATGATGATGAGCGGGTCGCGGAAGCTCTCGTACTGGGCGGCGAGCACGAGGAAAATGACGATGACGGCGAGCACAAACGTGCCCGTGAGCGAGCCGCTCTCCTGCACGAACTGACGCGACTCGCCGGCGTAATCGAGCGTGAAGCCTTGGGGAAACGAACGGCCCGCCTCGGCCCGCAGCCACTCGAGCGCCTGACCCTGGGACACACCCGGTGCGGGCAGGAACGAGAGGGTTGCCGCGTTCAGCTGCTGAAATCGACGCAGGTCGCGGGGCTGCACGCTTTCCGAGAGACGGGCGATGGTCGACAGCGGCACCAGCTTGCCCGTGCTCGTGGCGATGGTGTAACTCAGAATCTGGTCCGGATTGAGGCGGGATTGCCGGGTGACCTGAGGGGTCACCTTGTAGGCGCGACCGTCGATGGCGAACCGATTGACGTATCCGCCGCCCAGCATCGACCCCAGGTCGGCGCCGAGCTGCTGCATGCTGATGCCCAGCGCGGCCGCCTTTTCCCGGTCGACGATGATCTCCGTCTGCGGCTGGTCGAACTTCAGGTTGGTGTCCCCGTAAAGAAACTGCCCGCTTTGCATTGCCTTCAACAACAAGTCGCCCGCCACCTCGCCGACGCGGGCGGGATTCTCGGTTGAACCCACGACCAGCTGCACCGGCAGCCCGCCGATCGAACCCGGCAGCGAAGGACGAAGAAACGCGGCGGACCGGGCGCCGGCCACCTGGCCGAGTTTGCCCTGCAGTTCGACCAGCAGTTCCTGCGCGCTCCGTTTGCGCTGACTCCACGGCTTGAGCCGCCAGCCGACAAATGCCGAGTTGCTGGACCCGCCCCGGCCGGCGATCTGGAACGTCTCGGCGGTTTCGTTCGGGTAGGTCTTCTTGATCATCGCCACCACCTGGTCCGCGTAGAGCAGCGTCTGCTCCAGCGTGGCGTTGGGTGCGGCCTCGACCTGCATGAGGATGATGCCGGAGTCCTCGGCCGGAGCGAGTTCACTCTTGGAGAAGAGGAAGAAGGGAATGATCGCGAGGAAGACCACGCCCGCGACGAAGAAGACCGCCGGGCGGGTGTTCAGCGCCTGATCGAGCAAGTATTCATAAGCCCGTTGCAAACGGCCGAAGGTGCGGTCGAGGAACGCCTCGAACCCGTGACGGTTCGGGTTGTGCCGCAGGATGCGCGAGCACATCATCGGGGTGAGGGTGAGGGCGACGAAGCCGGAGATGATGACCGAGCCGGCGAGGGTGAAGGCGAATTCGCGGAAGAGCGCGCCCGTCAGCCCGGATTGAAACCCCACCGGTGCGTAGACTGCCGCGAGGGTGATGGTCATGGCGATGACGGGCCCGACCAGTTCGTGCGCCCCCTTGATCGCCGCGTCGAAGGGGCTCAGACCCTCCTCGATGTGACGGTGGATGTTCTCCACCACCACGATGGCGTCGTCCACCACCAGTCCGATCGCGAGCACCATGGCGAGCAACGTCAGCAGGTTGATCGAGAATCCCAAGGCAAGCATCACGGCGGCGGCGCCGATCAAGGAAAGCGGGATGGCGACAATGGGGATGACCACCGAGCGGAAAGAACCGAGGAACAGATAGATGACGATGATCACGATGATCATGGCCTCGATCAGGGTGATCATGACCTCGCGGATCGAGTCGTTGATGAACTCCGTGAAGTCCGCCACCACGTTGCCCTCCAGACCCTCGGGCAGCTGCGACTTGATTTCGGGCATGGCCTGGCGCACCCGGCCGATGACATCGATCGAGTTGGCCGTCGGCAGCACGAAGATGCCGACGAAGACGCCGGTTTCGCCGCTGAATTTCACGCTCGAATTGTAGTCCTCGGCGCCGAGCGACACATCCGCGATGTCCCGCAGCCGGACCTGGTCGCCATCGCGGTCGCGGATGACGATGTTGCGGAACTCCTCCACCGAGCGCAGATCGGTGCGGGCGGTCAGATTGATCGTGAGCATGCTGCCTTTGGTCTGTCCGACCGCGGAGAGGTAGTTGTTGGAGGCGAGCACGGCGCGGACCTGGGACGCGCTGAGGTTGAGGGCCGTCATGCGGTCGGGCTTCAGCCAGATGCGCATGGCGAACGTCCGCGCGCCGATGATTTCGGCCTTTTGCACCCCCTCGATCGTGGAAAGCTTGGGCTGGACGACGCGGGTCAGGTAGTCGGTGATCTGATTGCCCTCGAGACTGCGGCTGTAGAAGCCGACGTAGGCGGAGGCGGTAGTTTCGCCGACCGAGACGTCGAAGACCGGATCTTCGGAGCCCGCGGGCAGCTCGCCCCGGACCCGGTTCACCTTGGCGGTGATCTGGGTCAGGGCGTCGTTCGGGTCGTAGTTCAGGCGCAGACGCGCGGTGATCGTGGCGGAGTTCTGCCGGCTGATCGATTCGACATAGTCAATGCCGTCGGCCGACGCGATTTCCCGCTCCAGCGGTGTGGTGACGAAGCCACGGACCAAGTCGGCGCTGGCGCCCGGGTAGGCGACGCTGACCGTGACCACGGCGTTTTTCGTTTCCGGATACTGCCGGACGACCAAGGCCTGGATGGCCTGCCACCCGATGATGAGCAGGAACAGATTGACGACCGTGGCGAGCACCGGTCGCCGCACAAAAAGCTCGGTGAAATTCATGTCGGCTCAGCTCTCCGCGGGTTTCGGGGCCGGGTTGTTGTCCGGCAGGATCGAGTTGTCGACCTTCACCGGCGAGCCGTTGCGCAGCTTCATCTGACCGGCGACGACCACTGTCTCGCCCGGCTGGAGCCCCTTGAGGATGCTCACCTGATCCCCGCGCCGAGGACCAGCCTGTACGAAGCGCTGCCGCGCGACCGACTGGGGGCCGGCGGGGGTGGTTTCCGTGACCACCACGTACACGGAGTCGCCGTACGGACTGTAGGTGATGGCGGAGGAGGGCAGGACGAGCACCTCCCGTTGGCCCGGCAGCACCACATCGACCCGGCCGAACATGCCGGGACGAAGCTCTTCGTTCCGGTTGGGGAAAACCGCGCGCACCCGCACATTGCGGGTCTCGTCATTGACCCGGGCGCTGGTGGCTTCGACCAGCCCCTCGAACCGGCGCGGAGCGAAGGCATCGACGGCGAGGTGGACGGCGAGACCGGCGCTGAGCAACGGGATGTCCTGCTGAGGCAGGCCGAAGTCGGCGTAGATGGGATCGACCGCTTCGAGGGAGACGATGGCGTCGCCCTTGTTCAGAAACTGACCGAGGTTGACCTCGCGCAGCCCGAGCCGGCCGGAGAACGGAGCGATGATGCGCTTTTTGGCGAGGGTGGCCTGCAGAACGGCGAGGGCGGCCTGACTTTGGGCGGCGGCGGCTTCAGCGGCGTCGACATCGGCCTGGGTGTTGGAGGTTTGGGTCCGCAGCTCGTGCGCCCGGTTGAGGTTGACCGCGGCCAGCTTTGCCTGGGCCTCGAGCCCGGCGAGCTGGGCCGTTTCGGTGCTCAAGTCCAGTTCGACCAACACGTCGCCCTCCTTCACCTTGGCGCCGGACTCGAATCCGATGCGGACGATGCGGCCCTCGATTTCGCTGCGAACGACGATCCCCTGATAACTTTGCAGGGAGGCGACGGCATCAAGGGTGTTGGCCCATGTTTCCTTGCTCGGTGCCAGCGCGGCGACCACGACCGGCGGCGGCCGCCGGCCGGCCGCGGCGGCCCGTGCCGCCTTGATCGTGTAGGCCTTGTATCCGAAGATGGAGCCGAACAAGGCCACCACCACGAGAGCGACAAGCAGGAAGCGAATTTTCATAGCGGCCGCAGAAGTGCGAGAGGTGGATTTCAATCAGTCTGCGGAAAGGTTGCGACTCGTAATTTTCCCCGACCCAGGACGGAGGCTCGGGTTCCGGTCGGGACGGAGTTCGCGGCCAAGGGTGGTCGGTTCCGCGCAAAAGGTGCACAGGCACCGAGGGAAGCGGCCTTCCGGCAGCTGCGCGTGCGCGTCAATCTATGTGCGATGTGAGATCGGCCTCCGTTGGAGGTGGGGTCGACGACCCCGCGGAATTGGCGTTGCGTGAAGAAATCGGACGACGGAAGCGGGACCTGCGGGTCCCGTCGCGGCCTCAACGAGGCCACCTCCAACGGCAACCATGGCGTTTTCGCGGGGTCGGCGACCCCGCCTACAACGGCAGGGGAGGGCTTCGTTTCGCACTCCTTCGAGTCTCGTCTTGATATGGCGCGCGGGCCACGCGCGCGACAAACCAACGGGATGTGTCTTCGTGGCCGTACGGCGGTAAAGAAGAGGCGCTCTCAACGCTTATGGCTTGCGGAAGTGGATTCCACTCGGGAATAATAATGGAGACGCGATCCCGTAACTGCCTTCAGTAAAATCAGTTAACGCAATGCTAGGCAAAATGCCGAGTCTCCTTCGATTTTCCGGCCGCGATTCGTGCCGAAAACTCGATAAACTTATGTGTAGGTTGCTGCATTCCTTTGCTTTGCTTGGTTTGGCGTTCGCGGCTCCTTTTGCGCTGAGCGCGGAAGAGCCGGCGTCTCGAATCGGACCTCGGGTGGGCCTGGACGTATCGGTCGGCGCCGCGGCCGGCGTGCGCGGCGGTGCTGCGCGCGGGGAGTCGTTGCACGGGTTGGCCCTGGGCTACGTCGATGGCGCGGTGAGGTCCAAATCCAGCGGTCTTGGTTTCGCCTATTTTGGCAGCGTGCTGGCGCTGGAGGGTAGGGGCCCGACCGGGCGGTTCCTGGGAGATTTCCTGGCCGCGAGCCACAGCGAGGGCTTTGAGAGCGTGCGGTTGTACTCGTGGTGGGCCGAGGTGACTGCCGAAACCTGGTCGCTGCGCGCGGGCGCGTTGCTGGCGGACGAGGAGTTTCTTGGCACCGAGGCGGGCGGGGCGCTCATCAACTCCGCGTTCGGCTGGCCCGCGTTTGTTTCCGGCAACACCGTCAACACGGGTCCGGCCTTTTTTGCCGCCGCGCCGGGAGCGCGTCTGGCCTGGGCGCCGACCCCGGCCCTGTCCTGGCAGACGGGTATTTATGATGGAGACTCCTTCGATTCCGCCGAAGGCGATGCGTCGGTGAATCGCGACGGCCTGCATCTGAAGCTGGGCGGCCGCCAGGGCTGTTTTCTCATCACCCAACTGGCGTTTGCTCCCGAAAACCAACCTTGGCGGGGTTATGCCGGAGCGTGGTGGCACACGGGTGATTTTTCCGACGTGCTGCGGGACGAGCAGGGCGAACCCTTTGCGGAGTCCGGTCGCGATCCCCGCGTCCATGATGGCACGGGTGGCTTGTTTCTGGCGATCGAGCGCACGTGGGGCGGCGAACCGGGAAAGCCGGGAACGGTGGATACGCACGTGCGTGTCGGCACCTCCCCGGAGAACCGCAGCACCGTGGCTTGGGCCGCCGATGTGGCGTTCGCCTGGCGCGGCCCGCTGCCGTCCCGTTCCGACGATGTGTTTGCGGTCGGTCTGACCGAGGCGCGCTTCAGCGATGATCTGGTGCGGGCCACGCGCCTGCAGGCTCCGGATGATCCTCCGCTCGATTACGAACGCGTGCTGGAAGTGAGCTATACCTGGAAGATCAACGACCGGTACACCCTCCAGCCCGATTTGCAGTGGGCCCGCCATCCGGGCGGCAGCGCGGCCCTGCGCGACTCCCTGACTGTGCTGGTCCGTTTCGGCGCTTCCTTCTGAACGCGGTTTACGCTTCTTCAGATAAGGGCTTGCTTGGTTCGTCCCCGGCCGCGGGGCGGCCGCGCAGCCAGCGCAACTTGTCCATCCAGAGGTAAACCACGGGCACGGAGTAGAGCGTGAGCAATTGGCTCACGACGAGACCTCCGACGATGGCCAGACCGAGCGGACGGCGCATCTCCACGCCTTCGCCGGTGGCCAGCACCAGCGGCAGGGCCCCGAGCAAGGCGGCCAGATTCGTCATGAGGATCGGTCGCAGGCGCATCCGGGCCGCCTCGTAGATCGCGGCGCGGGGCGCGAGCCCGCCGCGGCGCTCCGCGTCGAGGGCAAAGTCGATCATGAGGATGGCATTTTTCATCACGATGCCGATGAGCAGAAACAATCCGAGCAGCGCGATGAGCGTGAACTCCGTGCCGGTGAGGCGGAGCGCCAGCAGCGCGCCGAGTCCGGCGGAGGGCAGGGTGGAAAGGATGGTGATGGGATGGATGGTGCTCTCGTAGAGAATGCCGAGGACGAGGTAGACGGCCACGAGCACGCCGAGGATGAGCAACGGCTGGTTCTGCAGCGTGCGCTGAAACGTCTGCGCCGTGCCGGCCAGCCGGCCGAGCACCTCGGTCGGCAGCATGATTGTCGCCATTGCGCGGTCGATCGCCGCCAGCGCCTCCTCCAGCGAGACGCCCGGTGCGAGGGAAAACCCCACGTTCATCGAAGCGAACTGCCCGGAGTGCCGGACCCGGTCGTCGATCAGGGAATAGTCGTACCGGGTGAACGCGGAGAGCGGCACGCGCGTGCCGTTCGCACCGATGACCTGAACCTGGTCGAGCACCACCGGGTCCTCCGTGTATTGGGGCTCCAACTCCATGACCACGCGGTATTGATTCAAGGTGTCGTAGAGGGTCGACACCTGGCGTTGGCTGAAAGAACTGTTGAGGACTTGAGTCACCATGCGCATGTCCACGCCGAGGCGCCGGGCGGCTTCGCGGTCGATGTGCAGCATCACTTGCTTCGTGCCCCGGTCGGAGGGACCGTCGACATCGACCAGCTCGGGCAAATCCTGGAGCGCGCGCGAAACCTTCGGCCCCCACTCCCGGAGCAAGGAGAGTTCGCTCGCCAGCAGTGAAAAGTCGTACGATCCGGCTTCGGAGGTGCGCGGCATTTCAATGTCCTGGGCCACGCCCATCCACATGGCGCCACCCGCCACCAGCGGCATTTTTTCGCGCAGGCGGTTGACCACTTCGGTGGCGGACACCCCTCGCTCCGACAGTGGTTTGAGCCGGATCATGATGCGGGCATTGCTCGTGCCGTTCGCACCTCCACTCGACCCAATGACGTCGCGCACCGCGGGATCCTCCAGAATCAGGCGCCGGTAGATCTCGATCTTGGGCTGCATGACTTGGAAGGAAAAGCCGTCGTCACCCCGGACAAAGCCCTGCAGCTGGCCGGTGTCCTGCTGCGGGAGGAAGCCCTTGGGGATGCGGATGTAAAGGCTCACATTGAGGGCGATCGTTCCGAGCAGCAGCAGCAACGTGAGCGTCGCGTGCCGCAGCACCCAGTCGAGCGACCGGGCGTAGGCGTGGCGCACGGTGTTGAAGGCGGCGTCGGTGGCCCGGTGCAAGCGGCTCTGGACCCCGACCCCGGGGCGGCGCAGCCACCGGGCGCACAGGCTTGGGGTCAGGGTGAGGGACACGCCCAGTGAGACCAGCATGGCCGCGGCGAGGGTGATGGAGAACTCGCGGAAGAGCCGTTCGACCAGCCCGCCCATGAACAGGATGGAAACGAAGACGGCGACGAGCGACAGGTTCATGGCCAGCAAGGTGAACCCCACCTCGGCCGAACCCTTCATTGCAGCGCGCAACGGCGAGAGCCCGCGTTCGATGTGGCGCGAAATGTTTTCGAGCACCACGATGGCATCGTCCACCACCAGCCCGGCCGCGACGATCAGGGCCATGAGCGACAGGTTGTTGAGCGAAAAGCCGTAGAGGTACATGATCGCGAACGTGCCGATCAGGGAAACCGGAATGGCCAGGCTGGGGATGAGGGCCGCCCGTGCGCTGCCGAGGAAGAACAGCACCACCAGCATGACGAGTCCGGCGGAGACGAGCAGGGTCAGCTGGGCCTCGCGCAAGGTCGCGCGGATGCCGGGTGAGCGGTCCATCACCACCTCCAGGTCCGCATCGGCCGGCAGCAGGGCGCGCAGTGCGGGCAGCTGGGCGTTGATCGCATCGATCGTGGCGATGATGTTGGCGCCGGGCTGGCGGCTGACCATGAGCAGCACGGCGGGACGCTGATTGTGAAAGCCGCTGCTGTAGCGATCCTCGACCGAGTCGGTGACCCGCGCCACGTCGCGCAGTCGCACGGGTGCTCCGTCGCGGTAACGGATGACGAGCGGCAGGTACTCCTCCGCGCGGCGGAGCTGGTCGCTGGTCTGGACCTGCCACATGCGTTCGCCCGTTTCCACGGTGCCGCGCGGCCGGACCGAGTTGGTTTCGGAGATGGCCCGCCGGACCTCGTCGAGGGCGATGCCGTAGTGCGCCAGCGCGTGCGGATTGAGCTGCACGCGCACGGCGGGCAGCGAGCTGCCGCCGACCGAGACCTCGCCCACGCCGGCAATTTGAGAAAGCTTCTGGGCCAGGATGGAGGCGGCGCTGTCATACAGCACCCCCGGTGCGAGGTTCGGCGAGCTGAGCGCCAGCGCCATGATCGGCGCCTGCGAGGGATTGACCTTCCGATAGGTGGGATTGCCCGGCATGCCGGCCGGCAACTGGCCGCGCGCGGCGTTGATGGCGGCCTGCACGTCCCGGGCGGCGGCATCGATGTCGCGGTCGAGGCTGAACTCGAGCGTCACCGACGTGGTCCCCTGTCCGCTCATCGAGGAGATCGCGGCCACGCCCGCGATGCTGCCGAGCGCGCGCTCCAGCGGAGTGGCCACGCTCGCCGCCATGGTTTCCGGACTGGCGCCGGGCAGCGAGGCGCTGACGCGGATGGTTGGGAAATCGACCTGCGGCAGCGGCGCGACCGGCAGCAACCCGTAGGCCAGGGCGCCGACCAGCACCAGCGCCACCGCCAGCAGGATGCTGGCGACCGGGCGGCGGACGAACGGCCGGGACAGGTTCATGCGGAAGGGGCGACGACGGCGGCGGGCGCCGTCCGGGGGACGCGCACGCGCCGGCGCGAGAGCCGGTCGAAGAAGAGATAGACGACCGGCGTGGTGAACAGCGTGAGCACCTGACTGACGAGCAGCCCGCCGACCATGACCAGTCCGAGCGGTTGCCGCAGCTCCGCGCCCGAACCTGAGGCGAGCATGAGCGGCAAGGCGCCGAAGAGTGCCGCCAGCGTGGTCATGAGGATGGGGCGAAACCGCAGCAGGGCCGCCTGGTGGATCGCTTCCCGCGGGGACAGACCCTGGTGCCGCTCAGCCTCGAGGGCGAAGTCGATCATCATGATCCCGTTCTTCTTCACCAGGCCGATGAGCAGAATGATGCCAATGATGGCGATCATGTCCAGGGGCTGGCCGGTGAGGTGCAGCGCCAGCAGCGCGCCGAGCGTGGCCGAGGGCAGGGTGGAAAGAATGGTGATCGGGTGGATACTGCTCTCGTAGAGGATGCCGAGCACGATGTACATCGTCACCACCGCGGCGAGCACGAGGAAGAGCGTGCTCGAGAGCGAGGAACGGAACGCATGCGCGGCCCCCTGGAACTGCATCTCGATCGCCTCGGGAAGCTCCAGCTCGGCGGCGGCGCGCTCGATCGCGGCAACCGCCTCGCCGAGCGAGGCGCCGGCGCCGAGATTGAACGAAACGGTCACCGCCGGGAACTGGCCCACGTGGTTGATGAGCAGGGCGGCGGAGCGCTCGGTCACCCGGGCGATGCTGGCGAGCGGGACCGGGCGGCCGGAACCGGACTCGACGAACACGGACTCCAGGGCCGACGGGCCCGCAGCCATGCGGGGATCCGCCTCGAGCACCACCCGGTATTGGCTGGCCTGGGTGAAGAGCGTGGAGATCTGGCGCTGGCCGAACGCGCTGTAGAGGGCGTCGTCGATGTCGGCGACGCTGATGCCGAGCCGGCTGGCGGCGTCGCGATCAATTTCAATGTACGCCTGCAATCCCTCGTTCTGGAGGTCGCTGGCGACATCGGACAATTCCGGCTGATCCTGGAGGTGCGCCACCAGACGAGGCACCCACTCGTTGAGGACGGTCCCGTCGGGAGAGGTGAGCGTGAATTGAAACTGCGTGCGGCTCACCCGGTCTTCGATCGTGAGCTCCTGCACCGGTTGCAGGTAGAGGGAGATGCCCGCGACCTCGTGGGCCGCATCGCGCAGCCGGTCGATGATTTCGGCGGCCCTCTCCTTGCGCTCTCCGTGCGGCTTGAGGTTGATCAGCATGCGTCCGCTGTTGAGCGTCGAGTTGGTGCCGTCGACCCCGATGAAGGAGGAAAGACTGACCACCGCCGGATCCTGGAGGATCCGGGCCGCAAGCGCCTGCTGCCGCTCGGCCATGGCGGTGAAGGAGATCGATTGCGGCGCCTCGGTCACCGCCTGGATGGCGGCGTTGTCCTGCACGGGGAAAAAGCCTTTCGGCACCGTCAGGTAGAGCGCCGCCGTCAGGGCGAGCGTGGCGAGGGTTGCCACCAGGGCGAGCCGCTGGTGCAGCAGCACCCAGTCGAGCCAGCGTCCGTAGCGGGTGATGATGCGGTCAAGCAGGCCGGGGGCCCCGTGGGCGACGGCGTGGGGCGGCAGCATGCGCGCACACATCATCGGGGTCAGGGTCAGCGAGACCACGAGCGAGATGAGGATGGAGACGGCCAGCGTGATGGCGAACTCGTGGAAAAGCCGGCCCACGACGTCGCCCATGAACAACAGCGGGATGAGTACCGCGATGAGGGAGATGGTGAGCGACACCAGGGTGAAGCCGATCTGGGAGGCGCCCTTCAGTGCGGCCTCCATGGGGGAGGCGCCCTGCTCGCGATAGCGCGCGATATTCTCCACCATGACGATGGCATCATCGACCACAAAGCCGGTGGCGATGGTCAGCGCCATCAACGTCAGGATGTTCAGCGAGTAGCCGGCCAGGTGCATGACCCCGAAGGTGCCGATCAGCGAAAGCGGCACCGCGATCGAAGGAATGATGGTGGCGGCGAAGTTGCGCAGGAAGGCAAAGGTCACGAGCACGACCAGCCCGATGGCGAAGATCAGCTCATGCTGCACGTCGCGGACCGAGGCCCGGATGCTCAGCGTGCGGTCGGTTAGGACGTTCAGGTCCACCGCGGCGGGCAGGCTGGCGGAGAGCTGCGGCAGCAGCGCCCGCACCCGGTCCACCACCTCGATCACATTGGCCCCGGGCTGGCGCTGGACATTGACCAGCACGGCCGGCAGCTCGTTCGACCAGGCGGCGAGCCGGCGATCCTCGGCGGCGCTCACGATCGTGGCCACGTCGCCCAGCCGCAGCGGCGCACCGTCGCGCCAGGCGAGCACCAGGCTCCGGTACTCCTCGACCGACCGCAGCTGGTCGTTCGCATCCATCAGGATATTACGCGTCGGCCCGTCGAAGCTGCCCTTGGGCTGGTTGACGCTGGCGGCGTTGATCGCCGCCCGGACATCGGCGAGGTTGAGGCCGCGACTGGCCAGCTCGGCGAGATTGACCTGGATGCGCACCGCCGGACGCTGGCCACCGGCGAGGCTCACCATGCCGACGCCGGGCAGCTGGGCCAGTTTCTGCGCGATGCGCGTGTCGACCAGGTCGTGCACCCGCGGCAGGGGCAGGCTGTTCGAGGTGACCGCCAGGGTGATGATCGGCGTGTCGGCGGGGTTGACCTTGCGGTAGACCGGCGGCGTCGGCAGGTCGTTCGGCAGCAGATTGCTCGCGGCGTTGATTGCGGCCTGCACCTCCTGCTCGGCCACCCCCATGGAGATTTCGAGGGCGAACTGCAGGGTGATGACCGAGGCGCCGCCCGAACTCGTCGACGACATCTGGTTCATGCCCGGGATCTGGCCGAAGCGCCGCTCGAGCGGCGCGGTGATCGCGCTGGCGGTGACCCGCGGACTTGCGCCCGGATAGAAGGTGAAGACCTGGATCGTGGGGTAATCCACCTCGGGCAGGGCGGCCACGGGGAGCAGCCGGTACGCGAGGATGCCGGACAGCAGCAAGGCCACCATCAGCAACGTGGTGGCGACCGGGCGGAGGATGAACGGACGTGAAGGATTCATTTCCCGCGCGGGGTCCGGTTCGAGGGAGAGGCGGGCGGCGGGGCGGGCGCGGAGTCGCCCGTGACCACGATCACGCTCCGGCCTTCCCGGAGACGGTCCAGGCCCTCGAGGACCACCTGGTCACCCGCCTGCAGACCCTTCGTGACAGACTGGAGCAAACCATCGGCCGGACCGAGCACGAGGTCCCGCACCACCGATTTGTTCTCGGCGTTGACGATGTAGACGTAGGTGCCGCGCGAACCGTACTGCACGGCGGCCGAGGGAATCACGAGTGCGTCCGGCACCGTGCTGACCCGCAGGCGGACATTGACGAATTGATTGGGGAAGAGCCGCTCGTCCTCGTTGGCGAACTCGGCCTTCAAACGTAGTGTGCCCGTGGCGACGTCGATTTGATTGTCGACCGTCTTGAGCACCCCGGAGGCGAGCCGCAGCTGTTCGCTCCGATCCCAGGCCTCGACCACCAGGACCTCGCCGGCGCGCAACGGTTCGAGCACCTTTTGCAGATCGACCTCGGGCACGGTGAACAGCACGGAGATCGGCTGCGTTTGCGTGATGACGACCAGCCCGCCGGCCTCGCCCGCCCGAATCAGGTTGCCGGCGTCGACCTGACGCAGCCCGAGCCGGCCGGCGATCGGAGCCTCGATGCGCGTGTAGCTCAGCTGCAGCCGGGCAGTGTCCACTTGGGCCTGGAACGAGGCGAGGGCGCCTTCCCGTTCCGCGACGAGCGCCTGCTGCAGTTCCAGTTCCTGCAGGGTCAGCAGGTTTTTCTCGAAGAGCTGTTCATACCGCTGCAAATCGCTGCGGGCCGTCTGGACCTGCGCGAGGTTCTGCCGCTGCTGCCCCTCGGCTTGGGAGAGACGGATCTGGTAGGTGCTCGGATCGATTTCTGCCAGGAGCTGACCCTTCTCCACCCGCTGACCCTCCTCGAACGTAACGCGTAACAGTTGCCCTTCGACCCGGCTGCGGACCGTCACCGTGTTCATGGGCACCACCGTTCCAATCGACTTGAGGTGCACGGAAAGAGGCTGGCGCTGCGCGACCACCACCTTGACCGGCATCGCCTGCGTGCCACGGGAGCCCCACGAAGACCGCGAGGAGGCGGCGGGAGGAGGCGCGCGGAAACCGAAGTACCACACCGCGAGGAGAATCACCAGGGTCACGGACCCATACAGCAACCGGCGAAACCAAGGCGAGGACACGGGAGGAAGGGACATGTTGAAAATGAGAGGCAGAAGCTTCGAGGGGAAGTTCCCGCCCTAGAGGAGAATCGCTCATTCCGTCAGCGCAAGGCCGGCCAGAGGGAAGTGCAGTTTTTTTTCGTTCCGTCAGGGGTGCCCCTTTCCCCTCCGTTTCCGGCTGGCCGGCCTCATCTGGGCCCCCGGGTTTGCCCCTGGTAATCGGACGGTTGGAATCGCGTTTGGTCGTGGGGCCCGGTCGAGTTGGCTCGCATTTGTCGGCCTTGATCGACTTCGTCTCGGTCTTTGCCTTGAAATGCCGCTCTGTGCGACTGGGAGCATGATAAACGCCACGGAATCGAAGGGAACCGCCACGCCTGCGCGCCATCGCGTCCGGGGAGTGCGGGATCGTCTCATGCGGGCGCTCGGGGTGCCCCTGCTGGGATTGTCGATCCCCCAGGTGACGGGTGCGCTCAAGCCGCTGACGTGGGAACAACCGGGCTACTGGCTCGGGGTGGTGCTGTTTCTGGTG
Organism: Opitutaceae bacterium; assembly: GCA_016794625.1. GTDB lineage: Bacteria > Verrucomicrobiota > Verrucomicrobiia > Opitutales > Opitutaceae > UBA6669. The sequence continues at coordinate 53,387 of JAEUGY010000064.1, forward strand.
TTCGCTTTTGTGGTGTGGCAGGGCAATCGGTGGATTCTGCTCCAGCTCCGGGATCGTTTTGATTGGTTGCAGCGTCCGCGCCAGCGCATCGCCGCGCTCCTGGTGGCGACGTTTCTCTACACGGTGCCGTCCACGCTGGTCGCGGTGATTCTCTGGTACAAACTCGGGCCCATCGGGGAGGTCAACTGGGCGGCCGTCATCTCGTCCACGTTTCTGGTCGAGATCTCCGTCATTGGTGTGACCAACATCTATGAGACCTGGTTTCTGGTCACCGACCGCTTCGAGGATCGCCTCCGCCTGGAGCGCAATGAGCGCCGGCGCGTGGAGATGGAACTCAACGGATTGAAGAGCCAGCTGGCTCCGCACTTCCTCTTCAACTGCCTGAACACCCTCAATGTCCTGATCGCCGAGGATCCGGCGGCGGCCCGCTCGTTTACCCAGAACATGGCGAGTGTCTGCCGTTATCTGCTCGAGCAACAGCGGAGGGAATTGGTGCCGTTGCACGAAGAGCGTGATTTTTTTGACGCCTATGCGGCCATGGCCCGCCTGCGATTCCCCACGGGACTGCAGATCGACGTGGTGGGGTTCGAGTCGACTGCCGGCCTCCTCATCCCGCCGGCGTCGCTCCAGCTGCTGCTGGAAAACGCGATCAAGCACAATGGCATCAGTGACAAGGCGCCCCTGAAGGTGACCGTGACGCTTGAGGGCGACACCCTCACCTTCAGCAACCCCCTGCGTTTCGTGCCCGACCCGCCGCGTTCGACCCAGGTCGGGTTGAAGAACCTGCGCGAACGCTTTCTGCTCACCGTCGGCCGCGAATTGATCGTCGACAAGAGCGGTGGCTGTTTCCGCGTCGTGCTCCCCCTCGCGCGAAATTACGCGGCCTGACGCGCACGCAGGGGCGGGAAGGAAGCCCTCCCTCTCATTGGCTTGCTTCCGCCTTGTCCCTGGTCTTGGGTGTTCAGCTTAACTTATTCTAGCTGAAAGTGTTTATGAAAAATGAGACCGAGGGTGGCGAGGCGTGGAGGTGGCTGGGTGGTTTCGTGGCGCTGGTGTGCACCTTCGCGAGTGCGGGCGCCCAGGTGGCGTCGGAACCTCCGGTGAGCCTGGCGGAGGTGATTGTCACGCCGAGTCGATTCGGCGTCTTCGAAGACCGCAGCGCCGCGTCGGCGACCTTGACGCAGTCGGACCTGGAGACGTTGCCGCAGGTGGGGGAGGACTTGTACCGGTCGATTGCGCGGTTGCCCGGCGTCGCGGCGGATGACTTTACCGCCAAGTTTTGGATACGCGGGGCGCCGAATTCTCAGCTGCTGGCGCGGCTGGACGGGCTCGACTTGATCGAGCCGTTTCACCTCAAGGACATCGATGGGGCGCTTTCCATCGTCGACCTGCCTTCGATCCGCCGTCTCGATCTGATCACCGGAGGTTTCACCGCTGATTTTGGGGACCGGCTGGCGGGGGTGCTGACCATGGAAACGGTCACTGCGGCCCGGGGCACGGCGTCGACGTCGCTCGGTCTGAGTCTGACCGGCGTGCGCGCATCCCACTCCGGTCAGTTCGCTCAGGGGCGCGGAGCGTGGCGGGTGACGGGCCGGCGCGGATACCCCGACCTGGCGCTTCAGCTGGAGGGACGCGACGACGAGGTCTTTCCCCGCTACTACGATGGTGCGTTCAAGGTCGACTATACCCTGTCACCGCGGCACCAGCTCTCGTTTCAGGCGCTGCATGCCGGGGACACGCTGACCTTTCGCGAGGACAACGAGCCGGGGCTGCACAGTCGTTACCGCAGCGACTATGTCTGGTTGCGCTGGCAGGGGGAGCCGCGCGACGGCTGGGTGGGGGAGGCGGTGCTGTCGTATTCGCACCTGACCTGGAACCGTCAGGGTGACGGCTTTTTCGACCAGCGACTGCGGCTTGATCTGGACGACGATCGCGCCCTCACGGTGCTGGCGTTTCGCAACGACTGGACGCTGTCGGTGTCGGATCGCCTCGTGCTGCGCGGCGGCGTGGAGGCAAAGTCGGCCGAGGCGGACTACACCTACGTGCTCCTGCGCGAAGAGAATGCGGTGGTCAACGGGGTTCAGGTCGTCGACCGGCGGACCGCCAACGTGCGGCGTTCGCCGGAGGGAGAGGGCTGGGGTGTATTTGTTTCACCGCGACTCCAGGTGTCGCGGTCACTGGTCATCGAAGCGGGGGCGAGGCTCGACCACGATCCCGCCAAGGGGGCCGACCAGGTGAGTCCGCGACTCAATGCCTCGTGGTCCCCAGGTCCCGCCACCACGGTGCGGGCGGCGTGGGGCGAGTACCACCAGGCCCAGGGCCTGCACGAGCTTTCGGTGGCGGATGGCCAGACGACCTTTCAGCGGGCGGAACGGGCGGAACACCGGGTCGTTGGGATCGAACACCGGTTGCCCTCGGGCGTGAGCCTGCGGGCGGAGGTGTACCAACGGCTGGGACGGAACGTGCGGGTGCGGTGGGACAATCCGGTCAATCTCTACAATGTGTTTCCCGAGATCCAGTCGGACCGCACCCGGATTGCGCCGTCCGGCAGCGAGGCCCGCGGTGTGGAGCTCATGGTTGCACGGCGGAGTCGGCGGGGCTGGGGGTGGTCGGCGAGTTATGCCCTCGCGCGTTCGGAGGAGACGGTGGGCGCCCGCACCGTTCCCACCGCCCGCGATCAGCGTCACACCGTGGCGGCCGACCTCAGCTATGTGCCGGATGCGCGCTGGAGTTTCAGTGCCGCCTGGCAGTATCACACGGGCTGGCCGACGACGGACGTCGGGTATGTGCTCGTCCCGCTCAACAACGGCCGCCGCTTCGTGCAGCGCGTGGTGGGACCGGCCTACGCGGAGCGGCTGCCGGCGTACCACCGCCTCGACCTGCGCGCCACCCGCCGGTGGGTGTTAAAGCGCGGCGAGCTGCGGGCGTATGTCGATGTCTTCAACGCGTACGACCACGCCAACCTCGTGGGCTACACGTACAGCGCAAACGTGCAGGGCAACCAGGTGACGGCACAGCCGAAGCCCAAGGACCTGCTCCCGCTCCTGCCCAGCCTCGGGGTGGAGTACGAGTTTTGAAGGGGAACGCGGGGAAGCAAGCGCGTTGACCTCCGGGGCACCGGGGTCCCGTTGGAGGTGGCCTCGCTGAGGCCGCGACGGGACCTTCGGTCCCGCCTCGTTCATCGGTTCCGAGAGGGCGACGCCAATCTCCGCGGGGTCGGCGACCCCACCTCCAACGGAACCAGTCCCTCCGTTGGAGGTGGCCTCGCTGAGGCCGCGACGGGACCCTCGGTCCCGCCTCGCCCACCGGTTCCGTGAGGGCGAGGCCAATCTCCGCGGGGTCGGCGACCCCACCTCCAACAGAATCAGTCCCTCCGTTGGAGGTGGCCTCGCTGAGGCCGCGGCGGGACCTTCGGTCCCGCCTCGTTCATCGGTTCCGTGAGGGCGACGCCAATCTCCGCGGGGTCGGCGACCCCACCTCCAACAGAATCAGTCCCTCCGTTGGAGGTGGCCTCGCTGAGGCCGCGACGGGACCTTCGGTCCCGCCTCGTCCACCGGTTCCGTGAGGGCGACGCCAATCTCCGCGGGGTCGGCGACCCCACCTCCAACGGAACCAGTTCCTCCGATGGAGGTGGCCTCGCTGAGGCCGCCTCCATCGTGTGTCTACAAGGGCGCTACTTGGTGGCGGCGGGGTCGGGGGTGAGTAGCTCGCGCAGACGGGCTTTGGCGTCGGCGAGGGGGAGCTCGCCCTTGTCGATCCGGGCGAGCAGGGCTTTCTGCGCCAGGTAGTCCTTGTTCACCACGCCCGCCTTGCTCTGCAGCATGCGCCACGATTTGCGGCGCTCGACCGCGAATAGCACCATTTGACGGGAGACGGCGTAGTAGACCGTCTTGCCCTGCTCCTCGGCCCGGATGTAGGAGCCGAAGTTCTTGACGAAGCTGCGATGCTTGGGGTCAAAGACGCGGCGGTGCTGCACGTCGTCCTGGGTGATGAACATCACCTGGTCATCCAGCAGCATGAGTTTGGCCGCGTCCTCCGGCTTGATCGGCTTCACATGCTTGCGGAAGCGACCCTCGGTGATGCCCCAGTGGGCGACGGTGAAGTTGTACTCCTCGCCGGTCGTGGCGTACTTGGTGCGCCACCAGTCGCGATCGATCGTCGGGTTGCCCTTGAGATCAAACGCCTCCTGCGAGGACTCGCCGCGGCGCGGATTGAAGACGAACTCCGGCATGCCCCGGCAGTCGCGGACGAGCTTGGCCTGGTCGGCGCTCATGTTGTCGGCCACCGCGTGCTCGGGCTGGCAGGTCGTGTAGCACTGGAAGAACGAGGTGCCGCGGTATTCCAAACCGTCGAGCATGGCCTTGTAGAGTTTGGCCGAGTTGGCCATCGAGACCTGCGCGACGAAGGGAGAACCGTGGCCGCTGGTGAAGGCCTCGGCCACGTTCTTCTTTTCGATCAGCTTGCCCTGCGAGGCGACGCCGAACTGGTTCATGTCGTAGCCGCCGAGCATGGTGGACGAGTCGGAGTTTTGCCCTCCGGTGTTGGAGTACACCTGCGTGTCGAGCATGAGGATCTTCACGTTCGGGCGATTCTGCAGGATCACCTTGGATACGTTCTGGAAACCGATGTCGCCGAGCGCGCCGTCCCCGCCGATGACCCAGACCTTGGGCAGTTCCCGGATCTCCTGCTCGGTCATGCCGGCGTCGTCGAGGTGGGTGAGCGTGAAGTAGTCGGCTTCGGTCGCCACGCCTTCGCTCCGGTCGAGCAGGGCGTCGGCCAGGCGCTCGGGCACGACGGAGCGGCGGGAGTGGTGGAGGATGGTCGATTCGGCCATCAGCCACGAGATCGTCGCGCCGTCCTGGAAGAGTGAATTCATCCAGGGGTAGGGGTGCGGATTCGCCGGAGGGGTGGAGCCGTAGACCGTGTTGCAGCCGGTGCTGGCGCCCATCATCATGACGGACATGCCGTTGGCGCGGCGACCGTCGACCGCCTGCAGTTCCTTGTGATTGAACGCGTCGGTCCGCATGACGGCGACGAGGCCGCCGATGATCTGCTCGTCGGTCAGCGCGCCGTGCCGGGCTTCGTGGGCGGCGATGCGCTGGGCGGTGTCGGCGTCGTTTTCACCGCCGAGTCCGGCGATGACGTGGGCGAAGGTCTTGCGGTACAGCTCGTACTCTTTGGGATCGCGCGCCTTGAGGGCCTGGAGCCGGGCGGGACCTTCCTTTTCAAACCGGTCGGCCTTGGCGCGCAGCCGGTCGGCCTTGCGGTGGTAGATCGGGCGCATGTGCGCCTCGGTCACGCTGGCGACGGCGCGCAGGATGCTCTTCTCGCCGCAGCCGGCGCAGGCGCCGTCGCCCGAGACAAGGGCCTCGTAGTTGCGGCGCACCATGAGGTGATTGCGCAGAGCGGCCTCGCGGGAGTTGGCGGCGTCGGCGTCGTTGTACAGGCCCAGGAACTTCTGCGGCGTATCGGGCAGCAGGCGGGAGAACACCTGGGCGGTTGTCAGGTCGGCGTTGAGCTCCTCGGTCTCGCGCACCATGCGCAGCGCATCGTGGTCACCGCAGACCTGCACGCATTCACCGCAACCTTTGCAGAGGTCCGAAACAAAGATGGAGAACAGACCGCCCGCGCCGGGAGTCTTCGCTTCGAGCGAGCGAAAGATGGCCGGGACGTTGGAGTAGGCCAGCGGCAGCTTGCCGATGATCCGGTTGAACTCGGCCTTGCCCTGGTCGGAGACGGTGGCGAGGGCGTTGACCTCGGCGCCGATGATGTCCTTGAAGGGCACGTTGGACTTGGCCTTGACCGACTCGTTCATCTTCGCGCGCGCCCGGGCCTCGAGCGCGACCACCTCGGCGCCGAAGGCGAGCCGGTCGGCCACCGAGGTGACGTAGTTGTTCACCGCCGTCTTGAGCACGGTCGTGATCTCCTGCGCCGCGTTCGGCAGCGCGGTGTCGGGGCAGGCGGTGATGCATTCCATGCACTGCGTGCAGTTCTCGGCGATATAGACCGGCGTTTCGCGCCGGGCCACATACTTGGATTGCGTCGCCCCCGTGCCCGCGCCCATCAGGCCGACCGAGGCGAGGGCGCCGGCCGGTTGGTGGTAGCCCAGCCCGGCGCGGAACTCAGAGTCGAATTTGGCCAAGGTCTGCAACGGGGCGCGACCCGCCTGTTCGGCGGGCATGGGGATGGAGGAGCATCCGGATGCGCTGCAGCCCGCGGTGGGAATGATCTGGTGCTCGCCGATCGGACGCAGCAGCGGATTACGCATCGAGGAGCGATCGGGGTCGTCGCGTCCACCGTAGTTGATTTCTGTGACGCGGGAGAAACCCTCCGTCATGACCGTCATGTTCGAAGTCACAACGGCATCCCCGAAGCGGCCAAATTTCTTCACGTACTGCTTGTGCACCACCTTGTGGAACTGCTCCTCGGTGATGCCGAAGGTCTTGAGAAACGGGGAAACGCGGAAGAACCCGCCGAGGAAGGAATTGCCCTGCATGCGCAGCTGCAGCTCCGTCTGGCTGGTGGCCTTGCGGGCGATGTCGAAGCCGGGCAGGATGAAAATGCGGATTTCGTTGTCGCGGATCCACTGCCGGTACTTGGCCGGCACCCGCTCCCAGGCGACCGCCGGGGATTCGTTCGACTCCCAGACGAGGCTGCCGCCCTTCTTCAGGCCTTCCAGGGGATTGGTGTGGGTGAAGGCCTTGGGATCGCAACAGAGCACCACGTCGACGTGGTTGAGCTCGCAGTTCACCTTGATCTGCGACGGGGCGACCGTGAGATAGTAGTTGGTGGGTGCGCCCTTCTTTTCCGACCCGTATTTCGGGTTGGCCATGACGTACAGTTTTTCGACGAGGAAGCCGTCGGCGTCGTATGAAGGATTCTGCTCCGAAATGAACGTGCCAAGATCGCCGATGATCGAGCCCAGATTCTTGCCCGTCGTGATCATGCCCCATCCGCCGATCGAGTGAAACCGCACCGCGATGGCGCCCTCGGGCAGGAGCGACGGGGTGTCCTTGCTGATGACGGCGTAGGGATGGTCGACGCCGAGCACAAAGAATGTTTCGCCGTCGCTCGCGCGGGCGCCGTCCTTGCGAGTCGTCTGGCCAATGACAAACTCGTAGGCGCCCAGCGTGTGTTCGGGGCGGAAGTCGCGGGAGCCAATGCCGTAGGAGCCCCGGAACAGGCGGGGAGTTTCCTCCGGCGTGAGCGCCGGCAGCACGCCGCCGTACCGGGCGACTTCGTTGGCCTTGCCGAGCGCGACGCGAATGTCACGGGCCAGCGGATTGTCGCCGGCCAGGCCTTCGTCCGTCCGCTCCAGAATGATGACATGCTTCTTGCCGCGCAGCGCCTGGATGACGGCCGCCTCCGGGAAGGGACGGATGACATTGATGTGGATCGACCCCACCCGGGCGTTGCGGTGGTCGCGCAGGTAGTCGCAGGCCGCCTCGATGTTGTCGGCGGCGCAGCCGAGGGACACGAACACCGTGTCGGCGTCGGCCGTCTTGTACTGTTGGATCAGGCCGTAGTGCCGGCCGGTCAGTTCGCCGAACTTGGCGCAAGCCTCCTCGAGCATCGGCAGGATGTACTCGTTGAAGTTGTTCCGGCGCGCGACGACGCCGTTCATGTGATGCTCCTGGTTCTGGACGGGCCCGAGCAGCACCGGATTCTTCATGTCCATCATCTGCGGCACCCGGCGGCGGCGCGGGCCGAACAGCTCGCGCTGGGCGGGGGTCGGACAGTCGATCAGATCTTCGGCGGCCCCCAGGTATTCACGCAGGAACTCCGCCTCCGGGGCGAGGTACATGCGTTCGCTGTGAGTCGTGAGCATGCCATCCTGGATGTTCATGCCCGGATTGAGCGAGAGTTCGTTCACCCGCCGCAGGATGATGGCCTGATCGGCCGCCTGCTGGGCGTCCTTGGACATCATCATAGTCCAGCCCGTGTCGAGGGCCGCGTAGAAGTCGTCGTGGCCGCAGTGCACATTGAGCGCCTGTTTGGTCAACGCCCGAGCGCCGACCTCGAGCACCATGGTCGAGAGTTTGCCGGGCGCGTGGTAGTACTGCTCCATCGCGTAGACGATGCCCTGGCCCGAGGTGAAATTGCAGGTGCGCCGGCCGGTGACCGCGAAGGCCGTGGCTCCGCCCTGGGCGGCGTGCTCGCCCTCGGTTTCGACGGCGACCTTTTGTTGACCCCAGACATTCAGTTCACCCTGGGCAAAGGAAGCCTGGTAGATTTCGCCGCCCTCGGTCGATGGCGTGATCGGGTAGAAAACGCCGCCCTCGGTCACCCGGGTCTCGACGTATTGAGTCACCAGTTGGTTCCCGTTGCAGGTCACCCGCAGCCCCGGGTACTTCGGTTTGATTCCCGTCGAAGCCGGTTGCGGCGGGGACGACGGAGAGGCAACGGGTTGAGACGCGATGGCCGATTGTCCTGCAGCGGTATTACTCATGGGTAAGAAGCAAGGGTACGAGGGCGCGGGGGCGGACACGACGAGGCGTCCGAACGGCGGGGGGGAACCGTCGGAGCAGGCTGAGACGGTTTCCCGGCCGATTCAAAGGCAAAAGCGGAAGGCTCGGGGAAATGACGAAACCGGGCGGAATCCGGGGAGGTTGCGACGTGACAGCCGCGGCCACTCCGCGCAACGTGGAGCGCATGAATCCGGGTGATTCCCCTCCCGCTCAGCCTCCGGCGGTCCCGCCGGCTCCCTTCGCACTCCCCCCACCCCCGGCGAAGGCGCAGGAGGGCGGGGAGGCGGCGCCCCAACCCCCGGTGCCGCTGACGCCCGAGGAACAAATGGCGTTGTTTGAGAAGGAGCTGAAGGAGACCGATTGGGGCCATCAGCCTTGCTGAGTGGGCGAGACGCGGGGGCCGTCGGGTCGGACGGATTGGACGGACGTATTGGAGGGTCGGGCCGCATCGCCCGCCTCAAGACGCCCGAGCAAGCGCAATAACCCGTCCAGGATTGTCAGCGGATGCGGCGGGCAGCCCGGGATGTAGAGATCGACCGGCACGAGCGTATCGGCCCCCCCCTTGACCTCGGGGTGTCCAACAAACGGTCCACCCGAAATGGCGCAGGCGCCGACGGCGATGACGAGTTTGGGGGCAGGCACGGCGTCCCAGGTCTTGCGCAACGCCAGCTCCATGCCCTGGCTCACCGGGCCCGTGATGAGCAGGCCGTCGGCATGGCGCGGTGAGGCGACAAACTGGATACCAAACCGACTCAGGTCCCAGCCGATGGTGTTGAGCACATTCACATCCGACTCGCAGGCATTGCACCCGCCGGCGCTGACCTGCCGGAGACGCAACGAGCGGCCGAAGAGCCGCCGCAGCCGCTCATCGAGCGCCGCCGCGAGCCGCAGCTCCTCGCCCGCGCCGGCGCCCAGCACGAGGTCCTCCCGTCGGCGCACCGCCTGGCGGTGATCCTGGGTGTGGGTGATGGCGCCGGTCGGGCAGGCGGTGATACACGCGGAGCAAAAGAGACAGCGACCCAAGTCGAGCCGCGCCGGGGCCGACGGCGGCGCGCGCGTGATCGCCTCGGTCGGACACACGGGCAGGCAGGCGGTGCAGCCCTCGGTGCATTTCGCCATGTCGAGTCGGAGCGCTCCGCCATGGCGGTCGGGCAGGGCCGGCGCCGGGCCGTCGGGGTAGGCCATGGTCTCGCAACCGCGCCGGGCCCGATGGAGGAGGGGATCAAGCAGGCTCATGGAGGTCAGAGATCGAAACCGCAGTACGAGAGATTGAAGCTCTTGTTGTTGACCGGGAAATCCGAGATGGCCTGTCCGCGCAGGGCGAGCGCCAGCCCGGTCCAGTTGTGGAAGGACGGGTCGACGATCTTGTAGCCGCGGAAGCGCCCGTCGGCTCCGGTGAGAGCGACATGACAGACCTCGCCGCGCCAACCTTCCACCAAGGCGAGGGCCAGGGTATCGGGCGCAGGGGGTGGGAGTGGCTCCAGCGGGGCGCCGTCCGCTCCCGCCGCCAGCTGGGTGCGCAGGAATTCTCCCGAGCGCTGGATCTCAAGATCGCGCACCCGCGCCCGCGCGAGCACGTCGCCGGTCGGCCACACCGCCACCGGAGCCTGGGCAAAGCGGTACCA
>JAEUGY010000065.1 GCA_016794625.1 Opitutaceae bacterium
TCGCCGATTTTTCGGTCCACCGATGTCCATTTCGACGTCTGCCGTTCGAAACCTTTATGCACCCAGGTGCCCTCTCACCCATGAACTCCCCCACGCTCCCGCATCCCCCCATCACCTCCCGCGCCGCCTGGCTTCGTGCTCGTCTCGACTTGTTGAAGGAGGAAAAGGAACTGACCAAGCACTACGACCGGGTCAGCGCCGAGCGGCGGCGGCTGCCGATGGTGCCGCTGGACAAGGACTACGTCTTCGAGGGTCCGGGCGGCAAATGTCACCTCAGGGATCTTTTCGACGGCCGGCCTCAGCTCATCGTCTATCACTTCATGTTCGACCCGTCATCCGAACATGGTTGTCCGGGCTGCACGGGTTTTGTCGATGCGCTGGGCAGTTTGTCGCTGCTGCCGCAGCGGCGCACGACGTTCACCCTCATCTCACGCGCTCCCTTGGCCAAACTGGAGGCGTTGAAGGCGCGCAAAGGCTGGAAACACGGCTGGGTTTCTTCGTTCGGCAGCGACTTCAACTACGACTTCCATGTCACCCTCGACGCCAAGGTCGCACCGATGGAGTACAACTTCCGTCCCGTCGCGCCCGAAGCCCCCGGGGCGGCAGCGGAGTCCGAATCAAGTGAATCCCACGGCATCAGTGTCTTCTTCCTGCACGACCGCCAAGTCTACCATACGTACTCGGCCTACGCCCGCGGAGTCGAACGGCTGACCGACGACTACAGCCTGCTCGATCTCACACCCTACGGTCGGCAGGAGGATTGGGAGTCGTCCCCCGCCGGCTGGCCGCAGCGCCCCACCTACGGCGGCTGATGTCGCCCACCGGCACCGGCGCCCGGAGAAGTCGCCGCACTGAATGCACATGGGCAAAGCTTGATTTGCCCGGCGGTTGTCGGTTTTACGGGGGCGGAGAAACTCGGCCGAGTTCACCGCTTTTCACCGACGCCACCATGAAGCTCTACGTTCGCCTGGCGCCCGCGTGGGCGGGTCCTTGGTTTGTCCTCCTTGCTTTGGGCGCGTGGCTTCCCGCCGCGAGCCGCGCAGAGGAACCCGCCACCCCACCGGTGGTCCCGACGTCACCGGCCGCCGCTCCGGAGGCCGCCAGCCGGGCCAGCGCCCCGGTGGTGGTCTGGGGTCGTACGTTGGTGGACTACCGGCTTCCCCTGGAGTTCTCCGACGTGCGGCAGCGCGCCGAGGCCACGGCGAAACGGATCGACGATAGCCTGGGCGAAATCGACCCCGACACGCTCGTCATCCAGCCTGTGACCATCGGCAAAGCCCGCGGTGTCTTTCTGTCGGCGGGACCTCGCTTTCTGCTCAGCATCATGGAGGGCGACATCGAGCCCGACAGCGGAGCGACGCTCGACGCGGTCGCCAGTCGCGTCGCGACCGAGCTGCGGCAATTGATCCACGACCACGCCGACCAGCATAGCCTGACCTTGTTGTTTCGGGCCATTGTCCAGGCCGTCATCGCCACGGTGGCCTTCGTGGCTTTCTGGACGCTCATGCACTGGCTGAAGGCCCGCTTCGTGCGGCGGGTTGCCTGGTTGACCAAGGACACGGGCTCGCTGCTGCGGTTCTTTGGCTACGACTGGCGCCCGGTCCTGATCGGCATCGGCACGTCCCTCACCCGGGTGTGCTTCGTCGCCCTCATCTTGTTCGGCGCCTATGGCTGGATCACGTTTGTGCTCGGCCGCTTTCCCTACACCCGGCGCTGGGGCGACCAACTGGGCGAATACCTGCTGACCGCCGTGTCCGGGCTTGCCAGCGCCGCCGTCCACCAGATCCCCAACCTGATCGCCCTGGTCGTGATCTACCTCGTCACCCGGGGGCTCATCCGGGTGCTCAACGGCTGGTTCTCCGCGGTGGAATCCGGCAAGTACCTGACGGTCTGGCTGGACCCGGAGGCCGCGCGCGCCACGCGGCGGCTGGCCGACATCGGCGTCTGGATCGTGGCCCTGATCGTCGCCTTCCCCTACCTGCCGGGCTCGCATTCGGAGGCGTTCAAAGGCGTATCCGTCTTTCTCGGACTGATGCTCTCGCTCGGCGGCGCCGGCTTCATCGGACAGATCATCGGCGGGCTCGCCGCCGTGTACTCGCGCTCGGTCCGCTCGGGCGACTACATCGTCGTGGGCGACACCCAGGGCGTGGTCAAGGAGCTCGGCCTGCTGACCACCAAGGTGGTCACCCGCACGCGCGAGGAAGTCACCATCCCCAACGCCATGTTGATCAACTCCGCCATCCGGAACTTTTCCCGCTCCGGTCAGGGCGCCACGCTCGTGTCCACCAGCGTCACGATCGGCTACGACGCTCCCTGGCGCCAGGTCGAGGCCTTGCTGATCGAAGCGGCCGCCCGGACCGAGGCGCTGCTGAAACAGCCGGCGCCGCGGGTGCACCAGACTTCGCTCGACGACTTTTACGTGACCTACGAATTAACCGGTTTCATCCGCTCTGCCCAGCAGCGGGCCGAAACCTTGACGCGGCTTCACCGCACCATCCAGGACCTGTTCAATGAGCACGGGGTGCAGATCATGTCTCCCCATTTCGAGGGCCAGCCCACCCAGCCGGTGTTGGTGCCCAAGGAGCGTTGGTATCAGCCCCCCGCCAGCGGCCCAAAGCCGTCCGCGCCATGATCCAGGTCCCGCCGCGGTTCCTCGCCCTGGTGCTGCTGTGTGCGTCGACCGTGTGGACGGGCGTCGCCGCGGAGGGGACGGCCTCGGCCGCGTCCGTCACGGCGGCCGGCCGGCGTCCGCGCATCGGGCTCGTGCTCGCCGGCGGCGGCGCCCGCGGGCTCGGACATGTGGGCGTCATCCGGCTCCTCGAGGAACTGCGGGTGCCCGTGGACTGCATCGTCGGCACCAGCATGGGCTCGATTGTCGCGGGACTCTACGCCGCCGGCTACACCTCCCGCGAAATGGAGGACTGGCTCCGGGAGTGCGACTGGGACCACCTGTTGAGCGACTCGCTGCCCCGCCCCCAACGCGGCTATCGCACCAAAACCGAGGAGCTCAATACGCCGCGCTGGTTCGAATTCGGGGTGGACCGATCGGGGCTCAAGGTTCCCAACGCCTTGATTTCCGGACAGAACCTGCTCGTCGCGCTGCGCGAGAAGACCGATTTCGTCGGCGCCGGCCGGAGCTTCGACGACCTGCCGGTGCGCTACCGCGCCGTGGCCACCGACATCGAGACCGGCGCCATGGTGGTGCTCGACCGGGGCGCGCTCGCCGACGCCATGCGCGCCAGCATGGCGGTGCCCGGAGCCTTTGCCCCCTATACGATCGACGGCCGGGTCCTGATCGACGGCTTCGCCTCCCGCAATCTGCCAGTCAGCGTCGTGCGCGAGATGGGAGTCGATGTCATCATCGCCGTCGATGTGCGGGCCGAGCTGCTGCCCGCGGACAAACTGACCAGCCCCGTAAGCATGGCGCAGCAGCTGGTCGCGATTCTCTCCCAACGCGACACGGTCGAACAAATCGCCACACTTCGCCCCCAGGATGTGCTCATCCGGCTGAAAATGCCGGGCTACGGTCCCTCGTCCTTTCACCACGCGCTCACCATCGCCCAGCTTGGCTACGACGAAGCCCAGGAGGCGCGGACCGCGCTCAGCTCGCTTTCGTTGTCCCCCGACCACTACGCGGCCCAGGAAAGGGACCGCCGGCGGCTGCAGCGAGACCAGCCGGTGATCGCTGCGATCGAGGTCGAAACCAACGGCCAGGTCCCCGAAGCGGCGGTGCGCAACCGGCTCAACCTCCAGCCCGGCGACCGGCTGGATCCGGCGCGACTGCAGGAGGGGCTCGGCCGGGTGCACGACCTCGGCTACTTTCAGAGTGTCGACTACCGGCTCGAGGACCGACCCGGAGGTCGCGTGCTCGTCGTGACAGCCAAGCCAAAGCCGTGGGGGCCCAATTTCGCGATCCTTGGTGTCGGGCTGGGCAGCAATCTCGACGGATCAAGCGAGCTCAATGTCCGGACTTCGTTGCGTTTCACCCAGGTCAACCGTCTGGGCGCCGAGCTGGCGCTCAAGACATCGGTCGGAACAATCGATCGGCTCGCCGCCGAATTCTTCCAACCGATGGGCGAGGATGGCGCGTTCTTCCTCGCACCCCGCGCGGAGTTCCTCCGCACCCCGGAGGCGTTTTCGCTCAATCTGGGCTCGGTCATCCCCGGGCTGCGCCCGCTGCCCCTCACCTTTGGTCGCCAGACCCTGTTCGGTGGCCTGACCGGGGGCGTGCGCTTCGGCTCGCACGGCGAGCTGCGCCTCGGGGCCGAGCGCGGCATGGTGCGTTACTCGAACATCAAGTCGGCCTCCATCGTGCTCATCCGTCCCGACGGCGAACTGACCATCCTCGATCCGGCGTCACAACTGAAAGAATACACCACCAACCGCCTCTCCGCCGACCTGACTCTTGACCGGCTGGATGATCCGTTTTTTCCGCATCGCGGATACTACCTCCACAGTTACGCCGAACGGGAGCTGGGTCGCTTCGCCACGACCACCGCCGGCCTGCTCGCCACCCTGCCGGTCACGCTCCGCTCCGGTCTGGTGCTGCAGCCGCGACTCTCCGTCGACTACACGCTCGCCAACGCGGCGGACAACGGGCGCCTGCCGTTCCGGCTGGGCGGGCTCTTCAACCTCTCCGGCCTGCCCACCGACGAGTTTTTCGGCGCCAACCGGCTGGTCGGCGCCCTCGTCGCCCGCAAACGCCTCGGCCCGGGCACCGGCACCTCCCGGCTCTATGTCGGCGGCTCGTTGGAATTCGGCCAGGCATGGGAGGGACAGGATCGTCTGGTACCCAAGGACTGGATTTTCGCCGGCAGCGCCTTCCTCGCCACACCCACGCCCTTCGGCCCTGTCCACATCGCACTGGGCCTCGCCGAGGAAGGCGATCCGACCCTCTACTTTTACCTCGGCCGCGTCCTGCCCTAACCTCCGAAGCCTACGCAATCCATGACCTTGCTACACCGGAACCCGACGCTCGCTTTCGCCGCCGTCCTTGGGGTTTTCTCGCTCACCCCCCGCCTGC
The DNA here is from genome assembly GCA_016794625.1 of Opitutaceae bacterium. Taxonomy (GTDB): domain Bacteria; phylum Verrucomicrobiota; class Verrucomicrobiia; order Opitutales; family Opitutaceae; genus UBA6669. The sequence goes on from JAEUGY010000065.1 coordinate 5,024, forward strand.
CCGGCCAGGCAGCACCCACGGGCTCTTTGGTCCGGGATCGAATCTACAGTGAGGTCGGCGGTCAGACGCTGCAGCTCGACCTGGCTCTGCCTTCGGAGCCGCCGGCCGGGGGTCGCTTTCCCGCCGTGCTTTACTTTCACGGCGGCGGCTGGCAGTCGGGCCGACGGCAGGAGGTCCACGAACAGATCCAGCTTCTTGCCGCCAAGGGTTTCGTGGGCATCGCCGTAAGCTATCGTCTCGCTCCCGACCACAAGTGGCCCGCCCAGATCCACGACGCCAAAACCGCCGTGCGGTTTGTGCGCACGCACGCCGCCGAGTTCAACATCGACCCCGACCGCATCGCCGCTGCGGGTGAGTCGGCGGGAGGTCATCTTGCGCTCATGCTTGGACTGACCAGTCCGGACGACGACCTTGAGGGCCCCGGTGAGTGGTCGGACGTTTCGAGCCGCGTGCAGTCCGTGGTGAGTTACTCGGCCCTCGTGGATTTCACCAAGCTGAAGTTCAACCGTCCTCCAGAAGAACTCACTCCCGAGGAAACCAGGCGACTGGCCGCCTCGGATGCCCATCACCAGATGCAACACGGCAAGACGACCGCCGAGGTGCTCGCGGATTGGACGGGCACCGCCGATCCAGCCGACCCGATCTGGAAAGACATCTCGCCCGTACAGTACGTGAGCCGGGGCGACGCACCCGTGCTGATTATCCAAGGGGATGGAGATCCGGTTGTCCCCGTGGAACAGGGGCGGCTCCTCAATCGCATGCTCACGGCCGCAGCGGTCAGACATGATCTGCTGATCATCGAAGGAGCCGGCTCCTCGTTGACCCAAGCCCAGGCGACTCGCGCGGCCACCCGGATGGTGGAGTTCCTGCGGCTCACCCTCCCCGCTCCCCGTTGAAGTCCGCACGCCCTCCGGAGGCAGGCCTCGGCCGTAGACTGCCCGTCGGCACCCATCCTGCTAGGATCCGCGCGCCGGCAAGAGATGCCCGTCGCTCTCACGCTCTTCCACCTCTCCCCATGTCCTTCGTCCTCCGCCGGTCTCGTGCTCAATCTTGGTGGTTCTTCCTGCTGCTGCTCGGCGTGGGTTGCGCCGGAGTCGGCATCGGCGCCCCGGCGTCCAAGGTCCTGCACTACGGCAACGCGGTGGAACCGCAGGACATCGATCCGCAGGCGGTCACCGGGGTCTATGAGGCGCGGATCATCCGGGCCTTGATCGAGGGGCTGGTCTGCTCGGGGCCAAACTTGGAGGTGGTGCCGGGGGTGGCGAAATCCTGGGACATCTCGGCGGACGGCCTGGTCTACACATTTCACCTGCGTCCGGACTCGCGCTGGACCACGGGCGCGGTGGTCACCGCCGAGGACTTTGTTCGTTCATTTCAACGGGTCCTGTCGCCGTCCTTCGGCGCGCCCTACGCGGACCGTCTCTACTACGTCGCCGGCGCCGAGGCCTACCATCGGGGTCGTCTGCGCGACTTCTCTCAAACGGGGTTCAAAGCGCTGGGTCCGCAGACGCTGCAGCTCACCTTGCACCAGCCCGCGCCGTTTCTGCTGCGGCTCATGACCCGCGTCGAGTGGATGCCGGTTCCGATCAGCGCGATTGCCGCCATCGGTCCGGTCGACCGTCCGGGCAATCGCTGGACCCGGCCGGAGCACTTCGTCGGCAATGGCGCCTTCGTGCTCAAGAGCTGGCGCCCGGGACAGAAGATCATGGTCACCCGGTCCCCGTCCTACTGGGACCGCGATCGGATCAAGCTCGACGAAATCCACTTCTACCCGGTCGACAATCCGGAGGTCGAGGAGCGCATGTTCCGCACCGGACAACTGCACATCACCAGCACGCTGCCGTTGTCCAAGATCGCCACCTACCGGCGCGACGCCTCTCCCGCCCTGCGCATCGACCCGTGGGGCGGACTGAATTTCTATGTGTTCAATGTGACGCGGGCGCCCTTCAACGACGTCCGGGTCCGGCGCGCCTTTGCCCTCGCCATCGACCGGGAGAGCCTCGTGAAAAATGTCACCCTCGCTGGGGACGAACCCGCCTACCGCACCGTACCGAGCGGACTCGACGGCTACCGCGGCACGCATGGATTCACCGCGAGCGTGGACGAAGCGCGCCGGCTGCTGGCCGACGCCGGCTATCCGGGAGGAAAGGGTCTCGCCCCCGTTCAACTGCTCTACAACACCTCGGAAAACCACCGGGCCGTCGCCGAGGCGATCCAGCAGATGTGGCGCAAACACCTGGGTGTCACGGTCGCCCTGACCAATCAGGAGTGGAAAGTTTACCTCGATACTGTGAAGACCACCCGCGATTTCCAAATTGCACGGTCGGGCTGGCTGATGTCCGAGCCGCACCTGCATCTCGACCGCTGGGCGACAGGCAACGCCAACAACGACGCCCAGTGGAGTCACCCGGAATTCGACCGCCTGCTCGAGGCCTCGCTCGCCGCACCCACCCAGGACCTTCGCTACGAGCGCTATCAGCGCATGGAGGAGCTCATGATCGAGGACATGCCGATCCTGCCGCTCTACTTCGTCAGTCTGCCCCGCCTGATCCATCCCAAGGTCGTCGGCTACCGCACCAACGTCGACGACGCGTACCCCTGGAAAGACACCGACCTGCTCCCGTAGTTGTCCTTCGTCCTTCGTGCTTCGTCATTAGTCATTCGTCATTCGTCATTCCAGCCCCTTCAGGGCTGGTTTCCCCCTTCACTCTTCCCGCAGGGTGGGTCACGCTCGGACCATGAACGTGCGAATCTTGCTCGGGTGCGTCCTGCTGTCGGCAGTCGCACCGCTCGGAGCCGCGGTCGAGGTGGCAAGTCCCGACGGCCGCGTGCGTTTCACGGTGGACACGGATGCCGGCGGTCACCTGCAGTACACCCTCGCGTCTGACCGCGTGGTGCGCATCCACCCCTCCCCGGCCGGAGTGATCGTGGACGGGGTCGATCTTGGAGCTCAGGCCGCACCCGGCGAGCCCCGCCGGAGCGCGATAGACGAGACGTTTCCGTGGCGGGGTGACCGGACCACCGCGCGCAACCGGTGTCTTGTGGCTGAAATCCCAATACAGACACCAACAGGCGACGGCCGCGTCACCGCCTGGACGCTCGAAGTCCGCGTCTTCGACGACGGCGCCGCGTTTCGCTACCGCGTGCCGGGCCGCGGCCCTCGACGGGTGGCCGGGGAATCGACCGCGTGGCGGCTGCCGCCGGAAGCGACCGTGTGGTTCCAGACCAGCACCACGTCCTACGAGGAGGTGTACCGTTCGGCCCGGGCCGGGTCCCTGCCGTTCGAGGAAACCGACAAGAAGGGCGCAAAACACCGGGTGCACCTCGGACCGCCGGCGACCGTGACCTACGCCGACGGTGCCTACGGCCTGCTGACCGAGGCTGCCCTCCGCAATTACAGCGGCCTCACCCTGCGCGTCGAAGGCGACGCGCGGCTGGCGGCGGCCTTTCGCGACGACGCCAGTGGCTGGACCCACGACGGCGAACTGCTGTCACCCTGGCGGGTGCTGGTGCTGACGCGCGACCTCAACGGACTGGTGAACAGTGACGTCATCGCCGCCCTCTGCGATCCGCCCGATCCGGTGCTCTTCCCCGAGGGCATGAACACCGCTTGGATCAAACCGGGAAAGGCCATCTGCACCTGGATCGTGTTTGGCAACGACGGCGCCGCCTGGGAGCGCCAGAAGTGGTTCGTCGACCAATGTGTGGCCGTGGGCGCCGAGTACCTGCTCGTGGACGGCGGCTGGCAGTCGGAGCAGTGGGGCTGGCTCAAAGGCGGGGCGGATCCCTGGGACCGGCTCAACCAACTCGTGGCCTACGGCCGCGAACGCGGGGTCGGCATCCTCCTCTGGCACGCCTACGCCGATCGTCGCAACGACGGGCCGGGCCTGACCACCGCCGCGGCGCGCGAGCAATTCTTTCGTCGCTGCCACGACGCGGGGGTCGCCGGCGTGAAACTCGATTTCTTCGAGTCCGAGAGCAAGGCGCAGGTGGAAGTGCGAGAAGAGATCCTGCGTCTGGCCGCCCGGTACCGGCTGGCGGTCAATTTCCACGGCGTGAACAAACCCACCGGCGAACCCCGGACCTGGCCCAACGAAGTGACGCGGGAAGGGATCCGCGAACAGGAATACCTGCTCTGGACCGAGCTGCCCTTGTCCCACTACGGAGCCCTCCCGTTCACGCGCATGGCCGCCGGGCACGCGGACTTTCTGCCGGGCTTTGTGCGGGCCCACTATTTGAGAAACACCACCGTGGCGTTTCAGCTCGCCTCGATCGTGGTCTACAGCACGCCGTTCCTCTGCTGGCCGGAACATCCCGAAGCCTACCTGCAGAGCGCCGCCTTTCCGCTCGTGCGCACGGTGCCGGTGACGTGGGACGAAACGCGTGTGCTACCGGGTTCGGTGCTGGGCGAAACGGTCCTGATGGCCCGGCGAAAGGGCAACCAATGGTACGTGGCCGGACTCAACTGTCGCCCGCAGCCTGCCACCCTCAGCTTCGACCTGTCAGTTCTGCCGGGCGCCTCGTCAGCCACGGAGATGACGGTTTATCAGGAAGGGGACCGTCGCACGAATTTCCGGGTCGAAGAGCGTCGCACGCCTCCCTCCGACGGGCGCTTTTCCGTGACGGTGCCAGCGGGCGGCGGCGTGCTCCTGCACGTCAATCCTCCGCCGCAGCCGCCCCCGATGAAGAAGTAGCAGGGCAGAAGTCCTGTCCCCGAGGTCCCCGGCGCGAGCTCAGCCCGCCGGACGACGGCTGCGACGACGCGCCGGGCCGGGCTGCTTCGCAAACAGCAGCGGCGTGCGAGGGTCGGAGTAAGGCCCCCGCGGCTCGTCCCCCGGCCTCGAAGCAGCGGGCGGCCAGCGGTAAGCCACGTCCTGCCAGCGACCGATCCGTCCCCGGGCATCCACCTCGACCCCCTCCGCCCGGAGGCGCCGGATTTGCTCCGCACCGCGCCGCTTCCTCTGCGCCGGGCCGATCACCCCATCTTCTCCCACCACGCGGTGCCACGGCACGGTTTCGAGCTCCGCGGGCGTGAGCATCGTGACCAGGTAGGCAATGTGCCGAGCCATCACGTCCATGCGACGTCCGATTTCTCCATAGCTGGTCACACGGCCCGCAGGCACCGAACGGAGCGCGTTCAAGGCGTCTTCCTTGATGCGTTGGAAAGCAAGAGACGGGGAGGCCATAAAATGCACCGTCGCGATGACCTTCAATTCGTCAAGTGCCGCCCGTCCCACCCACCGCCGCTGCCTCAGCGAGGCCACCTCCAACCGGACACCCGCAGGGTTCTCCCCTGGAGGGCGCCGCTCCGTCGGCGCCGGTTGCGCGTCGCAGACCGGATCCGTTGGAGGTGGGGTCGCCGACCCCGCGGGAATGCGCGTCGCGCAAAACGTCCGGACCACGGAGGCGGGACCGCCTGGTCCCGTCGCGGCCTCAGCGTGGCCACCTCCAACCGGACACCCGCAGGGTTCTCCCCTGGAGGGCGCCGCTCCGTCGGCGCCAGTTCCGCGTCGCAGACCGGATCCGTTGGAGGTGGGGTCGCCGACCCCGCGGGAATGCGTGTCGCGCAAAACATCCAGACCACGGAGGCGGGACCGC
>JAEUGY010000077.1 GCA_016794625.1 Opitutaceae bacterium
CGAACAGCGCGTTAAAGAGATCATCGTCAACCAGCTCAATGTGAACGAAGAGCAGATCACGCCCCAAGCTTCGTTCCTGGACGATCTCGGTGCGGATTCGCTCGACACGGTCGAGTTGATCATGGCGTTCGAAGAAGAGTTCAAGGACGAGATCAAGGGCGAGATCCCGGAGTCCGATGCAGAAAAACTGCAGACGGTCGGCCAGGTGATCGAGTACATCAACGGCAAGGCGGCTTCCAAGTAAGCCATCATGGTTTTCTTTCGAGGCGTCCAGCCGCGTCGCGGCCGGGCGCCTTTTTGTTTTTTCTTTTCCGGGGTGGTCAAAGCGACGTCGCCCCGCTAGCTTTTCTGGTCCTGCGCACCCTTATGGATACTGCCTCCGACTCGCAGCGTGTCGTCGTCACCGGTCTTGGTGTGGTTCACGGGCTTGGCCAGACGGTCGACGCCTTCTGGGCGGCTGTGGTGGCGGGACGCAACGGCATCGACCGAGTGGCCCTGTTCGACCCCACCGGCTACTCCAGCCAGATCGGCGCCGAGGTGCGCGGCTGGGATCCGGATGCGCACATGGATCCGAAGGAGGTCCGCCGGAATGATCGCTACACGCACTTTGGATTTGTGGCGGCGAAGGAGGCGTTTCGCGATGCGGGGCTGGACCTTTCGCGCGAAGACCCGGACCGGGTCGGTGTGATCATCGGGTCGGGTATCGGTGGCATGGCGACATTCGAAACGCAGCACAAGCGCCTGATGGAAGGCGGACCGCGCAAGGTGTCACCCTTCACCATCCCCGCACTGATCGGCAACATGTGCTCCGGACTGGTCGCGATCGAGACCGGCGCGCGGGGGCCCAACTTTGGTCTGGTCTCCGCGTGCGCGACCGCCACGCACGCGCTGGGCGAGGCCATGCACATGATCCGGCGCGGGGATGCGGACGCCATGATCGCCGGGGGCGCGGAGGCGGCGATCACGCCTTTCGCCTATGCGAGCTTCTGTTCGATGAAGGCGATGAGCACGCGGAACGACGACCCGGCCACCGCCTGTCGGCCGTTTTCCCTCGGGCGTGACGGTTTCATCATGGGTGAAGGCGCCGGGGTCCTGGTGATCGAGTCGCTCGCCCACGCCCGGGCCCGGGGCGCCCGCATCTATTGCGAACTCGCGGGCTACGCCGCCACGGCCGACGCCCACCACATCACCCAGCCCGATCCCGAGGGCAAGGGGCTCTCCATGGCCATGCGCCGGGCTCTGGCCAGCGGTGGTGTCCGGCCGGAACAGGTCGATTACATCAACGCCCACGGCACGAGCACGCCCTACAATGACAAGTTCGAGACACTCGCGATCAAGCGGGTCTTCGGCGACCATGCGCGGCGTCTGGCCGTCAGTTCGACCAAGTCCATGACCGGTCACTTGCTGGGCGCGGCCGGCGGCATCGAGAGCGTCATCAGCGTCAAGACGCTCCAGAGCGGCACGATCGCGCCGACCATCAATCTCCACGAACCCGATCCGGAGTGCGACCTCGACTACGTGCCGAATGTGGCGCGCTCCGCCCCGGTTTCCACGGTCCTGAGCAACAACCTCGGTTTCGGCGGGCAAAACGCTGCGATTGTCTTTCGCGCGCTCACTTGATCGTCGCGGAGGGGCACAAAAAAACCCGCAGCTCAAGCTGCGGGTTTTCCAGAAAGGGTGGAAAGGGTTAAACCTTCTGCACCAGACCAGCCTTGATCGCCTTGACGGCGACCCAGACGCGCTTCGTGCCGCCGTTTGCGGTCCGGATGCGAATACGTTGCAGGTTCGGGCGGAACTTGCGAGGCGTGATGCTCGTGACGTGCGTGCCGATGCCTCCGCTCTTTTTGCTCTGACCTTTACGGTTGATGCGGGAGCCTTTGACAGGACGCCTACCAGTGATTGCGCAGATACGGGCCATAAACGAGGTGGTTAAAGGGTCGGACATAAAGACCCGAGTCCGGTCAGTGCAAGGGGAATTTTACCATCGATGCGCAGATAGCACCTGGAACTTCTGTCCGAGGTGCCCGGGATGCAGCAATTGGAGGAGCGCCCGCTTGCGTTCACTGCGCTCGCCGCCCTCCGCAGCCAGACTCGCCTTGAGGTAGCGGGCGGCGTGTCGGATGAAGAAGGCTTCCTGGGAGACGACCACCGGGGCGGCAAAGCCGTGACGGGCCAGCGTTTCCTCCAACCAGTCCCAGCAGACATGCACCGTCAGGTCCTGCTCGCCCGGCCTGGCGAGCAAGTCGTTTGATTGTTGATGGTTCCAATAGGCCCGGGCGGTCCCTTGGGGGGTGGCTTCCATCAGTTCCCGGAGGCTCTTGCCGTAATCGCAGGCCACAAACACGCCGGTCCAGGGTTGCGCCACCAAGGTCTCCAGAAGCTCGATCGACGCGCGCGGAGCATCCAAGCGATGTCCCTCCGCCGCGGCGTCCGGCAACCAGGGTTCACGGCAGGGCCCCAATTCCACTTCCTCCAGCGAGTCGCCCCGCAGGGTCACGCCGATCTCCACCCAATGGTCGGAACGACGGATGAATCGACGAAAGGGTTGTGCATCAAAGAGTTCGTTCGAGAATACCAGGGTGGGTCCGTGCAGCTTCAACGGTTCTCCGAGTCGCCTGACTTCCGTGCGGGCGAAGGGATGGGAAACCGAGTCGAGCACGGCCCGTCCGGGCTCCGCACCCACTTCCACGAACGTGAAGGTTCCCGGATCGCGGCCACCGAGGAGAGACACCAGCGCCGCCGCCACAAGCTCGCCGAACCAGCGGCCGCTGGTGGTGGCGGTGAAAAAATCGGTCCCGGGCGACCGTCCGACCCGTTGTTTGCCCGCCCGGTAGTAGCCGCACTCGGGGTCATAGAGCGCGGTCTCGACGAACTGATCAAAGCGGACCCCCGGACCCACCGCCTGGTCTAGGCGCCGCCGAAAGGCTTGGAGGAAGGGGATGGAGGGGACGGACGCGAGGGACACGGGAGCACAGTTGTGCGTCAGGCAAAAACGTCGAGTCGTACTTATCCCCTGATGGGCAGGTGCCTAGGCCCGCTTGGGGCTCGTGGACGGAGCCGTCGGCCGTGCTTCAGGCGAGTCCCCAATTTACAATCGGCCGACAATGCTCACGATTGCGACGATGCTTAAACGTTTTCTGACCATCGCCAGCGGTGCGCTCGTCGGCACGGTGCTCGCCTTCACGGCCGCGAATTTCGCGTCGGCCTGGGGGCTGTGGCCCAATCGCGAACTCGATCGGTCTTCGAGTTATGTGAAGCAGGTGATGGAGCTCGTGGCGGAAAACTATGTCGACGGCACCAAGGCGGGTTACGATCAGCTGACGAAGTCCGCCCTGCACGGTCTGCTGGAGTCGCTCGATCCGCACTCCGAGTTTCTCGAGGCGCGCGACTTCAAGGAGCTGGAGGAAGACATGAACGCCGAGTTCGGAGGCATCGGTGTGCAGGTGGAAATGCGCGAGGGTCGGGTGGTGGTCATTGCACCCATCGCGGGCACGCCGGGGGATCGTGCGGGCATCCAACGAGGCGATGCCATCGTGGCGGTCGACGGCAAACGCCTCGAAAAGTCTCCCATGAACGACGTGATCGACCACCTGCGGGGCAAACCGCGCAGCCGGGTGACGGTGCAGTTCTTTCGTCCTTCGACCAAGCGTGAGTTCGAGGTCACGCTCGTGCGCGAAATCATCAAAGTGGAAAGCGTGCGCGATGTCCGGCTGCTGCCGGACCGCATCGGGTACGTGCAGTTGACGCAGTTTTCGGAGCGCACGGGCGCTGAGTTTGGGGAGGCGCTCAAGAAGCTCACCACCCAGGGCATGTCCGCGTTGGTGCTCGATCTGCGCAACAATCCCGGCGGTTTGCTCGACGCCGCGGTGGAGGTCTCGGAACCGTTCTTCAACAAAGGAGAGTTGATTGTCTACACCCAGGGTCGCGATCCGAAGGATCGGGAGGAGTTCCTCGCCGAGTCGCGGCGTCCCGCCCTCGCGGTGCCGGTGGTGGTGCTGATCAATTCCGGCACCGCCAGCGCCGCGGAAATCGTCGCCGGCGCCCTGCGCGACACCCGCAAGGCCGTGATCGTCGGTGAGCGGTCGTTTGGCAAGGGGTCGGTGCAGTCGATCTTTCAACTCAAGAATGGCGAGGGACTGCGGCTCACCACCGCGCGCTACTACACGCCGAGCGGAGTCACCATCCACGAAAAGGGGGTCGAGCCGCAGGTGAACGTCGTCATGACGCCCGAGGAGGACAGCCAGCTGCGGTTGCAGCGGGCGCGTAGTGACGTGACGGATGCAAAGGAGTTTGTCGACCGTTTCGGCTTCGCCCCAATCGCCGACCGGCAGCTCGATGCGGCGGTGGAGGTGGCCCGGGGACTCCTGGCCTGGGCTGAGCGCACGGGCGCCGCTCCGCACTGACGTGATCCGTCCCGACGCATGATCCTCGCTCTCGAAAGCTCCTGCGACGAAACCGCGATCGCTCTCTTTGATCCCGCACGCGGACTGCAGGGGGAGTGGATCCGCAGCCAGATTGCCCTGCACGAAGGCTACGGCGGGGTGGTGCCGGATCTGGCCACGCGCGAGCACCTGCAGGCGATCCAGCCCTTGTTGCGCGAGGCGCAGGCGGTGGATGCCGGCTTGGCCGGGGTCACCCGGGTGGCGGTGACGCAGGGGCCCGGGCTGGCGGGCTGCCTGGCCATCGGGGTCGCCGCAGCCAAGGCGCTGGCCTACGCGTTGAATGTGCCGCTGGTCGGCGTCAATCACCTGCGAGGTCATGCCTTTTCGCCCTTCATCGCCCTTCACGCCGAGAATCCAGCGGGATTTGACCGGCGGTGGGAGGAACTCACACCGCATCTCGGACTCATCGTTTCAGGAGGGAATACGCTGCTCTTTCGTCTCGGTGCTGATCGGAACATCGCGGTCATTTCCAGCACGCGGGACGACGCCGCGGGAGAGGCGCTCGACAAGGGGGCCAAGCTGCTGGGCCTCGGTTATCCCGGCGGACCGCTGATCGAGGCGCTCGCGACGCAAGGCGATCCGCGGGCGTTTGAGTTTCCCCGCGGTCTGGGGGGGCGCGAAGAACTCGAGTTCAGTTTTTCCGGTCTCAAGACCAGCCTTCGCTACCGACTGGAGAAAATGACGGCCGAGGAGGTGGTCGCCCGGCGGGCGGATCTTTGCGCCAGCTATCAGCACGCGGTGATCGATGCGCTGGTGCGAAAGACATGGGCCGCGTTTGACCGGGAGGAGGTTCGCAGCATCGGCCTTTCCGGGGGCGTGGCCAACAATCGCAGCCTGCGGACAGCGTTGGGCCGGGCCGCTGGTCAACGGGGCGTTCCATTGCTCGCCGCCGCGCCGCAGCACACGGGAGACAACGCCGGCATGATCGCCTTCGCGGCGTGGTGTGATCCGGCAGCGCAGCCGACGGCATTGACGGCCTTGCGGATCGCTCCCGGCCTCACCCTCTGAGGCCGACTCACGGCTTCAGGTGTAGTCGCGGCGCAGGTTGCTGGGAAGCAGTCCGAGCTCTTCGCGGTACTTGGCGACGGTGCGCCGGGCGATGTTGATGCCCTTTTCCTGCAGCTTGGCCACGATCTCCTGATCGCTCAGCGGGTGACTCTTGTCCTCCAGCGACACCAGTTCGTCGATCATCTCTTTCACGCTGGTGTTGGAGACCGATTCCCCGCTGTCGGCCTGATATCCGGGCGTGAAGAAGAACTTAAACTCAAACACGCCGTGGGGCGTCTTGATGAACTTGTTCGCAATGGCGCGGCTGACCGTCGTTTCGTGCACGCCCACCGCGTCGGCAATCTGGGTCATGGTGAGGGGCTTCAGCTTGGCCACACCCTCCCGGAAGAATTCTTCCTGCACCTTGATGATCTCGCGGGTGATGCGTTCGATCGTCTGCTGGCGCTGCTCGATGGAGTTGATCAGGAACTTGCCCGATCGCATGCGCTCGCGCACGTAGTCGCGTTCGTCCTTCGAAAGAGACCCTTTGGCGATCATCTCCTTGTAGGTATTCGAAATGCGCAGGCGCGGAATGTAGTCGCTGTTGAGGATGATCTTCCACTCGCCGCGATCGTCCTCGACGGTCACATCCGGAACCACCACCCGATTGTTGTCATCCGCAAACCGACGCCCGGGGGCCGGGTCCAGGGTGCCGATCTCTTCAATCGCCTCCTGCACGTCGTCCATGTGGGCGCCGATCTTGCGGGCGATCTCCGGAATGCGGCGCCGGGTCAGCAAGGTAAAATGATCGCGGACGATCCTCGCCGCGAGGGAGTCGCCCCGGCCTTTGGCCTGCAACTGCAGTACGAGACATTCTCCGAGGTCTTTTGCTCCAATTCCCGCGGGCTCAAAGGCCTTCAGCGTCTTCAGGGCCTCCTGCACGACGTCGAGGGGCAATCCGGTCTGGAGGGCCACGTCCGAGGCGGTCTGGGTAAGGAAACCGCGGTCATCGAGGCTTCCAACCAGGTGTTGCATCGCGACCATCGCCGGTTTGCCGAGGTCGGTCATCTCCGCCTGCCGCATGAGGTGCTCCTGTAGCGACGTCTCGGTCACCAGCGAATCGAAAAAGTGCTGCCGCTTTTCTGCATCATCCGCGGTGAAGGGCTGGGCGCCTCCCGCGTTGCTCATGTAGTCCCGCCAATCTTCGTCGAGCTTGGTGAGGATATCGAACTCCTTCGAGAAATCCATTTGCTCACGCTCATTGCTCTGCGAAGGCGTCTCATTGGGACCCTCGCCATCGCGATTGAGGTTGTCGCGCTCGCGCTCCTCGGACTGCTGCTCGAGGCTCGTGCCTTCCATGGGCAGCTCTTCCAGCGTCGGATTGTTCTGGAGCTCCTCTTGAATGACGGATCGCAGGTCGAGCGCGGCCACCTGAAGGATTTTCAGCGACTGCCTCAGCTGGGGGGCAAGAACCAGAGACTGGGTCTGCCGCTGGCGGAGGTCCTGACTAAAGCCGGGTCCAGCCATGATAAAAAATCACCGTCCGAGCCGATGAACCAAGCCGCTCAATGCGGACACCGCCGCGAGGCGATGAGATGAAGAGCAGGGCGGCAGAACGGCACTCGTAGCCGGGAGAACCCGCCCTTGGCGACCGGTCGGTCGGCCTTCGAAGGTCTGTTGGTGGGTGGTGAACACGCGTCCGCAGGAGAATCGGCACGGCGCAAGCTGGCAAGAGGGGAAATTGTAGCTAGCACGAAATCTGCTTCAGGGGATGCGTGCAGTTGACAGAGTGGGGTGGCGGCCTAGGGTTTTCCGATGATTACGCTCACACCTCGCGCCGCCCAGCAGGTTCGCTCGATGTTGCAGGACGTGGAGGGCGCGGAGCAGAAACGGCTGCGTGTGTTCGTCGAAACGGGCGGCTGCTCCGGGTTTCAGTACGGGATGTCATTCGACGTGCAAAAGGCGGACGATCAGGTCCTCGAGAGTGAAGGGCTGTCCATTCTCATGGATCCGACGAGTCTGGCGTACATGAATGGCTCGGCCATCGACTTTGATGACGGCTTGCAGGGCAAGGGGTTCGAAATCAAAAATCCGAACGCGCAGAGCACCTGTGGCTGCGGCAAGTCCTTCGCTTGAGCGTCGGATGTCCGGCGCGGTGAACGGCCGGAGCGAATCATGGGGCCGTTGGACTCGCCCGGGCGAGGCAATGTCAGGCCGGTAGCACTTGCGCCTGGTGGAGGGCGACAATGCCGAGGGTCAGGCGGTCCGCCCGCGGCGCGGAAAATCCCGCCGCCGCCAGCTCCTGCGTGAGAGCCTCATGGGTGGGAAACGATTCGACGGAACCGCACAGGTAGTCGTACGCCCCACGATCACCGGTCACCAGTCCCGCCACCCAGGGAAGCAGGTGGCGGAGGTAGAAAAAATAAAAGGGTCGGAACCAGCGATACGGTTGCGAGAACTCGAGCACAAAGAGATGCCCGCCCTGGCGTAGGACGCGTCGCATTTCGCGCAGCGCGCGGCCCCGATCCGCCATGTTGCGCAGGCCGAAGGACACCGTGACGGCATCAAAGCTGGCATCCGGCAGGGGGAGATCGAGTCCGTCTCCCTGTCGAAACACGACATTCGCAAACGCACCCGAGGTGGCTGCCTTTTTGATTTCCGCCTCGTCGAGCATGGGCTGGCAGAAATCCATGCCCACAATGGCGGTGGACGTCGGCAGCCCGCGACTCAGCGCGAAGGCCACATCTCCGCTGCCGGTCGCGAGGTCGAGCACGTCGGCCGGCTGGGTCCGGCCCACAGATTTGACGAGGCAGCGGCGCCACCAGAGGTCAATTCCACCACTCAACAGGCGGTTCGCGAGGTCATAGCGACGCGCGATGCGGGAGAACATGGAATTGACGGCAACGGGGTCCGGCATGGCGAGGGTCGAACCGAACGCCAAATCGCGCCCAAGGCAACCTCCGAGGCGGATTTGCGGGCTCGCCTTGGTCCCCGGCGCGTTTCTAGCCTCGTTGCCGTGACTTCCCTGTCCCCACCTGATGCTTCGGCCCCGGATTGGGTGGCACTGGCCGCTCGCATCGCAACCGAAGCCCACGCAGGGCAGGTGCGAAGGGATGGCATCACCCCGTACGTCAAACATCCGGAGTCCGTCGCCGCCCGAGTCGCGGGTGATCCCCGGGCGGAAGCCGTGGCGTGGTTGCATGATGTCTTGGAGGACACGTCCTGGACGGCTTCTGACTTGCGGCGCGAGGGTCTGCCGCCCGAGGTCGTCGATGCGGTGGTGCTGCTGACCAAGGCGGACGGGGGAGACTACGGTGCCTACTTGCACCGGGTGCGCGCGAACCCGCTGGCCTGTCGCGTCAAGATAGCGGACATGCTGGCCAATCTGGCCGACCGGCCCACGGATCGGCAGATTGCCAAATACGCCCAGGGTCTGCTGGTGCTCACGGGTACGCCTCCTTTGCCTTCGCCGAACGTAGCATCATGATCCGTTTCCTGCTCCTCCTCGTCCTGGGCGCGATGGTCGGACTGGCTCTCTGGGCCCATTGGCCGGCGCGCACGCTTCCCGTGGATGCGCGGGTCGACCGGTTGGTCGTGGAAAAGTCTCAGCGGCTGCTCCTGGCCTACCGCGGGGAAGAGCTGCTGGCGACGTACCCCGTCTCGCTCGGGACGGTGCCCGTGGGCCCCAAGGTGCGGGAAGGAGACCGGAAAACACCTGAGGGGCGGTATCATATCAGCGAACACAAGCGGGACAGTTCCTACCACCGCGCGCTGCGGGTGTCCTACCCGGGTCCGGAGGATGTGGCGCGGGGTCTTCGGGAGGGCTATAGCCCGGGATCCGACATCATGATCCACGGCCTGCCCAATGGTCATGGCTACATTGGCCGCCTGCACCGGTGGCGGGATTGGACCGCCGGCTGTGTCGCGCTGACCAATCCCGAAATCGACGAACTGTTTGCCGCCGTCGTGCCCGACGCCACGGTCGAACTGCGCCCCTGACACCCTTCCGGTCGGATCCAGTGGCCGGGTTCAGGGTTTGACCACCGGATCGATGTCCTTCGGGGACATCGACCGGGGCAGGGATACCTTGCCGTCCCGGAAGCGTTCGTAGAAGTCGACAAAATCGGGATTGGCGAACGGGTACGTGTCGAACACCTCGGGGTCGGGCCCGACCAGACGCGGATCAGCCTGCGCGCGCAGGGTGGCCTCCAGTCGGTCGGTGAGGGTGAAGCGAACCGCAGCGCGATCGAGGTGCCCGACCACATTTTCCACGCAATCCGGGTCCGTGGTCAGGTCGTAAAGTTCCTCCTCGGGTCGCAATCCGAACGAAGCCAGCCAGGCCGGATCGTCCGGCTGGTTGCGGTGCTGGGCAAGGATGAGCGACTTGGTGGGGCTGGAATCGACGTCGAGGTATCCGGTTTCTGGATTGCCCGACGGCCAGCGGTCGGCCTGATAGTTGCGCAGATAGAGCAGCCCGTCGGCGATGATGCCGCGCACCGGATAACCTTGATTGAGCGGCCGGCCCGGGTCGTGGCGTTCCCGCCCCACGAGCACAAAATCCCGGGTGGGATCAATGCGGCCCTCCTGCTCGCTGCGCAGCAGGGGAAGTAGGCTGCGCGCCGGTGACGCGGCAAACGGCGCCTGCGGCCAGGACTGACCGGCCGCCTCGAGCAGGGTCGGCACGAGGTCCGGCAGGCTCACGTAGTCGTCCACACTGCGGCCGGGGTGCGCGATCGCGCCGGGCCAGCGGATGGCGAGGGGGAGGTGAACGGAGATGTCGTAGCACTGCCCCTTCGCCCTGGGGAAGGGCATGCCATTGTCGGAGGTGACGATGACAAGGGTGTTGTCCAGCAGTCCGCGGCGCTCCAATTCCGCCAGCATGCGGCCGAGGTGGGTGTCGAAATGCTCCACTTCGAGGGCGTAGTCGAGCAGATCGGATCGCGTCTCCGGAGTGTCGGGCCAATGCGCCGGAAACGTCCGGATGTCGTCCGCGGTTTTGCCGCCCTTGGCCATGCCGGAGCCGGCTTCATAGGCGCGATGCGGCTCCGTGCCGCCGTACCAGAAGAGCCAGGGGGCGCCCGCCGGGGCCGCGTCGAGAAAATCGACAAAGTTGGCTGCGTAGTCGTTGCCCGAGATCCCCGTGGTGGGGGGAGGCGCCTTGCGCTTCTGAAAGGCCGTGCCCAGGAGCGCGCGCGGGGAACCGTCCGCGTGGCGCGCCACCCCCGGGGCCCAACCCTTGCCGGTGAATCCCACCCGATGGCCCGCCGCCGCGAGCGTCTCGGTCACGGTCGGCACTTCAGGCGGAAAGTAGGACCAGTGGGTGAAGCCGGCTCCGAGTTGCCACGGATTGCGACCGGTGAGCAGGCTGGCGCGGGAGGCCGAGCACTTGGCGACCGGCGTATAGGCATTGAGAAAGAGCACGCCCTCCCTCGCCACCCGGTCGAAGGCCGGCGTGCGCACCCAGCCGGTGCCATAGGCGGTCGCATGCGGGAACGACCAGTCGTCCGCAATCGCGATCAGGACATTGGGCCGGCCCGCCGGCGCCGCCACGGCGGTTACCGAGCTTCCGAGGGCGACGAGGAGCAAGGTGAGGACAAGTCGCCGGGTCATGGCGCGGGCGGGATGAATCAGGCGTTATCGATTGCGGCGGGCGGCGCGGGCCATGTTGGCGAGCGGGATCTTGCCCTGCACGGTCCAGCCGCCGTCGGCGTAGAACACCTGTCCGGTGACGTAACTGGAATCTGGAGACGCCAGGAAGACCGCCGGTCCCACCATTTCCTCGGGCTCGCCGGTGCGGCCGAGGGGTACGACGCCGCCCCAGGCGTTGCGGTAGTCGGGGTCGTCCTTGAGGTTGCGTTCGACGTTGATCGGCCCGGGGGCGAAGGTATTGACCCGGATCCCGTACGGCGCGAGTTCGACCGCGAGCTGCTTGGTCATGCCGTTGATCGCCGCCTTGCTGGTGGCGTAGGCGACCAGATTCTTGACTCCGAGGGCGGCACAGACGGTCGAGATGTTGATCACCGCGCCGGGGGTCTTGGTCTCCCGCATCCAGCGCGCCGCAGCGAGGGTGCAGAAAAACGTGCCCTTCAAATTGGTGTCGAGCACGGTGTCCCATTTTTCCTCGGTCGTGTCGAAGAACTCGGTCCATCCGGTCAGTCCGGCGTTGTTGATCAGGACATCCAGTTTTGGAAACGCCTCCCGGGCGCGTCGGAACATGCGGTCGATCTGCGCGGTCCGGCGCAGGTCGGCCGGCAGAATCAGCGCGCGACGTCCGAGCGCCGTCACCTCGCGGGCCACGTCGCGCGCCTCGTCGCGACCTTGGAAGTAGTTGATGATGATGTCAGCCCCCTCACGCGCGCAGCCCAGGGCGAGGGCGCGGCCGATGCCACGGCTGGCTCCGGTGATGAGGACGGTTTTGTCGAGGAGTCGGGTCATGCAGAGTGGGGCCCGGCGGACGACCGGCGGGCGGGGACGGACTTAGGCGACGATGCCCTTGACGACCTTGCCGTGCACGTCGGTCAGGCGGAACTGGCGTCCCTGATACCGGTAAGTGAGGCGTTCGTGATCGATGCCGAGGAGGTGGAGCAGGGTGGCCTGCCAGTCGTGCACGTGCACACCGTCGCGCACGACGCGGTAGCTGAAGTCGTCGGTTTCACCATAGGCGATGCCGGGCTTCACGCCGCCCCCCGCCATCCACAGACTGTAGGCGGTGCCGAGGTGGTCGCGGCCGTGTCCGTCGATCTTGGTGATGTCGCCCTGGACGAATACGGTCCGGCCGAACTCGCCGGCGTAAATGACGAGGGTGTCGTCGAGCAGTCCGCGCTGCTTGAGGTCCTTGACCAGCGCGGCGGTCGGCTGGTCCGTGTCGCGGCACTGGATCTCGAGCTGGGTGGACAGGTTGCGGTGTTGATCCCAGCCCCCGTGCATGAGCTGCACAAAGCGCACGCCGCGTTCGGCCATGCGGCGCGCGAGCAGGCAGTTGCGCGCATAGCTGCCGGGGCGGTGCACATCGGGTCCGTAGCTGGCGATCACCTCCGGTGACTCTTTGCTCAGGTCGAGCAGGCCGGGGACGCTGGCCTGCATCTTGAAGGCCATCTCGTATTGGGCGATGCGGGTTTCCGTCTCTGGGTCGCCGTGGCCCTGCAGCTGGTGGTGATTGAAGGCCGCGATGTCATCCAGCAGCGCCCGCTTCTGCGACCGGTCGAGGCCGGGGGCGTCGTTGAGGTAAAGGACGGGCTCACCCTCGCTGCGCAGGCGGACGCCCTGGAACTTGGAGGGGATGAAGCCGCTGCCCCAGTAATGCTCATAGAAGAGCTGGCCACAGGTCTTCTGCTGGTCCGACGAGGTCATGACGACAAACGAGGGCAGGTCGTCGCTGAGCGATCCGAGGCCGTAGCTAAGCCAGGAGCCCAGGCTGGGACGGCCGGGGATCTGGGAACCGCTCAGGCAGAACGTCACGCCGGGGGAATGGTTGACCGCCTCGGTGTGCATCGAGCGGACCAGGCAGATGTCGTCCGCGATGGAACCAATGCCCGGCAGGAGCTCGCTCAGCCAGCGGCCGGACTGGCCGTATTGGCGGAAGGGTTTCAACGGCGGCAGGATGGGGTACGACTTCTGCGTCGACGTCATGGTCGAGAGTCGCGCCGAAGAGCGCACCGACTCCGGCAGTTCCTGCAGCCGCATCGCCGCGAGACCGGGTTTGTAGTCGAAGAGGTCCACCTGCGACGGGCCGCCGCCCTGCCAGAGCAGGATGACACGTTTGGCCCGGGCCGGAAAATGGGGCAGACCGGAGCCGCCGGTCCCGAGGCCGGCGAACAGGTCGCGCTGAAGAAGGGAGCTGAGGGCGGCGACGCCGACGCCAGTGGCCGAGCGGCCAAAGAACTGACGGCGCGTCATCTGCAGGTGGGCGGCGGTGAGGGGCGTCATGATTTGGTCAGCGTTTCATCGAGATTGAGCAGGGCCAGGCAAACCGCGGCGTACGCGGCGTGTTCCGCGGGCGCAATGCCCGGCGCGGGTGGTTTTTCCCCGACCGCGAGGAAGGCGGTCGCCGCGGCCGGGTCGGCGCGGAAACGCGCCTGTTGTTTGGCCAGGCTGGCTTGGAGGATCGCCTTTTCCTGGCGGTCGGGCGCCCGCGCCAGCACCGCGCGGAACGCCGCGGCCAGGCGCGCGTCGGGTTTCTTCTCCGTGGTCAGCACGCGTCCGGCAAGGGCTCGCGCGGCCTCGATGTACGTCGGATCGTTCAGGGTCGTCAGGGCGTGGAGAGGCGTGCTCGTCGTGGCGGAGCGGACCTGGCAGGTGTTGCGCGACGACGCGTCAAAGAGGTTCGAGGGTGCGATCGTGCGCCGCCAGAAGGTGTAAAGGCTGCGGCGATACAGATCGCGGCCGGTGGAGTGGGGGTAGGTGAAGTCGCGCTCGAGGGTGATCGCGAGCGAGTCCCAGATGTCCGCCGGCTGGTAGGGATAGACGGGTTTGCCGCCGATCTCCTCGACGAGCAGGCCGCTGACCGCCAGCGCCTGGTCGCGGATGAGCATGGCGGGAAGGCGGAAGCGCGCGCCGCGCGCGAAGAGACGGTTCTCGGGATCGCGTTCCTTCAGCGCCGGGGTCAGCACCGAGGACTGGCGATAGGTCGCGCTCGTCACCATCAGCCGGTGGAGGTGCTTGGTGTCCCACCCGCGCTCGCGGTACTCGACCGCCAGCCAGTCGAGGAGTTCGCGGTGGACGGGCGGTTCGCTTTGCACGCCGAAATCCTCGCTCGTCTTGACCAGCCCGAGTCCAAAAAAGGTCTGCCAGTGGCGGTTGGCCATCACGCGCGCGGTCAGGGGCTGCTCGGGACTGACCAGCCAGCGGGCGAGTCCGAGGCGGTTGCGGGGCGCATCGGCCGGCAGGGGCGGGAGGAACGACGGCGTGGCAAAGATGACGGTCTCACGCGGGGATTCGTAGTTGCCGCGGTCGAGCACGTGGGTGGTGCGGGGCATCGAGTCCTCCATTACCATCACCCGGGGATGGCCGTCGTACTTTAGGAAATCCCGGCGGGTGAAGAGCTGGTGAAACTCAGGATCGATCTTGGGCAGCTCGACCGCGATGAAATGACGCCGGACGACCTCGGTGTGCCGTCGTTCCCGTTCCGCCACCGGCACGGCGAAGACGTCGCGCACGGCTTTGGGCAGCGCGGCGGGCTGCGCCTCCGCCCCGGGCTGCCAGGCGGCGAGCAGCTGACCGATCTTTTCGTTCACATTGACCGTGGCCAGTTTGGCCTCAAGTGCGGCCAGTTCGGCGAGGTGTTCGGGGGTGGCAAGCGAAAGCAGGGGCTCGGCGACGCGGACCTTTGAGGGAGAGCCTTTGACGTTCCCGGTCTCGGGGAGCTGGTTGAAGGCCGCCATCAGGGAATAGTAGTCCTTCTGCGTCACCGGGTCGTACTTGTGATCATGGCACTGGGCGCAGGCCACGGTCAGGCCGAGCCAGTTGGTCGACGTGGTATCCACCCGGTCGAACAGGGTGACAAAGCGCTGTTCCTCGGGGATCACGCCACCTTCGCCGTTTAACAGGTGGTTGCGGTTGAATGCGGTCGCGATGCGCTGGTGCGTCGTCGGCTGCGGGAGCAGGTCGCCCGCGAGCTGTTCGATCGTGAACTGGTCAAAGGGCATGTTCGCGTTGAGCGCCCGCACTACCCAGTCGCGCCAGATCCATTGGAAGGTGTCTCCATCCTGTTGGAATCCGTTGGAGTCGGCATAGCGGGCGGCGTCGAGCCAGGGGAGGGCCATGCGCTCTCCGTAGCGGGGCGAGGCGAGCAGGCGGTCGACCAGGCGCTCGTAGGCATCGGGCCGGCGGTCAGCTTTGAATGCGTCGACTTCGGCCGGGGTGGGAGGCAGGCCGGTCAAATCGAGACTGACGCGACGGATCAGGGTGACTTTGTCCGCCTCGGGCGAGGGCGCCAATCCGGAGCTTTCGAGTTTCGCGAGGACAAACGTGTCGATCGGATTCCGCACCCAGCGCGAGCCGCGGACTTCGGGCAGGGATGGGCGGGTGGGAGCCGAAAACGCCCAGTGGGATTCGAAGTGTGCTCCTTCGTCGATCCAGCGGCGCAACAGGTCTTTTTGCGCCGCGGTGAGCGTCCGATGTGAATCCAACGGCGGCATGCGCTCGTCGGGATCCTCCGAAAGGATGCGAAAGATGAGTTCGCTCTCCCCGGCTTTACCCGGAATGACCGCATCCTGACTGAGCTGACCTTCGCGGGTGTCGAGTCGGAGTTTCCCTTTGCGACGGCTTTCGTCCTGGCCGTGGCAATAAAAACAATTCTCGGCCAGGATCGGCCGGATGTCCGCGCCGTAGTTCAATCGGGGAAGCGCGGACGCCGCCGTCGCGGCAACGGCGGTGTGCAGCACGAAAGCGAACCCGAGGAGGGCGAGAGCACAACAGCTCCGTCGCCACCGGGTGGGGGCACACGTCAGGAGGGAGGGTGGGGGACGGCGAAGGGGATGCACGCTGGCGATATCGGATAGCCCCGAACGCGCCGTGTCAAAAGGGGAGATGGCTCATTCTCGGGCCGGGCAGGTCGGGCGATGAAAATTCACGCTCGCGACCGGGATGACGGACGGAGTCGCTCACTCGGTCTGTTTCGCCGCCGGCCGGGGTTCATTGGCGCGATAGGTCAGGCTGCTCAGATACGCCACCACATCGCGCACCTCCTTGGGCTGCAGGATCCCCAGCATCGGCGGCATGATGGAAACCGGAGGAGTGGCCGAGGCGATGCGTTCGCGCGGCACGGCCTGAAAGGTGCCGTCGAATTGTCGCAGTCGGATCGTGGTGGCATCTTCGCTCGCCAGGGTTCCGCCCAGTGACGAGCCATCCTTCAGCGTGAGACTGACAATGCCGAACCCGGGGGAGATGGCGGCGGACGGCGCGAGCAGGGATTCCAGCAACTGGGTCCGGGTACGCTGCAACCCGATGGAACGCAGGTTGGGACCTACTTCGCTGCCCGAGTTGCCAACCGCATGGCAGGCGAGGCAGTTGGCATTGAGGTGGTTGGCGACGAGGTCGAGCCCTGCCTCCGGGTTCCCCCCGACGAGCAGGGCGTCCTGGGCCTGGGCGGCGGCGGAGGCTTGGTACCTCGCCACCCGCTCGGCCAGTGCGGGCCGGGCCGACTGGCGCGCCTGGGCCGCCTCGAGGACATCGAGGCGGAGTCCGGGCTCGACCTGTCCCGCGAGCAGGCGGTCGGTCCATTGCTCAATGAGGAGGTCGCACTCGTCGCGTTTCGCCTGGGACAGCAGCGTGAAGACCTGCTGCTTTTCGGCCAGGGTCCGGCGGGAGAGCACGGTCTGCGCCTCCGGCAGGAACCGCCCGGGTTGCCGTTCCAACAGGAGGCCGAGCGCGGTGACGGGCAGGGGAGCGGGTGCCTCCGGAGCAAGCGCGGCGGCGAGCGCCCGCGCGAAGGCCGGGTGTGTTTGTCCGCCCGTTGCGAGCAGGCGCAGCGTCTCGGCCCGGAGCGACCCAGGGGCTGCGGGGGTGGCGACGAGGTCCGCGAGGCGGTCGGGGGGCGCCTGGAGGCCGTGGGCGATCATGATTTCGATCGCACGGGTTTTGAGCTGGCTGTCGGCGAGGGAGAGCAGGGCGTCGAGCCGCGGCGCAAGCACGGCGCCGACCGGGACTGGGTGGTAGGCCCGAGCGTATCCATCCACCCGATCGAGTGACGGCGGCCGGTTCCAGAGGGCGAGGCTCTCGAGTGCCTCCAGTCGCAGCTCGCGGGGGGCTCCTTCATTGAGGGCGAAGGTGAGGAGCCGGCCGGCGGCTTCCGGCGTGCCGAGGCGGAGATTGGCATTGAGGGCACGGCGCTCCAGCGGCGGACTCGTCGGAGTGGCGCCCACGCGCGCGGCGAGCGCGGGCAGGGCGTCCACCGGGCCACGTTCGTCGTGGATGGCGCGCGCGGCTTCTTCGGCGACGAGGAGTTCCGGATCGTCGAGAAAAACCTGCACGAGGGGCGAGGTCTGTCGACGCAGGGCGACGACGGCCGCCGCCCGCACGGCCGGCGACGCGGAGGCGCGGAGGGCCGCCAGCTGCTCGGACCGCGCACAGCCGGCCAATCCGATCGCGATCGCCTGTCGGATCACCGGGTCACTGCCCGCGTCGGTCGCCCAGGCCACCAGGGCATCGAACGCGGTGGTCGTCCCGCGTTTGCCTGCGGCCAGGGCAGCGCGCACGCGCACGCGCGGCGATGGGTCGCGCAACAGCGCCACCAAGGCGCTGTCGTCGATCCGCGCCTTGGGGGCGTCGCCGAAAATCTTCGCCGTCTGCGCACGGATCTCCGCGTCGGCATCGCGAAGCAGAGCCTGGGCGGCGCCGGGTTGGACCGCGCCGTGACGCAGGCCCTGGCCGTAGCCCCAGAGAGCGTGGACGCGTGCGAGACGGGACGTGCCCGGGTCGGACGCGGTGGCCAGCAGCCCGGCAAAGCGGCCGCGGCGGACAAGTTCAAACTGCGCTCCGAGCCGGACGCGTTGGTCGGCGTGGTGGAGCAGCGTGGTCAGTTGCGCGTCGTCCTGGGCTTGAAAACCCGCCGCCAGGAGACGGTGGGTTTCGTCCCGGGCCGGGTGGCGCTGGGGATCGCGGGTATCCACGCGCCAGAGCGCGCCCAGCCCGTCGAGGGGATAGCCTCCGATCCAGTCAACGAACAGGAGCGAACCGTCCGGGTGCCAGCTCATGCCAATGCCCATCACTCCCTCGGTCAGCAAGCGGGCGTCGATCATCCGGTACGAGGCGCCGACGGGTTCCACCCGGAACGCCTTCATTTTGCCGGAGGGAAACTCATTGAGCAGGAAGAGGCCACGCTGGCGCTCGCCCAGCGCCGTGCCCGGCTCGAAACGAAATCCAGCCGGGCCGTCGGAGTAATTCTCGATCGGCGGTAAGAGGTGCGCGGCCTGGCCGGGGAAGGCGGGTTTCCAGTAGCCTTCCGTCATCCAGGGACTGGCCTCCTTCATGTATTGATAATTGCACCTCCAGCCGGTGTCGCTGCCTTCCATGATAAAGACGAAGCGTTCGCGTTCGCCCTTCATGTCCGCATCGTTGTCGACGGCGAAAAGGTCTCCCCATGGGTCAAATGCCGGTTCCTGCGGGTTGCGCAGACCGTGGGCGTAAACCTCGAAGCCGCTGCCGTCGGGTTCGACGCGCATGACGGCGCCTTCGTTCGGGTGGCTGTAGGTGCGGCCTTCCCGGCTGACGACGTGCAGGCCTTTGTCACCAATACTCCAGTAAATGCGCCCGTCCGGTCCGACGCTCAGTCCATGCATGTCGTGGCCGGCGTAAGCGAGGTGCACCCCAAACCCGGTCGCCACGACTTCGCGAATATCCGCCACGCCGTCATCGTTGGTGTCCTTGAAGCGCCAGAGGTCGGGCGCAATGGTGGCGTAGACCCAGCCATCATGGTAGAGAATGCCGGCGGCGATACCCGTGACGTCCGTGGAAAAGCCTTCGGCAAACACCTTCATCTCGTCCGCCGTGCCGTCGCCATCCGTGTCCGCCAGGCGGTAGATCCGCTCGGTGTGCACCGTCAGGTCCTTCCAGTCGATCGATCCGTCCAGGTTGTGGTCCTTCAGCATGCCGCGAGGCGCGCGGAGTTTGCCCGGTGCGAGCTCGCGTTGGAGGAAGGCGGACTTCTCCTCCACGGTGCGCAACGCGACGTCGTTGGGTATCCACATCGCGTGTTCCCGGATGTCGAGGTCGGCCTGTTTGCGGCGTGTCGTCGAGGTCACATAAACGCGGCCTCGAGGATCCACGGTGCACGCGACGGGGTCCGGCACGTTGAGGCTGCCGGACCAGCGATGCAGGACCAGCTCCTGGCGGTTACCCGCGGGTTGCGCGCCGGCGCGGAACACCGGAAGGGTGGTCGCGAGCGGCAGAAGGAGGAGGACCCGGGTCAAGGCGGAGTGGGGGAACAGTCGGGGACGCATGCGCGGGAATCAGACCAACAGAGCGAAAGGAGCCGTGGCAATGGTGTTCCCGGGGCCGGCGGAGGGGGCGGGTTTCCTTCCTTCGCCTGCCCGGTGGACCAGGCTTAGTGAATGGTCGGACGCGAGTTAGGCGTTCAGTCCTTACGTCGCGTGGCGGTCGTTGGATTAAACGTTGAGCAAACCGGGGGTCGGACGTGCGTCCGCCGGTGCCTGCTCAGTGGGTCTCAAACGAGGCCTGCAGGGGGAAAATGGGACGTCCCAGCCGTCGTGAGGCGATCTGTTCCAAGGACAGGGCGACGCGATGGTTGTGGGTGACGAAGCGCAGAAAGTCCGTCCGTTGCACACAGAGCAGTCGGGTGGGACGGGTGGCGATGACATCGAGGCTGGCCGCGCTGTTCTGCAACAGGTCGGTCTCGCCGAAGAAGTCGCCGCTGCCCATCCGGGCAATGACGTGCGGACCTTTCTTCACATCCATCTCGCCTTCCCAAAGCACAAAGAAGGTCCAGGGTTCGTCGCCGGCCCGCACCACCTGGCTGCCGGGTTCGACTTTGCGGACGTCGGCCAGCTCCGCCAGACGCGCGACCGAGGTGAGCTGCCAGCTGCTGCACAGGCGCAGCGAACGCAGAAAGGTGCAGTGATGGGCCAGCCGGTTCGCGCGGTCGCGTCCTAGACGGCGCACCACGCTGTCCTCAAAATCCTTGTACGAAAGGGTCAGCGCCACCAACGGGGTGCGGCTTTCGACATCGAATCCGGGCGTGTCCGGGTCGAGCAGTTCCTGCGCTCCAAAGACGTCGCCTTCGCTGAGATTCTGCACCCGGACCTTGCGACCATCGGAGAACCGACGGGTGGCGCGGGCGCTGCCCTTGGCGATGATGGAAACGTGGCCGACCGGGCGCCCGGCGGCGACGAGTGAGGTCCATGCCTTGTGGGTGGCGAAACCGAATTTTTCCGCGAGCTCGACCTGAGCCATGCGGTCCAACGTGCGGAAGAGCGGGCTGAGGCCCAAGGTCGTGATCAGTTCGTCCTCGGTCAGCACCGACGCCGCCGGAGAGCGCCAGCGCCGGGCACGCCGACGGGTCTGGGCGATGATCCGGGCGCCGCGACGGCGGACGGCGACCGCGGCGATCGAGGTGAAAATCAGAAAACCGGTGAGTCCCACGCTTCCGATGACGATGGCCGCCACACCCTGCCAGAACAGGGGCTGGACCCAGGTTTCGCTGAAGGTGACACCGGCGGCGCTGTAGATGAATCGCACCACCATCCAGATCCATGCCAGTCCCACTCCGATGTACCAAGCCATGGACCATCCCTTTTCGACCCGCAGAAACGCGCGGAGTCGTCGGCGTGGCCACCGGTTGCCGGAGAAGAGGAAGTGTTGTTCCGTGTCGAGGCGTGGCGTGCGCCCGAGCAGCAGGCGAAGGGCATCGACGGCGGCGCTCCACGGATGGAAGAGCACCAGCGCGGCGACCGTGGGCACAAACGCCCAGACCTGGCCGAACGCCGCCCCTGCCGCGGCACTGGTCAACAGGGGCGTGACCGGCATCAATGCGGTCGCCACACGCGCCAAGAGCGGTCGCATGCAGGCATCACTCAGGTCGACCTGGAATCGGGGGCAGGCGGAGGCCCAGATGAAACGGGCCCGCAGGGGTTCTCCTCCCACCGTGCGCAGCACGAGGGCGGCAAAGTAATGGCCGAGGCTGAGGGTGGCGCAGACGACGAGCCAGCCGGTCAGGGCGTCGAGCCAGGTGGGCAGCACGGCCGGCGGTCGCAACGCGATCATCGCGACGAAGCCGGCGATCGCCAGGCTTGCCCAAGCGATGGCCAGCGGGGTCGGAAACCGCATCGCTTTGCGCAGGGCCGGTGGCGGGGGCGGGGTGCGCAGGGTGGAATCGCTCACCAGCACACCGGCATGGTGGGCTTTGACGATGAGCTCATAGAACTCGCTCAACTCCAGACAGGTTCTCCGGTGAATCGCGCGTCCCAGCATTTGCGGCACGGTCTGGGGCTGGCGGAACGCCTCCAGTGTCGCCAGCTGGGCGTCGTTCACCACAAGATAGGCGCCGGGATCGCGGTTCTTGATCGCAAAGACGCCGCGCGCGGACACGCCGCGGCTGATCTCCCGGTTCAGGGAAAGGGACTCAAGGGTCAGCAGGAAGTTCTCGTCCATGGCGCCAGGCAGTCGTCACCGGGACGCGGGAGGCGTGGCGGGCCCGAGCAGGTCCCGGGTCAGTCGGACGAGATCCGAGACTTCGAAAGGCTTGGGCAGGTAGTGGCAGCCGCTTTCGCTGGCGAGCCAGCGGGTGTCTTCATCGAGGCGGCCGCTGACCAGCACAATATCGGCGTTGGGCTTTTGCCGCCTTAGGGCGGACAGCAACGTCAGGCCGTCCATGCCCGGCATGACCACGTCGAGCAG
Organism: Opitutaceae bacterium; assembly: GCA_016794625.1. Lineage (GTDB taxonomy): Bacteria > Verrucomicrobiota > Verrucomicrobiia > Opitutales > Opitutaceae > UBA6669. The sequence goes on from JAEUGY010000077.1 coordinate 21,780, forward strand.
AATCAGGCCGATTTCCTGACGGTGCGACGCCCACACTTCCAGGGCCCGCGCTCCGGAATTGGCTTCCCAGACCTTGTAGCCGGCCGAGGAGAGGATCTCGGCCACCATCGAACAAATGGGCGCCTCGTCATCGACAATCATCACACCGGTTGGTCCGGACGGAGCCTCTGTCTCGCGGTGGTCACCGGGAGTTCCTGGGTGAGACTTGGGTTCTTGAGCCATGGGTGGGTGTTTGTCCTGATCCGTGCACAGTCGGTTTGGAGGTCAAATCGGCTCAACGAGCTCTTTCCTGAGCAAAATGCTCGATCGATGCAACCATTCGCTGGCGAGCGAGTTGGGTGCTGAATGCCGGCGGTGGAACGGCCGGCCGGGCCGGCCGGACCCGGGCGCAGCCGTTTCTTGGCCCCGGTTCGGCCCTTCTCGTGAGGGATTTGCCTTGGCCGGGCCGTTCGGGCCGGGCTCACGGTCCGTGTCGTAGCCCGGGCGGGCACGCGATGAACACGGGTGTGCTTTGTCCGTGTGTGAGGCTGCGCTGGACTCCCGGCCCCGGTTCTGTTTGCTCCCTCAGCCCGCCCCTCCCCACGGCCGCGCTGCCGGACCGAACGTTTGCTTTCGCACCTTTCTCATGCCGCACATCTCCTCCGCCGAACTGAAGTCAAACTATGATGTCATTGTGGTGGGTTCTGGCGCCGGTGGCGGCCAGACCGCCTACACCCTTGCGATGGAAGGCGTGAAGGTGCTGATGCTCGAGGCAGGACGAAACTACGATCCGATGGCGGAAACGCCCATGTTCCAGGACAACTCCCGCGCACCGCTGCGCGGCGCGGGCACGACCGACAAGCCGTTTGGCTTTTACGACGCCACGGTCGACGGCGGTTGGCAGGTTCCGGGTGAGCCCTACACCCAGGCTTCAAACGAGCCCGGCCGCCAGTTCGAGTGGTGGCGGGCGCGCATGCTCGGCGGCCGCACCAACCACTGGGGCCGCATCTCGCTGCGCAACGGTCCTTACGATTTCAAGCCCTACAGCCGCGACGGCCTCGGCTTCGACTGGCCGATGACGTACGAGGATCTCGCCCCCTACTACGATCGTGTCGAAATGCTCATCGGGGTCTATGGCGACAACGACGGCCTGGAGAACACGCCGAACTCGTCGCCGGGCGTGCTGCAGCCTCCGCCGAAGGCCCGCGCGGGCGAGCTGTACACCCAGCGCCATGCCAAGAAGCTCGGCCTGCCGGTCATTGCGATCCACCGCGCGGTGCTGAGCATGCGCCAGGACAGCCGGACGCTGCCCGCCAAACTCCACCCGAACAACCCCACCGCGCAGCGCATCCTGGCCCAGGCGATGAACGAACGGGCCGCCTGCTTCTGGGCGACTGCGTGCGGTCGGGGCTGCTCGATCAAGGCCAACTACCAGTCCACCACGGTGCATCTGCCGCCCGCGCTGGCCTCGGGCAACCTGGACATTCTCTCGGACGCGATGGTGCGGGAGGTGACCATGGACGACGCCGGCAAGGCGACCGGGGTCGCCTTCATCGAACGCAAGTCCCGCCGGGAGATGCGCGTCAAGGCGAGGATCGTGGTCCTGTCCGCCAGCGCCTGCGAAACGGTGCGTGTGCTGCTCAATTCCAAGTCCGCCCGCTACCCCGCCGGGGTGGCGAACTCGAGCGGCAAGGTGGGTAAATACATCATGGATACGGTGGGCGCCCGTCTGAGCGGGCAGATCCCGGCCCTGGAAAACCTGCCTCCGCACAACGAGGATGGCGCCGGCGGCGGGCACGTGTATGTGCCGTGGTGGCTCTACCAGGAGCAGCATGCCGGCAAGCTCGGTTTCGCCCGCGGTTACCACATCGAATTCGGCTCCGGCCGCCAGATGCCCGGTGTGGGCACCATGAGCGGTCTCGACTGGCTCAATGGCGGGAACTACGGCAAGGCCTACAAACAGGACGCCCGCCGGTATTATGGCTCCTTCCTCGGCTTCGCCGGCCGCGGCGAAATGATTCCGAACGAGGACTCGTTCTGCGAAATCGATCCCACCGTGAAGGACAAGTGGGGCATTCCGGTCCTGCGTTTCCATTGGAAGTGGTCCGAACACGAGACACGCCAGGCCGCCCACATGCAGCAGACCTTTGCCGACCTGATCTCCGCCCTCGGCGGACGGGTGCGCCAGGCTCCCCAGAAGGACGGCGCCAAGGCGATCGAACCGGGCGGCAGCATCATTCACGAGGTCGGCGGCGCCATCATGGGCACGAACCCCCGCAACTCGGTCACCAACCAGTGGTGCCAGACCTGGGACGTGAAGAACCTCTTCCTCACCGACGGCGCCCCGTTCTGCTCCAACGCCGACAAGAATCCGACCCTCACCATCATGGCCCTCGCCTGGCGCGCCGCCGACTACATGCTCGAGGAAATGCGGAAAGGAAATCTCTGACATGAACCCCCTCCCTTCCTCCGACCGCCTCGACCGGCGCGCCGCCCTCAAATGGATGCTCGCGGGCACCGCCACGCTCATGGTCCTGGATCGCGACTCGCTCGCGCAGGGCGCCTCCGCGCCGGGTGGGCGCGGTTATGGCACCGACCCCGACCTGATCAAGGAGTACAAGCCCGGCGACTACTGGCCTCTCACGCTGAACGACCATCAACGGCGGACCGCTGCCGTCCTGTGCGCCCTCATCATCCCGGCCGACGACCGCTCCCCCAGCGCCGCCGATCTGAAGGTCCACGACTTCATCGATGAGTGGATCAGCGCCCCCTACGCCGGCCACGACAAGGACCGTGCCCGGATTCTGGACGGTCTGGCCTGGCTGGACGCCGAGGCGGGCCGGCGTTTCGGGAAAAAATTCATCGAAGCGAACGCCGGCCAGCAGACCGCAATCTGCGACGATCTCTGCCGCGAGGTTCCCGCCCGGGCCGAGCTCAAGGAACCATCTCTCTTCTTCAAGCGCTTCCGCGACCTGACCGCCGGCGGTTTCTACACGACGCCGGAGGGCATGAAGGACATCCAGTACGTCGGCAATGTGCCGCTGCTCACGTTCGACGGTCCGCCGCCCGAGGTGTTGAAACAGCTCGGACTGGCCTGAGCGGATCCTCGCCGGTTCGCAGGCTCGTCAGTCGGCGATGGATTCCAGGTAGAGCTTTTCCAGATCCGCGGCCCGGACCTCCGGGCCGCCGAGTTCGTGGACGAGGCGGCCGTGGCGCATGATGCCCAGGCGTGTCGCATCGGACTTCGCCCGAAACAGGTCATGCGTGGCCATCAGGATCGCAACGCCGCGACCGGCCAGGGTCTTCAGCAGGGCGCTGAATTCGTGCGAGGCGGCCGGGTCGAGTCCGCTGGTGGGCTCGTCCAGCAGGAGCGCCTTGGCGTCCTTCGCCAGCGCGATCGCGATGCCGACTTTCTGGCGCATGCCCTTGGAGTACGTGGACACCCGACGATCGTGTGCCTCCGCCTGCAGGCCGGACTCCTGCAGAAACGCACGTAGTTTCGTCTCGGCGTAACGCTGGCCGGCCAGTTCCGAAAAATACGAGAGGTTCTCGAGGCCGCTGAAGTGGGGGTAGAGGTTCACCTGCTCGGGGATGTAGGCCAGCGCATGACGTGCGCGTATCGGATCGAGCGCGACATTGACACCCGCGACGGTGGCGCTGCCGCCGTCGGGTTGAAGGAAGCCGAGGAAGAGATTGATGGTGGTGGTCTTGCCGGCCCCGTTCGGACCCAGCAGGGCATAAATCTCCCCCGGGGCGACGTTCAGGTCCAGGGCATGGAGTGCAATGGCGGAGCCGAATTTTTTGTGGAGGGATCGGGCGGTGAGCATGGGTGAAGGAGGGCCGGGTGAGTGGGCGGATCAGGGCTGGACGGAGCGGAGGCGCGCGGCGCCGAGGAGCACGAAGAGGAGGGAGGGCAGCAGTAGCGCGGCGAGGGCGGGGCCAAGGGCGCCCCGGGAGGGAGGAGGATCGGAGAACTCGAACACGGGCACGGCGTCGTAATCCTGGAAGTCGGCGCTGCGCAGGAGGCGGGGTTCGAAGAACTGGACCAGGCGCGCGTGAAGCCCATCGATCGCCTCCAGCCAGCGCTGGTGGCGCGCACGGTCCGTCCCGGCCAGGGTGAGGGCGTGGTGATGCAGCACGAGGGCGGGAGAAAGCCAGCGCAGCTGCTCGATCAGCGATTGCTGGCGGGAAAGCTGCTGGCCAAACCGCGCGCGCAGCGGGGCGGAAAGGCGTTCAATCTCCGCGTTGATCGCGAACCGCGTGCGGAAGAAGTCGTTTTCGTTCGCCGGTGTGTCCCCGGGCGCCAGTTCCGGGTGGTCCTCAAGGTACTTGGCGAGCAATTGGCTTCCCCGTCGCTGTGCCTCGTCCGTGCCGTGCCGCACCGCATCCTGGAAGGCGGCCCGTGCCGGGGGTGGATACAGGTGACGGACGAGGAGATTGAGGGTGGCAGGCAGAATCACGACCCAGGCCAGCCACGCACCGGAGAGTGTGAGCGCGCAGGCGGCGGGAGTGCGGGCGCGGGATCCGACCCACCAGGACAGCGCGAACCAGAATCCGCCGTAGAGCAGCGCGAGGACGAGCCAGGTCAGCACCGACTCGAGTGCCTCAAGCGATCCGCCGAACAGCAGCCAGCCGGCGAGCGTGGCCATGGCGAACGCACCAAGAAACAGACCGCCGCGCAGAAGAAAACGCACGGCCAGCCAGCGTCGAAACGAGAGGGGAAGCGAAGCGAGGAGAGCCAGGGTGCCCGCTTCGCGTTCCCGCGTCAGCAAACTGGAGGAGACGGCAAGGATGCCGAGCGGAAGCAGATAGATCGCCACGAAGGTGGCGTCGAATCGCCCGAGCAGCAGGCGGAGGGGGTTCTCTATTTCGTAGGGATTGAGGAAGGTTTCCTTGGGGCGGTAGGTGACGCGCAGCACTGTTGGAAGAAGGTCACTCTGCCCGACTGCCAGCGGCGCCGCCGGGGTCGGTGGAAGCAGCGCAAACCGGCGCAGGTAGGAGAATTCGAAGCCGCGCGCGTCGCGCGGATCGAGATTGGGGTTGAGGCGGTCCGGCGGTGAGGCGCGGTAGCGCGCCGCGTCCGTCTTCGCGGCCGCGAGCCGTTCTTCCGCCATCGTCCGGGCGCGGTCGATGGTCTCCTGTTGAAAGCGAGTCCAGGCGAATCCGCTGGCCAGACCGCCGATCACCGCGAGCGCCAGGACCGCCGTGGCGATCCAGAACGCAGTGTCGCGCCGCAGGTGGCGCCATTCGAGACGGAGGAGGGTCGGGAGCACGGGAAGAGAGATGAAGGGTGAGGTGATTCTCCGCTCAACGGGGAGTGAGGTGGCGCACCGACCATAACGCGGCCGCGGCGGCGGCGGCGCTCCAGGCGAACAAGAGCGCGAGGCTGGGGACAAGGGGCGCGAGCGCCTCTCGCAGGACCGGTGGCTGATAGTGGAACACGGGGATCGTCTCCCAGCGGAAGGGCGACGGGGAGGATTTGCTGTCGCGGAGCGCGCCGTTCAGCGTCACTTGCATGGCCCTTCGATGCGTCTCGGCTTGGCGGAGAAAGGCGCGGTGGTGGCCCGTGTCATTGCCCGTGAGGGCCTGGGAGAGCAGCTGGAGCGCGGGAGCCGGGGACGCGAGCGAACCGAATTGGAAGAGGCGATCCTGGGCGTCCAGCGTGGACCAAACCGCGCCATAGTGCCGGTCAAAGAGACCGTTGGCGCGTTCCTCGCCAAACTGGAGCGCGATGCCGGCCCAGTTAACGGGCAGGTCCGCGGTCGAGGTCACTCCGTAGTGCTTGAGGATGGCCTGGCGCTGGACCTCGAGCGTCTCCCGCCCGTGTGGATCTCCGAGTGCGGCGTCGAGGGCGTCGCGAAACGCAAGTTGGGAGGGGGTGGGGTGCCACCAGCGGCCGAGATCGGACAGCAACCGGGGCCACGCGACCACGGTGACCAGCCAGAAGGTCAGCAACACGACGATCGCGATGCGGCTCGAGCGCACCCTCGCGGACACCGCAAGCGTGAGGAACAGGAACGTGGTCGCGTAGAGCGCGTGGACTCCAATCCACAGCACCGCCCGGGCCCATTCGTCGCCCCGCTGTCCCGGGGGAGCCAGCATGGTGGCGGCGGCCAGCCCCAGCAGGGCCGGCGGAATGAGCACAAGGGCGAGGGCCCCGCCGAGCCCCAGCGCCTTGCCGGCCAGCAGGGCCCGGGGAGTCACCCCCAGCGACAGGAGCTGACGCAGCGTCCCGGACTCACGTTCGCCGGCCAGCGCGGCAAAGCCAAGCAGGATGACGAGCAGGGGCAGCAGGGTGCGCCCGACAAGGGCGGCGCTGAGGTCGCCCAGGCGCGCCGCCGCAGTTGTGTCCTGCGCCGGCCGATACAGGGGCTCGTTCTGACGGTGCGCCTCGAGATAGAGGATGCTTCCCAGATAGGGCTGGACGCCGGGATCGAGTACGGCGAGCGGGCGGGGCGTCTTGAAGGCATAGACGCCATAGTGGGCGGCGGAGTGCGGGTTCTTGTCTCCTTGCCCGAGCCAGCGCGATCGCTCCGCGTTGGACGCCCCCGCCGCTTCCCGCTCGAGTGCGCGCACGGCCTGCCAGCCGAGGAGTCCGGAGAGCGTCACGAGGATGACGACCAGTCCGGCGGCGACGCGAAAGCGTCCGTCGCGGACCGCTTCGGTAAAGGTGTGGCGGGCGATGGTGGCAATCATTCGAAACGAAGGTGGGATCGGTCGATCGTGCGACGGGACCGTCGAACGGGATCGGTGGTCGGCGCAGCCAGGCCGCGGCACGACAAGAAGGCGTCACGGGGCCAAAGGCACACCGTGGAGGAAACGGAGGGGGCACCGAATTCCGGTGAGGCCGCGCGGAACCGCCCGGCCCCGGGGAAAACGGCAACCCGCAAGCCGTCCTGAACCGGGATCGCTCAGGATCGCAGTCGGCGGGCGGGTGGGCTCAGTCGGTCAGACCGCGGGCGGACCGCAGCCCGGAGGCAGGAGGTGATCCGGCGCACCCGGCGCGCAGGCCGGACAGAGCGCAGGAAGGTCGCCCGTGCGGGCGAGGGACAGCCACGGAAGCAGGTTCGGTGCGACCACCTGATCCGAGCCGCCATGGGAAAACTGACTGACAATGCAGGCTTCGTCCTCCCCGTGGGAATGGGTCGGAGCGGGGGAGTGGGGGTCATGTGAACCCGCCCCTCCCGTGTCGTGGTGATCGTGGGCCTGTGCATGAGCACAGTGCGTGTGGGCCTCAATCTCCCCGGCTTCGCCGTGAATCCAGGCGTGCAGTGCCGGATCCACCGCGAGGACGGAAAGCACCAGCACGAGCCACGTCCCGAGCACCGCCGTCAGGCGCGTCAGCAGCGGGAAAGGGTGGGAACGGGGTCGGGCCATGGTGCGGTCGCTGTGCTAAGGAGCCGAGAGTAGCAGAGTCGTCAAGCGATGAGCGTGCGAACGCATTCGGAACGCTCTGCCATCAACTAGGTTCGATCCAGGCGGATACTGAGAATCTGGTACGGGCCGAAGGCAAAGGTGTGGGTCGCGGAGCCCTCCGGTTCGCCCTGCAGGGTGCAGCCGCGGGCCTGCCAGCCGGGCGCGAGTTCGAGGCGGGCGACACCGCGATCGCCGGCCACTTCGTGCAGGCGCAGTAGCCAGCTGCACGGTTCGAGGGGACGCGCCCAAGCTGGCAGGAGCGTCGGAGCGCCGCCGATTTGAATCAGGCCCGCTGCCGCCGGTGCTCCGCGATAGACGAGGGGCAGGGTGAAAAGGGTGTCGGCGAGCGCGGCTGGGTGTTGGTCGCGGGGCCGGGTCAGGTCATACCCGCCCAGCGCGAGTTGGATCACGTGCCGGCCTTGGTCGGAATTGGGAGAGGCGGGCTGATGGCGGCTGAGACCAGGCGGGGCGGCATAGCGGTGGTCATCGCAGCCAGTCATCCGGGGACTGCGCAGCAGTGACACGGTGAGGTTCCCGTCCTGGGCGGAGAAACCGTACTTCGCCTCGGTGATCAGCCCGAGTCCCTCACGCTCGCCGTCGTGGCTGACCGCCGCCCAACGAGAGCCGGGGACCTCCCATTGGGCCTCCGTCTGCGGATCTCCGGGTTGCTGGCAGCGCAGCGTGCTGCCGAAGGGCGCGCCAAAGCGCGCGTGACGTCCTCGATACCGGGTGGGGAAGTGCAGGCGGAGCAGCGTGTGCGCCTCGTGCCAGTCGACCTCGGCCGTGATCCGCAGCACGGCTTCTCCCGCGCGGAGCTCGTGGCGCAGGGTCAGGGTGCTGGCGCGGCCGAGCTTGCGGGTGAAAGCGAACACCGCCCGGTCCGGCGGGGTCGGTTCGCGGCGGAAACGGACGGCCGTGGTGACCGGCTGGCCGAGGGCGAGCGAATGGCGGTCGATGTCCCAGGCGTCGTAGTTGGAAGGACGGTCCGGATACAGCACGGGGAGGGCCGCCCGGCCGTCGAGCTCGAGCTTACGACCGTCGATGACCAGGGTCTGCAGGGCGCCGTCGGAGGCAAACGTCGCCTGCACGCGCCCATTGCGCAGGGTCCGGCCCCGGCACTCGACGCCGGCGGGGGGAGCGGGGGCGTCCGTGGCGGGTCGGCTGGCGAGGGGAGGGAGTTCCATCCAGCGCGGACGTTTCCGCCCTGGCAGGGTGACCCAGCCCGACCACGGCAGGGCGAGCGGGTTGAAGAGCTGAAGCCCTCCGCGGCCGGTCGCGAGGCAGGCCTGGGTCGCCCGGCCGCTCTCCTGGGTCAGGCGCCGGAGTTCAGGCACCGCCTCGGCGTAGGTTTCGGCCACGGAGCTGCCGGGGATGTAGTCGTGGAATTGGGCGAAGACGAGCCGGCGCCAGGCGGCGGTGAGATCGGGCGCCTCGCCCCGGGCGGCGGCCGCGGCCTCGCGGACCTGAAGCGCCCGTTCGAGGGCGCGGAATGCGGCCTTCAGGTCGCCATGGCTGGTGTAAGTGCCACGATGATACTCCAGGTAGCACTCGCCCTGGTAGACCGGCAGCCGGGCCCGGCGACGGGCCAGGCGCGCGAAGAACGCCTCGGGGTGGTCCCATCGGAGCGCCGGAGTGCCGGCGAGGCCGCCCAGGCGGCGGGCGCGCTCGCACATCTCCTCGGTCGGGCCGCCGCCGCCGTCGCCGTAACCGGTCGGATGGAGGTACTCGGGATGAAGGTGCGACTGCACATGGCCGCGGGCGTTGGCGTCGAGCTCGGCGAGATCGAGGCGGTTGTTGTAGCCGACGTTCTGGGTTACGTGGGCCACCACTTCGCTGCCATCGGTGCCGCGCCAGATGAAGCTGCTGTAGGGGAACCGGTTCACTGCGCTCCAGGTGAGCTTGGTGGTGAAGAACCAGTCGACCCCGGCGAGGCGCATGAGCTGGGGCAGGCAGCCGCTGTAACCAAAGACATCGGGCAGCCAGAGCAGCCGCGCCGGCGTCCCGCGGAGGCGGGTGAATTCCGCCTGGCCGAGCAAAAAGCTGCGGGCGAGCGCCTCGCCGCAGGGCAGCTGGGTGTCGCTTTCAACCTCGAGCGCACCGGTCGCCTCCCAGGCGCCGCGGCGAATGTGACCGTGTATTCGATCGGCCAATTCGGGAGCACGGCGGGCGACGGCGCGGTAGCTGGCGGGCTGGCTGTAGGCGAACCGGAATTCCGGATAGAGCGCGATCAGGCGGTCCATCGTGGCAAAGGTGTGCACGGCCTTGGCCTCGCCCATGCGTTCGGGCCAGAGCCAGACGAGGTCGATGTGTGCGTGGCCGGTCAGCACGGCCCGGACCAGGGAACGGGAGTCCTTGAGTTCCCGGCGTGCGGCGACCAGCGCCCGCCGGAGCGCCGGCACCCCGTCACGGTCAAACGCGTCGATCGCCTGGTCGAGGGCGTGCAGCACCTTGCGGTAGAGCGGCGTGGCCTGGTCGACGGAGGGCTGCTGTCCGAACCGCGGCAGTTCGGCGGGGGGCGCCGGGATCTGCTTCGCCCGCAGCGCCATCATGAGGTCGAAGAGGGCGCGCAGGTCGTGCTGGGTTTCCCAGATCGCGTCATCCCGGTGCACCAGGTAGGCACCGGAAAAGACACTTCCCTCGGCGGACAGCCCGGTCGCTTCCGGATGCCAGATCGCGGACTGGCAGCAGTAGCCTTCAATCCAAACCTCACCGACCCCCGGGGGCAGCGCCACGCGACGGTGAGCGACGTCGAAGCCGTAGTACGGGCAATCGTTGACCAGCAGGGTGGCTTCGCCCTGATCTCGCCATTCGAGGTAGCGTGGGCCCGCGGAACGGGCGGCGGGCGGAAGGACGACATGAAACCAACGTTGATCGTACAGTCGTCCCCAGGCCGACCCGGGTTTGACTTGGGATCGACGATCGCGCTTCGCTGCGGCGAGGCTGCGGTGCTCGGGCGTGGCCCGGGTGGCGGTCACCGTCAGCGCCGTGCGCTGGATCCAGCACGTGTCGTGCAATCGGCGAAGCGCGGCGTCGACGCGATTGGGAACGAACTGCAGAAAGGGGTTGGGAGTCGGCATGGAAGAGAAAGGCAGGCGGAGGTCTCCGATCCCAACCCAACTAGGCCAAGGCCTGCGCCGTGGCAATGTCGGGAACGGCGAACACCGGCACGCTGGCCACGGTGACCCGGGTAATGGGGCGCTGGCGCTCTCCACCGCCCGGGCCTGGCACCACGTACCACGCATGACCGATTCCACCCCGAGGCGCGGGCAGGCTGTGGTGGCAACATCCGGCACGAGGGGGGAGGGTTGCTTGCCTTAGGCTGTCTAAGTATGGCTTGACTCCTGTGCCTTAGATTATCTAGGTGAGCATTCATGGCCGAAAAAAGTGAACTTCTACCTGGCACCCTCGACATGCTGATCCTCCGCGTCCTCGCGCGGGGCGAGCTGCACGGCTGGGGCATCACCCAGCGTCTGGAGCAGCTTTCGCAGAGCGCGCTTCGGGTCGACGAAGGATCCCTTTACCCGTCGCTCTACCGGATGGAGGACAAGGGCTGGATTGAGGCCGAGTGGCGCCAGACGGAGAACAAACGTCGCGCCAAGTACTACTCCCTCACGCGCGCTGGCCGGAAGCAGCTTGAGAAGGAGCGGGAGCTCTGGGAACGGATGAGTGCGATCATCACCACCGTCCTCCAAACCGCGTGAGCATATGAAGATCGCACGACGCCTCCGCACGCTCTTCCGCCGCCGCGATGTTGAAGCAGAGATTGCCGAGGAGATGCGCTTCCACCTCGAGCAGCGCGCGGCCGACTTCGCGGCCGACGGCCTGGCCCCAGCCGATGCCCGCCTGGCCGCGCACCGCAAGTTTGGTAACCTTTCCGTGATCCAGGAGCGCGCCCGCGACACCTTCGGCTGGGGCGCCCTTGAGCGATTCGCCCAGGACCTGCACGTGGCCGCGCGTCAGCTCCTCCACGCTCCGGGTTTTGCGCTCCTCGCCGTGCTCACGCTCGGTCTCGGGATCGGCGCAAACTCCGCGATGTTCAGCATCACCAACGGCATCATGCTGACGCCACTGCCGTACGCCAACCAGGAGCGTCTCGAGCGGGTCTGGCGCGCAACGCCGCAGTTCCGCGAGGGCAATTTTTCCGCGGCCGATTTTATGGCTCTGCGGGAAGCTGAAGCCGGCTATGGCGCGTTCTCCGCGATCCGCCCCCGCGCCGCCAGCCTGGCCGACCAAGGCGCGCCGCCGGAACTCGCGTCGTCGGCACTCGTCTCCGCCAACCTCTTCTCCCTGCTCGGCGTGCACATGGAGCTCGGCCGCGCGTTCCAGCCCGGCGAAGACATCCCCGGGCGCGAAAAGGTGGTCATCCTCAGCCAGCGTGTGTGGCGCAACCGCTACGGGGCCAGCCCCGACGTCCTCGGCCAAAGCGTCCGCATTGACGGTGAACCCCACGAGATCGTCGGCATCCTGCCCGTCTCGTTCAACGATTGGCGGCATCTCGGTGGCGTCGACTTCTTCCGGCCCCTCGCCCTCACCCCCGCCCAGGCCGCGGACCGGCAGGAGCACAACCTCCGCGTGTTCGGACTGCGGGCCGCCTCCACCGATGCGCCGCGGGCCGCCGCCTTTCTGGACGACGTCTGCGCTCGGCAGAGCCGGGCGTTCCCCGCCGAGAATGCAGGAACTTCGTGGTGGAGCGAGGACCTCATCGTCGCCTCCTACGGGTCGCCCGCGACGCTCGTGCTGCTGATCGCGCTCTCGGGCTTCGTCCTCGTGCTTGCGTGCGCCAACCTCGCGAACCTCTATCTCGTCCGCACCATCGCCCGCACCCGCGAGTTTGCCGTGCGCGCTGCGCTCGGGGCGTCGCCGCTCCAGTTGGTCCGGCCGCTCGTCGCGGAGTCGCTGCTCCTTTCCGCCGCGGGCGGCGCCGTCGCCCTCGTGGTGGTCTCCGGCTTCCATCAGTGGGCGCGCGTTCGCTCAACCGGAGACAATGGCGAGCAGGTCAACTTCAATTTGGATCCCAGGGTTCTCGCGTGGACGCTCGGAGCATCCCTCTTCACGGCGCTGGCGTTCGGATTGCTGCCCGCGCTCTATGCGCGCCGCGTCGACCTCAACGACACGCTCAAGAGCGGCGCGCGCGGCACCACCGGCGGTCGCAGCACCCAGCTGTTCCGGCGCCTTCTCGTTGTCGGGCAGTTCGCCCTTGCATTGGTGCTCCTCTCGGGGGCCGCGCTCTTCATCAAAGGGCTCGATGACCTACATCGCCGCCAAGGCGGTTGGGATGTCTCACGACTGGTCACGGGAACCATTGCGCTCCCGGCCGCCACCTATTCGGACGAGGCGGCGGTGCGCGCCTTCCAGCGTACGGCGCTCGAACGCGTCCGCGCCCTTCCCGGGGTCGAGGCGGCGTCGTTCGCTTCGTATGCTCCCTATTTCTATTGGGGCGAGATCGTGAAGTTCCAGATCGAAGGGCTGCCGCGGCCGGCTCCCGGGCGCGAGCCCGCCGCCCGGGTGAACACCGTTGAGGACGATTACTTCGCCGCGGTCGGCACACCGCTGATTGCAGGCCGTTCATTCGGTCCAGGCGAGAGGCCGGGCTCGGGACGCGTGTACATGGTCAGCCAGTCGACCGCCAAGGCCTTTTTTCGGGGCGAGAACGCCCTCGGGCGCCGGATCGCGCCCGCGACCGACGGCGTGGCCGAATGGGGTGAAATCGTCGGCATCGTCGGCGATGTCGAGAGCGTAGAGCCTGACGCCGACCATGTTCCCCACCAAATCTACCGACCCATCGCCCAGGCCACACGCCACGGCTTCGAACTGCTGGTGCGAGCACGCGGCCCGGAACCCGCCGCCCTGGTGCCAGATTTGCGGGCGGTCATGGCGACACTCGACGCTGACCTGCCCATCCGCGCGCTCCGCCCCGCGAAAACCGCGATCGAGCGCTCGCTTTACCAATTGGGAGTCCTGCGCGATATGCTCGCCGCGTTCGGTTTGCTCGGTCTTGCGCTGGCTGCGATGGGTATCTACGGCGTGCTGACCCGAACCATGGCGCAGCGCAACGGTGAGTTTGCGATCAGACTCGCGCTTGGCGCTCCGGCGCGCGAAATCGCGAGGCTCGTTTTCACCTCCGGCGCTCGCCTGGCCGTGACCGGTTCCGCACTCGGACTCGTTGGGGCCGTCGGTGTCGCCCGCGTCCTCGAGGCCAACTACCCCGGCATCCGGGTCGATGGCCCGGTCATCCTCGCGTCTTCGACGGTCTTTCTGCTCGGCGTCGCGTTGCTTGCCTGCTGGCTGCCCGCCCGCCGCGCCAGCCGTCTCGACGCGACCCGTGCGCTCCGGGCGGAGTGACGCGGGGAGTCGTGTGCGTGGGTTTCAATGAATCACGGATCGATTTGGCCCCCCATGGATCTCTTGAGTCCTTTGAAATTCTTGTCCGATTACTTCTAGCTTGAAACGACAGTGCGGCCGCTGGCGGACTGGTCTCCAATGTGAGCCTGGTCGCATGGATGCCTTCTGGGTGGCGGCAGACTCCGGTTCAGGGTGCCGCCGCCTGCTCGTCGATGCGGAGAAGACGGGCGCTATTGAAGATGACAAAGAAGGCGCTGAACTCGTGGAGCACCGCAGCAAGGATCGGACTGATCAGGCCCAGGGCTGACAGCACGACAAAGCCGACAATGAAGGCCAGGCCCCAGAGCAGATTCTGGTCGATGATCGCCAGTGTGCGTTCACTGATGCGAAGAAAACGCGCAAGATGGCGCAGGTCGCTGCCCATCAGGGCCACGTCGGCGGTCTTGATGGCGACGTCGCTGCCGAGTGCCCCCATGGCAACACTCAAATCGCCGGCCGCCAGCGCAGGCGCGTCGTTGATCCCGTCCCCCACCACCAGCACCCGCCGTCCGGCTTCCTTGAGGGCCCGGACTTCCGCCAGCTTTTCCTCGGGCAGGCAGTCGGCCCGAAATCGGGTGATTCCGGCGGCCGCGGCGATGCGTGCGGCGACGGCGGGACGATCGCCGGTCAGCATGACAAAGTCGACAACGCCGACACGCTTGAGCTCTTCGATCGCATCAACGGCCTCAGGCCGGAGCGTGTCCGCCAGGAGCAGCGCACCGGCGTACCGGCCCTCCTGAGCCACATGCAGCGAGGAGAAGGGTGCGTCCTCTAGATTCGTATCTGGAATCGCGATTCCCTGGGCGCACAGCCACGCCCGCCGCCCGGCCAACAGGCCATTTCCCCGCAGTCCGCAGCCTGGAACCTCCTCGCCGAGCACCTCACCACCCCCGAGTTCGATCCCTCGCCGCGCGACCTCGGCCTGCACGGCCTTCGCGACGGGGTGCGACGAGTGCGCCTCCAGTCTTCCGGCTGCACGAAGGAGGTCCTCTTCGCTGCCGCCTGGCGCGGGCAGGACTGCAGTGACCCGCAAGGCCCCCGTTGTAAGGGTGCCGGTTTTGTCGAACACGACCGTATCGACCGCAACGGCTGACTCGAAGTGACGGGAGCTCTTTACCAACACTCCGAGGCGCGATGCCACCGCCAGAGCCGCCACCATGGCGGAGGGAGAGGCGAGCACGAAAGCACAGGGCATCGCGACAATGATGACTGCAATGGCGCGTCCGATATCCCTCGAGAAAAAGAGCACGAATCCCGCCACGATCAACACGAACGGCATGTAGAACCGCGTATAGTCGTCGATCAATCGCATGACGGGCGCCCGCGAAGCCTTGGCTTCCTCGACGATGGAGGTGACCCGGCCCAGCACGGTCCCGGACCCGGACTGCCCGACCACGAGTTCGATTGCGCCGCTTTGATTGACGGTGCCAGCGAAGACGCGGGTGCCAACTCGTGCCTCGACCGGAAGAGACTCTCCGGTGATTGAAGCTTGGTCTAGGGTTGAGCTGCCCGCGACGACTTCGCCATCGGCGGGCACCAGATCGCCTGCCAGCACCCGCACGCGGTCGCCCGACCGCAGATCGGCCGCGGCGACCGCCGTTTCGCCGGTGGCGTCGAGCCGCCGCGCCCTCACCTGGGAGAGCCGCAACAAGGAGGCGACGGCTTCTTCCACGCCGAGCGTGGTGTGTTCCTCGAGCATCTGGCCGAGGATGAGGATGGTGGCGACAAAGGTGCCGGTGGCGTATTGTCCTGTGGCAAAGCAGGCGAGAATGGCGAGGGCGACGAACTGGTCCATGTAGTACTTCGTGGCCTCGAAGCCGTCGGATTTTAGTGACGTCAGGCTGTCCCAGATCACGGGCACGGCGGCGACCGCCAGCCCGAACATCGACCATAGAGACAGCAAATCCGCCTGGTCAGGACGCAGCCAGCGGGAAACCACGCTGAGAGCCAGGCCAAGCAGGCCGAGTCCGACCAGGATCACGCGCAAACGGAGGGGCGCGGACAGTTGAGAAGGTGGAGTGACCGGAAAAGCGGGTGCGGTGGGGTGGGCCTGAGAGGCGTTCATTTTTGGTCGCGAAGGAACAGGTTCAGGGCACGATCGGCGGCGGGCAGGAGGGTCTTGCCCCGGGCCCGCGCGAGAATATGCTCCAATGTCTCCGCTCTGAGGCGTGCCTCCACCAAGGCCGGAGCGGCCCGGTGTTCAGACATCAAGGCGATGAACGACGCGGCTTCGCCGGCGGCCCGCGCCTGCAGTTGCCGCGCATCGGCTTCGGCCTGTTGGCGTTCACGGTAGGCATCTCCTTGTGCGCGGGGCAACGCCTGGGCCCGATGCGTGTGTGCCTGTTCGACGGTGGTGCGGGCCTCGACCTGAGCGCTGGTCACTTCGGCGAAGGCGCTAACCGTGGCTTGCGGAGGAGTGAGGGCATTGACCTCGAAGGCGACGAGCTCGACGCCGAGGCCGAGCTCGTCGAGTCGCATCTGCGCGAGTTCACGGACCTTCAGCCGGAGCCCCTCAAGCCCGGTGCCGAGGGCGGCGTCGATCTTGAGGCCGGCGAGCACCCGGGTGGCCGCAGCATAGCAGGCGGCCTCGATCAGACGCTCCGCCGTCTCAGGCGTGGTGGCCGAGGCGAACGCGCGCGGCTGGATGATGCGGTAGCGCACGGTGAAACGGGCCTGCACGAGATTCACATCTCCGGTCAGCGTTGAACCGTCGAACGCCGGGTGCAGGCCGCGGCCCGAGGGAACCCTGGCCGAAGGGGCGCTTCCGGGAAAGAGAACCGCGAGCGTGGCGGCGTGGGCGACCGGGGCCGCCGCCGTTTGCACCGGTGGCACGCTTGTGCCCGATTCCTCCGGGCTCCAGGCGAACAGGGACACCTCGTGTTGCTTGCGGGTGGAGAGTTTGACGACCCGGTCAATGGGCGTGGGCAGGGCAAACAACAACCCGGGCGGAGCCACGTTGGGCTGCAGCCGACCAAGCCGGAAAAGCAGTGCATCCTCGTCCGGGCCGACCCGGGTAAACCCGGATCCGAGGTAGAGCGCCACCAGCCCAAGTAGGAGCCAGCGGAGCAGGGAGAGGGTCGAAGCGAACGCCGCGAACAGGGCCGTACCGGAGCCGGCGCGGCGGCGCCGTCGTGCGGTCGCGGCCGGGACGAACAAGGGAGTGGGCGACATGGAGGAATATCCGTGGAGCGATTCGGACCAAGGGCGGCCGAAGTCTCCGGGAATCAGGGGCGTGCTGGCTTCAGCTGCGAGAAGGGAGACGTATCCGTGTCGATCACCAGGGTGGTGTTGTCTTTCACCGCCTTGCGCAGAACCTCAAGTTCACGGGTGAACAGGTAGAAGGCAGGATTCTGGGCGTGCGCCTCGGCATAAGTCCGTGCGGCCTCCGCCTCGGCCCGGCCGCGGACTTCCTCGGCCTGGCGCTGGGCCTCGGCCAGCAGCACCGTTTTCTCCGCGTCGGTCCGCGCGCGAATTTCCTCCGCCTCGCGGCGACCCTCTGCCCGGTAGCGGGCGGCGTACTGTCCCCGTTCCGCACGCATCCGCTCGAACACGTACAACGTGTTGGCTTCGGGCAGCGAGATTCGTTTCACTCCGACCTGCACCAGCGTGATGCCGAAGGCGTTTCGGGCCTGGGTTTGGATGGCGGCGGTGAGGCGGGACTCGAACTCATCCAGCTTGAGGACGGCCGGATTGGTCGAAACCAGCTCGGCGAAGTCGTAGTTGCCGAGCAGGGCATTGCGCGCGCTGGTGGCGAGGCTTTCGAGCTTTGCGGGCGCTGCGGACGGTGTACTCAGCGCCTGCAGAAAGAGGAGCGGATCAGAAATGCGCCAGACCAGAAAGACGGGCAGAATCACATTGCGCTTGTCGCGCGTGAGCGCCTCGGAGATCCGCGTGTCGTGGACAGCCAGCCTGGTGTCAAACCGATGCACGATGTCGATCGGCCACGGCGCCTTCGCTTGAAGACCGGGCGTGGTGTAGGTGCGAATGGGAGAACCGAATCGCGTCAGAACCACCGCTTCATTCGAGGCCACTTGAAAACTGAAGAGCTGAAAGCCGAGGACCGTGGCCACCGCCAGTGCGATTGCGAGGCGGGTGATCAATTGCGTTACGGGCATGGGAGTGGGTGCGGCCGGCTGCTCAGCGGGTGAGTAGGGTGGGATCCGGGTTGAGGTAGAAGGTGCGCTGGCCGGCCGGAACGACGACGAGCGAACGCAAGTCGGCCAGCGCGCGTTCCCAGCTTTCGAGACGGAGCCGGGCACGGTAGGCGTCGGGGTGGGCCAGGTAGGCGGGCAACGGGGCGAGAAAACGCGAGGCCTCTCCGGCGGCGCGGTGCCGGCGGGTTGTCGCCTGTGCCTCGGCGGAGATTCGAGTCGTGACTTCTGCACTACGTGCGGCGGACAGGACATTGACCGCTTCGGTCCGGGCTTCGTCATTCATGGCTCGACGCTCTTCCTCGGCGCTGATGACATCCTGGTAGGCCGCCGCCACCGCCACCGGAGGATGCACGTCCTTCAGTCCGGCAAAGACGATCTCCAGTCCGAGATCGTGGCGGTCGCAGGCCGACTGAAGCTGCCGCCGGAATGCCGCGGCGATGGCGTCGCGGTCCGTGGTCATGAATCCGAACGCAGTATGGCGGGTGGCCAGGAGCATGAGCTCCCGGTACCCGAGGGTCGCGAGTGCGGTGGTGGCGTCGGTGGTGTGGCGGAGGTAGGCCACCGCGTCCCGGACCCGGTAGTGGATGGGTACATGCAGGGTGAGCAGCTCCTGCCCCTGGCCCACCAGCAGGTTCTGTTCCCCTTCGTAGTGCTTCTCCGTCCACAGAATGGGCCCCGCCAGGTCGCGCTCGAAGCCAAGCGCAATCTCCCGCACGGGCTCGGTTTGCACCCGTTCGACTCGCGCCCAGGGCCATGGAGCATGCCACACCAGACCGGGCGGAAGCGCCTGCGGACTGAAGGCTCCGCACGAGACGAGCACGCCACGGCTGTCAACCGGCACCTGGGTGACGGCCGTGGATGCCCAGAGTCCCAGGACAAACAGGAGGGTCAGCGGGGCGGCGAGGGATCGGCCGAGGCGGACCAGCCGCGCCTCCTCCAATCGTGTGCCGAAGGTGCGCTCCAGCGTGGAGGAGAGCGAACGCAGAGGATCGGGGTGACCGAACAGCGCGCACAGGACGGGGCTCGGTGAAGGCAACGTCGATTCGGTCCGGCGACGTGCGGGCTGGTAATGACGCAGCAGCGAAAGGAAGCAGGTCTCACCGGCAAGGAATAGGGTGATCGCGACCAGCGCGCCCTCCGCCACCACGAGAGCGTTGTGCCGCGTATACAGCCGCAGGATCAGCACCAGCACTACAAATCCATGGGTGAAGGCGAGCAGCCGGGCGAAGGGAATGAGGGAACCGAGGTCCGCGGAGGCGGGGGCATCCGGCACCTGGGTTGCATAGATTCCGAGGAAATGCAGGACAAATGCTCCGATCGCCAGTGCCACGGTCACGAGCTGTAGGGAGGAGTCCGTCACTCCGCCTCCCGGACCCGCGGGGCCGAGGAGCAACCGAAGGGGCGCCAGGAGAGCGAGCACTCCGCCGAGGGCCGTGAGCAGCGTGCGACCGCGATACCTGAGCGGCGGAAGCTCCGCAGCGAGCGCCCGCGCGGCCGCCCAGGCTGACAGGCCCGCCAGCGCGGTGAGGAGACGCAGTCCGGTCTGATGCGCACCGTACAGGGCTCCGCACGCCGCGACCACGAACGCTCCAGTGAGGAGGCGTGCGACCGGTTGACGTGACGTGGAATCGGGCGACATGATCGGGGTCGAACCGGGCGAGGTCTGCGCGTTTGACCGTCGGTTGGATCCCTTAGGGCACCTCGTAGAATTCCACCAGGGCTTCTCCGGTGGACGTGCCCACACCTGCGACAATGACGGTGTAGCTGGCACCAGCCGGCAGGGTCACAAGGAGAGCGGCATCCTTGCTCCCGGCCGTCAGGGAAAAGGCACCGAGCGAGGAGAAGGTCGTGGCGAGCGCAGAGGACCAGTCGTTGTTCTCGGCGATCTTGGTGCCGGCCGCGTTGTAGACCTCCAGCTTCGGATCGGCGAGCAGTCCGGTCAGGCCGAAGGTCGACAGCGAGGGTCCGATGCCGCGGATCAGAATGCGTTTGCCCCCGGTGCCCTGGATCACGAAGCCGGCCACAAGCACATTGGATCCGGTGCCGACGTACGCGCGGGCTGAGAGGTTGGTCAGCCGGGAGGAGGGGGTGGCACTGTCCGCATCGTACGCCTCAACCAAGGCGATTCCGGCGGCATTGCCGCGCACCTGGGCGGTGCCACCCCCATTGGGGAGCGTGACGGTCAACGCGGCGTCCTTGCTCCCGGCGTCCAAGGCGAAGGCTCCGAGTGAGGAGAACGTGGAGGCAAGAGATGACGACCAGCTGTCGTTCGTGGCGATGCGAGTCCCCGCCGCGTTGTAGATCTCAAGACTCGGATCGGCGACCGCACCCGTCACTCCGAGGGTTGACAGGGTTGGACCCACCGCGCGAACCAACGTCTTCTTGCCGTCAGCCGTTTGGACGGTAAACCCCGCGATCAGCACCGATGAGCTGGACTGCAGGTACGCACGGGTTGAAAGGTTGATCAGGGCATGGGTCGAAAGGGCGGTCGGAGTCGTGACAAGCAGCGGCGCGGCGGAACTGGTGGTGGACGCGGTTGAGGTACCCACGGTGTTCGTGACCACGATGGTGTAACTGCCGCTCGACGACGGAGTGGGGGATGCTAGGGTGTACGAGGAGGAGGTTGCGCCGGAGATGGCGACGCCATCCTTGCGCCACTGGTAGGAAAGCGCACCGGAGCCGGTCGCGGCCACCGCGAACGTGACGCTCTCGCCCGTGCCGACGGCGGCGGCCGTGGGAGCGGTGGTGATGAGCGGTGCCTCCGCCGTTGGAGTCGTGGCGTAGGTACCCGAGAGAACGACTTGCTTGGTCGCGATGATCACGGCGTTTCCCGCGGAGTCGGTGCCCGAAACGGGGGAGAGCGTGGTGAGTGACATGGTGCCCGCGGCCACGAGGGGCGAGGCGACGTTGTCGCCTGAGAACGATGCGCTGTCCTCGGCGAACATGAACTGCGATGTCAGTTTCGTCGAACCGCCCACATTTACCTTGTAGTGCAGATGGCGGATGCGCCCGGTGTAGAGTCCCGGCTTGATGCAACGGAACGACCATGCACCCGCGGAATCCGTGGTCGTCTTGCCGTAGAACTGAAAGTTGGTGTCTCGGGCCGCGTAGTTGTTGGTCCCCGCCACATAGTAGTAGATTCCCCCGTTGTCCGCCTCCCACAGCTCGATCTCGCCGCCGGCGATGGGTGTGCCGTTGCTGTCCACCAGCGTGCCGGACAGCAGCATGATGGTTCCCCGGCACTGCGTGCTGGTGGAGTAGATTCGGGTGAGGTCATTGTCGGCGGCTTCGCCGGTGAACCAGGCCGTGCTCAGCGTCTGGCCCGAGTTGAACGGATAGTAGGGGCCCTCGGTCGTTGAAGGTGTGGGAGTCAGGGCCAGGGCGGCGCCGGGGACAAGGAAGGCGGCCGCGGAGATGCGGAGGAGGAGGAGACGAAGGTTCATGTAGAGGATGAGACAACGCGGTCGGACAACGGCGGCACTGTAGCAGGCTAATCCTTAAGGGATCGTGAAGGGTCGCCGTTTTCCGGATTTTGTGGTGCGACCGGCCGAACTCGACGCGGGCGAGGAGTGGACGGGTCCTCTTCATGAAATCTTCAGGCTCGATATGAGAAGATTGCCACGGATGTCTTCCACCTCCAGGTTTTGCCCCCGCCCGACCGCGTCAAGGGACGGCGGTCCGGCGCCCTCCGTGCGCATCCTCCTCGTGGAAGACGACCCCCTCCTCAGAAAAAGCCTCGCGCAAGCGTTGCGCGAGGAGGGCTATTCCGTGGACACCGCCGAGACGGGAGACGAAGGGCTCTACAAGATCGAGAACACTGACTATGATGCCGTCGTCCTCGATGTCATGCTGCCGGTGCTCGACGGTTGGACCGTGCTCGATCGGGTGCGCCGGAGCAAGACTACGCCGGTGCTCATGTTGACGGCGCGCGACTCCGGCCGCGACCGTGTCCGGGGGTTGGATGGCGGCGCGGATGACTACCTGGTCAAGCCTTTCGATCTGATGGAACTGTTCGCGCGGCTGCGGGCGATCATCCGCCGCTCGGCCGGTTTGGCCCATCCGGTGATCGCGCTGGGAGATGTCACCATCGATCTGAAGGCGAAAACCGTGCAACAAGCCGGCACGACGGTAAACCTGACACCGCGCGAGTATTCGATCCTCGAGTACATGGCCCTGCACCGGGGGGCGGTGGTCACACGGACCACGCTGTACGAGCACATCTTCGACGAGGACGACGATTCGCTGTCCAACCTGCTGGATGTCCACGTGTCCAGCCTGCGCAAGAAACTGGGGGCGGACCTCATCGTCACCCGCCGCGGGCAGGGATTCTGCATCGAGCGTTGAGGTCGGCGCAATGAAGGCCGCGACCTCCTCGATCCGCTGGCGGCTGACCGTTTGGTTCGGTCTCCTTCTCGCCGCCGTGCTGGCAGGATTCGGCCTGACCGCCTACCAGTTGAACTTCCGGACCGAACTCGCACACATTGACGAAGCCCTTGCGGTGCGGGTGTCGGCTTTGCAGGGCGACCTGCGGTCTCCTCCCCCGTCGTTGGATCGCGGGCCGGCGCCGCGGGGCGAACCATCCGACGGAGGGCTGCGGCGCCAACGCCCGCGCCCGCCTGGTGGACCGGACGATGTGAACGGCCCCGGAGGTCCGCCCGGCGGTGCTGGGCCGGGAGCCGCCCCTCCTCCACGTCGGGGTGGCGGCAGCGGCGTGGTGTCGGTGGAACTGTCCGCCCGGACCGCGGCCCTTTTCGAGGCGGCGGATCCCCTGGGTTACTACCATGCGCTGTGGGGATGGAGAGGCTCTCCGCTTTTGTCCTCGACGAACGCCCCAAAGGGCATGGAGTATCCTAATGACGGATCACTGACGGCAGGACGGGTGCACTTTCGGACCCGTGCCGGGTTTCGCGAGGCGATCTACCTGACCGAACGGGCCGACTGCGTTCTCGCAGGTGTGTCGCTCGAACGGACCAATCAGGCGGCTCGCCGTTTCGGCTGGTGGCTGGCCGCGGCCGGCGGGCTAGTCCTGGCGGCGGGTCTGGGCGTCGCGTGGGCGCTGACCACTCGTGCTCTGAGGCCGATTCAAGCCATCGGCATGGCCGCCTCTCGCATCGCCGCCGGAAATCTGGCGGAACGAATCCCGGAGCAGCCGGCGTCGAGTGAACTTTCTGAACTGGTCGCGGTGCTGAATGCTACGTTCGCCCGGCTCGACGCAGCCTTTCAGGAACAGCGCAACTTCACCGCGGACGCGTCCCATGAACTCCGCACGCCGCTGGCTGCAATCATCACCACGCTGCAGACAGCGCTTGCCCGTGAACGCACGGTGGAGGACTACTGCGATTCGATGCAGGCATGCCTGCGAGCGGCCCAGCAGATGCGCCGCCTGACCGAATCTCTCCTCACGCTGGCTCGGTTCGATGCGGGCCAGGGGGAACTGGCCCGCGATCCGGTCGATCTAGGCCTGATCGTAAAGGACGCTGCGGCTTTGGTGGAACCACTCGCGGCCGCCCGCGGCGTGGAGCTTTTCCTTGAACCGGGTTTCGCACCCGTGCGTGGGGACGCCGGTCGGCTCTCCCAGGTGGTGAACAACCTGCTCGTCAATGCTGTTCATCACGGGCGCGATCGGGGACGGATTTGGGTGACCACCGGCGTGGAGGGCGGGATGGCGGTGGTGCGGGTTGTCGATGACGGACCGGGCATTGACCCGGTCGATTTGCCGCAGGTTTTCAAGCGGTTCTACCGGGCGGATAAGGCTCGTTCGCGCGAAAGCGGACGCAGCGGGCTCGGACTCGCCATCTCCAGCGCAGTAGTCTCCGCCCACGGTGGCTCGATGGAGGCCCGCAGCGCCCCGGGTGAAGGGGCCACGTTTATCGTCCGGATTCCGGCCGCCGCAGCTTGTTGATCGACCGCGCGTTTCGGGGTGGATCACGGATCCATGTCGGAGACCGCGGCTCCGGTGATGCCCACTAGCACTTCCTTCCTTCGGTTCGCTCAGTGCGGCGTTTCCGGTTGAAGCGGGCACGTGGCTAGAAATCTATTGACTCAACGTGGACTCGTATGTGCCTGTATACATGAATCGCCTGCGCGCTGAGCGCGAAGGATCGGGAGCAGGAAAATCAATGTGCCCACCGCCTAGCCCGTTTCGGAGTTCCTCTCTGTCCCCACCGCGGCGCCCCACCGCCAAACCGGGCTTGCTCACCGCGAGCTAGGCCGGCGGCGACCATCAACCCCGTTGAACCGACCCATGAGCGCACCTCGACCGCCCACCAAGATATTGCTGCACCGGGACGTCTCGTATCATCCGACCGACGCGGAATTCGCTGCCTTGCGCGCGGCCTGTCCGGGCATCGAGATCGTGGAGGCATTCGGACGCGACGCGGAACCGGATCTGAGCGATGTCACCATCCTCGTGACCGATCTGCGCGTTCCGCAAGACCTCCGGGCCTGTCCGCAACTGAAGTGGATTCAGTTGATCTCGGCCGGGGCGAACCAGGTGACAAAGACGGCGATCGCCGAGAGTGATATCCTCGTGACTTCCGCCAGCGGGCTGCACGGGGTGCCGATCGCGCAGTTCGTCACCGGGACCCTCCTCATGCTGGTCCACTGCCTGCCCCAACTCGGCGAGATCCAAAAAACGCGCCACTGGCCGGCCTCCCGTTGGGACTTGCGCGGCTCGCTCCTGCGCGGCCAAACAGCCGGTGTGCTCGGCTACGGTAGCATCGGTCGTGAGTGCGCGCGGCAATTGCACGCGCTGGGAATGCGGATCCTCGCGCTCGATCCCGGCCCCCGGCGAGATGAGGGCTACAATTTCTGGCCGGGGACAGGGGATGCCGCTGGAGAGTTGCCTGCGCGCTGGTTCCAACCCGCCGAGTTGACGGACATGCTGGCCGAGTGCGACGTGCTGGTCGTGGCCGCGCCCTACACGCCGCGCACCGCCGGCATGATCGGTCGGGCCGAACTCAACCGGATGAAGCGGGGAGGGCGCGTGATCATTATCTCGCGCGGTGGCATCGTGCAGGAACGCGCGCTGGCTGATGCCCTCGCGGCCGGGCATCTCGCGGGCGCCGCCGTGGATTGTTTCGAGCAGGAACCTCCGTCACCAGAGCACTTTTTTTATGAGACTCCGAATTTGATCATGACACCGCACATGGCGGGCGCCTTCGAGGGCTTCTGGCCGGCGATGATGAGCTTGTTCACCGAGAATCTGCGCCGCTTTCACGAGGGGCGGCCGCTGTTCAATCAGACCAACAAGCGGCTGGGCTACTGACCCTGATCGTGAATACTGCCCAAACCCCCGGGAAGCAGGAATCGACAAGCCTGCCGCTGGCAGCGGTAGGCTGGGCCGCTGTGGCGGTGCTCTGGCTGGCGGGAGGCTCCAACTACCTCACGCGCACCATGCTGACCACGATGCGCGGTTCGATCCTCGAGGAGATCCCGATGAGTGATGCGCAGTTTGGACTCCTGACGTCCGGGTTTCTCTGGGTGTACGCCTTGGCCAGCCCTTTTGGCGGATTTTTCGCCGACCGCTTCAGCCGCCGGCTTGTGATCATTGTCAGTCTCTTCGCCTGGTCGGCCATCACCTGGCTCACCGCCTATGTGCAGACCTTCGAGCAGTTCCTTGCCCTGCGGATTCTGCTTGGCCTGAGCCAGGCCTGCTACATTCCCGCGGCGGTCGCGCTGATTGTGGATTATCACCGCGGTCCGACCCGTTCCCTTGCCACGGGCCTGCATGCGACCGGACTGATCGGCGGTTCGGCGCTCGGGGGGCTGGGCGGTTGGCTGGCGGCGGAATATGGTTGGAGCCACGCCTACCTTGTCGTCGGCCTGCCTAATCTGGCGTTGGGCGTGTTGCTCTGTTTCACGTTGCGCGATCCTCCGCGGGAGGGACCGGGCGGAGCGGCGGAACCCGTCCAGCTGGGCGGCGCGTTGCGCAGTCTCGGACGTCCTGGCGCATTCTATGCCATGATGGCCTGCGTGGGCATGCAGGGGGCCGTCAGTTGGACGATCATCGGCTGGATGCCGACGCAGATGCAGGAGCAGTTCAAGCTGGGCCAGGGCGCGGCGGGATTCTCCGCCCTGGGGTTTCTCTACGGCGCGCAGCTCTGCGGTCTTCTGGCCGGCGGATACTGGACGGACCGGCGGAGTGCGATCAATCCGCGCGCCCGGATCTACCTGCCGGCTCTCGCCATCGTCTGCGCGGCACCGGCCTTCTGGCTGACCGGTTGGTTCCCGGCGATCGGCTTCACCCTCGCAAGCCTGAGCCTATGGGGACTGGCGATGGGTTTCCTCGGGGCAAACATGATGCCGATCACCTGTCTGGTCGTCGATCCGCGCTATCGAGCCACCGCCATGGGTGTGCTCAACTTGTTTGCCGCCGTCAGCGGAGGGCTCGCCGTGTACAGCATCGGGGCCCTGCGCGATGCACAATTGGGTTCCCACCTCATCCTGACCATCGCGGGGTTTGGTGCCCTCCTGTGCGCCCTGCTGCTTTGGCAGGTCAACCGCTCGGTCCGGAAACACGGGGTTGGGCCCGCCGGGGCCTGATCTCCCACGCGCCGGCCAACGAGGCGAACTCACGCGAAGTGTTGACCATCGTCCAGCCCAAGGCACGCCGTGCGGTCGACCTCCAGGCGCTTCGTCATGGGTCCACCAGAGGGCGGCTTTGGGGTATACAGGGCTTGCTCCGTGTCTCTTTACCCGACGCTTCCCGGGGTCGCATCACCGTTCTCTCTAGTCGAACCCGTTCCGGTGGGCCCTCCTTTCCACGTGCCGCTGGACACGCGGGCGGCAGCGATCGAGGACGGCGTTGCGGCGGAGCTGACGACCCCGGTTTGGATGGGGCGAGGGCTGATGGCGATTACCTGCACCATCGCTCGGACGACGGACGGTAAACGGACCTGCCATCTCTTGAATCGCTCTGGGTCTTCCTCCGTTCTGACGCGCTATGATGAGATCTTATAGTCGCCCATCTCATAGTTATACTACTGGACTATCGTGCATACAATAGGTTGAGACTGTTTCCGCCCCCCACACCATGAGCATTGTAAATCTGACCTCCGACTGCCGCCGCAGCAGGATCCTGCCTGCCTGCGTGCTCGCGCCCATGATGGCGCTTTGCGTCCAAGCCCAAACCGTTCCTCCCCCGAGTAAAAGCACACCCACGGAGGAGAAAGTCGATGTGCTTGAAATGTCAGTGTATCGGGTGACCTCCAGCCAGGATTCGGGGTATCTGGCGAAGAGCGCGACGCCCTTCAAGACGCGCCAGGAGATGGCCGACATGCCGCAGTCCATCACCGTGGTCACTCGCGATCTGATCGAGGATATTGGCGAGTATGATTTGGCCAAAGTGCTGACCTACGTGGGCGGCGTGCCCAAGTTCGGTGGCGAACTGTTCCAGTTGCGCGGTAGCAATGCGTTTTCGACCTACCCGGTGGTCGACGGTTTGATTTCGCGCACGGTATACATGGACAATATCTTCATCGACTCGATCGAGATCATCCGTGGACCGGCCGCGTTGCTCTATCCCAACTCACAGCTTACGGGCGTCATCAACAAAACCACCCGGCGCCCGCAGGCGATCGCCAAGTCGTCCGTGACCGCCAAGATCACCGATTACGGTCTCTACCGGCTGACGGCCGATTCGACCGGCCCGGTTGGCAAGCTCGGTGCCGGCCAGCTCAACTACCGCGTGCTTGGCGGGGTCAGTGGTGGTGATGCCTATTTTACTAACACGAAGGAAGACCGGACGATGTTCCATCCCTCGTTCCAATGGGACTACGAAAAGACCAGCGTGATGCTGGCCTACGATTACCAGGAGATCACCCGGCCCTCGAACCCCACCGCCGTGCTTCAGCCCAACGGCAAGATTTTCACGGGTGTGGGACGCGAGAACAGTCTCTTCCTCCCGCCCGGCGCCTCCGAAACGCATACCCATAACGGCTTCCGTGGCATTGTGGTGCATCAACTGTCGAATTCCTGGGAAACCCGAATGGGTCTCGATTGGAACGAAATGCACCGCGTCGGCAGCGTCGTGCTGCCCACCGGCGGCGTGAACTGGACGAACCGTACGATCAGCTTCTTTAATCGTCGCAACGACCTGCTGTTGGAAAATGCCTCGTTCTCCTGGGACACCAACGGCCGTTACGAAATCGCGGGCATGCAGCATCAGAGCACGCTCGGGATGAACATCACGGTGCAGAAAGCCACCAACAAGCTTTGGGCGAACGATGATTTTGGTGGTCCCGGGGTGCGCTTCAATGTGCGCCCGATCGACAATCCCAATGTCAATACCCTGCCGGTTCGCCCCCCGGGGTCCTTCGTGGCACCGGCCAATCCGGGCAATCGCGTCCGCAGCGAGTTTTCCAACTTCTACTTCCAGCAGAATGTCGAGGTCCTCAAGGACCGGCTCTTGCTCGTGGGCGGGTACGCCAAGTTCAAGGATGAGACGAACAACGCCGCGAACATCACCGTCAATACGCTGACGTTGGCCCGGGTGAACTCCAACCTGCACCGCTTCGGTGTGGTTGCCCAGTTCCTGGATAAGAAGCTCGTGGTTTACGCAATGACGGCCAACAACCAGTTGCCTCCCAGCCCCACGGCCATCCTGGAGGACGGCACCTCGGTCCCGGGAGCTTCGGGAGACGGTAAGGAAGTCGGGGTCAAGTTCAGCCTCCTCGAAGGCAAACTCAACGCAACCGTGTCCTACTTCGATCTCGAAACCACGGGTCTGGCCGTCTTCGGCGGCGTCCGTCCCGATGGTCGTACGTTCAACATTCTGATCGGCAAGACCCGCGCCAAGGGTATTGACGGTGAAGTTACCCTCGGTCTGGGCAAGAACCTTGAGCTGATCACCAACTTCTATTCCGGCACGGTGAAGGATCAAAACGGTGGTCCGGTGGATGATTCCTACAAGTCCACGATCGGCGTGGTCGGTAAGTACTCCTTCCACGAAGGCGGCGCCAAGGGACTTTCGCTCGGCGCCGGCGGCTACAACACCACCGGCCGCGTGACGGCTACGGGTGCGCTCACCTACGTCGGCAAACCCGCCTTCATCACGAATGATTCGGATGCCATCTTCAAGGTCTTCGCCAACTACGCTCTGAAGCGGAACTGGCTGTTCAAGTTGGAATTGGATAACGTCTTCGATGGGCTCAGCCCGCTGGCCATCAACTCGGCCACATTGCTTGAGACCAACATTGGGCGCAGCTTCTCGTTACAAGCCACCTACAACTTCTGATTTCGGGTAGCTTGTCCCGTCTTCCGCCGGTTTTCGCCCTGAATCCTCGATTCGGGGCAAAACCGGCGGCGCGTTTTTCTGCGGGGCAAAGGTCATTTTGCGGTGGTACGGAACCCGCCGCCTGGACAGGGAAGCAACGGGTCCATACCTAATCTAGCCAGGTCCAAAGCTGAGCCAGTTCTTTTGCGTCTTGTCTGGGCTGCCAGCTTGTTTGGGTCTTGTGCCATGACCATCCGCCCTCTGCCATTGCCGGAGTTCCACTTGTTGCTTCGCCGCCGGGAGGCGCCGGGAGCCCACAAACCTGCGGCGGGTTCACCGGGAGCGAGGATGGAAGGCTTCTATCTGGAGCGTACGGAAGACGCCGTGCGTGCGTTCGGCCCGGGCATTCCTCCGACGCGCTTTCAATTTCACTTCATCGGTCTGGTCGCTCGCAGTCGCGCCACCTGCACCACGGGGCTTGCCTCATTTCCCGTCGGGCCGCGGGTCGCCTTTTTTGTGCCACCCGCGCAAATCCATTCCAGCCGAAACTGGACGACCGCGGATCGCGGCTACGCACTCAGTTTCAGCGATGCCTTCTACACGGAAACGCTCGCCGACAAATCCGCGCTTCGTCGCTCGCCGCTCTTTGCGTGGGAGCGGCCACCATTTCTCGTCCTCGACCGGATCGACTACGAAGCGCTCCGGGCCACGTTCGCGATCCTGGAACGCGCGTTCAGCTCTGCCGCCTGCTCGCCTGGCGTACTCCGACCGCTGCTGCACGCCATTGTCGCTCAACTCGAAGTCGCAGCCCTGCGGGCGCAACCGGGAACGTTGCGGCTGGACGGCAGCGCCCGGCTTTACGAGGCGTTTCGCTCGCGAATTGAACGGGACTTCCGCACCGAGAAGAGTCCTGCCGTCTATGCTGCCGCACTCGGTGTGAACGCCAATCATTTCTCCACCGCTGTGCGCGCCGCTTCCGGTCTGCCGCCGGGTGCGTGGATCCGCGCCCGGGTGATCCTAGAGGCGCAATGCCTGCTCGCCAGCACCACGCGGAGTGTGAAGGAAGTCGCCTCCGAGCTCGGGTATGACGACGAAGCGTATTTCAGCCGGCTATTCAAGAAGGCTGTCGGAGTGGCGCCGCGCGAGTATCAGCTGGGACGCGCATAGGTGCACCCTGGCCACTCGGGAGTGGCCGCGTGGTGCGCTGCGGTAGCGACGAACCTGATGCGTTTCTTCGGCCTGCCACCGGTGGACGGGTCGTGACCGTCGGCCCTGCGCCGCGCTGAAAACCGCGACGCGGTGGAATGTTCTCTCCTGAGAAAAGTCCAAGTCGTGCTGAGAAGGCTCCATTCCCAGTCGGAGCGTCACCCGATATGCTCTTCCCGTCACTCGACACTCGCTTGCCCCTGGCACCTCCTCCCATGAAATCCGCCTACTACACCCTCGGCCACACCGGTCTACGCGTTTCCCGCCTCGCGCTCGGCACCATGACTTTCGGGACGGATTGGGGCTGGGGCGCCGACCAGTCGACCGCCCGCGCGCTCTTCGACCGCTACCTTGCGACGGGCGGCAACTTCTTCGACACCGCTGACCTCTACACCAATGGCGCGAGCGAGCGCTGGCTTGGCCAGTTTGTGCGCGAGGCGGGCGTGCGCGACCGGGTGGTCATTGCGAGCAAGTTTTCCTTCAATGGCTCGCCAGGTAACCCCAACGCCGGCGGCAACGGTCGCAAGCACATGCTGCGCGCCGTTGAAGAGTCGCTGAAGCGTCTCGGCACCGACTACCTCGACCTCTACCTGCTCCACACCTGGGACCGTCTCACGCCGCCCGAGGAGGTCATGCGCACCTTCGACGACTTGGTGCGTGCCGGCAAGGTCCGCCACGTTGGTCTCAGCGACGTGCCCGCCTGGTATGCCGCCCGCGCGCAGACGCTCGCGGAGTGGCGCGGCTACGAGAGAATCGCCGCCCTCCAGCTCGAGTATTCGCTGGTGGAGCGAGGCATTGAGGACGAGTTCATCCCGCTCGGTCTGGCCCACGGCATGGGCACGATGGTGTGGAGTCCGCTCGCCAGCGGACTGCTTTCCGGCAAGTACAAGGCATCGCAAGGTGGGACGTCGGGTGACGGCCGTCTGGCCCTTCTAGCCAACTCCGGCAATCCCGGCTTCGCCAAGTTCACGGAGCGCAACTTCGCCATCGTCGCCGAACTCGAGAATGTCGCCCTCGAGGTCGGCCGCAGCCTGGCGCAGGTCGCCGTCAACTGGGTCGCCAACCGTCCCGGCGTCGCTTCCGTGATCGTGGGTGCGACCAAGCTCGCCCAATTGGAGGACAATCTGGGCGCACTGGATTTCGAGCTGCCCGCTCCGCTTCGGGCGCGCCTCGATGCGGTCAGCGCGCTGCCGCCGCGTTTTCCCTACACCTTCTTCAGTGACGGCATGCAGGCCATGCTGACGGGCGGCGCGACGGTTGGCGACAAACCTGCCGGCTACCATCCGCCGGTGCTGATGGATGCGAAGCCTGCAGGTGTCACGAAGGACTAGCCTCCCTCTCCGTGGCTCGCGCAGACCCTGAACGTTGCTTGATCGCTTGAGGGACTGGCTAATGCACTGAATTCTGACTTCGGGGACTGTCGGGATCTGTCACCCGCGCTTCGATCCGAAGCGTAGTGAGACGCTCTCGACGAGCGTTGGGCGCGCTCAAGTACAGCCCAGGGTTGTTGCCCTTCAGCCTGCCGTGGACTGGCCTCCCGGCAACCAGAATTCGCTAGACACAGGTTTTGCTTTGACGGGTCGGATAGGTGATTGCACTACGGCGCTCGCCCTGTCGCGGCACCTTGGGAAGCGTGTAGTTCCCTTGGGGGCACCGATGCGGGCGGTAGCCCCCCACGTGGCGCCCTGGCCGACGGGACTGCAATCACTATCAGATCGAGTACAATGCCCAACGACCTCCCTCCACTTGCCCCCCGCTACCCGAGCCCGCCGCCCTACTATCATGGAACACGGATTGATCTGAGAGTCGGAGATCTGATCGAGCCGGGTTACCTTACGAATTATGGAACGGGCAAGACGGCAAACCACGTCTACTTTTCGGCCTCGCTCGAAGCGGCCATCTGGGGAGCGGAGTTGGCGCGAGGCGAGAGACCGGGTCGAATCTATGTTGTGGAACCGATGGGGCCCTTTACGGACGATCCGAATTTGACCGACAAGAGGTTTCCGGGCAACCCGACCAAGTCCTACCGATCACGTCGTCCTCTCCGTGTCATTGGCGAGGTCACGGAGTGGCAGGGCCATTCTCCCGATGCGATCAAGGCCATGAAAGACGGTATTGCCCGCCTCCGGGAACAGGGGATTGAAGCGGTTGATGACGAAGGGGAGAATCAGTAGTGAAACCACGAATCCAGTGAGTGCTCCTGCGCACGAACAAGCTGCGATCCAAGGGCGGTGTCGGGAGGAGGTGGGGTCGCCGACCCATTGAAACTCGCGTTTGCCGGGGGCCTCGTCTCCGGCGGAATCGACCCTGCTGTCTAGGGATGCTCCGGCGCCTCCTACTCCTTCAGGCAGGCGACACTTCGTGGGGTGGGGCTGGTGGCGGGAAGGAGCAGGGGGCGCTCGGAGCGGCAGCGTTCGAAGCAATCAGGACACCGCGGATGAAATGCGCATCCTGTGGGAAGCCGCGAAGGATCGGGAATCTCCCCGGCGACGGCGACGTTCATCTTGCGATCGGGGTCGGGCCAGGGGACCGCTGCGAGCAGCGCCTGGGTGTAAGGGTGAAGGGGACGCTGAAAGAGTTCCCGCGTCGGAGCGATTTCCACCAACCGGCCCGCATACATGACGGCCACCCGGTCGCAGAAGTGCTTCACGACATCCAGATTGTGAGCCACGAACAGGTAGGTGAGGCGAAACTCCTCCTGCAGATCCTTGAGCAGATTGAGCACCTGTGCCTGGACGGAAACATCCAGCGCCGAAACCGCCTCGTCGGCGACGATAAAGGCGGGTCGCAGGATGAGGGCCCGCGCGATGCCGATGCGCTGGCGCTGGCCGCCGGAAAAGGCGTGCGGGTAACGTTCCCGATGTTCGGCCTTGAGCCCCACTTTTCGCAGGATCTCCACCACACGGTCCTCTAGCTCGGCGCCACGCGCCAGTCGGTGGATCACCAGGGGTTCGCCCACAATCTGCGCGACCGTCATGCGCGGGTTCAGGGAGGAGTAGGGATCCTGAAAGATCATCTGCATTTCCTGACGCAGGCCCTTGAGCGACCGCTCCGGAAGTTGCGCCAGATCGACGACCCCGGTGGTCGTTCGGAACAGCACCCGCCCCGAGGACGGACTGAGGGCCCGCAGGATGGCCCGGGCCGCCGTGGTTTTGCCTGACCCGGATTCTCCCACGAGCCCCAGGGTTTCGCCGCGAAGGAGCTGGAAACTGACGTCGTCCACGGCGCGGATCGTGCCGACTTGCCTGCGCACGAAACCGCGACTCCAAATCGGAAAGTGTTTCGTGAGACCTTCCACGGAGAGCATCACCGTCTCCGGCAATGCAGTCGGTGCGGCGTTCCCGGAAAGGGGTGGGTAAGACGGATTCATCCGACCTCCTTTCCCTCTTGTCCGACAGCGATCTCTTCGGCCCGGACACAGGCCACCCACCGCTCCGGCTCCAGCGAGCGGGCGACCGGTGCAGCTCCTACGTCACACCGACCCGGTTGGGCAAACGCGCAGCGCGGGTGGAACGGGCAACCGGGAGGAATCGACGTGAGTGAAGGCACTGTGCCTGGGATGGAGGAGAGCCGCCGGCGTCCCTCGTTGAGCGACGGAAGCGACCGTAGCAGGCCTTGCGTGTATGGGTGACGCGGTTGCCGCAGGATGGCGCGCACACTGCCTTGTTCGACGATGCGCCCGAGGTACATCACCGCCACCTCGTCGGCGACCTGGGCGACCACACCGAGGTCGTGGGTAATGAGCAGCACGGAACATCCGATCTCGACCTGCAGGCTCTTGATGAGGGCCAGGATCTGCGCCTGGATCGTCACGTCCAGCGCTGTCGTTGGTTCGTCGGCGATCAGCAACTCCGGCCGGCACACCAGTGCCATGGCAATGACGACCCGTTGGCGCATGCCGCCGGAGAGTTCGTGGGGAAACTGGTCGAAGCGACGCTCGGGACTCGACATGCCCACCTTCCTGAGCATGTCGATCCCGGTGCGACGGGCCGCCTCCCTGCCGACCGGCTGATGCAGCAGGATCGCCTCCATGATCTGGTCGCCGATGGTGTGTACGGGTGAGAGAGCGGTCATCGGTTCCTGAAAGATCATGCTCACCTTGCCGCCCCGCACGTCGTAGAGCCGTTCGTCGTCGTCACGCAGCGCGGCCAGGTCGATTTCCCCGCCCTGGCGCGGACGAAGCAGCACCTGTCCCTCCACGATGCGACCAGGCTTTTGCACCAGACGAAGTATCGAGTAGCTGGTGACGCTTTTTCCGCAACCTGATTCGCCGACCAGAGCGAGGGTCCGTCCGCGCGGGATGGAGAAACTGATGCCGTCCACCGCGCGCAGCGCCTGGCCTTCGTCGTTGACGAAGTGGGTGCGGAGATTGCGAACCTCGAGGACGGACGGGTGCATGTCAGCGGGAGCTGTAGGGATCGGCGGCATCGCGCAGACCGTCGCCCAGAAAGTTGAAGGAGAGCACCGTGACCACGATCGGGACGACGGGGAGGAGCAGCCAGGGATAGTTGGCGACATTCTGCACGCTCAGGCAGTCCTGAAGCAGGACACCCCAGCTCACGATGGGAGGCCGAAGCCCGAGTCCGAGGAAACTCAGGGCCGTCTCTCCCAGAATCATGGCCGGCACGCTGAGGGTCAGGACGACAATGATGTGACTGGTAAAGCCGGGCAGCAGGTGTCGGAACAGGATCCGCGAGTGCGATGCGCCGAGCAGGCGAGCCGCCACCGCGTAATCCTCCTCGCGAAGGGCGAGAATCTTGCCCCGGACGACGCGGGCGAGGCTCGTCCAGCTCAGCAGGCTCAGCACCATCGTGATTGCGAGGTAGGTGGTCAGGGGCGACCAGTCGGGCGGCAGGATCGCCCCGAGGGCGAGCCAGAGCGGCAGGTTAGGGAAGGAGTTCACGACCTCGATCACCCGCTGGATGAATGTGTCCACCGTGCCGCCGACATACCCCGAAAGGCCGCCGATGCCGATGCCGAGTACAAAGGTGACGAGGATCGCCACGACACCGACAGACAGGCTGACGCGGCCACCGTGGATCAGCCGGCTGAAGATGTCCTGTCCGTACTTGTCCGCGCCCAACAGGTAGAAGGTGGTTTCGGCGGTTGTTCGTTCGAGACGGACAAGCCGTTCCCGGTCAATGCCGATGAAATGGCGGTGGGTCGGGAGCAGGCCCAGAATACGCCGAGGCTCCCCGCGCACGAAGAAACCGATCGGAATCACGTGCGTGCGGTTTTCGCGGTAGGTTTTCCGCAAGGTGACCGGATCGATGTGGCGATCGAGAGCCAGCACGTGGAGGCCATGCTCCAGGGAGAAGCGGGGCAGCTGGGGCGGACAGTTCGCGGTGGCGAGGTTACGCCAGGTCGGTGCGTGCGGGGCGAAGAAGTCCGCGAAGGCGGAGACGAAATAAAGCACCCCCAGGACAAAGAGCGCCGCAACCGCGAGTCGATGCCTGAAAAAGCGGCGAGAGATCAACGCCCACTGGCTCTCGCCGGTGGCGGCAGCGCCCTCAGCAGCGCTCACGGGTGGCTCCGAAGCGCCGGTGGTCATCGGGATCCCCCTTCCATGCGGATGCGAGGATCGAGCCACAACAGCAGCAGGTCGCTCACCAGCGTACCGCACACACCCAGGAGGCTCAGCACCATGAGCATGGAACCCGCGAGGTACACGTCCTCCACCAGCACCGCGTCCAGCATCACCGGGCCCACCATGGGCAGGCTAAGCACCAGGGCCACGATCGCTCCTCCCGAGACGAGGTGAGGAAAGAGCCCGCCCAGGCCCGAGACGAAGGGATTGAGGGCCAGACGAACTGGGTATTTGAAGAGCAACTTCAGCGGACGGACGCCTTTGGCCCGCGCGGTCGTCACATAGGGCCGCTTAAGTTCGTCCAGCAGGTTCGCCCGCATCACCCGGATCATGCTGGCCGTGCCACCCACCCCGAGCACGAGCACCGGGATCCACAGGTGCCTGAGCAGGTCCAGGACCTTGGCCCCGTTCCATCCCGGCATGGTGGCGAACTCGGGTGAGAAGAGTCCTGATACCGAGAGTCCGAACCAGCGGTTGGCAATCCACATGAGCACCACCGCTAGCAGGAAGGGTGGCACCGACATGCCGAGGAAGCCGAAGCACGTGAGGGCATAGTCGCCCAGGGAGTACTGACGCACCGCGGAGTAGATGCCGATCGGGAGGGCCACGGCCCAGGTGAAAAGGAGAGTTGCGAGCGAAACCACAACCGTGAGGAGGATGCGGTCGCCCACGACGTCGTTCACGGGCTTGTTGTGTTCCATCGACAGCCCGAGGTCGCCCTGCAGCAGGCCCCGATCTGCCGGATCCAGCGTGAAGAACCACTTCAGACCGATCCAGTGCAGGTAGCGGACCGTCATCGGCTGATCGAGGTGGAAGTCGCGACGGAGGTCGGCGACTTGCTGCTCCGAGGCTGCGCCCCCGGCCATTTCCAGTTCCATGAGCTTCGTTTCAACGAAGTCGCCCGGTGGCAACTGCACGATGACAAATACCAGGATCGAAACGACACCGAGGGTCGGGATCATGAGCAGTAGCCGGCGTCCAATGAAGGGATGGCGCAGGGCGATTCCGAGCAAGGCCAGGCCGAGGACCGCGAGGATCAAGCCGCGGAGCAGCCCTGATTCGTGTGGTGCGGTTCCGACCGCTGTCTCCCCCTCTTCCAGGGGCGCCCCCGGCATCGGATCGACGTGGAGCATCGTGTGCTCGAGCTGGGCCGCCGTGGCTGCGGGGGCTGGCGGGGGATCCTGCCAGAAGTAGAGTTCCATACCGGTGTTTCCCGGTGACTGGAGATTGGCGCCGACGAGGGCCCGCCGTGGGACATTGCGCAACCCGTCGCTGACGACCGTGAGCTGCGGTGGCGGAGTGCTGATGCTGATGTGCCAGAGATGCCGGGCACCAATGTCGGTGATCGCGCGGAAAAGCGCGATCCGCCGCGCTTCGTCCGGCGTGCGCAGGATCTCGTCGTAGAGCTCCATGGTACGGCGCAATGGGTGGCCGACCGGGGGTTCGATGGCGTTGCCCCGTTGGGCCGCGGGGTTGCCATGGAGGCCGCCGTTTTGGAACCAGATGCCGAATCCCGGTGCATACGACGACCACCGGTAGGTGGGCACGAAACTCCGTGGTTCGATCAACGGGTAGAACTCGCTCTCCCCGGTGTAGACGGTGAAGTCATGCTCATAGGCATTCATCTCCGACTCGAAGAGCTTTCGGGCCTTGATGCGCGCGACGCAACGCACCCCGACGCGCGCCCAATCCTCGACAATGAACTGGGCCGGTCCGTTGGCCGTCATATCCGTCAGGTGCATAAACCACGTCATCCGCGTGCCGTCCGGGAACGTCCGAAAACCCTCGCCATCGCGTCCGGTGAGTCCCGCCGCATCGAGCAGGGCGTTGGCGCGGTCTGGATCGTGCGCGGTGAACGCCGTCAGCAGGTCGGGATTGTGGAACGGGGAGTCGGGACCGGGGTCAAGCTGGGCCGGCTGGGTCTGGCCATTGAGCTCCGCGTCGATGATGGCGCGTCGGTCGATCGCGAGGGAAAGCGCCTGTCGGAACCGGTCGTCGTTGAGCAACGCGTGTTTGCGTCCGGTCTCGGGCTTTGCCGGCTCAACGCGACGGTTGAGATTGGGGAAGACAGTGAAGACGGAACGAGTCGCCGGCTGCCAATGGTAGACCGAATAGTGGTTTCGAGCCGCTTCGCTCATGAGCAGCACATGATCTTCGTAGCGGAGATGACGCTCCTGCATGTTCGGCTGGCCCGTGGCCGCGGCCAGACCGATCAGGTTGGACGGCCGAATGTCGAGCACCAGTCGGTCGAGGTAGGGCAGCTGGTTGCCCTCGGAATCGACCGCGAAGTAGTACGGATTGCGCACGAAGACATGAGGCGCATTGGGCGAGTAGGCGCGGTAGACCCACGGCCACAGGCGGGGATGCTCCGGATTGAGGTGGTGCTTGAGCCTCCGATACACAGCCAGCGGGCTGGACTGACCCAGCGTGCGCATGGCCTCGGCGATCGCCGCCTTGTCCCCGAACTCCGGGTGAAACCGGCGCAGGTAGTGGGCTGGTGTGCAGTAGTCGGCGTAGAGCTGGGGGTCGCCGCTGACACTGGCGACCCGTTCGGCGAAGAGCGGATTTGGCTGGCTGAAGACGAACCGGACCGTCAGCCGGTCCACCTTCTCCACCCGTCCGATGCCCCCGCTGGCGCGTAGGACCCGGGGCGAGGCTTTAAAATAGAGGACCTCGCATTCGTACCAGTAGAGGAGGTCGTCGGCCGTGAACGGCTGTCCATCCGACCAGCGCATGCCTTCGCGTAGCGTGAACGTCCACTCCCTCGCGTCAGGCGACGACCGCCAGGCCTTTGCGATGTGAGAAACCAACGGTCGCCCCTGGGGCGACCATCGCACGAGGTTGGGATAGGACAGCCGCCAGTAGATGGTGCGGAGGTCCTCGATTGAGTTCGCGAGGCGATACCAGTCACCCCCGTACTTTCCCGTGCCGTCCGGTCCGCGGAGGACCACCGGTTCCGGCCCGACCCGTTGGGCCACGGTATCCAGCCTGCCTTGCCGGACCAGGTTGGAAAGGACCGGTGCTTCACCCCGTGGCCACCACGGAGCCCGGACTCCCTCGGCGTAGTTGGCGGGCTGCACCAGTTGCAGCGGGTGCTGGGCGTCGAGCCGCACCTCCCGGCGTGCCTCGATTTCCGCGATTTCCGCAGGCGCGCGCTCGGGGACGGGGGCGTTGAGATCGGGACGAACAATCCAGCCGCAGAGCACGACCAAGGCTGCCATGCCAATGAATGCCGCCACGGAGCCGATCGCCGCCTTGAGCCACAGACTTCGCATGGGTCGCGGCGCTCAGTGCGGACGGGCCGCGAAGGTCCGTTCGTAGACAATGTCTCCGTTCACGTCGTGGTGTCGCACGGTGAGCGTGGGGGGTGACGTTTTCGTATCTCGCACTTCGCCGCTGAGAAAGCCGCCGTCAATGCGGAGGAACTGGTGGAGGGGAGTGCGCTTCACTTTGGTCACAAACTCCGCGGCCATGCCGAAGCAGGCCGGACCGCAGCCGAACTCATTCAGGCCGGTTTCCGGGTCGACGGAGTGGTACTGCCAGTGGCGGTCGCCGGCGACGACGAGGGTATTGGGGAGGGCGGCGAGCCGTCGGCGGACCTCCTCGCCTTCCGCGTGAAAGATGTCGTCGGCGAGGGAGTCACCGCCGTCGCCGCTCTTATAGTCGACATTGGGACCGACGATGGGAACTCCGCTGATCACCACGCGGAAGGTGGCGGTTGAGTGGCGGAGTGATTCGAACAACCACTGCTTCTGGTCGGCACCGAGCAGGGTTCGATGGGCAACCTTCTCTCCTTTTCGGGCATTCCGGTGCTCCCGGCTTTCGAGCAGCCAGATCTCGAGATCGCGTCCCCAGCGCACCGACCGGTAGCCGGGGGCCGGCGGCATGGGAAGTTGTTCGGCCCCGATGCGCACGCCTTCGTTGAAAGTCAGCGCGCCGAATTGGTCCCCGGGGGCCGAATCGTTTCGGGAAATGTCGTGGTCGTCCTTGATGAAGTAGGCGGATACGCCGCGATAGAATTCGCGCACGGTCGGCCAGGCACTGGTGCGGTTCCACTTGAAGCGCGCCAGCGCCGGGGTGAGTCCGTAGGGGCGGGGTTTGTCGAGGTAGACAAAATCACCGGTGTGGACGAAGAAGTCTGGCGCCCACTGGCGGGCGGAGCCGTACATCCTGAAGCCGCCGGCCTCGTCGTCGCGGCGTTCATCATCATGGCAGGTCGTGATGATGAAGCGGACGGGGGCGGACTGGTCCGCGGCGAAGGGAGTGACAAAGCGGCCCTCGACGGTTTCGCCGGGTTGGCCGGAGGGATCGCGCGACTCCACGGTCACGGCGTAGCGCACCCCGGGTGCGAGGTCGCTGAGGCGTATCTGAGCGGTGAAGTCGGCGGCCGGGTTTGTCCGTGTCCAGGCGGTCGAGCGGGCAGGCGAATGTCCGTCGAGGCGTCGCCAGACCACCCGCACCTCGCCCTCGGCTCCGGGAACTGAGCCCTCCATGTCCTTCAAGGCCGCCCCGGGCGGCAGTTGCGCCATAGGATCGGCAGCCTCCGCCTCGCGGCGTTTCCCATCGACGAACTGCAATCCGCCGTGTCGCGGTGCAGTCACGGATGCGAGCCGCGTCCAGACAATGGCCGACGCTCCCGTGACTT
This sequence comes from Opitutaceae bacterium, assembly GCA_016794625.1. Classification (GTDB taxonomy): domain Bacteria; phylum Verrucomicrobiota; class Verrucomicrobiia; order Opitutales; family Opitutaceae; genus UBA6669. The sequence goes on from JAEUGY010000077.1 coordinate 62,363, forward strand.
CACCGATCTTGATGCCGGTGGGTTGGAAGACTCTGGCAGCGGCGGCCCATGCCGTCGCGCCCAAGACGACCGCTCCGGCGACTGCGCATGGCACAAGGCGGATCATTCGGAGATCGGCTTCTTCGGCGGAAGCCGGTCAATGCCGAGCCGCTGGGCCCAGGCTGTCCACCGGGCTTCGAGCTCTTGGGCGATTTCCGGACGCGAGCCCGTGAGGTCGTTTTGTTCCCCGCGGTCCTTGGAAAGGTCGTAGAGTTCCCACGGGTCCTTGCCGTACCGCGTCAACTTCCAGTCGCCGGAGCGAATCGAAGCGTCTTCATTGTACTCCCAATACAGGGTGCGTTCGCCCAGGTTCCCCGTGTTGCTGAATACGGGAAGCAGGGAGCGACCCTCGAGCGCGGGGGTCGGCTTCCCTTCCCATTGTTCCGGTCGCGTGGCTCCGGCGAGTTCGAAGAAGGTGGGTGCCAGATCGATGATATGGCCTACGTCGTGACGCACCGAACCGGGCCGCGCTTTCAGGCCGGCGGGCCAGAAGGCGATGAACGGTGTCGCGTAACCGCCTTCATAACACGTGTCCTTGTAGCCCCGGAAAGGGGTGTTGCTGACCGCGGCCCAAGGAGTGTCGTAGGTGTGGAATGAATCCATCGGTCCAGGACCGGAGGTGGGTTCATCCTTGGTGGTGGTGCCGTAGTGGTGGGTGCCGCCGGAAGCGCCGTTGTCGGAGAAGAAAACAATCAGGGTGTTCTCCAATTTTCCCAACGCCTCGAGTTTTGCCACCAGCCGGCCGATGTTCTGATCGAGCCGATCGACCATGGCCGCGTAAACCGCCATCTTGAGGTCCCAGCGATCGTGGTCGGGTACCTCGTTCCAGGGCATGATAATTTTGCTGTCGTCCCAGAAGCGGGGAAGCCAGGGACCCAGCTTGCGGACGTCGGCGTACTTGATTGAGCCGCGGGGTAGGAGCTGCTGCATGCCGGGCGTGAGCAGCCCCTGAGCGCGTTGTCGCTCGTATCGGGCGGTGCGGATCACGTCCCAACCCGCGAGGTACTTGCCGCGATACTTTGCGATGTCCTCGGGCCAGGCCTGGATCGGGTAGTGAGGGGCCGTGTACGCGAGGTGCAGGAAAAAGGGACGGTCGTCCTTCTGGTCCTGGATGAATTGCAGGGCCCGGTCGGTGTAGGCGTCCGTCGAATAGAACTTCGGGTCATCCGGAGTCCATGGCCGGAACTCCTGTCCGTCGAACGCCCAGCGACGCTCACCCTTGTCCTGGGAGGGAGCCGGTTCGCCGGGACGCTGACGACCGGGGTTGAAGTGGTTGACCTGGCCGTCGACCAACCCGAAGGAATGTTCGAAGCCCAGCTGGACGGGCAGGTCGCGCCCGTGCCACTTGCCCGACATCCAGGTGGCGTAGCCGGCGGAGCGAAGCGTTTGTGCCACCGTCGGCGCGCCCCGGAGGTGTCCCGGTGAGCGTCCCATGCCCACCTGGTGCGGATAGAGACCCGTGAGGAAGGAGGCGCGGGACGGAAAGCACTTTGGCGTGGTGTAGAACTGGGAGAATCGCACTCCTCGTGCGGCGAGCCTGTCCAGGTTGGGTGTGGCAATCTCCGAACCGAAGCAGCCGAGGTCGGAGTAACCCATGTCGTCCGCGACGATCATAATGATGTTCGGACGTTTCTCCGCGGCAAAGGCGGGACCCGTCGGCGTCAGGCCGCCGCCGACGACGGCAAGCAGCAATCGGTGAAGCAGGGGAAACGAGGGCATGGAAGGAAGGACGCGGTGCGGAAGGACGGGCAGTGGGCGGTGGGGTCGACCGGCGGGAACCGACTCAGGGGGCGACGTAGCGACGGGTGTGCGGCTGAGGCACCGGGCGGGCCTTCTCATCGTCGGTGTCGGAGAACTCCATCCAGTGTGGCACCAGCGTGCCCACCCAGCCGTCGGCGAGGTGTGCCTGCAGTTTCAGCCGTTCGAGGACGTGCTCGAAGCGTTCCTCGTCGATCAGCCCGCGCAGACTCTCCCACCGGGTCACAAAGGAGTGGGCGGCGGCGGCGCCGGCGTAGTAGCGATCGTAGAGTTCCTGGATGAGGGCACGACCGTTGTTCAGTTTTCGTTCCCAGGGAACGTGGTGAAAGAAGAGCAGAAGTTCTTCCGGACAGGTGTCCACGTTCTCGTACCGGGAACGCCAGGGTTCGGCAAATTGAGCCGCGTAGCCCGAGCCGGTGCGGGCGGTGCGGTCGAAGCCCACGCCGTCCTTGGTGGCGCCATGGTGGTCGATCCGATAGATGGGATCGGGCACGAAGTGATCGACGCGCCGGGTCATGTGATTCAATCCCAGCGGCGACGTGTAGTTTTCGTAGGCGCCGCGGGATTCAAGTAGGATGCTGGCGACCGTTCGGACTACGAGCGGATTTCGTCCAAACGTGAGTTCGGCCCACTCCTGGGCGATCGACTCGGCCGTCGTGGCGGTTGGATTCCAAGCGAGCCGGGCCAGAGCAAAGGTGTTGGCCTGGGCGAGGAGGTGGCCGGTCCAGTTGCGTGAGCTGCCGGTGTTCATGACCCCGACGATTCCATTGCGGGTGCCGGGATGGACAGCATTCTCCATCAGGCGCGCGACGGTTGCCCCCGGACCGCGCGCATGGGTGTCGAAGTCCAGGACTTCCCGCCATAGCGGCGCGAGGAAGCAAACGTGTTTGTCCTGTCCGGTGTACTCTTGGGTGATTTGCAGTTCCAGTAGCTGATTGGTGCGCGGCATGGCGCCGAGCAGCGAGGAGACCGGTTCCCGCACTTGAAAATCAAGTGGCCCGTTCTTGATCTGGATGAAGACCGTGGAGGCGAACTGACCGTCGAACGGCGCGAAATTTTGGTAGGCCTGAACCACTCGGTCACCCTTTGCGCGGTCATAGACAAAGGCACGCCAGTGGACCGTGCCGCCGTAGGGAGCGAGGATCGAGGCGATCAGATTCGCCCCATCCGCGTGGGTGCGCCCGTATTTCATCGGACCGGGCTCGCCCTCGGAGTCGGCCTTGATCAGGTAACCACCGAAGTCGGGGATGGCGGCGTAGATCTCGGCCGTTTTCGCCTTCCACCACTCCTTCACCTCCGGTGCGAACGGATCGGCGGTGGTGAGTCCGCCGACCAGGATCGGACTGAAGAAATTGACGGAAAGGGAGAGACGCACTCCGTAGGGGCGGAGCACCGACGCCAGGGCGGCAAGTTTGGGAAGGTACTCGGGAGTCAGCAGACGCCAGCCTTCCAAGCCGCGCTTGGCGGTGTTCACATTGTTGATCATCACGCCATTCATTCCCATGGCGGCCAGAAGCCGGGCCCAGTCGTGCAGCCGGGGATCAACAGTGCCGGGAAGTGCTTTCCAGTCAAACAGGCTCTCACCGGCGTAGCCGCGCTCGATCGATTCATTGCGGAAACGGGGGGCGCGGTAGGGATTGTCCCAGTGGTTGGCGACGCGGACTGCCACGGTCGGCGCGTCTTCCAGATCGAGGCCGACGAGGGGCAGGCCACGCTGCACCCGGCGCAGCAGAGTGAAGGCCCCGTAGAGCAAACCGGAGTCCCCGGTGCTGGCGATGGCGAGCCAGGGTCGTCCCTCCGCGACTCCCGACTTGAGGACGAATCCCTCGGGTCCGAGTCTGGCCAGGCGTGCCTCCTCGATCGCGGCCGCAATGAGTGGAGAATCGGACCTCGTTCCCAGCAGGATCCGGCCCGCCATCGGGCCTCCCGTACCCGGCGCGATCGCTCCGAAGGCGCGGCGCAACTCCCGCTGGGCCGACCGGGCGACGGGCCGGTCAGGTGCGAGGACCTCCGCACTGAAGCGCGCATACTCTTCGCGCCGCGCCGCCTCCGGTTCGGGTCGGTAGCGCAGCCAGAGTTCATAGCCGTCTTCCGCCTGAACCCAGACCGGAAACCCGGCAATCAGTGTCACCATCCAGAAGACAATGCGGAGCGGCTTGATCATGTGAGTTCGGAGAGGCGGCGTGCGCCGGGTTTGAGTGGCACCAATTCAGAAAGCGAGATCCGACGCCCCGAGACCAGCGACCGATTGGCCGCCGCGCCGACTAGAATGGAGGCGGCGCCCTGTTCGTGTCCCGCGACCCGTCCCAGGGCATCGGTGGCCCCATTGGCGCCGAAGAGGTGACGAACCATGAGCGGGTCACCGCCCCAATGTCCCCCGGGACCGGCCTGTGCGGCCACACGATAGGGGCGTCCGAAGTGCGGATACACTCGGATGAAGGTCTTTTCAGTGTCCGGCCGGCCCTCGGAATCACCGTTTTCCGCGAGCGCGTGACCCTCGTCGTTCTCGGATTTTGAAGTGTGCGACTTCTCGAACTGGTAGTACTCCAGCCGGCCTTGATCGCCGTTGAAGACGACGCGCATGCCTTCGCGGGGGCTGAAGGCATTCAGGGTGTAGGTGAGCATCACGTCACTGCGGTAGCGCACGATGACACTGAGGTCGTCCTCGATGTCGATTCCCGGCCGGAAGACATTGCGGTCGCGGATGTAACCGGTTTCCGGCTCGGCCGCGAGATAGAGATCCCGGAAATGTGGGTTGGTACTCAGGTCGATCGCGAACGCATCGCCCCGCGCCGCGTCTTCTCCGGTGTAACGCGGGTAACGCGTCCGGGAGCCTTCGCCCCGGGCGACGGCGTTGGTGTCCCCATAGTAGCGCAATCCACCGCTGGCAAACACATCGGCCGGAATGGAATCGGTCCACCAGTTCACGAGGTCGAAGTGGTGGGTCGATTTGTGCACGAGCAGACCGCCGGATTGCAGTTTCTCGCTATGCCAGCGCCGGAAGTAGTCGGCGCCGTGTCGAGTATCCAGGAGCCACTCCAGGTTGACGCTCTTGACCTTGCCGACGACCCCGCGGTCGAGCAGCTCCTTGACCTTGGCGTTTGTGGGCGCCCAGCGGTAGTTGAAAGCCACGGTGATCCGTCCCGCCGGGCGGCGCTCGGCCGACTCAAGGATGCGACGACATTTGACCTCGTCCGTGGTCATGGGCTTCTCGGTCACCACATGGCAGCCCAACTCGAGCGCCCGGACGATGTACTCGTCGTGGTGTGAGTCGACAGTGGCGACCACGACCAGGTCGGACCGGGTGGACCGGATCATTTCCTCGAATTGATCGGCTCCGAAGGTTGGCACGGCCGGGTGACCATATTTCTCCATCAGCCATCGGTTGTGGGCGGCCATCCGGGTGGCGCTGATGTCGCAAAAGCCCACCAGATCGGCGGTGTTGCCGCCGGCCAGCTCGTCGATGAAGCGCGTGGCACGATGGCCGACGCCCACGAAGGAGACGCGGTGTCTCATGACCCCGGAGGCACGAGTCACAGTTCCCACGAGAGACCCAGAGAGTAGCTCCGGCCCGTCATGCCATAGAACAGCTGGCGGGAGCGGACCCCGTGGTACTGCAGTTCGGGCGAATCCTCGAGGTTGTTGGCCGTGAACTGCACGGTCCAGTGCTCGCGGAAACGGTAGCCGACCTGCAGGTCGAGTCGGGTGTCGTCGTCGTAGAAAACGTCGCGTCCGGCCGCGACCAGCTCGCTCAGGTACTGGGATCGCATGGAGTAGGAGAGTCGGCCCGACCAGCCGTATTTTTGGTAGGAGAGGGCGACATTGCCAACCGACTTCGCCTGTTTGAACAGTGTGAATGACTCGCCTGGGCGCTGCGGCACGTCCACGTCCGAGTCCACCCAGGTGAGGTTGCCGTAGACGCCCAGTCCGTCGAATGGACTCGGCAGAAAACGGAGTTGCTGCTGGTAGCTGAGCTCCACTCCGGAGAGACGGGCTTTTCCTGCGTTGAGCTTGGTGACGTAGGTGTAGCGTTTGCTCCCGGTTCCGTCATCGAAGTCGATGGAGCTGTTCGCCGTGTAGATGGGACCATCGAGGTCCTTGTAGAAGTATCCGAGCGACACGATGCCGACGCGGGCAAGGTAGTATTCCGCGGACAGGTCGATGTTGCCCGAGGTGACAGCCTGGAGGTTCGGATTGCCGCCGGTGATGACGGCGTTGGCACTATCCACGTTGAAGGCAGGAACCATGTCACCGGCGATCGGGCGCGCGAGGGTGTTGGACCAGGCGCCGCGGAATACGAGGTTCTTGCTGTAGTCGTATTTGATATGGAATGACGGCAGGATATCGTCATAGCTCGACGAACGCAGCAGGGGCACGTACCGGGCGCGGTTGGTGTTGGGCAGGTTTGCGTTCACCCGGATGACCGTGAAGTCGAGATCCGTCTGTTCCCACCGGGCGCCGGCGATGAGGTTCCATTTGCCCACCGTGTAGTCGGCCCTCAGGTAGCCCGCCGTGATGTCCTCCTTGATCTTGTAGTCGTTGACCAAGGCGTTGTTCAGCGTGTTGCCGAGGTTGGGCACGAAAAGACCGTTGGTGTCCGCAAAGTTGCCGATGTCCGTGTTCCAGGTCGCGTCGTTGGCGATGAAGAAGTCGCGCATGGAGACGGCATTGACGGAGGGCCCGAAGTCGTAGCGACCGCGGAGGTAGCTCTGGTCGATGATCGTATTGCCTCCGAGCCGCGGGTCGCTGAAATCGAGGGCCGCGCCGCCCACGAGCGAGTCGTAGCGGATCGGGTCGTTGTTGCGTGACTTGGTGTTCCACCGGAACTTGGTGCCGGCGGCGACCTTGATCGGTTGGCGGGCCAGCTGGAACTCGCGTGTGCCGTCGACCTTCAGGATCGTCTCGTCGTTGAAGAGATAGTCACGGCGCACAAGCAGCTGGTTGAACCGAAGCCCGCTCGGATCGAAGAGGGAGGTGCCGGTGAGCTGGGTGAGCCGCCAGAAGTCCGGATCGGTCTGGTCGATGCGGGAGGTGTTGAGGTTGCTCTTGCTGACCCACTGACCCTGTTCCGTCTTCAGCTCGCTGTCGGCCCGGCTGTAGGCAGCGGTCACTTCGAGCGACCAGTCCTGCCTTTGCAGGGCGGCGCCGGCGGAGACGGCGGCGGAGGTGTCGTCGATCGCGCGAGGTTGGATCTGGCGGCGCGCCGTGGCCCGCGTGGCCGTATAGTTTGTGAACGTGCCTTCGCGATTCACGACCACGGGTTGGGTCGTGTCGAGGTTTCCCCCGGTCGCCGTGACCCCGGTGGCATAGCGGAGGCCGTGCCGCAGGTTGAACTCCTCAAACTGGTTGCTGAAGCCGCGCACCCAGAGCCGCAGGCCGCTGTTGAACTTCTTCTCCAGGACGCCGCTGAGCGATTCCCGGTCCTTCCGCACGGTGACGTGGGTTTGGAGGAGGGTGACGGGCAGGAAGCCCGTCAGAGTCTGGCCGTTGACGAGCGCGGTGATCGGCGTCCAGTCGTTGGTTTCGATGTTCTGTTCCAGGCCGTTCACCCGTTCCTTGCTGTAGGAGATTTGGACGCCCCAATCCTTGTCTGAACCGAGGAGATCGCCGTAGGTGAAGGCGCCCCGGTATCCGGTTTTCTCGGAGAGGTCGTTGTAGGTGGTGCTGAAATTGGCTGTCGCCACGCGCCGGCCGGCGTCAAAGGCGCTCCGGCCCTTGAGGAGGATGGCGCCGCCGATGCTGTCGGCATCGAGGTCCGGTGTCAGGGCCTTCACCACCTCAATACCGGAAAGCTGGGCCGACGGGAATACGTCGAGTGAGACGGTGCGGAAGTCCGCCTCCGTGCCGAGGATGGATACCCCGTCCATGGTGATCGAGTTCAGGCTCGGCGCGGCACCGCGCACCGTGATGAACCGTGCCTCGCCGCGCTGCCCTTCTGTGTGGATACCGGGCACGCGCTGGAGCGACTCCGCCACGTTCTTGTCCGGAAAATTGCCCATGGCATCGGCGGCGATGATGTTCTTCACATTCCCGGCGGCCTTTTGCTGGTTGAGGGCGCGGGCCTGTCCCTCGCGGGCGCCCTCGACCTTGAATTCGGTCAGCACGACCACCTCGCTCCCGAGCCGCGTCTCGGCGGTGGCCACCCGGTCGGCCGCCACCTCGATCCGTTCGCTGACGCCCTCATACCCGAGGTAGGAAACCGCCAGCGTGTAGGTGCCGGCGGCGAGGCCATTGATCTGGTAGGTGCCGTCCCGGCCGGCGACCGCACGCAAACCGGTTTCGGAGACGGTGATTTCGGCACCGGCCAGCGGTGCGTTCCGGCCGGCGTCCATGACCCGGCCGCGGATCGACCCGGTCGCTTGCGCAAGCGCGACGGAAACCAGGGCGGACCACGCGAATAGGAATCCAACGAATCGTCGAAGGCGGGCAACTCTCATAGGGATAGGCTTGGGGTGGGGACTTGAAACCGGGACTACGATAGCCGTTCCCCTGGAACCGGACCATGGGGCTTTGCGGAATTACCTTGTAGATTTGCGACAGTTGGATTTTGGGTGAGCCATGCGACGTCGCAACATCGCTGTGGGTTTGAGCCTGCGCAATTCCTACTCGCGGGAGGTGTTCGAGGGGTTTGTGGAATTTGCGGCGACGCAGAAACACTGGGTGCTGCTGCCGTTTTTCGATGTGGACGTGCTGGATGCCGAGCTGATCCGCAGCTATCACGTGCATGCGGTCCTCCTCAATGAGCCTGCGCCTGAGCAGATAGATCGGGGCGTTGCCCTCCGGCTGCCGATGGTGAATGTCTCGAACAGCGAGCCGCGTGCCCGCGTGCCGTGCATCATGACCGATAACGGTGCGGTGGGGCAGATGGTGGCGGATTACTTCATCGGCAAAGGGTTTCGTAGCTTTGGTTTTTGCGGCACGCGCTCGCGTGCCTCGGCCATTCAGCGGCTGGCGGGCTTCCGTCAGGGCATGGCGCGACTCGGGGTGGAGCCGGTGTTGTGCTGGCACCCATCCTCCGATCCCCGACGACTCTACGATCCGAAGGTCGAGAAGGCCCTGTTAGGCTGGCTGGAGGAGCTGCCCAAGCCCGTCGGCATCATGGCCGGGACTGACCGGATCGCGAGCCAGCTGGCCGACCTTTGCAGCCGAAGGGGGCTCCGCGTGCCCGGTGACATCAGCATTGTCGGGGTGGGGCAGGATGAACTTATTCAAAAGCTGGCAAGGCTTCAGATCACCAGCGTTGTCCTTGGGAGTCGTAGGATCGGATTCGAGGCCGGTCGTATGATCGCCTCGCTCCTGCGCGGTGGTCGTGCGCCTTCGGCGCCGCTCCTCATTCCTCCCGTGAGGATCGTCGAGGGACGCTCCACCAACAGTGGAGCGGTGAACGACGCCACCATCCATCGGGCCACGGACTTCATGCTGGCGAATCTGTCGCGCTCCTTCGGTATTGAGGAGGTGGCAGCCGCGACCGGTCGTTCACGGCGGTCGCTCGAACGCCACTTTGCCGCCACGCTCGGCACGAGTCCGCATGACCACCTGAAGAACCTCCGTCTGGAAAAGATCCGGCATCTCATCGCGACGACGGACGACAGCCTGGACAGCATTGGACGCCTGGTGGGCCTGGCGGACGGGAGTCATCTGAGCGTCTTCTTTAAGGCGATGACGGGGGAACGGCCGTCGGAGTTCGTCCGACGCACGCGCGAACCGGGCCGCCGCCTCAATCCTGAGACAACGCGAGACGATCCCCGGTCTTTTCCTGCCACTGCCTGATTTTCCGGGTCAGCGCGCGCTGTGGCTCTCGGTAGTCGGTTCGGCCCACGAGATTGACGGTCTCAAGGGGATCGCGGTTCAGGTCAAACAGCGTGGGAAGGTCGCAATCGCGCAGGGACAGCTTCAGTCCGTCCGGTGAAACCACGGTGCGGGTGGATTCGTTGCGGACCGTTTCCAGCTGTTGTTCCGTGGATCCCGCGACCGCGGCGGGTGCGTCCCCGGCGTCATCCCGGTCCTTGGGGTTCGGAGACCACGCGATAAAGACGGGTTCGGGCGGTGTGTTCTCACCCGCCAGCACCGTGCGGAGGCTCCTGCCCGGGAGGTCGCGGTGGGAGCCTTCCCCGAGAAGGTCCAGCACCGTAGGGAGAAAATCGATGTTACTGACCGGCCGGGGGGTTCGATGCGCGCGCAAGCCCGGAGCCCTCACCATCCATGGCACCTGAACCGCTCCTTCATACATCACGCTCTTTCCGAGCATGCCGTGGGATCCCATTTGATCCCCGTGATCGCTGGTGAAGACCACAACGGTTTGGTCACTTTGGCCGGTTGCTTCCAATGCCCGCAGGATCCTTCCGATGCCGCGGTCAACCTGTTCCACCAGACCCCAGTAGTGGGCATTGATTTCCTGGAGGGCTGCCGGGCTGTTCAACTGCGAGCGGTCGGCTTGCTGACGCGCACGGTAACGCAGTGGCTGGTCCGCCCCCAGGTCGCGGCCGAAGGTCTCCGGTATGGGGCAGTTGGCCGGGTCGTAGTCCTGACGGAGGACGCTCAGGTAAGGTGAATGCGGTTCGAGAAAGTTGACGCTGAGCACGAAAGGCTGGTTGCGGTGGCGCTGCAGGAATGCCTCGGCTGCGCGCGCAAGGAATTCGGGTTTGGTGTGCTCCGTTGGCATCGCGCAGGCGGTCGTGCGCCTGAAGGTGCCGTTCGCGCGGTCCGGCCTATAGCCTTTGGACACGAGGTAGTGGTGATAACTGCTTCGGGCGGATCGGTCGCGCGCGGGGGAGAAGTAGCGCTCGTAGTTGTCCTCGATGCTCACCCACTCCTGAAAGCCATGTTGCGCAAACACCTCGTCCCCCAGATGCCATTTGCCCATGTAACCGGTCGCGTAGTCGTCTCGATGTTTCAACAGCTCTGGCAGCAGCGGCACGTCCAACGGCATGGGAAGGTTGTTGGCAGTGACGCCGGTTTGGTGCGGCCAGCGGCCGCTGAGAAGGGCCCCCCGGGAGGGGGTGCAAACCGGGTGCACCACCCGGGTATTGGTCAAGACTGCGGATTGCCGAGCCAACCCATCGAGGTTCGGTGTGCGAGCAAAACGGTTGCCGAGAAAACCCAGTGTATCGGGTCGTTGCTGATCGGTCCAAAGGAAGAGCAGGTTCAGCGGCCGCTCGGGTGATTTGCCCCGAAGGCCAGAGGGCAGAATGGTCAGTCCGGCTCCGGCAGCGGACAGACGAAGGAAATCGCGGCGCGGTAGTCGCATGGTTGTACTTTACCAGAACGCCAGGCGCTTTGCCTTTGGTTTTCTCCGACTCATGTTTGTAGGAACACGCCAGAGAGGGTGAGGGGTGCCGGGTACGGCTGAACCCGGTGTGAGGGGCTTGGCTCGATGCCCCCCTCGTGGCGGCGCGGGCGTGGCCAGCGAAACCGACGTGCACTCCGCAAGGGTCCGTGGTCGCGGGTATGCGCGTGACCGCGTCGGTCCCGGCCAGCCGTGCGGCGTGGGCCACGCGAATGGGCGGTTGGGCGTGGGTAGGTGGAATGATCGGAGGCGTTTGATCGAAACCTCCGGCAGGCGTTCTTTTCGAAAGCAAGAAACGTCGGTTGCTTAGGGTCGACGGGGGCATCCGCCACCCTTAGGCATGCGGAGTGTCCAAGGAGCTCTATACCGAACGCATCAACCGGGCGATTGCCTTGATCGATCGACAGATCGATCGGGACTTGTCGCTGCAGCGGCTGGCGGATGAAGCGGGCATTTCCCCGTTTCATTTTCATCGGATCTTCTCGGCGCTGACGGGGGAGAGTGTCCACGCGATGACGACGCGCATGCGCCTGCAGCGGGCGCTGGCGCTCACCCAGCGGGGGAAGCGGCCGCAGTGGAAGTCGGTCGCGGTGGAGGTGGGCTACCGTTCCCCGGATGTCTTTGCGCGGGCATTCAAGCGGCACTTCGGGTGTACCCCGTCGCAGTTTGATCTCGAGCAATGGTGGAGCGCACGACCGGATCGTGAGGCGGCGATGAGCGTTTCGCGCTATTTCCTGCGTCCGGCGCCGCCCCTGCCCTCAGACTTCCGCGTGGAGGTCGGTCACCGTCCGGCCGCCGACCTGCTGGTCAGCCGGGCGGTGGGTGGCTACCTCGATCCCGGCAAGCTGATCGCCGCCTATGAACGCATCCGCGCTGCGGCGCGCCGGCTGGCGGTGCCGCTGCCCGGGCGGCTGGCGGGTGCGTCCCAGGATGATCCGGAGCTCACTCCGTTGTCGCGCTGTCGTTATGACTTCACGCTTGAGGTCCCGGCGAAGACCGCGGCTCCGAAGGGGCTGCTCGCAGCGTTTCGACCGGCGGGGCGATGGGCGACGGTGCGCGTCGTGGGTGATTTTCTGGCGGTCGACCGCGCATGGAATCTCCTGTTCAAGAGCTGGCTGCCGGCCTCGGGGCTCGCCTTGCGCGCGGCTCCTGCCGAGGAGCTCTACCACCAAACGCCCCAGGAGATTGGCTGGGAACGTTTCGACCTCACGCTCGCACTTCCATTGGAGGACTAACATGAAATCATCACTGCTGGCCGGCCTTGGTGTCGGTCTTGCCACCGGGACCTGGATGTTTGCGGAATACGCGCTCGGGCTGCACGACGACCCGGCCGGGGCCGGACGCTGGACCGGGTTTCTTTCGCTCGTTTTTCCGGTGCTGGGGGCCTACTGGCTGGTCACGAGATCGGCGCTGCGCCCCTGGCCCGCGGCCCTGCGCGCCGGACTCGTGTTCGGCGCAGCGGGCGGGGTGGTGGGTGGGGCGGCGATCTACCTCTACTTTGCCGTCGTTAATCCGGGATTCAGCGTCGGCAGCCGGACATCGCACGCGGGAGAGCAGGCGCTGGTCGGATTTGTCGGTGCCTTCGTGCTGGGCACGGTGCTGACGCTCCTCCTCTCTCTCGTCTTCGGACGGAAGGGAGCGGGCCATGTCTGAGGATTTTGCCACCGTGTTTGCCCGCTTGCGGAGCCTGATGCTCACGGCGGCCCCCGGCATGACAGTGACCAAGGACCTGCCTGGTGCGCTCGAGCTGCGCACGGCGTCCCTCGATCCGAAGACGAAGCAGCCCGGCTGGTTCGGCACCGTCACCATCAAGAAAACGTATGTCGCGTATCACCTGATACCGTTGTACACGCATCCCGAGCTGGCGGCCCGGGTCTCACCGGAACTGGAGAAACGCCGGCAGGGCAAGACCTGCTTCAACTTTACCCGAAGCGACGAGACGCTCTTCAAGGAACTGTCCCGCTTGACCAAAGCGTGCGCGGCGGTCGATTGAGGACCGCCCTCAGAAACAAGCGCCGTCGGTGGACCGCGAATGAAGCGGGAAGCAAGAGGATGCCCTGCGCGCTTGCCTTGGGCGCTTCCTTGGTTTGAGTAAACCGGTATGTATATCAATCGAGGGCGGGAGTCATGAAATCGTTGCCGTTGGCACGGGACGGGGACAGACGGTCGGAGGCCGGGCTGCGGGTGACGCGGCGCACCGCGCTTCACGCGCTCGGGGCGGGTCTGGCCGGTTGTGTCTTCCCGGCAGTGCTGCGGGGCCGGGTCGAGCCGGAGGCAGTCCGGGTGGGCTTCATCGGGGTGGGCGGGCAGGGGCGCCATGCCTTGGAGGCCCTGCACGCGCACGCGTTTGTCGCGTTTGCCGATGTGGACGAGGAGCGGGCCGCCGCGGCTTATCGCGCGCATCCGAACGTTCCGCGGTACCGGGATTATCGCCGGATGCTGGACCGGCACGCCGGCCAGCTCGACGCGGTGGTCATTTCGACTCCTGATCACCAGCATCACCCGATGGCGCGGGCGGCGTTGGCGGCCGGCCTTCATGTCTACCTGGAGAAGCCGCTGGCCCCGACGCTGCAGGAATGTGCGGAGCTGCGGCAGGCGGCGGCTGGTTCGGCGTTGCGGACGCAGATCGGACTGCATGGGCATTCGTTCGAGGCGTTGCGGGTGCTGCGGGAGTGGATTGACGCCGGCGCGGCCGGCCCAATCGAGTCGGTGCAGCTGTGGTCGGACCGGCTGCCGCCGTCCCAGGCGCACTGGACGGACCGGCCGGCCCCGGAGGAGCGGGTACCGGCCACCCTTGATTGGGATCTCTGGCTGGGAACGCGTCCAAAACGCGGATACAGCTCGCTCTACGCGCCTTCCCGCTGGCGGACTTGGTGGGCGTTTGGCGGGGGAGCCCTGGCCGACATCGCCACCCACATGTTTGATGTCATCGAATTCGCCCTCGAGCCCGGCTACCCGGAGCGGGTGGTGGCGGAAACGCCCGGGATCAGTCCGGAAACGGCGCCTCCGTGGAGCCGCGTCACGTGGCAGTTTCCGCGCCACGGTGCGCGGACTGGGTTGGCGGTGCATTGGACCGGCGGCCTGCGCGAGGGCCGGCTGCTGAAACCGGCGGAGGTCAGCCGCGTGCCGCGGAGCGTGGTGGAGGAGACGCCGAACGGTATGGCGTTTGTTGGACGTGACGCCACCCTGTTCCTGCCCGACATGCGCGCCAGTGGGCGGCCCCGGATCTATCCCTTGGAGCGGGAGACCGAGTTTGTCGCCCACCGACCCGCGCGCACCCTCGAGCGCCTGCGCGGCACGCACTACGACGACTGGATCCGCTCGATTCGCGAAGGCCGGCCGGCCGGTGCGCCGCTGGCGTATGGCGCCACTGTCACCGAAAAGGTGTTACTCGGAGTGCTCGCCCAGCGTTCCGGCTTGGCCGTTGGCTGGGACCCGGTCGCACATCGTCCGACCGGCGGACCGGTGATCGACCGACTCTGGTTTGCCCCGGAGCGCCGGTGAGGGCAGAGCAGGGTGACTACGAGGTAAAGGCGGGCCCGGGGCGGTTCGTGTGAATTCCAGGTTACGACCCGGCTATTCGCTCGCGCTGCCGGCGGGGACTCCGCTTTTTCGGCGGAATGCCTCCCCTGGATTCCGCGCATGCCCGCTGGCTTGCGGTTGAGGCCCGGGCCCATGAGTCGGTGCTGAGGGCCTGGTTGCGCCGCCGTTTTTCGGCGTCGCTCGACGTGGATGATCTCGTCCAGGACGCTTACTTGCGCATCTTGCGGGCGAATCCGCCGGCTCCGGTGCGCTCCCCCAAGGCATTTCTCTTCGCGATTGCGAAGAACCTGGCGCGGGATCAAGCCCGTCGGCGCTTGACGAGTCCGGAAGTGCAGGCGACGGAAGATCTGTCGAGCCGGGTTGTCGATGAGTCGCGCCAGGCGGCGGATGATACCCTCGGGCGCGAACGCGAGCTCGACCTCCTGGAGGAAGCGATCGACGCGTTGCCCGCACGTTGCCAGGAGATTTTCCGGTTGCGAAAACTGCACGGATTGTCGCAGGGGGACATCGCTCGGCGATTGGGGATTTCGGAGCACACGGTGTCCGCTCAGCTGACGATTGGGTTCAACAAGTGCCTCAGCTACGTCAACCAACGGGCTTCCTGGCGCCGAGCCGAGTGATGGAATCGCACAAACCAGTCGACAGGGCGGACGCCGTGGCGGACGAAGCGGGTGCCTGGATGGTGCGGTGGGATCGAGGACTTGACCCGGCCGAGGAGATCGCCTTCGAACGGTGGAAGGCCCTCACACCCGGGCATGCGCGCGCCTTCGAACAGGCGCGAGAGGCTTGGGAACGCTTCGATGGCCTCGCTCGTCGTCGTGGGCTCGGACCTGTGGGACTAGAGCCCGTCTTGCGGCCAGTGCGGGGGCAGTGGTCGGCTTGGCCGTGGGCACTAGGCGCAGCCGCGGTGCTCGCGGTGGTCGGGTGGGTGGGCCTTGGGCGGGTGCGCCCGGTCGTCGCCGATCCCGGCCCGCCTCCGTCCGGTTTGGCCGTTTTGGTGGCCTCCGATCGTCGATTTCTGGCGGACGGTTCCGTGGTGGATTTGTCCCCTGATGCCGTCGTGGATGTCATCTTCACTCCCGGTGAGCGCCGCATCCGTCTGCTTCGCGGGGCCGGCCATTTTCAGGTGATGCGGGATCCACACCGTCCATTTGTGGTCACCACCGCGACGGGCGTGGAAGTGCGGGCGCTGGGAACCGCGTTTGATGTCTGGATGGAGTCGGATCAGGTCGATGTGCGCGTGTCGTCGGGCCGGGTGCAGGTAAAGGCGCTGGGGGCTCTCACGTCCGGCGGTGTCGCGGGAAGCGAACCGGTCGTGGGGGCCGGGCATCGGGTGGTCGTGCCGCTGGTGGGAGCGGCCCGGCCGTTGTTGGTCGCAGCGCTGCCGCCGGTGGAGCGGGTGGAGGTCTCGCTGCCGTTGCGATATGAGTTCGAGCGTACGCCGTTGTCGCGGGTGGTGAGTGAACTGAACCGGCGTGGTGGGCTCCAGCTGGAAGTGGTGGATCCGGAGTTGGCGGATCTGCCTATCTATGCGTCGTGCCGGGCGGACAATCTGGAGTCATTTGTCCGGCTGTTGGAGGCCACGGGTGAACTGGCGTCGGAGCGAACCGGCACCACCCTGCGGCTCACGCGTCCGCGCTGAACGCCGGCTCGGACGGGTTTGTCGCCAAAGTGTCACACGCGGGCCTTAGTGACTTTGGCCGGACCTGCGTCTCATCGGTAGACCCATGGACCGTCTCACTTCCTTCCTGTCCCGCGCCCGTCCCGCCGTGCGGCTGCTTTCCACGTTTTCCCTCGCGTTCGCCAGCTTGCGGCCGGCGAGTGAGACATTCGCTGCGGAGGCAACGGTTCCCGCCGTCCGAGCAGAGCGGGACGACACGCCCCGGCGTTTCGATGTCGGGGCAGGTCCAGCCGTCGACACGCTCAGGCAGGCGGCCCGTCAGGGGGCGATGGAGATTGTTTTCACGGAGCGAACCGTGACGGGGGTGCAGACCCGGCCGCTTCGCGGGCTCCACCGGCCGGGCGAAGCGATGGCGCTGTTGCTGACGGAAACCGGGCTGGAGGCCGTCCGGGATGCGGAGACCGGCATCTTCACACTACGGCGGGTGGCGCCGGCGACGGCGGAGGTCAATGAGGGAGCCAAGGAACGGTCCGCGGACGGGACCGTCTCGCTGGTGCCGTTTGTGGTGACGGGTTCGAACATTCCCCGGGTGGATTACGAAACCGTGCAGCCGGTGACCATTCTCGATGACCGCGATGTACGCAGTGGAGCGGTCGGCACGCCGCTCGAGCTGATGAACCGCCTGCCGTTTCTCGGGGCATTGAGTGCGTACGAAAATCAGGATGGCGGCCGCACCCGGGGCAGCGCCAGCAGCATCAACCTGCGCGGTCTCGGAGGGCAGAACACCCTGCTGCTCTTCAACGGGCGCCGGCTTCCCTATTACAGCCTGCCCCTCGGAGCGCTTGTCTTCTACAATATCAACAACCTGCCGATGATGGCGGTCAGCCGGATCGAGGTGCTGCGAGATGGAGCGAGCGCCATCTATGGTGCCGACGCCACCGCGGGAGTAGTCAATTTCATCTCCCGGCGTCAGTCCGACGAACGGCGCCTGTCGTTTCGATTTGGCGACACATTCGACGGGGTGGCGCCGGAGTACCGGGCATCGATCGTCGATTCGCGCACCTTCAATTCCGGGAACAGCCGGATCCTCGTGACCCTCGACGCTTATCGCCGCGACACCCTGATGGCGCGTGATCGCGACTTCGCGGTGTTGGGCGACAAACGCGGTCGGGTGCCGGAGCCCTTCGGTTCCTCGCCCGCCTGGAATCATCTGACCAACCTGGCGCCCCTTGCCTCGTTCACCGTCAATCCCGCCGCCGGTCAGCCGAACCGGCTCCCCGGTTTGACGGTAAACACAGCTCACGTCGCGGACACCGGTGCCCTCGTCCCGGGCGCGCGGAATCCAGCCGCCTACTACAACGACGCGGGCTTCTTTTCACTCGTACCGGGACGCGAGTCCTTTGATGTCTTCCTGACCCTCGATCACCGCCTGCGCGGAGGCTCCGAGCTGTTTGCCGAACTGGGCTACAATGATGTGAAATCGACCGCGGTCCAAGCCCCCATGACCCTCGCAAGCAGCCAGAATCGGGATGCGAACGATCAACTGCTCGTGATTCCCGCCAGCAACTACTACAATCCCTATGGCAGCCGGTTTTATGGTCCCGGCACGGCGAACCCCTCCATTGCCCCGCGGGCGGTGCAGTTCAACACGGTCGAGGAGGCGATCGGCCCGCGCGTGGGACTCATCACCACCCAGCAGGACCGAGCTCTCTTGGGTTGGAGGGGACGCGTGGCCGGTGCATGGGATTGGGAAACCGCGGCCTTGTACTCCAGCAACGAGGCGCGCGACACCACGGAGAATCTCATCAGTCGCAGCGCCTTGACCGCGGCCCTGGCTCGCGCCACCCCGGATGCACTCAACCTCTTCGCCGGACCCGGAAAGAACCCGGAGTCGGTGCTGGCGCCGTTGCGCACCACGAGCCACCTCGGTGGACGCTCCAGCCTGCTCCTGGCGGACGCGAAGCTGAACGGAACGCTCTGGTCGCTTCCAGCGGGTGCGCTCACGGCCGCCGCGGGCCTGGAATACCGCGAGGAAAAGATGCGGAGTGACCACGCCGCCAACTATCTCGCGAATGACCTGGTGAATACGGCCGGGCAGGACAACTTTCGCGCTGACCGCGACGTCCGTTCCGCGTTTCTCGAATTGCTGATCCCGGTCGTGCGCGCCCCGGAACGGACGTGGTTCCGCCGCGCGGAGATGCAGTTGGCGGGACGCTGGGAGAATTTCAGCGGCTTCGGGTCGGCGCGCAAACCCAAGGCCGGGGTGGCCGTCACGCTCCTGCCCTCCATTTTGGCGCGAGCATCCATCGGCCGCGGCTTTCGGGCGCCGACCCTGACCCAGCTTTACGGATCGGAGGGCCGCAGTATGGCCGCACGGGTCGATCCCTTCCGACCCCAGGATGGCAATGTACGTCGTCTCATGCGCCAGCCTCCGGTTCCCACCTTGAAGCCGGAACAAAGTGAGTCACGCACCGTCGGCCTTGCGCTCGAACCTCGTTTTGTCCCGGGACTTTCTCTGGGGATCGACTGGTGGCGTTACGAGTTGAGCGATCAGATCAACGTGATTGGACGCGATACCCAGCTCGCGCTGGAAGCGGCCGGAGGACCGTATTCCAATCCCAATGTGGTTCGGGTTCCAGCGACCACGGCTGAGCCCATTGGACCGATCACGGCCGTGATCGAGCCCTGGCAGAATTTTGCCCGGGCAGAGACCGAGGGCTTCGACGTCAATCTCGCTTATGCCCTCGGAGCCCCCCGGCGCGGTCGTGTCACGGTGGGAGTGGATGCCAGCTACATCCATACCTACGAGGTGCAACTGGCGGCCGGCGGGCCGGTGGAGTCGTTTCCAACGGATGACAACCGGCCACGCCTCCGCACCGTCGGACGGCTCGAGTTTGAACGGAAGGCCTGGCGCGCGCAGGTGCTCAGCCGCTTCACCTCCGACTACAAACCGTCCGATCCGGTGGTGGTGGGGGGACAGAGTTATCGCATGCCCTCGCACGTGACGTGGGACTCGTCAGTCTCACGCCGATTTGGCTCGGAACGTGCGGGCTCCGGGCTTTCTGTGACCCTCGGTGTGAATAACGTTTTCGACCGCGATCCTCCGCTTTATCCCGTGCGGCAAGGGTATGACGCCCGACAATTCAGTCCCCAAGGTCGTTTCGGCTATGTCCATGTGGCGTGGGACTATTGAGCGGTTCTCACTCTGGCGCGTCGGTGCGGTGGTAGCGGCGGGACTGGCCGGCCTTCTCGCCCGCAGCCCGGCCGTTGCGGGGCCGTCCGGCCGTCCGGCTTTCCGCGTGGACTATCCCTTTCCCACGGCGGACAAGCCCCAGTCCAAGCTCTGGTATGCGGAAGAGCGCTGGTGGGCTTTGTTGCCACGCTCGAGTGGCCCTTCGCTTTGGGAGCGATCGCCTTCCGGCTGGCGCGAGCACGCGGAAGTGGCGGAGCAGCTCCGCGGCGTGCCGGGACGGGCGGATGTCTGGTACGACTCGGTGGGCGTCACGGCGGTAGCCGTGGCGGATCGTTTGCTGGCGGTGGTGCGCCTGACCGCGGTGAGCGGACCAGCGCCCTCGTGGCAGGCGCGCGTGCTTGCCCGCATAGCCTCGCCGGTTTCCGACATGATCGAAACCGTCACCGTGGCTCGCGATAACGCGGGAACGTGGTGGGTGGCGGCTCCGATCCAAGGTCGGGCCTTTGTCTGGCACTCCAATGATGGGGTGGTCTGGTCGACCGCACAGCAGGTGGCGGCGGGATTGCATGTCGACGACCTTTGCCTGGTCACTCCGTTGCCGGACGGTGTGGCTGTGATCTGGTCCGATCAAAAGCGGGAAGCGGTGAGGACGCGTCTTCATCGGTCTGCCGCCGAGCCCGCCGCGTGGGAACCACCGGTGACCATTGAGAGCGGAGGCAGAACCGCGGATGACCACCTCCATGCCACGTTGACCGCCGACGGCCGGGTGTGGGTCGCGACGAAGAACAGCGTGGATGCTCCAGGTCGTCCCCAACTGGTCTTGCGCGTCCGCCAGCCTGATGGTGTGTGGGAGAATTATCCCTACGCTCCCCTTTCCGCGGAGCAGGCACCCAGCCGCCCGATTGTCCTCGGTACGACCGAGAGCGGACGGGTGCTGCTAGGCCACGTGGTGTATGGGTCGGGCCCGGTCCGCCACGACCGGATTGTCTTCGGGTGGGCAGATCCGCAAAGCCCAACGGTGATCGTCGAGGAGCGGGCGGTGATCGTACCGGAAGATTCCGAGGCGCGGGTCAATGACATCACCGGGCCCAAGGCGGCCTTCACGGCGCATCAGCCTTGGATCGTGCTCGCGTCGGATGGCCAGGGACGGGTTTACGAAGCCGATTTGAGGGCAGGAACGCGCTGAGCGATGGCTGGCCGGAGCGCCGTTTCTTCTCTCCGCCGTGGTTGGGCTCGCCACTTGCCCAATTTTCGCGTTGGTTTGGGCAAGGGACGCACAGAATCCCTCACCGGTTTGCCTATACTGGAGCTGTCTCCCGTCCGTCGTACCCCTCGTTTTGTCTGGCCGGTTTCCGCTTTGCGGAGATCGGAAATGCAGTCCAACCGCCGTCCTCCCGTTCTCGCATGAAACTCACCCGACGACAATTTCTGAAGGGGTCCGCCGTGGCCCTTGGCATGCCCACGATCATCCCCGCCTCGGCGCTGGGCATGAATGGGACGGTGGCTCCGAGCAATCGCATCGTTCTGGGCGGCATCGGGATTGGGCCGCGCGGGCGTGAGGACTTGAGCGCCTTTCTCAAGCAGCCAGACGTGCAGTTTGTCATGATCGCCGACGTGCAGTCGGTGCGTCAGGAGGTGGTGCGCGTCATGGTCAACCGGCGCTACAACAATCAGGACTGCGCCAAAACGCGGGACATGTTCGAGGTGCTGGGCCGACCGGACATCGACGCGGTGTTGATCGCCACGGGCGACCACTGGCACGCGCTGGCCACGATTCTCTCGGTCAAGGCGGGCAAGGACGTGTATTGTGAAAAACCTTGCAGCATGACGATCCGGGAGAGCCAGGAGCTCGCCGATGCCGTCAACCGCTATGGTCGGGTTTTCCAGGCCGGGACGCAGCGTCGCAATGTCGACAATTTCCGTTTCGCCGCCGAGCTGGCCCGGAGCGGGCGGCTGGGCCGGATCCACACGGTCCACGCGAGCATTCTTCCGCTGGAGGAAAGTCACGAATGGCTGCCGGGCGAACCGGAGCCGGGGATCGACAAGGTGGACTGGGATCGCTGGCTCGGGCCCTCGCCGTGGCGTCCTTACCACCGGGACTACGTGCAGGGGCGCTGGCGCGGCTACTACGATTTCCATGGCGGTGCGGCCTTGCCCGAGTGGGGTGCGCACACGGTGGACCTCTGCCAGTGGGCAGCGAGCGCCGACCACACCACACCGGTGGAGTTCGAGGCCGAGGGGCAAACGATCCACGCGCGGTATGCGAACGGGGTGAAACTCGTCATGCGCCTCGCCGGATTCAAAGGGGAGGGGAACTGGGTCGTCCCGGGGACCTGCCCGGTGCGGTTCGAGGGCGACGAGGGCTGGGTGGAAGCGGCGGATACCGGAAAGATCGCCGTCTCCTCGCCCAAATTGCTGGAGGGCGGTGCCCCCAAAGAATCAGCCGGCACGGACCCGACCCAACATGTGCGCGACTTTCTCGACTGCGTGAAGTCTCGCGCCAAACCCGCGGCCAACGCGGACGTCACGCGTCGTGGTCACATCGTGTCCCACGCCGCTTCCATTGGCTGGCGCCTGGGTCGCAAGGTCCAGTTCGATCCCGTCACGGAGTCGTTTGTCAATGACGCCGATGCCAACCGCATGTGCAGTCGCGCGCGCCGGGCGCCGTGGCATGCCTAATCTCACCTTGGGGGACCTTCCTATGACCGTGTCTCGTTCTAGCATTTCCTTGTTCGCGGGGCTCGCCCTGGCGGGTTGCGCCACGCCACCCCAACCCCAGAATCCAACGTCCACGGCCGCACTTGCGGTGCTGGCGTCGGAGGCGGGGGTGCACGAAAAGGCCCGCGCCTGTCAGCAACTCGGCGATTTTGGGGGGCCGGAGGCGGTGCCGGCGCTGGCCCGCTTGCTATCGCATGAGGTCCTGGCGGATTATGCGCGCAGCGGTCTGGAGGGCATCGCGGATCCCTCGGCCGGCCAGGCGTTGCGTCAGGCACTGGGCACGCTCCAGGGGCGCAACCTGGCGGGGGTGGTCAACTCGCTTGGGGTGCGACGGGAACGCGCGGCGTTGCCGGAGTTGCAGGCGCTGGCGCTTGATCCTAAGCGCGGCGTGGCGGCAGAGGCCATGGCGTCACTGGGCATGATTGGTTCGGTCGAGGCGGCGAGGACCTTGCAACAGATTTTGAAAAACGGCCCGGCGGATCAGCGCGTCCCCGCCGCCCACGCCGCTCTGGTCGCCGCCGAGCACCTGGTCAGGGCCAAGAACGCCGCGGCGGCCCGGGATCTGCTCAACGATGTTGTTCACGCACTTCCGGCGGGTCACTTGCCGGCGGTGGCGCAACGACAGCTCGACGCGCTGAAGGTAGCCAAGAACTAGGTTCCCCGTTTTGTCTCGGTGCCTACGGGCCATCCGAGCGCCCTGGCTCGCCGTCGAACCCTTCGACTACTGGCAGACTCTTCATGGTCAAGCGCTTACCATGAAAGAATGTCATCGAAGCGAGGCCACAATGCCTGTTGCGAGGCGCTGCTTCCAAGCGCTTCGCACAAAGGTAAACGCAGCGGAGCGCGGGATGGGTTAGTCCTTTTTTGGAAAATCTTTTGGCGTCTGGTTCACTCTCGACACTCCCCGTGCGGCTTAGAATCGTCTCCCAGCCCTTCGCGTTGCCTCCGCGAATCGACCCCCAAATGACACCGACCGACCAGGCCCGCTGGTTTTCCGTGCACGTTCAACCCTATGAACCGGCACTGCGGGCGTATTTGCAAAAGCGGTTTCCAGCGCTTCCCGACCACGATGATCTGGTGCAGGAAACGTATGTCCGGACGCTCCGCGCCTATGAGGGCGGCCGGGTGACCCATGCCAAGGCCTTCCTTTTCACGACGGCCCGCAATGCGGCGATCGATCTGTTTCGCCGTCGGCGAGGGCACGAGTATGAGGAAATCTCCGACGTCAGTGCGATGCCGATCCTCGATGAGACCCCCGGGATCGGTGAGACGATGGAGCGGGAGCAGCGCCTCGATCTCCTGCTCGAGGCGATCCTCGCGCTGCCGGAGCGCTGCCGACAGGTCATGATGCTCCGTCACCTTGACGGACTGGCCTACAAGGAGATCGCCGTGCGGCTCGGGATTTCGCCGGAGACGGTCAAGGTTCACATGATCAAGGGCGTCAAGGATTGCACGCGGTTTTTCCATCAACGCGGCCTGCTCGACGCCGAGACACCGGCCGCTTCGATTGCCTCATGAATACGTCGTCCTCTCACTTTTCTCCCGAAGACGACGCCATTGAGACCGCCGCCGCCGAATGGCTGCTGGAGCGCGAGGAAGGGTTTACTCCCGTCCGGGCGGCCCAGTTTGCGGCCTGGCGCATGGCCGATCAGCGGCACGACGCCGCCGTCGTGCGCACGGAACGAGCGCTCTCCCTGATCGCTGAGATGCCCGCGGTGCGCGGACCCTTGGAATCCCGGCTGGCGGAAGAGGTCAAGGTGGTCCGGCCCGCCTTTCGACGGACCCCGGTCTGGGCCGCAGGCCTGGCGGCGTCCCTCGCCCTGGCGGCGGGGCTATGGTGGATGGTTTCGTTTCGTGGTCCGTCGACCCAGCACTATGTCACCGCCGCCGCCCGCCAGCAACAGGTCTCCTTGGTCGACGGCTCCGTGCTGAACCTCAATGTAAGTTCCGAGGTGCAGGTCGCCCTGACGCCCAGCGTGCGTCGTGTCACGTTGACCGCGGGCGAAGCGCACTTCGACGTCGCCCACGACACTTCCCGGCCCTTCATTGTCTCTGCGGGCGGTGTCTGGGTCCGGGCGGTGGGCACGGCGTTCAGTGTGCGCCTGGGGGACCAGGGGGTCGAAGTCCTGGTGACCGAAGGGAAGGTCGAGATTACGCGCGATGATCCCCGCGCCGTTCCTGCGCCCGCTCCGGTGGCGCCGGCGGAACCCGCCTTGCTGGTCGCCGGCGAACGCACGCTCATCGCCCGCGACAGTTCCGCCGCCGGAACCAAGGTCGAGCGCGTCTCGGCCGATGCCCTGCAAGCCGCGGTGCGCTGGCACAGTCAGGTCATGACGTTTACCGATCTGCCGCTGCGCGACGCCGTCATCCTGTTCAACCGACGCAACCAGCAGCAGCTGGTGCTGGCCGACGCCGCCGTGGGTGAGTGCAGGATCGGCGGCACCTTCGCGGCAGATCAGGTCGAGGCCTTTGTACGACTGCTCGCCCAGGACGGCGACGTCGTGGTCGAACGCCGGAGTGCCGCTGAGATTGTGCTGCGCCGCGCGCCCTAAACATTGGCCGTGTCCCTGTCATTGCGAGACGCCCCGTCCGGCGCGACGACGCGTCCCCCGGTTCCGCCCGCCGCCGTGGCGAGCGGTCGCTGGGAAAGCGGACATCGCACACTAACCCATTTCTTCAGGCGCTGCGTTCTAGGAGCAGTCCGACTTCTGCTCATGACGTATCGCTTCACCCCTCCGCCCCGAATTGTCGCCACGGCACTCTGCTGTGCGATGACCGTTTCGGTGGGGTCGAGCACCACGGCCGTCGAGCAGAAGCGGAGCTACAACCTCCCTTCCGGCGACGCGGCCGTGACGCTCAATCAGTTCGCCGGAGCTTCCGGCCAGCAGATCATCTTCATGATGGACAAGGTCAAGGGCGAGCGGACCAATGCCGTTGCGGGTGAATACAGCGCCCGCGAGGCGTTGGACCGCATGCTGGCAGGCACCGGCTTGAGCGCGACACGCGACTCGGCCACCGGTGCCTTCGTCGTCAGCCGCAAGCCGCCAAAGGGGGAGGTCGGAGCGGCTTCCGATCAGCAACCCAAACCCAAGACCAAACTCATGAAATCCCCCAGTAAGACCCTCGCATTTGCGGTGGGCTGGCTCATCGCCGGCACGTCGTTGGACGCGCAGTCCGTTCCTTCCACCCCGGCCACGCCGGAGGAGACGATTGTGCTCAGCAAGTTCACCGTCTCCACCACCAACGACAAAGGCTACCGCGCCAGCAATTCCGTCTCCGCCACGCGCATCGACACGGCGATCAAGGACCTGCCGTTCGCGGTGAGCGCCTTCACCGAACAATTCCTCACCGACATCGGCACGCGTGATCTGACCGACGTGCTGAAATTCGCTCCGGCGGTCACGAGTGGCTCCGAGGGGTTCTCCAACGGAAACTCTTTCATGATGGTGCGCGGTTTCCAGTCGGTGCCGCAACGCAACGGCCTCTACAGCCCGCTCTATGTCGACGGCTCCATCATTCAACGCGTCGAGGTGGTGAAGGGACCGGCCTCCCTTTTCTATGGCCAGATCGCGCCCGGCGGCGTGGTCAACTACATCACCAAACGGGCCCAGGAGAAGTCCTTTGGCACGGTGTCCGCCCAGCTTGGCAGCTACGACTTTGCCCGGGCTCAGGTGGATGTGAACCAGCCCCTCATCTCGGACCGCGCTTTCCTCCGGGTCAATGCCGCCTGGGAGAATCTGGAGCGCTATGTCGACAAGGTCAGAGGCGACATCCTGGTCGTGAATCCGAATGTGACGGTGAAAGTGACTGAAAACTCGTCGCTGAATCTCGACTACAATTGGTACCGGCGCGACGAGGAGCCGCAGGCCCTCATGCGCCAGAGCATTCTGATTCCGTTGAATGGCTTCAATTATTTCGGGCATTATGCCATCAATGACCGGCGCTACAATGCGACCAGTGTCTTTGACTACAAGAAGACCGAGGTTGAAACCGTGACTGCCGACTATGTCATCCGGCATGGCAAGGACTGGACCACGCGTGTCATTTACGACTGGAACAAGAGCATGCAGAAGATGAAGCAGACCGGTCGCGGCGATGTGACCATCCTGCTTCCCGCCAGCTTTGCCGCCACCATTCCCACGACCTTCAAGGCGGCGAGCCTGTTTCTGAATGAGCGCCTGCCCGCGGATCTCTCCACGCTCGCCACCGGCTCGCAGGTGGCGCGCCGCATGCGCTACGAAGCGAACTACACCCAGCGCCGCACGTTCCAGGTTGAGACCGCCGGCAAGCTGCAGTTCGGCGACATCACGTGGAAGCCGCTCTTCGGTTACCAGCGCAACTCCGGACTGACGCAGATCTATCAGTCCCAGCTCGCGCCCGCCCTATGGGCGCCGGCATGGAACATTTTCGACCGCCGGACCTGGATCGACAACGATTCGCCGGTCACATCCTGGCCGGTCAACAACAATACCTTTTCCAAGTTCGAGAACCTCGGCGCCTATTCGGCCAACCAGCTTTCCATGTTGGATGACCGTCTCATTCTGGTTGGTGGTCTGCGTTGGTCGAAGTCGAAGGCCCGCGCCACCCAGGCGCTCACCGGTGTGGCGGGCAATGCGTTCGAGACCACCCGCAGCACCCCGCAGTTTGGCGCGGGTTACAAGGTGCGCCGCGACCTCATGCTTTACGCCAGCTACAGCGAGTCGTTCATCGCCGCCAATTCGATGCTGGCGACCCGTGGCGTCGCGGACCGCGTGGCTGCGCCCTTTCTTGGGAGCGGTTACGAGGCGGGGATCAAGGCGGACTTCATGGATGGCCGGTTCTCCGGCAATCTGGCCTACTTCAACAACGAGCAGAAGAACTACATCTTCAGCTATGTTGAGTTCAGCACGACCGGCATCACGCTGAGCACCCAGGTCCAGGACGGCAACGTCGTGGCCAGCGAAGGCGTGGAACTGGAGCTGACCTATTCGCCGATCGATCCGTGGCAGATCTACTTCAGTGCCAGCCACGCCACGACGGAATACACGGCGATCTCGTCGCCCGATGTGCAGTACCTGCTTGGCACGGCGCCGCAGTACACCGCCCGCGATCGCGCCAACCTGTGGACGCGCTACAGCTTTGAGGGTAGGGACAGCCTTGGATTCTGGGTGGGTGCTGGTTTCAACTACACCGGCAAGAAGGCGGAGATCTCCAACAACCCTTGGCTCTACCTGCCGGCTCAGACCGTTTTCGACGCGGTGGTGGGTTACGACTGGAAGACCGCGGGCAATCGCTGGTCGGCCAAGCTGACGTGGAAGAACCTCACGGATGAGGATGAACTGCAGACGGTGCGCGAACGCGGACAGCCGGCGCGCATCATTGCCGACATCACCGTCCGCTTCTGAGTGAGGTCCGTCGAATGAAGATGCCACGCGGGCGAATATCCCCGCGTGGTACGTCCGGCGAAGTCTCCCCACGCCGGATGGCCCGGAGACTCAACTCGGATCGGTCCCGTGGATCCGCACCGCCGTCGCCGCGTCAAATCCCGCCTGCGCCTGAGCGTGCGCTTCAGCCTCCAGCTTGGCGACGAGAGGATTGATGCCGTGGCGGACGAACAGGGCCGCACGGAGGGTGCCGATCAGCTGCCATGCCAGCAGCGCGGCGACCAGTCCGGCCAAAAGGGGGATATGTAGGTGCAGAATCCATCCGGCCACCAGGTCGAGGGAGCGGTGGGCGACGGAGCCGGTGAAGTCGAACCAGGTAGGGAAGTTGGCGCGATTCACCGGGTAGTCCGTGGACGCCTTGGCATACAGCGCAGCGCACGTCAGGAGGACCAGCGAACTTGCCATCAGCCGGTAGCGCGGCCGGAAGAGGGGACGCAATGAGCCGGAGGAGCGTATGGCACTCTCGTGGTTCAGGAAAAACAGGTAGTCACCATCCTGCTTCCTGCCGCGTCGAAACTGCACGGCCGAGGCACGTTGCCCCTGATCGATCTTGGCGCGGTGGTGTTTGAGAGCGACCAGCGTCGACGTGCCATCAGGTCGGGCGATTTTGAAGTGGTGGTAGAGTCCCGTGACGATGGAACGGGTTTGGGGAATCGGGACCAAGGCCGTCGGGTCGATCCTTTTCGTCGTTTCCGTATGGGAGGTGAACCCCTTCTTGCTCCCGACGACCATACCGGTGACGGGGCTCAGTACGTAGTGCCGCCGCCCGACGTTCAGGCGGTGCGGGTCGGAAGGATCGAGTCCGAATCTGCGCAACTCGCCGAAGAGTCCCCGCAACCAGGCGAGGGAGGTGAGTGCCGTGACCAGCGCGAGCAAGTAGGCCGGCCCCTTGTACCACGGGAGGTCCAGCAGCCATGGCGGCGCGGCGTTGGGGTCATTCTGGCTGAGCTCAGCGTGCGAGTGTTTCTGCACCCGGTGTCCTTCAGTGATGACGCGCGCGAAGCGGGTCCGGAAAGCAGGCGAGAAAAACCGGTTGAGGAGTTCGTCCCGCAGTTCCTCGTCGTGTTCGTACATCGCGCACAGCGCCACCCAGCGGGCGCGCGGTGACTGGGCGCCGAGACGCGCGGTTTCCGTGGGATCGAACGAGGCCATCATCGGCCGGTCGATGGCCCCCATCGCCAGATTGTAGCTTTGGCGCAGGCGGGTTTCGTCGGCCGTTTCGGCCCGGCCGGCGGCCAGGCTGGCCACGAGGTGCCAGAGTTGCCGCAACGCACCGACGTGACGCGCCTGCGTGTCACGGGGGTCCCGGCCCTTGATTTCCGCGACGACCCGCGTCGCCGCGGGGAATTCACTCAGATGGGCCGGCGAGGCGCCCTGCGCACGGACGCTCAGACCGGCGAAGCAAAGCACGACGAGGAGTTGAAGCGTCGAGAGGTGCACGTTCAGGGTGACCGTTCGCGGGGCAACACCGTTGATGGAACGCCGCCGTTCACACGTGACCGGGCGCGGATCCGAGAACCCGTTACCGGCGCCAGATTCTGCTTCATGCGTGGTCAAAGCGGCGCGCGGGTGAAGCGGAACTCTTCAATTTTGGCTCCCGCTGCGGAACGGAGGGAAAGCTTGATCACCAATGTGTCACCCGTGCGTTGATAAGTCAGGCCGTGGAAATATGCGGTCTGGTTCTCGATTTTGACCAATTTGAATTCCACCCATTTGTCCTTTTCCTCCCACGGGGAGAGGTCCCGGTTGAAGTGTTTCAACCGCACCTTCAACGTGCCGTCCTTGTGCTCGATCATCATGTATTCACTGAAGACGAGCGTGCCGTCCTTCACGTAGCGGAAGACACCCGGCATCGTGTTGTCCATCGCCGGCAGCCAGACTTCGTCGCAGGTGCCACCCAAACCGGTGCCGACCCAATGACCGACCAACCAGCGCAGGTCCTGCAGCGTAGCCGGGGGTGAGGTTTCACCTTCCGCCAGGCGAAGCACATCCTGGGCACGCAGGATGGGGGAGGTGAGGAGCAGTCCGAAGAGGAGGAGGTGTTTCATCGGTGGTCGGGTTCGGGCGGAGATTGGCGGTGACCCGGACCACGGCAAGCCACCAGCGGTGACGTTCTTGGCGTGATTGGATGAAACACAGGGTGCGTGCTTGACATACATAGAGCTGCTATGCATAAGACCTCCATGCATCTTGACTTCTCCGGTGAGCGGCGGCGCCTGCTCTCTCCACCATGGATATCAGCAAGGACCTGATCGCGGCCTCGTCGACGCCGATCGTGCTCGCGATCCTGGCGGAAGGGGACAGTTATGGATACGCCATCCTCACGCGGGTGCGGGAGGTGTCGGGTGGCCGCATGGAGTGGACCGACGGGATGCTCTATCCCGTGCTGCACCGGCTGGAGCGGCTCGGTTACATCGCGGCCCGGTGGGAGACCGCGGAGACCGGTCGGCGTCGAAAGTACTATCACCTCACGACGGAGGGACGAGCCCAGCTCGCCGAGGAGAGCCGGCAGTGGAAGGTCGTTGATGCGACCCTCCGGGGAATTCTGACGGAACTGCAACGCGCGCTGCCGGATCTCCGGACGGTGTCACTCCCGCAGATCCCGGAGAGGGCCTGATTTTATGTCTGAATCCAATCAAGATGCGGCGTTGGAAGAGCAGATTGCCCAATGGCGGGCCTTCATCCGCCGCCGGCAGGCGATCCATGCGGTCGACGTGGCGGAGCTGGAAGATCACCTGCGCGAGCAAGTGGCGGGACTGATGGCAAACGGGCTGGCTGGAGACGAAGCCTTTCTTGTCGCCGTGAAGCGCATGGGAAACATGGATTCGTTGTCCCGTGAATTCGCACGCGAACACTCCGACCGGCTGTGGAAGCAGCTGGTCGCTACTCCTGCCGGGACGAGTGCATCCCCATGGCGATTCGAAACCGATGCCTGGGTCGCAGTGGGGCTCGCCGTGGCGGCGGCCGCGTCGATCAAGCTGCCCACGCTCTTTGGTCTGCGAATCGAGGCCCAGGAGACGTTCTATCTGCGGAATCTGAGCCTGTTTGTCCTGCCGTTTCTGGCGGGTTACTTTGCGTGGAAGCGACGCTTGGCGCCCCGTACGATCGGCTGGCTGGGCGCGGCGTTTGTGGTTGCAGGAGTCCTCGCCAACCTTCCCCCCTTTGCGCCCACGGGGAAGCATCCGGATCCCCTGCAGGCGCTGCACCTGCCGATCGCACTGTGGCTGGCGGTGGGGGTCGCCTATGCGGGCCAGCGCTGGAGCGAGGTGAGCGGGCGCATGGACTTCATCCGTTTCACCGGTGAGCTCTTCATCTACTACGTGCTGATCGCCCTCGGGGGCGGCGTGCTGACCGCCTTCATGGCGCTCACGTTTCAGTCCATCGGCATCAAGGTGGAGCACTTCTTTCAGTCCTGGCTTCTGCCGTGCGGAGCCACCGGGGCGGTGCTGATTGCCTCATGGCTGGTCGAGGCCAAACAAAGTGTCATCGAAAACATGGCGCCGGTGCTGACACGCCTTTTCACTCCGTTGTTCGCCGCCATGCTGGTGGCTTTCCTGGGGACCGTGTTCTGGTCGGGTCGCGCCGTCACCATGGATCGCGACCTGCTCATTGGTTTTGATCTGCTCCTCGTCGTGGTGCTGGGCTTGTTGCTTTACTCCGTTTCGGCCCGCGATTCGTCGGCGCCCCCGGGAGTCTTCGACGGCTTGCAGGTCGTTCTGCTGGTCAGCGCGCTGCTGGCCGATGCGGTGGCGCTCTGGGTCATTGGGACGCGCATTGGCGAGTACGGTTTCACCCCCAATCGCGTCGCCGCGCTGGGAGAAAACCTCATTCTGCTGGTCAACCTGGGCTGGTCGACCGTGTTGTATCTGCGGTTTCTGACCGGACGAGGCAGCTTCGCGCGCCTGGAGAAGTGGCAAACCGACTATCTGCCCGTCTATGCCCTCTGGGCCGCGATCGTGGTGATTGTCTTTCCGCTGGTTTTTCGATGAGGGCGGCCACGAACTGAAGATCCGGTGGCCGCTCGCATGCCGCTCCGACCGGAGTCCCCATTCAGCTCTCGGTGGCGGAGGGGACGCGCCGATGAACCGAGGGGGTTCGGTTGGCGGGCAGGGGCCCGCCCAGTTCACGGAAGGCACGCGGCGACAGGCCGACCACTCGCCGGAAGAGTTTCGAGAAGTGGTAGGGATCGCTGATCCCGGCGCGGGTCCCGACCTCGGCGATCGATAGGGTGGTGCTGAGCAGCAGCTCGCGCGCCTCCCGCATCTGGCGCCCGATGATGTAGTTTTTGGCGGAGATACCAAGGTGGCGCTTGAACAGCTTCAAGACGTGGGAACGACTGCGGGAGATGATGCTCGCCAGCTGTTCCACGCTGGGCGCTTCGTGGAAACAGCGATCGACATAGAGGGCGAGACGCTTCAGCTCCTCCGGACGCCGCTGGTCATTTTGCGTGGAGGCTCCGGCGAGCCGCAGGAGTTCGGCGAGGATGAGCGCCCCGAGAGCCCGGCCTTCGGATTCCTCCCGCGTGGATTCTCGAAACCACCTCGTGGCGTAGTTGATCAGATGCCCCATCGCGCTTTCCGCTTCGAGGTGCAAACGCACCACTCCCCGCAGCGAAGGCCAGGTGAAATCGGAGCGATCGGGTGAATCGAAAAGCGGTTCGTCGCGCTCATGCGGCACATTGGGCACCCACGGCGCGCCGGGTCGCAGCCAGGGCACCAAGTGCACATGCGCAGTGAACATGGGTTCCCGGGCATCCGCGCAATAGGAGATGTGACGGTTCCAGGGGAGCAGGTAGAGATCGTGCGGCTCGAGGGAAAACGTTTCGCCGTTCACTTGAAACGAGCCATGGCCGCTGCGGCACCAGAAAAGCGCGCGGCTCTGCACGCAACCGTTGGTATGCGTCTGTTGGGGCGCGAACTGAAATTCGCCCGCCCGGCAGACGGCCGGAGCCGGCGCATGTTCCGGCAGCGGTGTTCCACGAACCAGGCGACGGCGTGGAGCGGGGGGCTTCATCCATCTGCAAAAAGACAAGAGCTTGCTGAGTTGTCCATGTTTTAGGCGACCCGTCGTGTGGTATGGTCTTGGGTGTATCGCATGGGTCCGTGCGATCACGCTGTTCAGCCCATACCCCGCATTTTGTTCCATGTCCTCCTCCCCGGCAGCCGCTGCGTCGTCGCGACCCAACATCCTCTTCCTGATGACCGACCAGCAGCGCTTCGACACGATCGCCGCGCTCGGGGCGGCGCCGGCCCTGACTCCGAATCTGGACCGGCTGGTCAGGAGGGGCGTGGCCTGCACCCAGGCGTACTCCACCTGCCCGGTGTGCGTGCCGGCCCGGTACACCCTGATGACGGGATGCGAACCGTCCAGGACCGGGTGGTTCAGCAACTGGCAGGAGCCGGCCAAACCGCGCGAGACGTGCGGAGCCTATCTGGCGGAGACGATGCAGGCGGCAGGATACCGGACTTGGGGACTGGGTAAATTTCACACCGAGCCCCGGACCGAGCCGCTGGGGTTTGAGACGCAGGAATACTCCGAGGAGTTGTGGCCGACGGAAGAAGAATTTCTCGCCGACGACTATGTGAAGTGGCTGCGCGACCGGGCTCCCGACCTGCACCATCTCGAGCAGGTCCACGGTGAACGGACGGAGATGTACTACGTCCCACAACTGCGCCCGCAGCCCAAGGAGCTGTGCGCCGAAGCGTGGCTGGCCGGGCGGGCGCAGGAGGAGGTGCGCCGCCCCGATCCTCGCCCCTATTTCGGATTTGTTTCCTTCGTCCAGCCGCATCCCCCGATCGCGCCTCCGATCCCGTACAACCGGTTGTTCGACCCCGACCACATGCCCGCCCCCGCTTTGGGAGATCCCGGGCTGGATACGATGGACGACTATCTGGGTTGGATGAACCACGCGGTGTGGGCGGAGGATGTGTCGGTGGGGCGGGCGAAACTCCTGCGTGCGCGTTATGCCGGTTCGATTGCGTTTATCGACGCGTGCATTGGGCGCATTCTCGATGCGGTGGAGGAGGGACCTGAGGCCGACAATACGTTGATCTGCTTCTTTTCCGACCATGGTGATCATCTGGGCGATCACCGCGCCTGGCAGAAGGAGAGTTTTTTCGAGGCGTCCTGCCGCATCCCACTTCTTGTCAGTTGGCCGCGCCGGCTACCCGCGGACGCGCGCTCTGCGGCTTTGGTGGCGCTGACGGACCTCTTTGGGCTGGCCACGAGTGCCGCCGGGAGGAGTGAACTTCGCCAGGGGCAGGATCTTCTCGCCGTGCTGGAGCGGCGGGTGCCGGCTCGCTCGCACCTTCTAGGTGTGTTTGGAACCCCAGGGACGCCGAACTTCAAGGCGATGGTGAGGGAAGGGGACTGGAAGTACTTGTGGCTGTGCAATGGCGGTCGCGAGGCCTTGTTCAATGTTGCGGGCAATCCGGAGGAGAACGAGTGCTTCGCCGCACGTGAACCGGCCGTAACGGCCCGTTTGAAAGCCGCCCTGGTCGCGTCGTTGCAGGCCGAATCCGCGACCCAGCCGGCACTGTCCGGCACAACGCTGGTGGCGTTTCCCTTTGCTCCGTTTCCCCGCGTTCGTATCCGCCAGTTTGCTCGCGGCGTGACGGACTTCGGCCAGGGGCCAGTACCGCGATGAATCCGCCAGGTGCGCCCGCCACCGGCCCGCTTGCTCCCGCGGAATTGCCCCTGCGCACGCGCGTCGCGTACGGATCCTCGGCTTTCGCCGAGAATCTGGCGATCAACTCCATCAACCAACTCGCCAACGCGGTTTTTAACATCACGCTCGGGGTGCCGCTGCTGCTGGTTGGACTGGCGCTTTCGTTGCCACGTCTGATCGACGTCTTTCTTGACCCGTGGATCGGCAACTGGAGCGATCGTTTGCGATCCCGCTGGGGCCGTCGCCGCCCCTTCATCCTCGTCGGTGCGTTGCTGTGCGCCACGGTCGCCACCGGCTTGTGGTACTTCCCGGAGGGGCGATCCACGAACTTCTATTTCTGGTGGCTGCTTGGGGGCTGCGTGCTGATGTCGGTGGCCTACAGCATCCTGATCGTGCCCTACGGCGCACTGGGACTGGAGCTGTCGGCCAGCTATCACGAGCGCACCACCTTGATGGGAACCAAGTCCATTCTGCACAAGGCCTCTGGTGTGGTGAATCAGTGGCTCCTCAAATGGGTGCGCGATGCAGGTGGGGGCAATCTCGTGGCCGGCGGGCGCCTGTGCGCGCCATTGGTCGGCGCAGCCATTGCCCTGCTCGGCTGCATCACGGTCGCTTGGGTAAAGGAACGTCCGATTCCATCCCTCGCGGCCCGGGCTCCCCGAGTGTCACTCTGGCAGAGTTGGAAGATCACCATGGGCCGGGCGGACTTCCGCCACCTCGTTTTCGCTCAGGTCTTCATCTACATGAGCTTCCTGGTCATCGATACGACCGGGTTTTATCTCAATGTTTTCTACGTGAACGCCGGGGACATGGGTGTCGGCGCGAGCATGAAGGGATGGTATGGCATGGCATTCCAGCTCTGCGGCATGGCGGCGGTGCCAGTGATCGTGCGGGTTTCCCGTCGCATCGGAAAGAAGAACGCGTTTCTGCTCTGCACACTGACCATCGTTCTCGGAGGGGTCGCCAAGTGGTTTTGTTATGTGCCCGGAGCCGGGTGGTGGCTGGTCCTGCCTTCCGCGCTGATGGGACCTGGCCTGGTTGCGGTGATGGTGCTCACGCCTTCGATGACCGCCGATATTTGTGATCTCGATGCCGCCGAATGTGGTGCACGCCGGGAAGGCATGTACAACGCCGTGCTCAGCTGGTCGCTTAAGTTTGCCCTGACCGGCTCGATCCTGCTGGCGAACGTGGTGCTGCACCTCGTCGGCTGGCGAACGGACCTGAAGGCCGCTCAGGATCCTGAAACGTTCTTCGCCATGCGGGTGGGCTTTTCCGGCGGTACGGTGCTTCTGGCGCTGACGGCGGCGTGGTTTGTCTGGCGCTACTCTGTCACACCCGGGCTCATCGCCGCGGCGCAGGCCCGGTCGGTGGAGTTGACGCCCCGGCGGGGAGAAGGGATCCTCCCGGATCGAGCTTCCTGATCGCCCCTTCATTCTTTCCGCAGCTTTTTTGCCATGAATCTTGCCCGCCTCCTTCTGCCTCTTGCCGGCCTTGTCGTTCTGTCCGCCACCCCCGTTGCGGCTGAACCGACCGCCAACGAAGTCCGTTCCCTGATCCGCCTGGCGGCGCGCGACCACCTCGCTCATCCGAGCGGGGTCGACATCAATCATTGGGTCATCGCGCCGTTCTATGACGGCCTGCTCCGCGCCGGTTTTGCCACCGACGACCCCAGCCTGGTCGGTGCGGTCGTCGACTTCGGCCAGCAGGGCGGCTGGATGCCCGGCTATCGATTCTACCATGCCGATGACGTGGCCGTCGGCCATGCCTGGCTCGATCTCTACGGGCTGGATCCCGCCGCCACGGAACGTCTCGGTCCCATCCAGGGCCGCCTCGACCACATCATCGCCCATCCGATCACGGAGGAGCTCAATGACTTCACCGCCAAACCGAAGACGCCTGGCGTGGAGGTGACCGACCGGTGGACGTGGTGTGATGCGCTCTACATGGCCCCGCCCACGCTCGCCCGGCTGTTTGCGCTCACGGGCGACGCGAAGTACCTCGCCTTTCTCGACCAGGAGTATCGCTTTTGCTATGACCGACTTTACGACAAGAATGACCGCCTCTTCTATCGCGACAGCCGTTTCGCCGGGCCGAAAGGCAAGAAGAGCCCGAGCGGCAAAAAGGTGTTTTGGAGCCGCGGCAATGGCTGGGTCTACGGGGGGCTGGTGCTGCTGCTCGAGCAGCTTCCGCCCGGCCATCCGAGCCGCCCCTTCTACGAAACGCTTTTTCGAGAGATGACCACCGCGGTCCTCGCGACGCAGCAGGCCGACGGCTTTTGGTATCCGAATCTCGGTGATGCCGCCGAAATCGCGCAGGGCGAAAGCAGTGGCACCGGCTTCTTTGTCTTTGGCCTGGCCTGGGGCGTGAACGCGGGCGTGCTCGATCGGGCCCGGCACTGGCCCGCGGTGCTCCGAGGCTGGCATGCCTTGGTAGGTGCCCTCCGCCCGGATGGACTCGTCGGCCGCGTGCAGCAGATCGGTTTCGCACCCGACCAGTTCGGGCCGGAGTCGATCGAGGACTACGGTACGGGTGCCTTCCTGTTGGCCGGTGCCGAAGTGCTGCGTGGACTTGGTGGGGCCACGACACGAGCACCTGCCGCCATCTATGCCGACGCGATGGCCCGGAACGCCGCCCGACCGGTGGTGCCGGCCGCCTACGCCCGGCTGGTGCCTGAGCGCAAGGACGATCTTGCCTGGGAGAATGACAAGGTGGCCTTTCGCGTTTATGGCCCCGCGCTGCGCGCCGGCGCCGAGGACAGCGGCATCGATGCCTGGACCAAGCGCGTGCCCTATCCCGTGCTCAACTCCTGGTATCGGCGCGATCGGATGG
The DNA here is from genome assembly GCA_016794625.1 of Opitutaceae bacterium. Classification (GTDB taxonomy): domain Bacteria; phylum Verrucomicrobiota; class Verrucomicrobiia; order Opitutales; family Opitutaceae; genus UBA6669. Next base: position 99,440 of record JAEUGY010000077.1, read on the forward strand.
AGAAGATTTCCTATCACCAGGATCATGGCGAAGGGCTCGATGCCTATCACGTCGGCGACACCCGGGGCTGCGGCGGACTCGGCCTGTGGATCGACGGCAAGCTTGTCACCGCCGACACGTACATTGGCTACAAGATCCATTGGACCAAACCCGACGTGGCGGAGTTTACCACGCTCTATGAGTATCCGATCACGTTTGAAGGCAAACCCGTCATTGAACACCGCGTCACGCGGCTGCGGTTGGGCGAGCGTCTCGCCGAAGTCGACGTCTTCTTCTCCAGCAGCAAGTCACGGGGCGCTCGACCGCTGGCCGGATTCAATCCGGAGATTGCCATCGGGCTTGTCACGCAAGGGGCCGGGGCGAAACTCATCCTTGATGCGGGGCCGCGGACCATCGCGATCTATGAGCCCTTCGCCGGCGGCAGTCTCGGCACCGGAGTCGTGGTCGGCGGGGATCAGTCCGTACGCATTGCAGGCCTGCCTGCGGCGGATGCCAAGGGACTTCACCGTCACGCCTTGATCATCACCCGTCTGGGAGCGCGGCAGGTGCTGCATTACCGCACCGGATTTGCCTGGTCCACGGACGGTGACATCGCCACCGAGTCAGCCTGGCTCGGTTACCTCAAGTCGAAGCGATGACGGCTTCCGCGCCGGTCCCATGACATCCCCTCCGTTTGAGGCGGTGAACGCCTTCGCCCGCACGTGTCATGGGGCCACCCCGAGGTGAGCGGGCCGATGTTGAACCCCTCTTTTCCATGAGCCTTGTTCCCGGTGTACGATGGGTGGCTGTTCTCTTTGCGTTTTCGTCGTGGCTTGTCGGCGCGGAGCCACCCGTGCGTCCGCTGATTTGGGTCCGTCCGTCTGATCGAGCGGGGGTTTTGGAGAAGATTGAGCGCCAGCCCTGGGCACGGCAGGTGTTCACCTCGCTGAAGGCCCGGGCCGACGCGGCGGTGGTGCGCCATCGTGCCGATCCCGCTGCCTACTTGGGCACGCTTCCCTGGATTCCCGTGGCGAACGGCGGGCATCCCACGCTCCCACGGATTGATGACAATATGGCGGCCAGCGGTCGCGGCGAGTTGCAAAGCCGGCTGCAGCTGTTGCTCGGGCAGGCGATTGATTGTGGCGTGCTCTACTATCTCACGGACGAAAGGCCCTACGCAGCCTGCGCGGCAGATGTGCTGCAGTCGGTGGTTCGCGGCTTGCGGAGCATTGCGCCAAGCTCGGAGCCGGGCAATGGAGGATGGCTGTACACCAACGACCACCTCTACGAGTCCCGCGCCGTCGGCGCGCAGGTTCCCATGATTTACGACTTCATTGCCGGCTTCGTCCGTGAAGCGGGTGTCAGCGTGTTTGATCTGGCGACCGGCTCCCGCGTGCCATTTGACCTCGCCGAGGCGCAGGCGGTGTTCCGCACATATGCAACCCTGGCCATCGAGCATGGTATGTCCGACACCAACTGGCCGGTGCTGGAGATGCCGAGTCTGACGCACAACGCCCTGGCGATCGACGACCCGGCGGAGCGCGCCCGACTTTTGTCCTATGTCACCCACGTGGATGCCGAGCGGCAGGACCCTCTGTCCAAGATATTTGCCGACTTTGAGCGCGCGGGCTACGTCTGGCCCGAGTCGATTCAGTATTCCAGTGGTGTCTCCGACCGGGTGCTCTACGTGGTCTCCCTCCTGCGTCGCCAGACGCCGTCGATCCCGTTGCCATCCGGATTCTCCGCGGTCCCGCGTTCACTCCTGCGCCTGCGGGATTTCCGTTTCCCCAACGGAGAGTATGTCCGCTTTGGCGACGGCCCCCGTCGGTCGTCGCCGCCTTACGCCAGTCTTGAGCTGGCCTATGCCCTGGCCCGGCGTGAAGGGGACGATGCGGGCGTGCAGGAGTTCGGAGGCATCCTGCGCGAGGCGATGGAAAGCGGTCGTCTTGATCGGGGAAGGCTGGGGGGACCGCTTTCCGGTGCGGAGGTCTATCTGGCGCCCCTGGCTCTGCTCTGGCAGGAGCCGGAGATCCTGGTCCCACCCGCGTCCCGGCCCGCGCCATCCACAACCGATATCATGCCGTTTGCCGGCCTCGTGGTGCAGCGCAATCTCGCGCCCGACGGTGCGGCGGACGATGGGCTCATGGCCGCCGTGTCTGGCGCGGCCTATGTGCACTCCCACGCCTCGGGCATGTCCTTGGAACTCTATGGCGCGGGTCAGGTCCTGGGGAGTAGCGCGGGCAAGGGCACCTATACGACGGACGAACACGAGAACTATCGACGTCTCTTTGCGGGCTACAACGGTGTGATCGTCAATGGCGCCTCGCGCAGTCAGGGCCGCTGGGTGAATCTGGGGATTGATACGGTAAGGCCCGTCGCTCTGGAGCCTGCGGTCGGTCAGGCGCCGGTGTCACCCCACCACTCCTTCACGCTCACGACCTTCACGGATCAGACCACGGGAGGCGACTCCGCCCGGCAGGAACGGCTGGTCGGCATTGTGCGGACCTCGGAGAGAACGGGATACTACGTCGACGTCTTTCGCTCCGCGGTGCAGGGTGGCTCCGGTGTCGAGACGCACGACTATCTGTATCACAACATCGGCGATGGACTCGAGCTGACCGCCGGCGGCAAGGCTCTCGCGCTCCGGCCATCCCCGGATCGATTCCAGCCGGCGCCCGGCACCACTTGGCAGCGAAATCGCAGCTACCTCTTTCCGGGCTGGCACGTGTTCCGGTCAGTCGCCGCGTCCACGATGATGGAGAAGGACGTGCAGGCGGTTTTCCCGATCGACGGACTGCCGGGCGGCGCGGGTGAAATGCGGATTCATCTGCCCGGTTTCAGCGGTCGAAGTTATGCCACTGCTCGCGCACCGGTGACGAAAGAGGCTCCGCCGCCCTACGACAGGAAGGAGACCCCCGTGCTAGTCGTGCGCCAGCAGGGCGCGGCCTGGAGCTCGCCGTTCGCCGCCATTTACGAGCCGGGTCGCATCGGCGCGAACGTCATCCAATCGGTCCGGGCACTGAGACCCGGCGGTCGGTTCTCCGGATTTGAAGTGGACGTGCGACTACGCGATGAGACATTTCGACAGTATGTGCTGGTAGGTGAGAACGCCGAAGGGGTGGTGGAGGATGCGGGGCGCGGCCTGTATTTTCGAGGTCGCTATGGAGTCGTGACGCTCGATGCGGCCGGTCGTCCGCGAGAGGGGTATGTGGGTGAGGGCCGGGAGTTGCGCTTGGCGGGCTGGCGCGCGGTGGCTAGCGAAGGGAAATCCGCGGCGTTTGTCGTTACCTTCCGAGACGGAACGGCATCCGTCAGTCCTGGTGGGCGCGTCGTATTGTCCCGCGTGGACGGTCCCCAGCCTCGCTGACGGCTGGACCTGGAGACGGGTGGAGGCGATGGCCTTTGGCATCCGAGTGAGTCTGAGAGGCAACGTCCCGAGACGCCGGTTCGTATGCAAAAACACAAGTCTTTAGTCAGTTATCCATAGGAGAAGGAGGGCTCCGGCTGATAGGATAGGGTGTAGTCTCAGATCGCACTGAACAGCCTGAGGCTTTTCGTTCCCACCCCCCAACCCCATCGCGACCGAGCTGACCTGGATCGGCCGGTTCCGAATCAGCTCCACGATCCTCATGAACGTCTTTCGCCTTCGCTTGCACCTGTGGCTGCCCCTGCTCTCGGTTCCCTTGATTGCATCCGCCCAGACCACCCCGCCTGCGGCCGGCCCCGCCGCGAAAGGAATCTTGGACGCCCAGGAAGAGCGCGTCGAGCTGTCGCCGTTTGTGGTCAACGCCGGGGATGACCAAGGCTATAGCAGCCGTTACTCGACTTCCGGCAGCCGGTTGCGGACGGATTTGAAAGATGTCGCCGCGTCGGTGAGCGTGCTGACTGAAGACTTCATGAACGATCTCGGGGCCATCGATGTTGCTTCGGCGCTGGCGTTCGTTTCCGGAGCAGAAAATGACTCCACCTACCATCAAGAAGGCCTGACGTTCAGCGGCGCGAACAACTATGTGGGTGGCGATTTTGGCGATAACAACAACCGTTCCGGAGAAGTGCGCGTGCGCGGTCTCGGTCGCGCGACCACCACGATCAACTACATCGAGGTGCTTGGATCCACCGACCGCTACAACACGGACCGCAGTGAGTTCCTGCGCGGGGCCAACTCCATCTTGTTTGGTTTGGCCGAGCCCGCCGGACTGATCAACTCCTCCACCAAGGTCGCGCGCACCCGCCGCAACGCCACCGTGATCGAGACCAAGTTCGATGACAACGGATCCAATCGCTTCGTCCTCGATCACAACCAGGTGCTGGTCAAGAACCGCCTCGCCCTGCGCGCGGTCGGCCTTTACAACGATCAACGATACGAGGTGGACAGCGCGTTTCAACGGGACAAGCGCCTCTTTGTGACCGGAACGTACACTCCCTTCTCCGGTACGACGATCAAGGCCTACTATGAAGCGCAGAATTCCCGCGGTCGACGGCCCAACTTCCGCACGGTTCAGGATGGAGTGTCTGCCTGGTTGACCGCCTACAACACGTATGCGCCCCAGATGACGCCGGCCCAGGTGGCTTCTGCCTTTTATTGGGACCCTTCCTTGCGCACGACCGGCAGCGGTGCCGCTCCGGTCACTACGTTCACCCTGGCCAACGGCTCCGCGGTGAATCTAGGACTGATCCGCCGCGATCTCGATACCAGCAACCAAAGTACTGCGCTCCTCTACAGTCCCGGCCAATGGGCCAATCCGCTCGACAACCGGGCGTTGGCTCTCGCCACCCGCAACCTCACCTCCGGGGCCCTGCTCAATCCTGGCGGCAGGTTCGTCCGCACGGGTTCTCCGCTCGAAAACACCGTGGGGTTTCTCGATCCGCAAGTGACTAATTCCGGAATATTCCCGTTTGAAACCGTGGAAATCGGCGCGCTTCCCGGCAACTCGCGCCAGGAGCGGGATCACAAGTTCTACGTGAATCTGGAGCAACGGATCACCCCTGATTTCTACGTCTCGGCCGCCTTTCAACAAGAGCGCCGAACAGCCGAGCAGTACTTCGCTGTGATCAGCCAGACGAATCAGATTGCCGTCGATATCAACCAGAAGCTCCCGGATGGACGCGTGAACCCTAATTTTCTCCGGCCTTTCATCTATGGCCGCAACCTCGGCGAGAACATCGATGCCCGGCTGGATAACGTCGTCCTGCAGGCAAACTACGACTTCGACTTCGCCAAGAAGACCAAGTCTCTCGGCTGGCTCGGATTTCATCGCTTTACGGCGGTGCACACACGGGCGAAGCAGGATCGTCTCCGTTACCAGTTCAACTACCAATGGGGCGACGACATTCCTGGCATCCTGCCCCAGACCGTCGTTGGCAGCAGTCAGGCCCGGTGGAACATGCAGCTCTGGTACGTGGGTGACCCGGTGCAGGTGGGCGACACGGCGCTGCGTTTCACCGGTTTCCCCGACACGCTCGCCGCCCAGCAGAACCGGTCGTATGACTATCAGTACTACGATCCGGCGACGCTCACCTGGAAGATTTCCCCGACGAAGATCAGCTCCAGCCGTCACCTGGTGGGAAATGGCCGCACGTACACCATCAACAAGAACAACGGCACCGGGCTGTCCCTCCAGAGCTTCTTTTGGGACAAGAAGATCGTGACGTTGCTCGGCTGGCGACGGGACAAGGTCGACAACGTTCAACGCAGTCTCATCAACACCGCAACGGTCGCACCGTTCCCCACGCTGCTTGGCCAGAGTCGCTCCGACTACCTTGCCACCGGCTCCCGTTTCTCGTTCGAGGACGACACCACTACTCAGAGCATCGTTTACAAGCCGCTCCGGTGGCTGCGCGTCTTTGCCAATGCCTCGGAGAATTTCGCGGCGTCCTCGCAGCGACAGGACAATCTTTACCGCCCGGTCCCTCCGCAGAGTGGCGATACCCAGGACATCGGTCTCGGTCTGACGCTTTTGAATGACAAGCTGGATGTGCGAGTCACGCACTTCCAGTCCGCTCAAAAGAATGCAGGCACCGGTGTCTTTGGACAGGTTCCCAACAACCGCATCACCGCGTTCGAAGGCCGACTCTATACCGCCATCAGCAATCTGGGCCGGCTCTCCGAGTGGCAGACCATTGGGGATCTCGGCCAGGTGACCACGAACCAATATGTGACGCCGAATGGCAACGCCGCGACGGAGAGTCGCGAGTCGACCGGCACCTCTCTCGAAGTGTCCTATGCTCCGACGCGCAACTGGGACCTCGTCTTCAGTGTGGATCAGATTGAAAACAAGATCACCGCCATCGGCAGCGAGCTGGCCGATTTCTTCGCGGCCCGGGCCGACTTTTACCGCAAGTGGTTCAATCAAGGCATCGTGACCAACGGTACCAATACCGCGGCGCAGGATTTTGCGGCCAATGTCGGCGCGGAGTACTCGGCGGGTGCGGCGTTCGTGGGCACCTCTAACCGGGGCGTTTCTGAATACACGTCCACGATGGTCGGACGGTATAAGTTTCTCAATGGGCGCCTGAAAGGACTGACCATTGGCGCCAACCTCCGCTGGGAATCCGGCAAGATCATGGGTTACCGACTCAAACCCGCCACGCTCAACTTTGGCGGACTCGAAAACTACCCCGGCCAGGTCTATGACATTGATGCTCCCTTCGAGGGAGATCCGACGCTGACCGGCGGCATGCAAGTGAGCTACCGGCGCAAGATTTATTCCGACCGCATTTTGTGGAAGGTGCAGCTCAACGCCCAGAATCTTTTCAGTGAAACGGGTCTTCGCGTCATTGGCGCGAATTCGGACGGATCTGCTGTCTATGGCATCGCTCCTCCGAGGGTGTTTGAACTCAGCAATTCCTTCGAGTTCTGAGATCGCGTCTGGACCCCGTGCTGAAGCCTGGTCAGTGCCCAAGCCCGGCCTCAGCCGGTGGGATCGTCGTCGCGGTCCGCGTTGTCGTCCGCTGGGTCGAGATTCCTGTTCGCGGATGATGAGGCCGACCGTACCGTGGGTTTGGCCCGGGCTTCCGAACACAGACGGTCGATCGCGGCATGGATCTCCGATTTACCGGCCTGAGTGGTGATGGACGTGGTGAAAATGGGGGGCAGTTCGGCCCGACGCTTCCGGAGCAGCGTGGTGAAGGCCTCGATCGATTCCCGAGTGCGGGTGGGGGACTGTTTGTCGATTTTGGTGAAGACCAGGGCAAAGTTCACCGCGACGCTGGAGAGCTGTTCGATGAACTGCAGATCGATGGGCTGGGGCGGAAGCCGTGCATCGATCAGCACGAACAGGCAGGCCAGATTGGGGCGGGTTTCGATATAGGTGGCGACCAGATCATTGAAGTCCTCGCGCCGGGTCTTTGCGACCTTGGCGAAGCCGTAACCGGGCAAATCGACGAGAAACCAGGATCCGTTGATCTTGAAAAAATTGATCATCACCGTTTTCCCCGGAGTGGTGGACACTTTGGAGAGACCGCGGCGCTCGGTCAGCAGATTGATCAAGGACGACTTTCCGACATTGGAACGTCCGATCAGCGCAAACTCAGGAAAGTGGGTTTGCGGAAACGACTCCGGAGCGAGGGCACTTACGACGAAGTCGGCGGATTTGATTTTCATCGTGGGAGTGAGTTCAGGAGGTGGGCGACTGGTAGGGAAAACGTTCCCGACCTATGGATCAACGTCCAGACCTTGGCTAGAGGCGAGACAAACGCCAGCAGATCACATCCGGCGCGTGGTGCCAACCTGTTGCCTTGCGACGGGCGATTTGGGTCACCAGCACCTCAGCCCGGCCGGTAGGGCGGTGGTTGCGCGGCTCCAACGACACGACGCAGGTCAGTCCGCGGGTACGAGCCGGAGCAGCGCCGTTGGGTCACACAGGATGCCTCCGCGGATCACGGCTGCGATGCGGCGCGTGTTGCGGATGTCGGTGATTGGATTCGCGTCGAGCAGCACCAGGTCGGCGCGCCGACCCGGCGCGATTTCGCCGATCTCGGACGCAAGATTGACCGACCGCGCGTTGTTTTTGGTCACAGCGACGAGGGCCGCGGCGGGAGGAATGCCGGAGGCAACGAGCAGCTCCAGTTCTTGATGAAGGGCGAAACCGGGCGGGCAAAAGTGGAAGGGGGCGTCGGTGCCGACCAGAAGTTCGACTCCGGCTCGATGGAGCACCGCCGTCAACTCCTGGAGCTTCGCGAACTGCTTTCGCCGCAGTGACTGTGTTTCAGGACTCGCCCCGGCGCCCTGGGAGGTTTCGTTCCAGTGTTTTACCAGTCGGGCTGGCAGATGCTTCAGATCGGGATGTTGTCGCACCTCGGGAAGATCGCTCAGCAGCATCCAGTTTCGATAGACCACGAGTGTGGGGTTTACGGCCACGCGATGTTGGACCAGCGCGCGGATCAGCTCCGTCGCGCGGGGCTGCGAGAAGTCAGTCTTGATCTGTTCCTCGAGGATTTTTCGGCGGAGACTCTCCACCGCCATGGCCGACATGTAGGTCCGTTCATCGCGCAGCGGCCAGTCCGGCACTTCCGGTGGGGTGACGAAGTTGAAGACCGACTCGATGTGCTCAAGACAGTCGATGCCGTCGGCGATCGCGTCGAGCGGTTTGTATTTGCGCAGGTGGGCGGTGGTCCAGCGCCCGTGACGGTGCGCCTCGCGGATGATCGCGGACCCGATGGAACGTTCCATCCCGACGTAGATCTTGAAGGTCCAGACGCCGGCCTCGGCCATGGAGGCGACGAAGGCGGGGACCTGTGCTGGATCGGTGATCGCAAGGCTCACACCCGCATGGTATGGGGGAGACTTGTCGAACAAAGGACTGGCCATGACCAGCCGCGGGCTACGAGCCGGATTGGCTTCGATGAACGTCTGGACCTTGAGCTGGGCGTCGACCGTATCGCCTGTGCCACGGAGCGTGGTGATTCCGGTTGCCAGGTAGAGAGGGAGGATTTCCTCGACCTTGACTCCGGCGGCCGGGAGCACGTGGCCAATGTGAGCATGTGCGTCGATGAATCCAGGGAGCAAATAACGGCCCTTGGCCTCCAACTCGATCGCACCGGTCGGAACCTGGATTTCCTGACCTGGAGGCACCATGCGTTGAATCCGACCGTCCGTTACAACCACCGCTTCGCTGGGCACGAATTCTCCGCCCATGAAGACGGAAGCGTGGCGAATCACCAACGGTGGCGGAGCCGGCGCCGCCCCTGCGGGCAGCGTGGCGAATACGCCCATGAGACACACCGCCCATTTGACCGTCGAGAAAAGAGGAGTCATGACCACGGTGCGTTGACGGAAGGGTGTGGCGCGGTCTCACGTGGAACTTCGCGGCCGCGCAAGAAGACGCGCTGGACCTTGAGCGCGTCATCGAGGATCACGAGGTCCGCCCGCTTGCCAAGCTCGATTGATCCGGTCTCGGCTCCAAGTCCAAGCAGGCGGGCGGCGTTGGTGGCGGCCATGCGAAAGAGTTCCGGCAGCGGACAACCTGTGGCCGCGCGGAAATTGCGGGCCGCTCCGGCCATCGTCAGCCGGGAGCCGGCGAGGTTGCCGTCCCGATCGATGGAGACATCGCGCGGCGGACCCGGCGGATCCGGTGGATCGTCGGCCCGCCGGTAGGCAGCGTCGGTGATGAGAAGGATGCGGTCGGGTCCCTTGGCCTTGTACAGCAGTCGGGCCATGAGGGGGTGGACGTGAAGGCCGTTCTCATCGGCAATGATCTCGGCCGAGAGGGTGTCATCCACCAACACGGCCTCATCGATTCCGGGACAGCGGGTGCCGAGGTAGCGCGCCGCGCGCGGGTTGCCGGTCGCATTGCTCCAATGGATGGCGACCTTGAGCCCGGCCGCGACGGCGGCGGCGAGTTCCTCGGGCGTCGCTTCGGAGTGGCCGGCGCCCACCACGCCGCCCGCGGCGGTTGCCGTGCGAATGAAGGCGAGCGCTCCGGGTAACTCGGGGGCGCAGGTCCACCACTTGATGCGCCGGCCGCTGGCTGCAAGCAAAGCGCGGTACTCCGGTTCGTCTGGCGCCTTTATCAGGCCGCGTGTGGTCTGCGCTCCGTATTTCCGATTCACGTACGGACCTTCGAGGTGGAAGCCCGCCACCACCTCGCTTCCCCACGATCCGAGGGCGGTGTCGAAGTGACGCAGCTGCTCGACCAGGTCCGCGACCATATCCGCATAACTGATGGTTGCCAGCACGGTCGTCGTGCCCTGGCGCAGCAGGGCGAGCGCCACGGACTCCGGCGCGTCGAGGAAGCGCCGCTCAGAGTCGCCATGGCAGTGCACATCGACGAAGCCTGGAGCGGTCAGCATTCCTTTCGCATCGATCACCCGGTCCGAGCCGGCCAACGAGGCGGGTGTATCGGGTTCCACTGCCACGATGCGGCCGCCTTCGACGCGCACGCAGGCGTCCGCGAGTACGCGGTCCGGCAGGACGACGCGGGTGTGTCGGACGACGAAGCCGGGTGGATGACGATTCATGGTGCCGGCCGGGGTCGATCCCTCACTTCGAGGCCCTGAACTGGATGGAGTACAGATCGGCGTCCTTGAGCTTGAAACGGATCCGGAGGATCTGGCCGGCGAGACTGGCCACGTCGGCGGAACCCCGCCACGTGGCGATCCGTTGGGTGGCATCGCCGACTATTTCGTCGGCGTCCGCGAGCGCAAAACCCGGGAGTGGGCGGCCGCCCTCGTCCTGCAACTCCACGAGGACGTGGCCGATTGAGGAGGTCGAGACGTTGAGCACAAGCTGATCACCACGGAAGGTCAGGGGCTTCGTGAGCAGTTCGCCGCCGGCAAACGGAGCGTTCACCGAGGCGAAGCCATCGAGCCGAAGTGAGTATCGACGGATGTGATAGCTCGGCAGCATATAGTGGAGCTGCAGGTACAACGACATTTCGTCCGGACCGGTCGGCACGACCCCGTATACGGGGCAGTTTCCGCGCGAAGTCCATGCGGCCCGTTCAAGACCGGGCCGGATGAACGACTCCATGAACGTGCGGTCGTACGCGTTCCCGCCGCGGCTGGTCATGAAGATCACGTCGGAGACGCCAACGCGCATCCACGGAAGGTCGAAATTCCAGGCATCCATTTCCGCTTTCGTCAGTGCCGCGCGACCGGTCTTGGGTGGCGCCTGATGGTCGGTGACGCTCCCGGCAAGACCGTCCACGTAGCGAAACGGCAGGGAGATCTGAATGTGCGGCGACCGGAAATATGGCTGGGTCGCGTTCGTGTAGATGTGTTCGGGCTCGCTGTCGCCGTAAGTCATCGGCTGCGGCACGGTCCAGGTGACAAAGTCTTTTGAGGTGGCGCGACTGACCGTCCGGAGACCGCGGAACTTGGGCTGCTCTGGTGTTCCGCCCTCGGACCAGGTGCGGATGTAGGCGACGAAGTGCCCCTCCGCCTCGGACCAGAAGGCGACATTCACCGTATCGAGCGCGTAGCCGAGGAAGATCGGTGTCTCCGAAAACATCCGCCAGCGGATGCCGTCGGCCGAGACGAGCCGGAAGAGTCCGTGCTCACGGGTTCCGCCGACGCCCTTGTAACGTTCGTCGGCGGGAATGCCGGGGCGTGGATCAACGAAGGCCGAGAAGTTGTGCGAGATGCGTCGCTTGTCGCCCGGCGGCAGAATGATGTTGTTGTCCTTGCTGCCCCGGAAGGAGTGCAGCCCGAGTGACGGTTTTGTCCAGGCCAGGCCGTCCCGACTCTCGGCGTAGGCGGTGAGCTCAGCCAGCCGGTCCTCGGCCCCCGTTGCGCCGTAGCCTGATCCACGGTAGTACATACGATAGACACCGCCGTCCTTGAGCACGGTGGAGGCGCCCGCGAAACGACCCTCCCAGGGTCGGTTGAAGGCGATGGCCATCTCCTCGCGCCGAGGTGTACCGAGCTTGAGGCGGGTGTGGTCGAGCCTTTCGATGAGGTGGGAATCGATGAAGAGTTCCACGCGATCGCCGATATCGATTGGGGCAGCCCCGGCGGCAAAACCCGGGAGCAGCAGGAGTCCGAGCCAGGCCCAGCGGGTGGAGCGGCGGGAGGGTACAACGAACGGTGGTGAAGCGATCATGACAGGTGACAGAGGTTCCCGCCGGGGGGGATGGATAGCCGGCGTGGGGTTGAAGAAGCGTCCGGGTGTGGAGAAGGTGTCGAGGTGTGACGACGACCGCGTGACGACGAAGCCTCAGCGATCAGCCATTCCGCGGGACCTCGAGGGCGCGGATGGCTTCGAGGTTGAGGTCCAGGCCGAGACCAGGGGTGTCTGGCACCTCGAAACAGCCATCCACAAGCGGGAGCGGTGCGTGGAGCAGACCGGAGGCAAAGGGATTTTCGGTCACGTCGAATTCGACCATCGGGGTGCCGACGCCCGCCATCGGCGCGGTCTCGCCCCAGCCGACCAGCCCGTTGTCGGTGGTGATGCGGACGAGCAGGTTGCGGCGCCATTCACTGAGCACCGAAGCCGGTCCCGTGGGGCGGGCGAGCCGGTGCTGCAGCAACGACGTATCGACGGAGGCGATTTTCATGGGTCGTCAGAGCCCGTCGGCGAGGACGCGCGGAGTAAAGCGGAGACGCGTTGCGCTGATCGAGTCAGGGACACTGGTCACAATGCTTGTCCGGCGGCGGGAACAGAGGGCGGATCCTTGACCCTGGGTGCGAGGCGGGGCTGTGCGCAGGAGGTAAACCCTGATCCACAGTCCCCTGAGGTCACGATGGGCGCGAACCGGTTGCGGGCGGTGGCCTGGTCGCGGAGCGTGAGGGCATGGTGGGGCTGTGACGCCCCCCCGCCATCGATCTCGACTTCATCCACCGGTACACTGAGGCCCCGCAGAACCGACCGACTCCTCATTCCTGGCATCCCGATTGCGGTGCGGGAACATCGGGGAAAGCACGTCGATTGGAGCTTGCCGGTGGTCAGAAACGCAAAACCCGCTAATCTCAAAAGATTAACGGGTTCAAAAACTGGCGGGATGGACGGGACTCGAACCCGCGACCTTCTGCGTGACAGGCAGACGCTCTAACCAGCTGAGCTACCACCCCGAAATTGGGAAAGAGCGCGGACGTTAGGTTCGTGGGTACCTGAGTCAAGAGCTGTTTTG
>JAEUGY010000099.1 GCA_016794625.1 Opitutaceae bacterium
CAGCTCCGCCAGCGTGGGAAACACATCGAGCAGCTCGACGGGCGTGCGCACGACGCGTCCCGCCGGCACACCGGCACCCGCCAGGATCAAGGGCACGCGGGTGGCGGCATCAAAGGCGCTCAGTTTCGCCCACAGCCCGCCGTGGTCACCGAGATGAAAGCCGTTGTCGCTCAAGAGCACCACCACGGTGTCCTTCCAGAGATCGAGGCGGTCGAGCTGGTCGAGCAGCAGGCCGACGTGGGAATCGGTGAACGACACGCAGGCATAATAGCCCCGGATCGCTTCTTCGCGGGACTCCGGTTGGGCAAATCCCGACAGTTCGGTCTGCAGAGCGATCGCCGGCACCTCGCGCAGCGCCGGCTCCGGCTTGGGCTGCAGCGCACCGGGCGGGTAAAGATCGAAAAACGCCCGCGGCGCCGTCCAGGGCAGGTGGGGTTTGTGGAATCCCGCCGCCAGGAAGAAGGGTTTACCCTCGGCCTTCTTCTCTTCCATCCAACGCAGGACCGTGCGGACGTTGCGCCCATCCCGCGTCCGCGCGCCGTCGGTCGTGAGCACGTGGGAGGCGGGGCGGCCGTCGCCCCCGCTGCCACCGACGCCGTGACGCGCTTCGAGTGCCGCCTTTTCCTCGGGGTCATCGGTGGCGCCGTCCTCGTAAATGTCCCACGAGGCCAAGTCGCTTCCCCGGGCATGGTGAAACACCTTGCCCGCACCCGCCGCGAAGTACCCGCGCTGGCGGAAAAACTGCGGCAACAGCACGGCGTCCGGCAGCGCCGTGCGGGCGGGCGTGCCCAGCACATACACGCCGGTGGTCTCGGGACGGCGTCCGCTGAGAAACGAAACGCGGCTCGGATTGCACAGTGGATACTGGCAATAGGACCGGTCGAAGCGCACGCCCCGGGCGGCGAGCCGGTCGATGTGCGGCGTTTTCGCCACCGGATCGCCGTAGCAGCCGAGCGCCGTGTTGAGATCGTCAATCGCAATGAAAAGCACGTTGGGCCGCTCGGGTCGCGCCTGGCCGCAAACGATCAAAAGCAGCGCCGGGAGGACGAAACGAAGGGGAGTCATCATGGGGCGGGGAAGGCTTGACGGGGGTCGACACGACCCCCGCCGGAAACAAAGGGACCGCGCCGCCGCACGCGAACAAATCCTCCCGTCTCCTCCCACCCCCTCCCCTCGGGCCGCGGAAACGCGGTTCCCCCACTCCCGGCCTTGCACTTGACCGACCGACCTCCAATCTGCGCCCTGCATGTCCCCTGCCACGCCCCCGCCGTCCGAGGATCTGGTGCACAGCGAGTCGTTTTTACGCTCCCTCATGCGCCGCCAATTGCAGCTTTCCATCGCCTGCGCCGCCGCCTTTCTGGTCGTGCTGCTCGGTCTGCCCCTCGCCAACTACTTCTATCCGGCGCTGATGGCCACCCGCGTCGCCGGGTTCACCCTGAGCTGGCTGTTGCTTGGCATCCTGTTCTTCCCGGCCGTCTGGGCGATCTCCTGGATCTTCATCCGGCGTTCCATCGCCCTGGAAGAGGACGAAGTGGCCCAGGCCAAAGCCTCCAACCAGCGCTGAGCCATGGATTCTCTCTCCCCTCTCGCCCTCATTCCGATGCTGGCCGCCGGTCTGAATGTGGATCCTTGGATCTTCGGCTTTTCGTTCGTCACGGTGGCCGTGACGATTTGGATGGGCTTTCGCTCCGCCAAGACGTCCAAGACCGCGAGCGACTTTTTTGTCGCGGGCCGCTCCGTCTCGGTCGGCTGGAACGCCTCCGCCATTTCGGGTGAATACCTCTCCGCCGCCTCCTTCATGGGAGTGGCCGGCATGGTGATGTCCTCGGGCTACGACGCCCTGTGGTACCCGGTCTGTTACGCCTGCGGCTACCTGTTCCTCCTGCTCTTCATTGCCGGGCCGCTGCGTCGGTTCGGTGCGTATACGATTCCCGATTTCGCCGAGGGTCGGTTCGACTCCCCGATCTTCCGCAAGATCGCCGTCTGTTTTGTGCTCTTCATCGGATTCTTTTACACGATGCCCCAGATGAAGGGCGCGGGCACCACCCTCGCCTACATCTTTCCCGGCATGCCCTACTGGGGCGGAGTCGTGTTGGTCGGCGCGGTCATCACCCTCAACGTGGCCCTGGGCGGCATGAAGGGCATCACCCTCGTGCAGGCCTTTCAGTACTGGGCGAAGATGTTCGCGATCAGCGTCCCGATCTTCGTGCTGATGTCGGTCTACGGCAGCTACGGCGCCCACGTGGGCGTGAACGACGGCCGGTCCGGGATGGCCTCCCCGTCCGTGGCCGTGGCGGGGGCTCCCTCCGCCGGTGCGACAACGCCCAGCGCGGTGGCCACCACCCCGGACGGTGACGTGGTGCGCAAGCCGCTCAGCAGCAAGGCACCGGCCGACCAGGCCTGGGTCTCGCCCTTCGGCCCGCTCACCACCAAGGCGGCGAAGGCGGCGGGGCTGACCGACGAGCAGGCCAAACCCTACTCGTTGCTCTACACGTATTCGCTCATCATCGCGCTGGTCTGCGGCACCGCCGGACTGCCGCACATCCTCGTCCGCTTCTATACCAACCCGGACGGTGTCGCCGCCAAACGCACCACGATGTGGGTCATGATCCTGATCGGCATCTTCTACGTCTTCCCTCCAATCTTTGGGGTGATCGGACGGAACCTCCTGCCGGAGCTTTACAATGCCACCGGTGCGAAAGGCACCGACAAGATCGTGCTCGAGCTGCCGCGGCTGCTCAACGAGCGCGGGGGCATCTGGGGCAGTATCCTGAGCGGCATTACCTGCGCCGGCGCCTTTGCGGCGTTCATGAGCACGTTCAGCGGCCTGCTGGTGTCGATGACGGGCGCCGTCGCCCACGACGTCTACGGCCGTATGCTCAAGCCCAACGCCACGCCGGAACAGCGCATGCGCATGTTCAAGTTCGCCGCCATCGGCATTGGGGGCGTCTCCATGCTGCTCGGGGCCCAGGTGGAGGCGCTGCAGATCAACTTCATGGTCGGTCAGGCCTTCGCCATCGCCGCCGCCAGCTACTTCCCGCTGCTCTTCATGAGCGTCTGGTGGCGGGGCATGACGATGGCCGGCGCGGCCACGGGCATGCTCGGCGGCGGGCTGGCGGCCCTCGCCTGCACGACGGTCATCAACCTAAGCGACTTGAAGAAGATCGATCTGGCCGGGTTCTGGGCCGCCCACCCACTCTTGCGCATCCTTTGCGAGCAGCCTGCCATCTGGACAGTGCCACTGGCGATCGGCTTGATGATCGTCGTTTCCAAGGCCACCCGCGCCCAAGTACCCGGAGATATCCGCATGAAGATGCTGGTGTTGCACGCGCCGGAGAAACTCGGGTTGAAGCAGGAATACATCCAGGAGCATCAGGCCGGGGCCGGGCACTAGGCCGGCGGGGATCGGGACGGCGCGGGAAAAACAGCCCGGACGGCGGCTTGCCGTCGTCCGTTCCGGGCTCCACGCTGGCCTCGGATGAAAAAACTCCTGGTTGGTCTCGCCCTGTGTGCCATGACGTTGCTCGTCGTCGGCATTGCCCTGTCCTTCTTCATCGGGTCGGTGGCCAAGAAGGGCATCAATACCCTCGCGCCACGCATTACGGGTACCACCGTCACCCTCGGCTCGGCCCAGATTTCGCCGTGGAACGGCTCGGGCACGCTGGAGGCCCTGTACATCGGCAATCCCAAAGGCTGGACGAGCGAGAAGCTCGCCTACATCGGCAAGGTTCACCTCGACGTGGTGCCGACGAGCCTCTTCGGCAGCACCGTGGTGGTCGAAAAGGTGGTGCTGGAGCAGCCAGAGTTCGTTTATGAGACCAAGATCATCAGCAGCAATGTGAGCGAGCTGATGAAGCAGATCGAAAAAAACCTCGGTACCGCGCCCGACCCGAAGGCCAAGTCCAAGACGCCCGAACCTTCGACCAAGAAGTACGCCATCCAGCATCTCTCCGTCAAAAACGCCAAAGTGACCATCGGCGTCGGCGCCAACGCCGTGATCGTGCCGATGGAAACCTTTGAGCTGACCAACCTCGGCACGCCGGAGGAAGGGTTGACCGTGAATCAGCTGATCTTCGCCGTGGGCAAGCAGATCACGGCCAAGGTGGTTGTCGCCGCCATGGGTTCGATCAAGACCATCGGACCGACCAGCGGCGCGGCCGCGGCCGAAGGGGTCAAACAGATCGGCGAGAGCATCAAGGGTCTCTTCGGAGGCGAGGACAAGTCCAAGCCCAAGCCGTGAGGTCGGAGGCCGGGCGGCCGGCTCGGCGCGCGGTTCGACTCAGCGGTTCCGCAGACCGAGGGCCGCGAATTGGAACGCGATGAACGCGTAGACAAACAGCAGGTGCAGGGTCGAGCCCTGCGCCTCTTCGCGCGACAAAAGGACAAGCGCCGTGGTGGCGAGACCGGCCAGCACGGCGGTCGCGGCACCCAGCAGCAGGCGGATCCGGCCCGTCCGATTGACCGTCGCCGCAACGCAGAGCGAGACGATCGCGGCATCGAGCGCGACGAGCGGCCCCAGCGGGTGACCGGACGTGAACCACCAGGCCAGCGCGCCCAGGACCAGCCCGAAGGAAAGTCCGAAATACGTGCTGCCGCGTCGCTGGTCGGCCGAGAGCACATGGCGCCCGAAAGGATCGAGCCGCAGCATCAGGTTGAACAGCGGCTGGGCCGTCCACGACAGGTAGATGAAACCGTAAAAGAGGACGTAGAGCGGCGCAAGCACCCAGCCAAACCCGGCGGGCAGCGCCTGGGAGATCGCGCCCATGATCCGGCCGCCGAAAAACACGCCGATGACGAGCGCCCACTGCAGCCACGACGCCTGCCGTCCCATCCAGAGAAAATAAGCGAGCATCACCCGGTACACCGGATTGCGCGCCTTCAGCGCCTCGAGCATGCCCTCGCGCGCGTAGTCGAGTTCCGGATCCAGCCGGAGCGCCTCGCGGAAGTGCTCCTTCGCCGCGCGGGGATCATTGCGATGCAGGCGGTTCCAGCCCTGGTTGGCGTGGGAAAGCGCGTTTTCCGGCTCGTGCCGCAGCGCATGCTCGACGGTCGCGGCCGCCTCCTGCTTGCGCCCGAGCTGGAGGAGCGCCATGGCGCGGAAATTCGCCGCCTCCACGTGCTCCGGATCGAGCGCGAGCGCCGCCTCGGCCGCCTCCGCGGCCTCGGCCCACGAGCGGCGCGCCAGGTGTATCGATGCTTTAAGCACATGCACATGGGCGTCGAGCGGGCAGAGGCGGAGCGCCTCGTCGGCCGACTTCATGGCCTCCAGCTGCCGGCCCGCACGGTGCAACACAAATCCGAGCACGCGGTGAAACGCGCCCTCGTCGGCCGCCAGCCCCACCGCCATGCGCGCCTCCATCAGGGCGTCTTCGTGCCGCCCGAGCTGCGCGCAGCAGAGGGCGAGGAACGCATGGGCGGAGGCATCGTGCGGATTTGCCGCCAGCGCCTGCCGCGCCTCGCGCTCCGCGTCCGCGGGACGCGATTGCGCGAGCAGGATCTCCGCCCGGGCCAGATGCACGCTCATGGCTTCAGCTTCAGATGGGCGAGCACCTCGTCGTAGAGGCCGCTCTGGTTGGCGTAGAGCGCGTGGTTGCGCGCCGTCTCGAACCAGTCACGCGTCGTAGCGCGGTGGGACTTCGCCGCCGCCTGCAGGTCCTTCTCCCCGATCGGGCGGATCTGGCCGGACTTCATCGCCTCGCGCAGACAGGACTCCACCGCCAGCTCGACCACCGCCTTCAGGTCCGCGCCGGAAAAACCGTCCGCCTTCTTCGCCACCGCGCTCCAGTCGATCGAGCCGCAGGGCTTGCCCGCCAGATGGAGCCGGAGAATCTCGGCCCGGGCCTCCAGATCGGGCGGCGGCACAAAGAGGATGCGATCAAACCGGCCCGGGCGCCGAAACGCGGGATCCAGATGCCACGGCGCATTGGTCGCCGCCAAGATCAGCACGCCCTCATTCGAGGCGGACACGCCATCGAGCTCGCTGAGAAACTGGTTGATCAGCTGCCGTCCGCCGGTCTTGAGCAGATCGCTGCGATTGGCTCCCAGGGCGTCGACTTCGTCAAAAAAGAGCACGCACGGCCGGTGGTTTCTGGCCTGCTCAAACACCGCGTGCAGGTTCTTTTCGCTCTGGCCGATCCACATTTCCAGGACATCATTGATGCCGATGGCGAGAAAACTGGCCTCGACCTCCCCGGCGGTCGCCCGGGCCAGGAACGTCTTCCCGCATCCAGGCGGACCATACAGCAGGATGCCGCCTCCCGTCTTTTTTCCGTAGGCCTTGAACAACTCGGGCTGCTTCAGGGGCAGCACGATCTTCATGCGGATCTCCTCTTTGACCCGCTCCATGCCGCCCACGTCGGCGAACGTGATCTTCGGTCGTTCGATTTCCGGCCCGACCGGCCCGCTTTCCGATCCACCCTGTGCTTCGCGTGCCCGGCCCTCCACCTCCTCCCCGCCTTCCGCCGGGCTGCTTTCGGCGGGACCCGTCATGCCCCCCGGCAGTTCGAACGGAGGAGCACCCTCGCCCGCGCCGGCGCCGGCGACCGGCGGGGGCAGGAATTCCGCCATCTTTTTCCCCAACTCCGCATCGCGGGCATTGGGGTCGGCGACGAGTGCGCGCTGATACAACTGGGCCGCGAGCCGGGGTTCACCGGCCCGCAAGGAGAGACGGGCGTGCAGGAGCAACGCCCGCGCCGGGGCCCGCGCCGGTTTGGTCAGGTCTTCGACGATCACGAGCGCCGCGCCCTGCTTGCCCTGGTGAAAAAAGGCCGACGCCAGCCCGAGACGGGCGTCGAGATTGGCGGGCTCCAGCGCCAGGGCCCGCTTGAACAGGGCCTCCGCCGCCGGGAAGCCGTTTCCACGCAGCACGGTTTCCCCAATGTGCACCAGCAGGGGCGCATTGTTGGGCGAATGGCGCAGCGCTTCGCGCAGCGGGGCGGGAATCAGGTCGGAGGCGAGTGGATCGTCCGGGGACATCAAGAAAGAGGAAAACGGCGAAGCATGCGGCCGGCGAGGGCAAGCTGAAAGGAGTTTACACCCGCTGGCGGGCCGCCCACCGCGCCAGCGTGAGGCGGTGGATCTTGGCGTTGTGGCGCACGTCGACCGGCAGCCCGGGATGGAACAGGATCGCTTCCAGGCGGGAGGTCAGCGGATGGCGGCGCGCGAAGGCCTCCAGTTCATCGGCCAGGGCTCGATCGGCACGCTGTCCGGGGTTCACTTCCACCACCAGCACGGGACGCTGCCGGCCCACCGGGCCTACGCCCACGAGCGCACTGCGCCGGACTGCGGGGTGCTGGTTCATGAGCGGCTCGATCTGCTCGGTGTAAAGGGGTCCGGCTGCGGTCTGCACGCGCTCCACCTTGCGACCGCAGAACCAGATGCGGCCCTGGTCATCCAGATACCCGCAATCCCCCATGCGATGCCAGACTGCCCCCGGGGGAAGGGTGTGACCTCCCGGGATCTTCGCCCGGGCGGTGGCCTCCGGCAGGCCGTCATAGGTCCGGGTCACGGACGGCCCCGCCGCCACCAGTTCCCCGATTTCGCCGGGGGCACAGGAGCGGAGTGCGGATTCGGACAGGATCGGATCGTCGGTCAACGCGATGACCTTGACCGACACGCCTGCCACCGGACGTCCGACGCACGAACCGGCGCCCTCGCGGGTCCGAACCAGGGTCTCCGTCATCACCTCCCGCGCCCCGATCGTGCTGATCGGCAAGGCCTCGGTTGCGCCATAGGGGCTGTGCAATTCACCGCCCGGCAATAGCGAAAGCGAGTCCTCCCAGAGCGACGGAGGCACCGGAGCGCCGGCGCAGAGCACCCGGCGGAGCGAAGGGAGGGTCACTCCGCGGTCCTTGGCGCGGGCCGCGATCTTTCGCCAGAGGGTCGGAGAGCCGAAGGAATTGGTCACCTGCTCCTGTTGAATCGCCTGAAGGATTTTTTCCGGATTCACCTCGGCCGGCCGGCGCGGGTCGATTTCCGGCACCACGGTGGTCATGCCGAGTGCCGGGTTGAAGAGCGCAAAGATCGGCAGGAGAGGCAGGTCCACTTCGCCGGGTTCGATCCGATACGTGACGCGGATCAGCTCAACCTGGGCGTCGAACAAGCCGTGCGTGTAGCACACGCCTTTCGGCGCGCCGGTTGAACCCGAGGTGAACAGCACCGCCGCCAACTCGTCGGGCGCCGTGTCCACCAACCCCGCCCCGAGCCGGGATCCCGCCGGCACAGGGGGCGAACACCGGGCCACCAGAGAGGACGGAGCCGTCACCCGCGCGCGCAGCGAACGAAAGGAACCCCACGCCAGCCGGCTGATCCAGCGGGCCAGGGGGATGCCCACCAATCCGACCGGCCGGGCCTGACGCACGCATTGCAGAAACCGGCGCAACCCCATGCCGGGATCAATCACCACCGGCACCGCACCCATGGCAAAGAGGGCAAAGACCGAGGCGATCAGCGGCAATCCCTGGCGCACCATGACCAAGGTGCGATCCCCGCGACGGATTCCGCTCGATTCCAGCCGGCGTCGCCACGCCTCCACTTCCGACTCCAGCTCCGCAAAGGACAATACCAGGTAGTCGATCGACCCCGTGGCCGTGCGACCGCGCGGGATTTTCAGAGCAGCCCGGCCCGGCTGGCGGTCCGCCATGGCCGGCAGGTGACGGGCAATGTTGGAGGACGGCACCGGGAAAGGTCACCCAACGGTCCGGGACGCAACCGCCTCACTCCGCCTTGCCCGACGCCAACAAATCAGCCTGCCAAGGGAGCAGGATGGAGCGAATGTTGTGCGGGGCCCGTGCGATCTGGGCGAGCTGGCTGCGGTTTGCGATCAACGTGGCTTCGATGTCGAGCGACGCGGCCGCCTTGTCACGGATCGCCTTGAAACGGTCCTGCCGCGCGAGCTCCTCCGTCGAAAGCGGGGCATGATCCGGGTCCCGTCCCCGACGACGCGGCAGTGACTGGGGTTCGCGAGCGAGACCGGCGCGAACGGCCGCGCTCAGAGAACTGCTCAGACGCTCGTGGCGCTTGCCCAGGTGGGCCGAGGCAACAATCGCAGTTTCATCCGCGCCATCCTCCGCCGCGTGGGCGTAGCGCAGCAGGACATCGTTCGAGCAGACCTTAAACGGAGGCACATCAAGCCGCTGCGCGGTTTGTTCGCGCCAGTGCCAGACTGCATGCAGGACCGTCAGGCCCTTGCCGCGCAGACGTTCGGAACGCCCGATGCGCCAGTCGTTCTCGTCCGGCGGGGCAAACCCCTCGGAGCCCGACTCGATTTGCCGCTGACACTGCTGATCCAGCCACTCCAGCCGGTCGCGTTTCGCCAGCTCGCGGGTCAGGAGGTCGCGCAGCTCCGGCAGGTGGGCGACGTCCCGGGCGGCATAGTCTTTCAGTTTCAGCGAGATGGGGCGTTTCGACCAGTTGGCTTTCTGGCCTTCCTTGTCGAGCTCCACGCCAAAATGCTCCTCCAGCAACGAGGCCAGCCCGATGCGCCGGCGCCCGAGCAGCTGGGCGGCCAGCATGGTGTCGAATAAACTCTTCGCCTTGAAGCCGCACTCGGCGTGCAGGAGACGCAGGTCAAAGTCGCTGCCGTGCATGACCAGGTGTTTGGTCGCGAGCCGCGGCCAAAGCTGTTTGGTCTCAATGCCCGGCGCCAGCACGTCCACCAAGTACGTCTCCCCATCGACCAGAAACTGCAGCAGGCAGACCCGGGTCTTGTAGTGATACATGTTGTCCGCCTCGGTATCGAGGGTGACCTCGTCGACGCGATCAAGCGCGGCCAAGAGCGGCCCCAAGGAGCCTGGAAGATCGAGAAGTTGGTAGGTCGGCTTGGGAGACGGCACTTTCACTCCAAACAAACGACGCACGGAGAGCGGAAGGAAGTGCAAATTCATCAAATCGAGGCGCGGGAGGCCAATCCCCGACGTTCACCCCCACAGCCAAAACCTTCAACGCTCAATTCGCAGCGATCCACTTCCCGTCCCCGCCGCCCACCCCACCGGCCCCCCCGGCTCCGAGAGCAACCCGCGACCCGCCCCCCCGCTCGCCTCCGCGTCTCCTCACCGGCCGAGAAAGGGACAGGTCGAAAATTTCTATTGGCTATCAACGTTTTGCACAACCCAGCCCTCTCCGTCACTTCGCCCAGGCGCGCAGAAACACCTCGATCAGTTCGGGCAGTTCATGGCTGTACCCGCCCTCGAGGATGGCAGCGGCCGGGAAATGGGCCTGCCCCAACCAGGTGCCAAGTTCCGCAAAGTGCTCTTTTTCAAGGGTCATGGCCGTGATCGGATCGCCCACATAGGCGTCGAATCCGGCCGACACGAGGACGATGTCGGGTCGAAACGCCAGCACGGCATCCCAGGATTTCGCGAGGGCTTCCATGTGGTCGGCCGCCGGAGTGTGGGGCGCGACGGTCCAGTTGCGGCAAGTGGCGGTTTGCCGGGTGCCTGTGCCCGGATAGCCGGGAAACTGATGCACCGAACAGAACCGAAACCCCTCGCGCCCATCCAGAATGGCCTCGGTCCCATTGCCATGATGGGCGTCAAAGTCCCACACCGCCACCCGCTCCGCCCCACGTCGCCGGGCCTCCAAGGCGGCGATGGCGATCTGGTTCAGGTAGCAAAAGCCCATGGCGTGTCCGGCCGTGGCGTGGTGACCCGGTGGCCGCATCAAGGAAAACGCCTTTTTCTCCTCCGTCAGCGCGAGCATCATCGCCGCCACCCCCGCCGCGACCGACCGACGCGCATGGTCGTAGATTCCAGGGAAATACGGAGTATCCTCATCAAAATCCGGCGGACCCTGCAGGCGTTTCAGCAACGCCGGTGTGTGGGCGAGCAGAAGCAGGTCATCCGCCGGCATCTGGGTTGGCACCCGCCATTCTCCACCCAGGTTCGCGGCCTGGAGGTGCGCCACGCTCTTCAATACCCGCGCAGGCTGTTCGGGCCGCAGGTAGGATCCGTACTCCGCACATTGTGGATCGTGGAAAATGACCATGTCTGACCCCCACAGAGGCGAGAATTCGGGAAAAAAACCAGCCGCGAATTCCCGCCCCTTCCCTCCGGTCCGTCCAAACGAGGCGCCATGATCGCGCTTCCCCTTTCGTTCGCGGACCGTTTTGCTCACCGGTCGAACTCCCTCATGAACGTTGTTGTGCTCTGCTCCGGTGGCATGGACTCCGTCACCGCGCTCCATTGGGCGCGGGCGCACCACACCGTCGCCGCGGCGGTGAGTTTCCACTACGGCGCCAAACACAATGACTGCGAGAGTCCCTTCGCGGCGGAGCACGCGCGCGCGCTCGGCGTGCGGCACGAGGTGATCTCTCTCCCGTTTGTCGACCAGCTCTTCGCCTCGGATCTCCTGAAATCCGGGGGGGAAATTCCGGAGGGACACTACGCAGATGAGACGATGAAGAAAACGGTCGTCCCGTTCCGCAACGCCATCCTGCTCAGCATCGCCTGCGGCTTCGCGGAGAGCGTGGGTGCCTCCGGTCTGGTCATCGCCGCCCATGGCGGGGACCACGCGATCTATCCGGATTGCCGTGAGGACTTCATGCGGGCCATGGGCGACGCCATGCGCCTGGGCACCTACGCCCAGGTTCAGCTGCTGCGTCCCTTCATCGCCCTGACCAAGGGCCAGATCGCCGCCGAAAGCGCCCGTCTCGGCGTGGACCTTGGCCGGACCTGGTCGTGCTACAAGGGAGGCGCGCGTCACTGCGGCCGCTGCGGCACGTGCGTGGAG
>JAEUGY010000103.1 GCA_016794625.1 Opitutaceae bacterium
GCAGGCCCCGTGCTCGCTCCGCCACTTTTCCTCTCCTTCAGACTTGTCCCCTCTGCTCTAAACTCTCTCCATCCCTGCCTCGCTCAGGTGGCTGGTTTTGATTCGACCCTGACTGGCTGGTTTTGAAGTGACCCGTGACACCGTTCCGCTACGGGTGGACCTTTAGGTCGCCACACTTCAACTCATTCGGTGAATTTTTTCCAACCTAATCACTCTTTATCAACGAGATAGAGAACAACCGTGCAAAATCAGATAATCTGATTTACGGTCGTCCGAGATGAGAACGATCACCGTCACCGACGCAGCCCGGAACTTCTCCGACTTGGTGAGCCGGGTGCACTATCAGGGTGAGCCGGCGCTCTTGGTCAAGGGTGGCCGGGCCATGGTCAAGATGACTCCCGTTCGAGCTGCGGTGACCGGTCGCGATCTCGCCGCGGCCTGGCCCACCTTGCGTCATTTGGACAAAGCGGAAGCGAATCGACTGGAACGTGATCTCACTCGCGCCCGGAAGCTCTTGCCTGCCCTCGGCTCGAAATGGGACTGATCCTCGACACCTCCGTCCTCATTGCCGGCGAGAGGCAGCGTCTGGATCTCCCGGCCTTCTTCACCGCTCACGCCGACGAGACCTTCCTGATTGCGGCCATCACCGCCGCGGAACTGCTGCATGGGGTTGCTCGCGCTACTCCTCCCTCGCGCAAACGCGCCCGGGCTGATTTCGTGGAGGACCTGCTCGCCCGGCTCGAAGCGATCGACTTCGACGTTCCCGTCGCCCGCCAGCATGCCGAACTGTGGGCCACCTTGGAGAAGTCAGGAAAGATGATTGGTCCCTACGACCTCTTGATCGCGGCCACCGCACTCCACTACAATCACGCCGTCGTCACTCTCAATGCGGTTGAGTTCAAGCGGGTGCCAAGGTTGCGTGTCATCGAGCCGAGTGGATTTCGGATTCCATGAGAGACGGAGGAGAACGTTGAACGCGAGACAACGCTGAACGTTGAACGCGAGACAACGCCGAACGTTGAACGCGAGACAACGCCGAACGTTGAACGCTGAATTTTTAACGTTGAAGGACCGAACGTCGATCCTCGGGCACGAAACGGGTTCCCCGTTCCGCTACGGATGGACGCGGACGGAATTCGGATGCGGCTGAAGCCGCAGCTACTTTAGTTGAGATTCGCACTTCACTCTTCGCCCTTCGCACTTCACCGCGCACGCGGTGCATGCGTGGCCACGAGGGCCAGCCCTACAATGGGAAGGGGAACGTTGAACGCTGAACGCTCAATTTTTAACGCTGAAGTGGTTTCGGGGTCACGATTTTTGATTTTCGCACTTCACTCTTCGCCCTTCGCACTTCACCGCGCACGCGGTGCATGCGGTGCATGCGGTGCAGCCGGCGCCTGACCGCTACGGCAAAGCCAAGAATCGCCTTGCTGTGTCGCCAAAATGGCGACATTCTGGGACCCATGCGGATCATCACCGTCAAACGCCTTCGAGAATTCGCCAAGTTGCATCCGACCACAGCCAGCACCCTCGCGCACTGGACCGCGCTGATCACCGGGAATGACTTCGAAAACTTGGTCGCACTCCGCCGTGTCCTGCCCACCGCCGATCAGGTCGAGGCAGCCAGCGGAAGGACCGTCACACTCTTCAACATCAAGGATCATTACCGCCTCATCACCGCCATCCACTACAATCACCAACTCGTCTACATCCTCCTCCTGCTCACGCATAACGAATATGACCGCGGCCATTGGAACAGGAACCTATGAAAACAAAACCCAAACTTTCGTTCTCCAACCTTCCCACGACGTTTGACGGACTCATCAAGCTGCATCCGCCGCGTCCTATTCACGACGAAATAGGATACAAGAACACGGTTGAAATGGTGGATGCCCTAGCCGGGCACAAACTCAACCGGGATCAAGACGACTACCTGCTACTGCTCTCAGGCCTAGTCGAGCGCCACGAAGCAAATACCCTGCCCAAAGCGCCAAAAGTCTCCGGCGTCAAAATGCTTCTGTACATCCTCGAGGAGAACCGACTCCACGGCGATGACCTCGCCAAAATTATCGGGGTGGACCGTTCCGTCGCGTACCGCATCATGAAAGGTGAACGTAGCCTCACGACGTCCCACATCAAGGCGCTGTGTTCTCGGTTTGGGCTGCGAGCCGATGTTTTCATCGAATGATGGCCAGGTTTGATCCGCACAGAGGGACTCATCCAAAAACGTCAGGTCTTGAGGGGCGCTAAGGCAACAGCCCCATGACACTTAACATGCCACTTTCTCAGCGATGCTTCCTTGGTACGACTTCGCGGCTTCGCGTGAGACTAGGGTTTGGGGTCGATCTTCGGGCACGAAACGGGTTCCCCGTTCCGCTACGTTCGGGAGGCGAAGAGTCTGCGGCCGGCTGCTCGCTCCGGATGCTCGAAAGCGCTCGAAAAGTCTTCAAGGTCGCGAGGTGTCATCCCCAGCGCCCTCCCTGCCTCCCGCCACCCGGCAACGGCGCGCTCGACTTCGCGCAGGATCTTTTTCGCACGGGGCAGCGTCAGCCGGAAATATGCAATCACGGACATCAGCGCATCGACCGTCGCTTCGGGACCAGCCTCCGGCGACACCCAGGTTTTTAGTTCGCGCGCACGATCCGGAAACGGGTTGAGATCAAAGGCAGGCGCGAGTCGCCAGAGACCGCGATCCGCATGGAGAAAACCATGATTGCGCAGGTGATCGTCCACGTTGGTGATGAGGATCGAAAACGCCATCCGTCGCCAAAGCTCATCGATGTCGGCTTGAGCCGCCGCACCGTTCACGCGCAAGGCATCCACCATTTCCAAATAACTGTGTTCCTGCGCGCCGGCGGATTCGACCCCGAGAAATGTCGCAGCCGAAACGTACATCAAACGCCGTCCATCAGGTGTCCGGTCGAAGCGGCGAATCAAAGCGACAGGCACCCCGTCGCTGTCGAGGAGGCGTGCGGTGGCAACGTTTAAACCCGCCGCCTTTGCCAGGGTCATGGCGAGCACCTCTCCTTTCGTGACTGCACGTTCGTCTTGCACACTCGGAAACTTTCCAATCGCCAGCGTACCGTCGTCATCCACCACGGAGCACTTCGGCCTCATGCCACCGAGCGAGGTGCCGCGCCCCCGCAGGTAGGCGAGATCGGCAGCGGTCTCGGTTTCGGTTTCCACCGCGCGGGATGCGCTCAGCAGGTGCCGCAGTTCCAAAAGTGGCGGGGCGGTGCGACGCCCGGGCTCCGTGGCCCGCTGGAATACCCCCGCCTCGTCACGAAAGCGCAGCGCCCCGACCCGGCTACTGTCGTCCACTGCCAGGAGGAAATCGACCGCGTTGAGCTGGACAGATCCCGCTTCGGCGCCCGCGCGTTTCGCCGCCTGACGGCGCTTCGCGTGGTCGCGCAAGATGACGCGCCGCCCCCACCCGTCCGGTTCCGTGTCTGCGATCGCGGCATGAAACACGGACCCTTCCTCTACGACCTTTCGATGATACTGCGAGCCGACAACGAGCGGCAGACCGGATTCGAGGGCAAAGCGGTCCCGCGCAGCGAGCCAGGTTTCGTCATAGGCGAACGCAGCGTGCTCCCGCGCCCCGTTTTGATCAAAGTGCAGGGTTCCGACAAGACGAGCTTCGTCGCCGACACAGACCTTGAGCGTGCGTTTCACAACGAAGAGGGAGTCTTCTTCACCCGGATCCGTTTCGGCAGGCGAGCTTCCTCCAGCTGAAGTCCGACGTCGTCACGGTGAGGGTCAATCAAATCGCCGAGGGCGTGGCCGAAACCCAGGACAAAGAGCGCCATCGCGTAGGCTCCCATCGTGACCGAGGGGTCACCCTTTTCGACCCGACGGTAGGTGTTCGTCGCCACTCCCATCCGTTCCACCATCATCGCAACCGTAAAGTGGCGCTTGCGGCGCGCCGTAGCCAAGTCCTGCCCCAGCTTGGACAGGGCACGGCGGGTCGGCGGCGGCAGCAGGTCGTGGAGCGCGGATCGCATAATAAAAGGCCATAAATAGACTCTTAACCCGTATAATTGTCAATCTATTGATACTTATACGGAGATGACACCTGGACCGTAGGCTCCCGGTGAATCGACCGCACCCAAGGCACGAAACGGGTTCCCCGTTCCGCTACGGGGACGCGGACGGAATTCGGATGCGGCTGAAGCCGCAGCTACTTTGGTTGGGATTCGCTCTTCACTCTTCGCCCTTCGCACTTCACCGCGCACGCGGTGCAGGCGAGGCGCGGGCCTACAAGGGGGGGACGGCGGTGGTTTCGCGGAACCATTGTAGGCCTTCCCATGCGGCGGCCTGGAGTTGGGCTCGCTCCTGGGCGGAGAACGTCCGCGTGAGGGGGTTGCCATCGGGGTCCTCGCCCGCCTTGTGGCCTGGACGCGTTTCCGTGACCGTGTCGACGGTCAAGCCCACTGGGCTTCGGTCAAACAAGGCTCCGTAAAACGTGCACGCGGTCAGGTAAGCCATCGTCTGGTTGGGGTGCGCATCCGTGAGGTAGCGCAAGGTGAACTGGGGCTGCGTGACTTGGCAGCGCAGG
Source organism: Opitutaceae bacterium (assembly GCA_016794625.1). Lineage (GTDB taxonomy): Bacteria > Verrucomicrobiota > Verrucomicrobiia > Opitutales > Opitutaceae > UBA6669. The sequence continues at coordinate 4,559 of JAEUGY010000103.1, forward strand.
GCGACGCTCGACATCGGCACGACCGTCGCTCCGATCCGTCGGGCCAGGCCCGCGATCACGCGTGCCTTGGCGATGACCGGAGCAGGGTCCGGCGGTGAAGTGACGGGGCGTTCGTTTTGGGTGTTCGGGGTCGTTTCATAGAGCACCACCCGCGCACCGGCGGCCCGGGCGAGCGCGGCAAACTTCGGCGCGTACTCGCAGAACGAGGACTGCTCTCCGTCGAGGTCGTCCTTGTACGATTGCAGGACGACGACGTCCCATTTCTGCCGGAGGCGCTCCAAATCCTTGGCCAAAGTCGTATGACGGCCCAGGGCACTCTTCAGGTGCCCATTCTTGGGCTCTTGGGCCGCGAGCGCGGCGAGGGAGGCAATCGTCCGCGCCTGCTCCTCGGCCGTGAGTGTCGCGACCTGGATGTAGTTTTGGGAAGCAAACTTCCAGTGATCGGCGAGCGTCCGGCCGGCGTAGATCACGCTCATGTATTCGAACGTGAGCTTCGGGTGACCCGCCTCGGCCATATCCTTGACGATGCGGGCGAGCGTATGGCGGTTGGTGAAGCTGTTGCCGATGAACAGAACGCGGAGCGTGCGCGCGGACGCATCGGCGGGCGCTGCGGCGAGAGGCCGGAAAAGCCCACCCCAGACGAGGACGAACGCGGCCAGACTTCGGAACAAGAAACGGGAGGAAAACGAGTGCACCATGGAGAAAAGCACGTGGTGGTATCACCACGAAGTAGGCCCGCGATGTGACGACGACGGTTGACGCTAAGGTGCCGTCGCTGCCGCCTGCTTCAGCACAAATTCGATCAGGTCCTTGTCGGCAAAGAACGACGGCGTCGCCTGGTGGCCTTCGCCCGCGATGAGCTTGACCGTGATCGGTCCCCCACCCGCTTCGTAGCGTTCCTTCAAGAGAAGCGCGTTTTCCTGGTATGGCACCGCCCGGTCGGCATCGCCCTGCACGACGAACATCGGCACCTTGTACTTCTGCAGTCCCTTCAAATTGTCCAAGGGATTAAACTCGGGCAACCGCGCCCGAAGTTCTCCTTCGGTCAATTGGTAGTCGGCGAGAGTGACCGGCAGGTTCTTCATGGCCCAGGTTGCCAGATTGCAGACGGGATAAATCCCCACGAAGGCCTGCGTCTTTTCCGGATTCCGCATGGCCCACGCCAGCATCATCAGGCCCCCGCGGCTCTGGCCGAGCAGGATCGGCTTGGACGACCACCCTCGTTTGACCATCGCGTCATAGAACTGCGTGAATTGCGCGGTGCTCGAGGGCGCGCCGCGCACCTCCCCCAAGTCATACCCCGCGATGCTGACGCCGGCACCCAGGAAACCCTCGAAGTACGCCTTGCGCGTAACGAGCGAAAGCCCCTTGAGCGTCGGCGCAAACCAGACCCACGGCTTCCCCTTCGCGGGGTTCGGCGCGGCATAGAGAAAGGCGGTGTGGCCGTTGACATCGAACTTTTCGGCCGTCTTGGGCAAGACATCGGCTCCAAACGTCACGGAGGCGAAGAGCAACAGGACCAACAGACCGGCAACACGACGAGCCGGGCTCAGGCTAGTTTTCATGGGGAATGGTGGGGAGAGGGTTTGAGCACACCTGACCGCCCTGCCGCACACCCATCATGCGATCGGCGGAGGGAAAGAAGCAACGCGCCCAAGGATCAAAGCGTTTCGCGAAGAAAAGAAGCCCTCGTTTGTTCAACCGTTGAATAGATCGGCGGTGCGGGTTCCGCCAGCGGACAACGCGCGCCCCGGACGGGCGGCCGACAGGGAAGAGGAACGTTCAACGCTGAACACTGAATTTTTAGCGCCGAAGTGCGGCCAACGTCGATCCTCGGGCGCGGAACGGGTTTCACTTTCCGCTACGGGTCGGGCTTTTGCGCTTGGTGTTTGCGCTTCCCTGGCGCCGGCCGGGGTTCCTGTTGACTTCCCACAGGAGCTCCTGTTGGGTTCCAACATGACCGATCGCACCGATCTGCTGCAGGGCACCCTCGACCTGCTGGTCCTGAAGACGCTGGCGAGCCTGGGATCGCTGCACGGGTTCGGCATCGCTCGCCGCATCGAGCAGGTCGCAGGCGGCTCGGTGTTGCTCAACCAGGGCACCATCTACCCGGCGCTCGTCCGCCTGGAGGGTCGGGGTTGGATCTCCTCGGAATGGGGTACGAGCGACAACAATCGTCGCGCCCGCTACTACTCGATCACCGCCGCGGGTCGGAAACAACTGAAGGAGGAAGTCGCCAACTGGCAGCGGGTCGCGGCATTGGTCGACGCCATCCTCGCGGCGGAAGCATGACGGCACCCGTCGGCAACCGCGCTCCGGGTGAACCGCCTTCCGAGCGCCCCCCATTCCCGAACCGCTCCCAGCCATGAAATTTGTGTCCACGCTGAAACAGTTGCTCGGTCGTCGCGCCCGCCGCGCGCGGCTGGACGAAGAGATGCGTCACCACCTCGAACTATTGACCGAGGAGCATGTCCAGCGGGGCCTCGACCGGACCGAGGCGCGGCGCCAGGCCCATGTGGCGTTCGGCAATGTGCTCGCCACGCGCGAAGCGTCGGAAGAGGCGCTGGGCTGGTCCACGCTCGAATCCTGGGGTCAGGATCTGCGGTTGGCGGTGCGGAGCCTCGCGCGCCGGCCGGCCTTCACGACGAGCGTCGTGCTGGTGCTCGCCCTCGGACTCGGCGTGACCACAGCGGTCTATACGCTGTTGCGCGCGGTGCTGTTCGAGCCGCTCCCGGTGGCGCGTCCGGCCGAGCTGCACGCCGCCCTCGACCCGAAGGGCGAACCGTTTCTTATGAGCGCGCCGAGCGTCCGACGGCTGAATGCCCATCCCGCGGTCGCCGGTGGCGCTCTCGGCTACAGCTCGCAGACGGCCGCCGCGCTGCGCGTCGGGGACTCGCCGGCGGAACGCGCAACCGCGATCTTTGTCACCGGGAATTTCTTCTCCGCACTCGGAGTCGCCCCCGCGGCGGGGCGGCTGCTCGGTGAGGACGATGCGCGGCCCGGCGCACCGCAGACCGTGGCGGTGCTTTCGCACGCATTCTGGCAGAAGCGTTTTGCGGGTGACGCCAACGTGGTCGGGAGCGTCGTCCGCTTGAACGGTGTCGATCTCACCATCGTCGGCGTGGCCGCGAAGCCTTTTACCGGCATCGCATTGGAAAACCGGCCCGACCTGTGGCTGCCGCTCGGGCTGCATGCCCCCCTGCGCGTCAGCGGCAATGCCTGGATTGTATCGTCCGGATCGCCCGTGACGCTCGAGGAATGGACGCAGCTCGACAATGTACACTGGCTAACGCTCCTCGTGCGTGCACCGCGGCCGGCGGAGGTGACCGGAGCGTTGCTGGCGTCGTGGCAGCCACAGCTTGATACCGTGCTGGGCATCATCACCGACCCGCAGGAACAGCGGGACCTCCGTGCGCGGCAACCGCGCCTGGTACCCGCCCCCGGCGGCGTATCCACCACGCGCACAGAGTTCTCCCATGTCGGCCTCAGCCTCACCCTGCTCGTCGGCATCGTGCTCCTCGTGACGGCGGCGAACTCCACGACCCTCCTGCTCCTGCGGTTGCTCGGCCGCGTCCGCGAGCTCGGCGTACGGCTGGCGCTCGGTGCGGGCCGCGGCCGGCTGGCCCGCGGTCTCTGGATGGAGGGATTCGTGCTCACAGCAGCGGGAGCGGGGCTCGGAATGCTGCTCTGCAGCTGGCTCGCGCCGCTGTTGGCACAGTGGCTGGTGCCGGCGACGCCCGATCTGCCCAGCTTTGACTGGAAACTGCTCGCCTGCCTCGCCGGGGCGGCACTCCTGCTCAGCACGGTCATCGGGTTGGTGCTCCTGTGGCTGAGCGCCCGGATCTCGCCGCTGGCGAGCATCCAGCAACGCAGTTTTGGCGTGGGCGGCCCCCTGCGGCTCGGACGCGCATTGATCGTGGCCCAGTTGGGACTCTCGGTGATGCTAGTGGCGCTGGCCGTCGGGCTGGCGATGGACCTGCGCCGCGTGCTGGCGACATCGCCGGGTTACGCGCGCACCTCCGTGGTGCAGGCGTTCTTTGACCTGTCCGAGGCCGGCATCCCCCCGGAGCGCCAGGACGCGGTGCTGCAACGTCTCCGGACGACGGCGCTCGAATTCCCGCCGGTGCGACACGTCGGCTTCGCGGCCAGCGGCGTGCTCAGCGGCAGCCGCTCGGCGAGCGGGGTGCGGTTCCGCGGCGACGGGGTCGTGCAGCCCCGCGACGGCGTGCAGCAAGACGCGATCGACGAAGGTTACCTGCCCGCCCTGGGCCTCACCCTGCTGCGTGGACGGGCCTTCACGGCGAACGACACCGCAAAAACACCTCCGGTCGCCCTCATCTCCGAGCGCCTCGCGCGGGAAGTTTTCGGCTCGGCCGATCCGATCGGCCGGCGCTTTGGGTTTGGCGACGAGCCGGACGAAAACGACCGCGAGATCGTAGGCATCGTGGCCGATGCCCGCGTGAACAGCGTGCGCGGCGCGGCGCCGGCGATGTTTTACCTGCCGCATCGCCAGTGGCAGGCCGAGCCCGGATGCATCGTCATCCGGGTGGAAGGCGACGCCGCCCCCGTGCGCGCCACCCTGCAGACGGCCATCGCGGCGGCCGAGCCCGCCCTGATGTTCACCCGCTGGGCCACGCTGGAGGAACGGGCGGAGCGCTGGCTGCGCAATGACTTCGGCGCGATGCGCCTCACGGCCGGCTTCGGACTGCTCGCGACGGTCCTGGCCTCGATCGGCCTTTTTGGCGCGCTCGGCTACCTCGTGGCGAGCCGCTCCCCGGAGATCGCCGTACGACTCGCCATCGGAGCCGACCCGCAGCGCGTGTGGCGCGACGTCCTCCGCGACGCCGCCCGGCTCGGCGCGTTCGGTGTGGTGCTGGGCACCGTGCTGGCCTACCTCGTGCCACGCCTGTTCGGCGCCTGGATGATCAGCGGACTCCGCCCGGATGGCGTGGCCGTTTCGCTCGCCGCCCTCGTCGGCTTCAGCGCGGCCCTCATCGGCGGACTGCTCCCCGCGCGACGCGCATCGCGCGTGGACCCCAATACGCTTCTTCGCGCGGAGTAGTCCGGCGGAAGGCGGGGCGGGGGGAACGCGGGGGAACGCTCAACGTTGAACGCTGAACGCTGAATTTTTAACGGGTGCCGACCGCTGAAGTGCGACCAACGTCGATCCTCGGGCACGAAACGGGTTCCCCGTTCCGCTACGGGTGGACGCGGACGGAATTCGGATGCGGCTGAAGCCGCAGCTACTTTGGTTGGGATTGGCTCTTCACTCTTCGCCCTTCGCACTGCACCGCGCACGCGGTGCAGGCGAGGGCGGCTACCGTGCGAATGCTTCCTTGGTGCGGCTTCGCGGCTTCGCGTGAGACAAGGGCCTGGGGTCGCTCTTGGCGTTTCAGTAGCCGGCGGCGGTGCTCACGACGTTGAGGAGGGGTCGGCCGCTGACGAAGCGGACGGCGTTCTCGCGGAGGAGGGCGTTGAAGGCCGGGAAGAACGCGTCATACACGCCCGACATGTGCGGGGTCATGATGAGATTCGGCACATCGAAGAGGGGGTAGTCGGTCGGCGTGGGTTCACGGACGAAGCAGTCGACAGCCGCGCCCGCGAGGCGTCCGGCGCGCAGGGCATCGGCGAGGGCGGTCTCGTCGACCACGCCACCGCGGGAGATGTGGATGAGGTGGGCGGTGGGTTTGAGCAGGGCGAGCTCACGCGCGCCAAGCAGGCTCTCGGTGGTCGGCGTGCTCGGCACGGTGACGACCACGAGGTCGCACTGCGGGAGCAGTTCCGTCAGCTGCCCGGGACCATACCACGCGGCGGGAAGCTCACCCCGCGGATCGCCGGTACCGGGCCAGGCGTTGAAACCCGGATCCTCGTGGACCGCCGGATCGCGCTTGTAGCAGAGGATGCGCATGCCAAGCGCGGCGAGCTGGCGCGCACTCTCGCGGCCGATGCTGCCGTATCCAAGAATCCCGGCCGTGCGGCCGCGCAGGCTGAAGCTGGCGAGCGCAACGCGGTTGGGCCACTTCCGGGTGGGCTTGAACTCGAACAGCTGCGGCATCCGGTGCGCCAGCATGAGCGCGCTGCAGGTGATGTACTGCGCGATCGGAACGCCGTGGGTGCCGCTCGCGGTGGTGACCGGAATGGATGTCTGGCCGATGGGGTGGCCAATGACCTGGTTGGAGCCGGCGGACATCAACTGCACCCAGCGGAGCCGCGGCCAGGCGGCGAGGTTGCGCGGGACCTGTTCGGTGACGAGGGCATCCACGTCCGCGCCGGGAAGCTTGTCCGGGTCCGGAGTGTAGGGCACCGTGGCGATCTCGATGCCAGGCACGGCGATCCGCAGGGCGGCGGCATCCGCGGCGTCCAAGGTGTAGGGGGAGTTGAAGAGGAGTTTCATGGTGGAAATCAGGGAGGTTCGCCGGTGCGGCTCACGATGCGGGGAGACGTGTCATGGAAACGTTGTGACGGTTCAGGCCCAGAGCTTCAGACGCCGGCCCTCCCAGTAGGAAGCGATGACATTCTCCGGCACCTCGCTGCTCAAGAAGCGGGTGAAGTAATTCACTTCCGGCGGGATCTGCCTGCCGTCTGGATCCGAGATCCAGAGCAAGTGTCGCGGTTGCAGCTTCCGGAGCGTGGTGGCCGCGAAAGCCGCGGCCTCGTCGCGCTTTTCCGGACAGTGCCGCGCCACGACCATGGCGGTCCACTGAAAGCGGGCGAGGCAATCGCCGTAGACCCACTTGGAGGCGAACGACAGCATGGGATGTCCTCCGAACCACGCCTCCCTCGGCAGCCGCGGCGTAAGCTCCACCGGCCGCCAGCTACGGTCCTTGGTGGAGATGATGAACCAATAGAGGTAGTTCCATCGATCCGAGTCGAATCCCACCGGGTGGTCGGCCCACCACAGCGCGAGCACGCGGCGCAGATCGTCGCGGGTGAAGAGATCCGGCACGCATTCGTGGATGATCGCGGCTGAGATCGCGGTGAACTGGCAGTGCTGGATCTGCTCCCAGTGGGCGAACTCCCCCGCCCCGACGTCGGCACCGGCGATTTTGTCCCACGCTTTCGGTTTGTAGGTGCCGTCCCGAAACTGCTCGATGATGTAGTCGATCCGCCGATGCGTCTGCCACTTCCCGGTGCGCACCACGAATTCGTAGGCGTCGCGGTATTTCCGGTCGCCGGAGAACTTGTAGGCCACGGCGACCAGGGCGGCCATGATCGCGTTGTAGTCGGTCGGATCCAGCCGGTTGTTCCAACCGCCCCCCGTGCGGTTGAAGATCATGTAGTCCACCTTGATTTGGTAGTCCGCCATGGTGACGAACATGGCGCGGATCTCCCCCTGCTCGTCCGGGGAGGCGATCGGATAGAACGTCCACAGCCCCCACATCGCATGGAGATACTGGTCGCCCGTCGTGTGCACCGAGTACTCGAAATGGAACGGCTTGCCCATGAAGCCGGCGTTGCCCGCCTCCACGCCGAACCCATAGACAATGCGCAGCGAGCGGTAGGCGGCGCGTGCGGCGGCCATCGCCGCGGCTTCACCCGTCGCTTGGTAGCGGATACTCTGGGCGGCGAGGTGCGAGCCCGACGCGGTGATGGAATTCTCGTTGGTGAAAAAATCGGTGATGGCCTTGAACTTGTGGCCGAAGTTGAAGCTGAACTGATCCATGCCCTCGAAGTCGCTCGTCCGCACGACGCGCAGACCGTCGTCCGCGACGTAGGGCATGCACACCAGGATGCCGCTCGGATGGATCCGCGCGGCGTGGGTCACCCGCTCGATCCGCCGCACCTTTTCCTCGGGAGTGAGCCGGTCGAAATCCGGAAGCAGCGGATCCAGCTCTCCCCCGCGGGTCCGTTCCGTGGCGCCGCTCTCCTTCCCCCACAGGCCACTCAACGGAAGGGCGCAGCCGCCTGCGACCATGGTTTTGAGAAATTCCCTGCGGAGACGGATGGGGTTCATGGGGTAGTCCCGGGTTCGACGATCCTGACTCGGGAAACGGATTTCCCCAGGAAGGCCGGATTCATGTGTATACATGCCATCCCGGGTGTTGGTACCTCCGGGGATTTTAGATGGCCATCCTAAAGCGTGCGACGGATCACCTTTTGTCGGTAGCAACAGCCGCAGGTTGAAACCTCGGCTCGTGATGGCACGCAAACCAGAGAAGGCATCGGTAGGGGGCTCACGCGGAGGCGCGAAGCCGCGAAACGAGGTTTTTCGGGTAGGCTTCGGTCACGCCTGCGGGGTCGGCGACCCATACGCGCTAACCTAAAGTCTCGCGCATGTAGGGCCGGCCCTTGCGGCCGCGCCTAGCGTTGAACACCCGACACTCACGCTCGCAATCCAAGGCGTGCCCGCAAGGGGCAGCCCTACATTGGGGTGGCGGGAGTCGTCGGGCCTGGAATCATCTAGGCCGTGTAAGTTAACGCCTGCGGGGTCGGCGACCCGGCCTACAGCGGTAGGAGCGGCAGCGCCTCTGCGATTGGTGCTCAGGAAGGGACTCGAACCCTTACGCCTTACGGCACACGCCCCTCAAACGTGTGTGTCTACCAATTCCACCACCTGAGCATCGCTGACTGGAAGGAAGGCGCACTAAGATAAATCGGGCCGCTCCTGTAAAGCCCCATTTTCGTCCCGCCGGAAATCCGCTTTGACGTCGTCTGGCACTTGGCGAGATTCAAGCGACGCTCTTCGCATGACGCTCGATGACATCACTCACGCCCTCCTTGCGTCGTACGAAAACGACGGAGGCATCAACCATTTCGATGGTACCAACCTCCCCTCCGAGGAATCCGTCAACCAGCTCTGCTCGGAGTTCATGCACTTGCTGTTCCCCGGTTTTTTCGAGCAAAAGCCGCTCACCAAACAGTCCGTCGCGGGGGTGACCGCGCGTCGGATCGCGCACATTCACAGTCACTTGGTGGCTGAATTGGAAAAGAGCCTGCGGTTCTCAAAATCGGCGGATCCGGCGAGCAAAGCGGAGGAGCTGGCGATGGACCTCCTGAGAGCGCTGCCGACGCTGCGCCAGGTCGTCCGGACCGATGTGGCGGCGGCCTATGATGGCGACCCGGCCGCGCGCAGCATCGAGGAAATCATTCTCTCCTACCCCTGCGTCCTTGTCATTTCCCTGCAGCGGATCGCCCACCTCCTGTACAAAAAAGGAGTGGCCTTGCTCCCTCGGATGATCACCGAGTACGCGCACGAACGAACGGGCGCCGATATCCACCCCGGTGCGGAAATCGGGTCCCACTTCTTCATCGACCACTGCACCGGCGTGGTCATCGGTGAAACCGCCCGCATCGGGAGTCACGTAAAGATCTATCAAGGAGTGACCTTGGGGGCGAAGTCCTTCGTGACCGACGATCAGGGACTGCCCATCAAGGGCGTGAAGCGCCACCCGAAGCTGGAGGACCATGTGATCGTTTACCCGGGAGCGACCATCCTGGGAGGTGAAACCGTCATTGGACGGCATTCGATCGTGGGTTCCAATGTCTGGCTCATGCAGTCGATGCCACCTAACAGCATCGCCTACTACCAGGGGGATCAGGCCTCGATCATTCGACCCCGCAAGGCGAAGGAAAGCCTGATTGAAGAGGCGGGCGACTGGGAGATTTGACTCCCCGGCCCGGTTCACCCCTTCCGATCACGTTCTCCCACCGCCCGGGCCAGACCGGCGGCGAACCAAGGCCCACGGTAGATCATGCCCGAGTAGATCTGGATCAGGTCCGCTCCCGCATCCATTTTCTCGCCTGCGCTTTCGAAATCGGTGATCCCCCCGACCGCGATCAACGGCAGTTTGCCCTCCGAACGGGTGGCGATGTAGCGCACCACCTCCGTCGCCCGCTGGCGCAACGGCGCCCCGCTCAGCCCACCCGCCTGGTTCACGGTCGAGAAAAAACCGGGCCGGGCCAGCGTCGTATTGGTGGCGATAATCCCATCCAGCCCGTAGTCGGACACCGCCTGCAACACCGCATCGATCTGCCGCCACGAGAGATCCGGGGCGATTTTTAACAAGACCGGGACCTTTCGCCCCCCACCGCCCTGTGCAGGCCGGTTGCGTTCGGACCGGATCGCGGCCAGCAGCTCCTTCAAGCGGTCCTCGTCCTGAAGTTTTCTCAAATCCGGCGTGTTCGGACTAGAGACATTGAGCACCAGGTAGTCTGCAAACGGAACCAGGAGCCGGTAACTCGTCAGATAATCCTCCGTCGCCTGTTCCAAAGGAGTGACCTTCGATTTCCCCAAATTGATGCCCAACGGCACACTCCGCTGGCCGACTCCCGGCAGCCGACCGAGCGTTTTCGCCATCGCCTGGGCTCCGTGGTTGTTGAAGCCCATGCGATTTATCACCGCCAACTCATTGGGATAGCGAAACATGCGGGGAGACGGATTTCCGGGTTGCGCCAGAGCGGTGACCGTGCCGACTTCCACGTGCCCAAAGCCAAGCGCGGCGGCCGCCGGCCAAGCCTCCGCGTTCTTGTCGAAGCCCGCAGCCAATCCAACCCGATTCGGAAATTTCAGTCCCAACAACGAAACGGCTGCGTAGCGCGACCGATCCAACCCGTTCACCCGCTCCAACCACCACCGCAGTGGCCATAAAGCGCCTAGAAGCGTCAGTGCTTTCAGCCCCACCTCATGGGCTTTCTCGGATTCGAGCTTGAACAAATGAGGACGCAGCATCCGCTCATAGAAAACATCCATATCCACCCAAAGCTTGGCGGCCGCAGCGCTTGAACACAAGTACCCGCCGCCTTGCCACCCAGATAAAAAAAACTTTCCCGGTTTGACTCGCGACGAACCCCCAGCTTTTGCTGCGGAAAAATTTTCGTGTTCTGACCCAGCTCTCTATGGCCAAATCCTCCGGCATTCTCGATTGGTGCAACGTTCGTCTCGGTGAAGACCACAACTGGTGGGTCGACGAGGTCAGTGATCCAGTCCGCTGGGACGTGGACGGCCTGAGCATCATCGATCCGCGCCAGGTGGCGCATCTCATCGAACTGGTGGAACCGTTGCGCGATTACGGGTTCGACCAGGACGTGATGGACGCCGCGTTCATTCCCTTTCGCATCGAAAAGGATCTCGGCAATGCGAAGGTCAAATTGAAGCGGGTGAAGGAATCGATCTTTGAGTCGGACGAGAAACTCTTCGCCCTGCCCGACATTGTGGATGAGGAGAACGGACCGTACGCGGACCTGCTCGATCACCTGACCCGCTGCCGCGTGAAGATGCTCAACGACCTCTTCGACTTCGAGCAGAAGCTCACCGTCGACGAAGTGGAGGATGAGATCCGCGAAGACCAGAACGCCGAGTTCATGGAGGGCAAGGCCATCCACTCATTTGAAGAACTCTGCGCCATTCTCGATTTTGCGCCCGCCGGTTGGGACTCCGAAGAAGAAGGCGAAGAGAAAGCCAGCGTGGAGGAGGGCGATGATGAGGACCTGCCGGAGATCGATGAAGAAGACGAAAAGGTGCTGGAGGGAGACGCCTCGTTGAAGTGGGACGAAGACGAAGAGAAGGAGGGCGACGACGCCGCCAAACCTGAAGGCGAAGAAAAGGACGAGGACGACGACGAGGATGATGACGACGACGACGACGAGAAGGACGATGACGACGACGACGAGGATTCCGACGACGAGGACAAGAAGCCCGCGAAAGGAACCCGCGCGAAGAAGAAGCGTTGACCTAGCCGTCCAACGAATTCCGTAGCCACGAAAAAGGCCGACCCCCGGGTCGGCCTTTTTCGTGGCGGCATGGCTCGTGAGCAGCCGCTCGTCGATCGGGTCGGAGCCGCTGGGCCTAGAGCGCCAGCTCGGCCGCCATCTCCTTGGCAAAGTAGGTGAGGATCATGTCCGCGCCCGCACGTTTGATGGCGAGCAGGGATTCGCGCCGCGTCTTCACCAAGTCGAGCCACCCGCGTTCGGCTGCCGCATGCAGCTGGGCATACTCGCCGGACACCTGATAGGCAGCCAGCGGCCGCTGGGTCCTTTCCCGCAGATCGCGGATGATATCCAAATAAGCGCCCGCCGGCTTGACCATCAGCACGTCCGCTCCTTCCGCCTCATCGAGGGCGGCTTCAATCAACGCTTCGCGACGATTGGCCGGGTTCAACTGATAGGTGCGTTTGTCCAACGAGTGAGTGCCGGCCGCCTTGGCACTTCCCACCGCATCGCGGAAGGGACCGTAGTAGGCGGAGGCAAATTTGGCCGAATAGGCCATGATGGCGGTCGCGGAGCAGCCGTGCCCATCCAAGGCCTTGCGAATCGCGCCGATCCGACCGTCCATCATATCCGAGGGAGCCACGAAGTCGACCCCCGCGCGGGCGTGGAGAACAGCCATCTTGGCCAGAATCTCCACCGTCTCATCGTTGGCTACGTCGTCCTGGGCCGCGTTCAACACACCGTCGTGACCATGGGTGGTGTAGGGATCCAGCGCGATATCGGTCATGACAACCATCTGCGGCACGGAGTCCTTGATCGCACGGACCGCACGCAGGACCAACCCATCGGGATCCAAGGCCCGGGAACCGCGATCATCCTTCAACCCGTCTGCCAACTTGGGAAAGAGGGCCACCGCGGGTACACCCAGGGCCGCGAGCTCACGACACTCCTCGACCAGGTCCCGCAGACCGAGTCGAGACACCCCCGGCATGGAACCAATGGGTTCAGGAGCTCCATCCCCCTCCACCACAAACAGGGGGGCGATGAAATCCGCTGGGGTCAGCAACGTCTCCTCGGTCATGGCCCGGAGGGCAGGACTCCGACGGAGTCGACGTGGGCGATGGGTCAAATCGAGCTTGAAGTCGGCACACATATTCGCGTTCCTCAGACAAGCACGCAATGTCACGGGTCGCCACACGTTTCTGCTTCCCCATCACGTTTCGCCTCGAGGGGCGAACGCAGTGCTGCGGTTGCTGAAGGTGCAACCGCCGGTGGCGCCGGATTCTCCCCCAAGGAGCGCGTCCCCGATAAGCTGTTCATTGATTTCGCCGCGGCGAAATCGTTGTTTGTGTTCCGTTTCACTCCCCTTTCATGGCCCTACGTCTCTTCGACTCGCTCACGCGAGAGATTCGCGAATTAAAACCCTCCCAAGGGGATGGCGTGCTGCGTTTTTATAACTGTGGTCCAACGGTTTATGCCGCTGCCCACATTGGCAATTTCCGGACGTTTGTGGTCAATGATGTGATCCGACGTCTGCTCGACCGGCAGTTCGGCGCCTCCCACGTTCTGCATGTGCGGAATCTCACGGATGTGGACGACAAGACCATCCGGCGCTCCCGGGAAGAAGGCCGCCCCCTGCAGGAGGTCACCCGGCACTGGACCAGCAAGTTTCACTCCGATTGTGCCGCCCTGAACTGCCTCCCGCCCCACGTCGAGCCCACGGCCACGGGACACATTGAAGAGCAGATCGGCATGATCGCCGCGCTCGAGCGGAGGGGTCACGCCTACCGGACCGACGACGGTTCCGTCTACTTCAAGGTCTCCTCGTTTCCGGAGTACGGGTCCCTGTCCCGGGTCAAGGAACGGGAACTGAAAACCGGGAGTGCCCTTAAGACCGCGTCGGCGGACGCGGACGAGAAGGAAGACGGCAGCGATTTCGCCCTGTGGAAGGCGCACAAGGCCGACGATGGCGACGTCTTCTGGCCCAGCCCCTGGGGACAAGGCCGACCCGGATGGCACATCGAGTGCAGTGCCATGAGCAAGAAGCACCTCGGCCCCACCATTGACCTGCACACCGGCGGGGTGGATCTGCTGTTCCCGCATCACGAGAACGAGATTGCGCAGAGCCAATGCTGCAACGGGCAGCTCTTCTCCCACCACTGGTACCACTCGGAGCACCTGCTGGTGGACGGGAAGAAGATGAGCAAGAGCCTGGGCAACCTCTACACGCTCGACGATCTGGCGGCCAAAGGCTTCCGGCCGATGGCGGTGCGGTATGCCCTGCTGGCGGGTCACCCCCGCAAGCAGCTCAACTTCACCCTCGAGGCCCTGCCCGCCGCCGAAAAGGCCCTCACCACGCTGCGCACGTTTCGCGACACCCTTCCCGCCACCGGTGGAGATCCGACCGCACTCGCCAGCGTCATCGCCGCCCTGGACGACGATCTCAACACCCCCGGGGCGTTGGGCGCGCTGTTCACCCGCATCAACCAAGGGCCCGCCGGACTCGACCGCGCGACCTTCGATGAGACCATCCACCTCCTCGGGCTCGTGCTGACCGCCCCCCCGGCCGCCGGGCAGGATGCGCCCCCGCACGTGCAGGAGCTGGCCGCGCAGCGCTGGGCCGCCAAACAGGCCCGGGACTTCAAGGCCGCCGACCTGCTCCGCGCCTCCCTCCTCGAGACCGGCTGGACCATGCTGGATCGCAAGGATGGATACACGCTCGAACGCACCAAACGCTAGCCCTTTCCCTCCCTTCCCTCGCTCACCGCGCCCCTGCCACTTCAGCCGCAGCCTTTTCCCATTTTATGTCCATGTCTCCCCTTGAGGAACTTCGTCACTCCGCCTCGCACATCCTCGCGACGGCCCTGCTTCGGATTTTTCCCGATGCCAAGCTCGACATCGGTCCTCCCACGGATTCGGGGTTCTACTACGACGTCGACCTGGACCACAAGCTGACCAACGACGACCTGGTGAAACTCGAGGCCGAGATGAAGAAGGTCGCCGATGAGAATCAGCCCTTTCTGCGCAAGGAAGTCAGCCGCGAGGAAGCCATCGAGATCATCCGCAGCCGCGGTCAGGAGCGCTACAAGCTCGGACGCCTCGCGGACATCCCGGAAGGCGAGAAAATTTCCTTTTATCAGAACGGAGAATTCATGGACCTCTGCGCCGGGACCCACGTGCGCTACTCCTCGAAACTCAAGGCCTTCAAGCTGCTCTCGATCGCCGGCGCCTACCACCGGGGCGATGAGAAGAACAAGCAGCTCCAGCGCATCTACGGCACGGCCTTCCCGACGAAGGAAGAGCTGGCGCAGCACCTCGATCGCCTGGAGCAGGCCAAGGCGCGCGACCATCGGAAGCTCGGCAAGGACCTCAAGCTCTTTGTCATCGACGAAGATGTGGGCCAGGGACTGATCCTCTGGACGCCGAACGGCTCGATCATCCGGCAGGAACTGCAATCCTTCATCGGGGAGGAGCTGCGCAAGCAGGGCTACTCGCAGGTCTTCACCCCGCACATCGGCAAGCTCGAACTCTACAAGACGTCGGGACATTTCCCCTACTACAAGGAATCCCAGTTCACCCCCGTGGTCGAAAATGAGACCCTCTCCCGCATCGTGCGCGAAGGCTGTTCGTGCGCGGAGATGGTGGCGCGACTCGACGCCGTTTCCTCCAAGCTCCGCCAGACCGTGAATGATCGGTCCGGCCGGGAGATCATCCCGGAGAGCCGGGTCCTCGATGCGGACAAGCTGCTCGACGGTTTCATGCTGAAACCGATGAACTGCCCGCATCACATCAAGATTTTCGCCTCCCAGCCCCACAGCTATCGCGATCTGCCTGTCCGTCTGGCCGAGTTCGGCACCGTGTATCGCTGGGAACAAAGCGGTGAGCTGAACGGCATGACGCGCGTCCGCGGATTCACCCAGGACGATGCCCATCTGTTCTGCACGGAGGCCCAGGTGGCGGGCGAGGTGCTGGGTTGCCTTTCCCTCGTCAAAGTGGTGCTGAACACGCTGGGCATGAGCGATTACCGCGTGCGCGTCGGACTGCGCGATCCCGACTCCAACAAGTACACCGGCACGGCGGAGAACTGGGACAAGGCAGAGGCGGCGTGCCGCGAAGCGGCCAAGACCCTCGGCGTGCCCTTCACGGAAGAGCCCGGCGAGGCCGCGTTCTACGGACCCAAGATTGATTTCGTGGTCAAGGATGTGATCGGCCGCGAGTGGCAGCTGGGAACGGTCCAGGTCGACTACAACCTGCCGGTCCGCTTTGACCTCAGCTACACCGGAGCCGACAACCAGGCCCACCGACCCGTGATGATCCACCGGGCTCCGTTCGGATCGATGGAGCGGTTCTGCGGCGTGCTCATCGAACACTTTGGCGGGGACTTCCCGGTCTGGCTGGCCCCGGAACAGGTTCGCCTGGTTCCGATCAGCGACAAGGTACTCGACTACGGGCGCGAGGTGCTGAACCACCTGAAGGCCGCCGGCGTGCGCGCCACCCTCGATGAGCACAGCGACAAGATGGGGGCGAAGATCCGCCGGGCGGAGTTGGAAAAAATCCCCTACACCCTGGTGCTCGGAGCGAAGGAGGCCGAGTCCAAAGCCGCGAGCGTGCGATCCCGCGCCAAGGGCGACGAAGGAGCGATGCCGTATGCCGTCTTCACGGAGCGCGTCGTCACCGAGATTCGCACCCGAGCCCTCCCCGCCAAGGCCCAACCTCCCGCTTGACGCGCGAGATGCCCTGGAAACCCGAGCTCGACGCCTTGGTAGGGGCGAGGCATGGCGGGCAGCTCTCGTCCATCCTCGCGCGCCTGCAGGAGCTGGCGGCCCGCTATCCCAATGTGGCGGAGATCCACTACCAATTGGCGTGGACGCACGCCGTCTTGGACCATCCGCGCGATGCCCTGCCGCATTACGAGCGGAGCATTGCACTCGGACTGCCACCCAATGAGCTGAGCGGAGCTTACCTGGGATTGGGTGGCTGCTGGCGAGAGATCGGCGATCTGGCCCGGTCGGAGGAGGTGTTGCGCAGTGGCGCCGCGCAGTTCCCCGAGAACTCCGAGTTTCGCGTTTTTCTAGCGCTGACCCTCCACCAGCTGGGGCGCCACGAAGAGGTCATCCAGATCCTGCTCACCACGCTGATGGAAACGTCGCAGGACGTAGGACTGGCCGCTTACCAACGCGAACTCCGGTACTGGCTCCAGCGCCGCACCTAGAAGCGCTGGAAGCGGACGCAAAAAAGGCCGGCACCCCAAGGTGCCGGCCTCACGAAAACGCTACGTTCGGAGCAACGCCTTAGATGGCGGCGTCACCACGTTCGTCGGTGCGGATGCGGACCGCATCTTCAAGGGCGACGACAAACACCTTTCCGTCGCCGATCTTGCCCGTCTTGGCCGCCTTGACGATCGTATCGACCGTCTTGCCGACGATTTCGTCCGTGACGACGATTTCGAGTTTAACCTTCGGGAGAAAGTCGACCGTGTACTCGCTGCCGCGATAAATTTCGGTGTGACCCTTCTGGCGGCCGAAGCCCTTGACTTCGGTCACGGTCATACCCTCGATGCCGATTTCGGAGAGAGCTTCCTTCACTTCCTCCAACTTGAACGGCTTGATGATAGCTATGATAAGTTTCATGCGAATGGGTGTGATTGAGGGATGAGAATGGTGTAGTTTTCCGGTCAAGGGAGCGCAAGCCATCTTGCGCTCTCGTCAACCGGCAGATGATCAGGACTTATGGGCCGGGGTGAAATCGGGATAGGCTTCGTTGCCATGCTCGCCGATGTCGAGACCCTCCGTCTCCTCTTCCGCGCTCACCCGAATACCGACCGTGGCCTTGAGAATGGACCACAGAATCAGCGAAACCGGGAACACAAAGGCGCCGACCAGGATAATGCCTTTGAGTTGCTGAATGGTCTGGGCGCCCGCCGTGAGACCCGTATCAAGCGCCGCAACGCTCTTGGCGATGTCCGTATTGTAGAACAAGCCCAGCGCCAGGGTGCCGAACACACCATTGCACAGGTGCACCGCGAGAGCGCCGACCGGATCGTCCATCTTGATCTTGTCGAAGAAAATCACCGCCAGGACCACCAGCACGCCACCGATGAAACCGATGATCGCGCCCGAGGTGATGGTGACAAACGCGCAGGGAGCCGTGATGGCCACCAGACCGGCCAGACACCCGTTGAGCACCATGGAAAGGTCGGGCTTCTTCAGCAGCATCCAGGCGGTCAGCAGTGCGCCCAGGGAACCCGTGGCGGCCGCGATGTTGGTATTGACCAGAATGTGGGAGATCGCCGCACCATCCATCGCCGCCATCGTCGATCCGGGATTGAAGCCGAACCAGCCCAGCCAGAGAATGAGAACACCCAGGGCGGCAGAGGTCATGTTGTGACCGGGAATTGGATGAATCCGTCCGTCGCGGTACTTGCCCAGACGGGGCTTCAACACCATCACGCCGGCCAGAGCGGCCCAGCCACCCACCGAGTGCACGACGGTCGAACCGGCGAAGTCGCGGAAATTGCCGAAGAAGGCGGCCAGACCGGACTCACCAGGAGTGGAACCGAGGATACCACCACCCCAGATCCAGTGTCCGGAAATCGGATAGATCAGCGCGACGAGGACGAAACTGAAGAAGATAAAGGAGCTGAACTTGATGCGTTCAGCCACGGCCCCCGAAACGATGGTCGCCGCGGTGCCCGCGAAGACCAGCTGGAAGAAGAACTTCGCCCAGAGGGGAACCGGCGTCCAGTTGATCGCGCTGTAAACCCCCTCGTACTTGGTCGTAGAAAACGGATTCATCGAGGCATACGCCTCGCCCAGCGCCGGAGAGTTGTCCGCGCCGGAGACGAACCACAGTCCGCTCATGCCGACCCAGAGATTTCCGTCACCGAACATCAGGCCCCATCCCATGGCATAGAACGAGATCGAGGCGATCGCGAAGACGATGAAGTTCTTCGCCAGGATGTTCACGCAGTTCTTCGCCCGGCAAAGTCCGGATTCCACGAGCGCAAATCCAGCGTTCATGAAAAAGACCAGCATGCCCGCAACCAGCACCCAAACCGTGTCCACGCCTACGCGGAGACTGCTCAGAGCGGCGGGATCAATGGTCGGGACAACCGCGGCGGCGGCGGCGGCCGCTTCCGCGGCCGGTTGTTGCGCGAGGACGGACGATGCTGTGGCCACGAAGGCCACCAGACCGCCGACCGAGAGGAGCCCGAGGAGGGGCTTGGACGGATGCTTCATAGTGAGTTGGATGCGCCTGTGTTAGCTGAGGAACCCTACCAAAAGAGGTAGCACACCTCCTCGCTAGCAGGGGCTATGCCACACACACCCCGCACCTCCACTCTCACTTTCCAGCACCCATCACCGCCTGCCCCTCATTCCCTAAAATACTTGGGGAACGTAACTTAAAAAATAAAAAAGAGCGGGCGCCGTCCGTACAAAACGACGCCCCCTTTCTTTCGAACCCAGCACCCGCCGCCCGACCCCAAAGCCTTACTCCGGCATCACGGTCTGGATGTGAAGCTCCTTCAGCTGCTTCGCGGTCACCGCGGTGGGACTCTGGGCCATCAAATCCTGCCCCTTCTGCGTCTTGGGGAATGCAATGACATCCCGGATACTCGTGGTGCCGCAGAGCAGGGCAACCATGCGGTCCAGCCCGAAGGCAATGCCTCCATGCGGGGGCGCACCGTAGGTGAACGCCTTCAGCATGTATCCAAAACGGCTGTCGACGACATCCGCCGGAATCTTCAGCACGTCCTCGAACACCTTCTTCTGCAGGGCGGGCTGGTGGATCCGGATCGAGCCGCCACCGAGCTCCATGCCATTGAGGACGACATCGTAATGCTGGCCGCGAACCGACTTCGGATCCGTATCCAGCAATGCCGTGTCCTCCACCACAGGCGCGGTGAAGGGATGGTGCGTCGCGAGGTAGCGGTTCTGCTCCTCGTCGAAGGACATCAACGGAAAATCGATGACCCAGAGAAATTTCCAATCGTCGGGGCGAATGGTGAGCTTCCCGCGCTTCTGCAGGAGCGCGGCGGCGTCGAGCCGGATGCGGCCGAGGATGGCGCAGGCCTTCTCCCACGGAGCCGCGGCAAAGAAAATGATGTCGCCCTCGGTGACGCCCAGCTGCGCCGTGAGCGCCGCCTTCTCACTCTCGGTGAAAAATTTGACGATCGGTGACTTCCACTCGCCATTCTCCACCTTGATGAAAGCGAGCCCCTTGGCTCCGAGGGATTTGGCCACATCCTCCAGGTTCTTGATTTCGCCCTGGGTGAGGTCGGACAATCCCTTGGCATTGATCGCCTTGATCACGCCGCCATTGGCCACGGTGGATTGGAAGACCTTAAAAGCGGACTGACGGAAGAGCTCGCTGAAATCCACCAACTCCATACCGAAGCGCACGTCCGGCTTGTCCACGCCATAACGATTCATCGCATCGCTGTAGGGCATGCGGGGAAACGGCGTCGGCAGGTCGACTCCGAGCACATCGAGCCAGACCTTTTTCAACATGCCTTCGAACAAGGCATAGACGTCCTCGCGGGTGATGAACGAGGCTTCCACATCGACCTGCGTGAACTCCATCTGCCGGTCGGCCCGCAGATCCTCGTCGCGGAAGCAACGGGCGATCTGGAAATACCGCTCCACGCCCGCCACCATCAAGATCTGCTTAAACTGCTGGGGCGATTGCGAGAGGGCGTAGAATTGTCCGGGATGAATGCGCGAGGGAACCAGGTACTCGCGCGCGCCTTCCGGCGTGCTCTTGAACAACGCCGGCGTCTCAACTTCGATGAACTCCCGACTGTCGAAGTAGTCGCGGATCGCCTTGGTCGCCCGGTGGCGGACCACGAGGTTCTTGCGCATTTTCGGACGCCGCAGATCCAGGTAGCGGTACGTGAGGCGCAGGTCTTCGTTGACCTTGTCGCCACCGATGTCGTCGAGCGGAAACGGGGGCGTGTCCGACACGTTGTGAATCGTCAATTCCGTGGCATCGACTTCGATCTGCCCGGTGGGGAGCGAGGCATTGACCGTGCCTTCCGGCCGGGCGACCACACGCCCCGTGACTCCGATCACGGACTCCGGTTTGAGGTGTGCCGCCTGCGCGCCGAGATCCGCATTCACCTGCGGATCAAATTTGACCTGCGTAATGCCTTTCCGGTCACGCAAATCGATGAAAAGAATGCCGCCGTGATCGCGGACAGAATCCACCCAACCGAGCAACGAAACCGTTGCTCCAAGTTCGGTCGAGGTGAGCTGGGCACAATGGTGGGTGCGCTTCATGTACGTAGTAAGGGTGGAACAAAGCCCGTCCGCCGCCCGACGGGCAAACCTAATTTCCGTTCTCTGTTCCAACCAACGGCCAAGGGGCCCTGGTGTTCAAGGTCCCTCGACCGCCCGGCACGGCAGAAGGGCCGCATCCTGCATGCCGTGGATGATTTTCTTGTCCGGGGGGCAAAACGTGGCCAACGCCCCGCTCAGGCGGGGTTTACCTTCGACGATAAAATAATACGGGCAGAGGCGGAGCCGTCCGAACGCCTCCTTCGCCTCATGGGGCGACTCGGCCGCGTACAGCGGATGCTGCACCCGCCGGGGTTTGCGGTACTCCTGCAGAACATGCAGATTGCGGGGCGCATCGGTCAGGGCAATGTCCACCCCGGCCTGCCACTCCTCCCGGGAACAGTCGCTTCCCAGAACCACACTGCGAGCCCCCCACGCGGTTTCATGGTAGCCCGAAATCTTGATGATCAAGTCCCGCTCCTTCTGAGACGCCGCGGCCAGTTGTTTCCACTCGGAAAGAAACCGACCGGCCACCTTGGGACCATCCAAGACCGCGCCTGGAGGCAGCGGCGCCGGATCCAGAATCCACGTGGCCGGTACGAGCTGACGGAGCAGCTTCAGGGTCTTGCCGCTGAGAGCTTCGTTCCAAAAGTCCGCCAGGAGGTGGTGGTGGAACAGCCCGAAGGCCAGTTTCTCCTCTTGAAACGGCCGCATGGGGGGAGAGATGGCGACCTCGCCTGCCTCCCACGCTTCGAGAAAGAACCGGGCGGTGCGGATGTTCTCCAAATCGAACAATTCGAAGAAGCGATAAATGACGTCGATTTTCTCGGGATTGCCTTCGACGTCGAAACAGAGCGAAGACCCCAGCGGGAAGACGTCATCCGGCGAAAGGCAGAACACCCGCTTGCCGAGCAACTGGAGTTGCAGCGCCATCCACTCCATCTCCGGTCGATACGTCCCGGCCTCGTCCGACACCACCAAAGCAATCAACGGATTGCGCAGATCCGCGCGCAACGCCGCGAGCGAGGCGTAGAACGACTTGATCATGGCATCCCCGCTCCCAACGACCGGCGTGGCTTCGGTCCCGTCCCCTTTGCCGCCGTACAGACGATTGAGAAAGGCGGTCAAACCGATGCCCCCGGGCACCGAATCCAACTCCGTCATGACAAACCCGTCCTCGGTGAGCAGGAGATCCGGGCGCAGCACCGCGGGATACGCGCCCCTGTTCTTTGCATCCCTCGAATGAGAAACAAGATACGCCGGTTTACCCCGGTCCAGATAATCGGCCACCCACGGAGCGGTCAACGGCTTGTTACGCAGCAGGTTCTTGCCGGAGGCAGACCGCAGGTAGAGCGTTTCGAGGGCTTGATGGAACTCGAAACAGGCCTGACCAATCGCCTCCAGTTCATCGATCTGTCCACGGGTGAGAGGCCAGGCCGTGGGAGAAAGCTGCCAGGTCTTCGCTTCGAACAGCGGTTGCGCCGTCAAAGCGGTTTGGAGGAAATCGTAGGCAAGGTCAGCCATGGCGCGTAAGCGGAGCAACAAGGGAGAAATCTCGAAAGTCAAATAGGGCGAGCCCGGCGAGCTCTCAACCGACCCATCCCCACGCACGGCAGCCAGAGAGTCGATCCCCGTTTGGTCTGCAGCGCATACGACCCACGTTTCAACGGGAGACCTGCACGGGAATGACCCAGGCCCAACCCGTGACGTCGTCAACCAAAGCCATCCGCTCGCCTCGGCTCGAAATCGAGCCGATCGGGATGCTGGCCTGTTGCCAGGTCGTCCCGTCGTCACCCCACCGATCCTTCCTGAGACAGGGTTCCAGTGGGGTCTCCATTCTCAGCCAGCGGTAGCGAGGAGCCATTCCCAGCGGGAGCGGGGGCGCTTCACCTCCCCCCAACGGAGTTCCGGCACTCCGATGGGACGACGCCAACTCCCGAGCCGAGCGCTCCACCCGCGGAGCGGCCCACCACAGGCTCACCTCCACATCGGGCCGGGAGGCGACCTCGAATTCCCCCGCCGGGCCGAGCTGCAGTCGGACTTCCACCCCCGCGTCGGACGACCAGGTGGCCCCCTGCCCCGGCGATGCCGTTCCCGGCCAGCCGAGTTCGTTGCCACGTACGGAGAAGGAGGAGTCGGAGGAACCGGATTCCACGCCGACCCAAGCTCCCGACCGCGGAGACCGTACCGACAGGCCCAGCCAAAGGGTCATTGCCTCCAGCTCCGACGGCCGTGCGGCGAGGCCCGCGGCGCGCGCCTCGCGCGCACCTTGGGTGGTTCGCCCGGATTTGCCGATCGGTTGAGGGAATGTTTCGACGATCTGATCGCGCACCAACTGCACACGGCCCGGCGAAATCACGATCCGAACCACGCTCGGTACGATTCCCGACCGACCGTCCCCCAGAGTAAGCGGAGACCCGGCGGGCGCCGATGCTCCGGACGGCAGGTTCGTCGCGATCCTCTCCCCCGGCCGTGCCCCTTCGTTCCGCTTGCGATCCGCCCCTGCCGCCCGTTCGCGCCCAAGCCGCCCGTCCGCCGTGTCGTCCACCGTGGCTGGGGTTTGTCCCGTCGAAGGCGGAGGAGCCGCCGCCGGCGCATCGGCCGCAGGCGGCACGTCCGCCTGCCGATCCGAGTCAGGCGGCGCACCCGTTTTCACGGGTCGGATGAGCGCATGCGGTGTCTCGGGAGTCAGGTTCTTTTCCGCCGCGAGACCCGCGTCGGTACCCGGCGGCGCAGGCGCGGGAGGAGGCGCTTCGGCGCCCGCACCCGGGCTCCCCACCGAGGGGTTCAATCGGGACGCGAGGGCACCCGGCGGGCCGGAGCCTCCGGTCAGCGCGGCGGAGCCCGGCGCACCGCCGGAGGAAGGGGGTGGACCGGCGCCCGCGCCCGGCAATCCGGCGGGAGAACCCGGAACGGTCGACACACCTCCGGGCAGCGAAGAACCAGAGCCGGGACCAAACCCAGCCGCAAAACCGGGCAGGCTGCTCTGAGGCAGGGCGACCGAACTTTGACGCGATTGAAACGAAGCGCCTTCGGGCTCGACCGCCGCGGCCTCGGTCCTGCGACCGGGATCCGCTTGAGGGTCGCGGTCCCGGAGGCCCTCCCGGTCACCGGCGCCGTCCTTCTGGCCGGGTCCGCTCGGCTGGGAGGGTTGGGTTCGCACCACCCCGGTCGGGCGAGGCACGTTGGGCAGGTGGGGAGCGACGTCTCCGGCGACGGACGCGGTCGGGGTGCCAGGATCGCGTAACGTCCCGACTTCGTCCGGGGCGGCATTCACCGCCCCGGCCATGACTTCCGGCTGCCGCGAGCGGCCCCGGCGCAACCAACCCTGCCAAAGTACCAGCATTGCCAATGCGACGCAGCCGACCACGGCCCAAACCCGTTTGGCGGTGCCGTTATTGCGGTCCGGTGTGTCCTGCGCCGGCCGGCTCGGCGGATCGATGGTCGCTTCTTCTTTTGCCACCACGTCCTCAACCGGCGGGCCCGTTGGAGCTCTCCGCCCTGCGACCGACGCACTGCTCTTGAGCTCCAGGTTTTCCACCGAAGCCCCCTTCACTTCGACGGCCAATCCCGTCACCGGGAAGTCCACCCGCTCCGACACGCCGCGCAACCGATAGCGCCCCGGAACGAGGCGTGAAAATCGGAATCGACCCGAACGATCCGAGCGCATTTTGCCGATCACCAGACCGCGTACATCTTCCAACACCACCTCGTGCCCGGCATCGGCCTTGCCCATGACCAAGACGGTTCCAGCAATATCGAAGTCGACCTCATCGTCGACCCGCGGCACCGCGGCCACATGGCCCGCCCAACTATGGACCATCGGTCCATGCAGGGTGAGGCAGACAAACCGGGACAGATCCCGGTCACTTTGAGCCACGAGCTGCTCCATCCACAAGCCGTAGGCCTCGACCACCGCCAGAGGAGGCGCTTGTTCACTCGGTTCTTCGCGGAGGAGCAGAGCCGATTCCGACAACCGCCGGCGCACGGTGAGCAGCACACCCGAATTCACCTCGCCTCCCTGGGTCGATTCCGACCAGGTCCACAGCGCGAGGTTACCCGCCCCGGGAAAATGCGGTGCGAGCAAGATGCCCCGGGCGCACGCGTGCAACCGAGGCCACCAGCGCACGAGGGGTTTGCCTTCGGCCCAAAGCGTCTGCTCGCGCGCGTGACCCAACGGCTGTTCAGCCACCATTTGTCGAACGATGGGCGGGCCGCTCATGGCCGGAGTCCCCCATCCGCCGCCATGAGGGTCCGCAAGGGCCATTCATAGCGTTCGCTCGCCTCGAACGTCGCGGAAAGGGTCCGCCGCAGTTTTTCCCCCGGGGGCAGGCCGCCGGTGGTTTCCTGCACAATCTCATAGGTTCCTGGAGTCAGAACGATGACAGAGCGGTCGCGCCGGGACACGTTCGTCGCGGACCGCAGGCCCGAGCCTGAGATCATGGTCACGGACCAATCATAATCCGTCTCGTTCACAATCGCCAGGACGGCACCGGCGGCCTCGCGCGGAGCCACGGCCGTCGACGGCCCCGTGCACCCCAAGCAGACCAAGAAGAACCCGAGGAGGATTCCACGCAGCGCGACAATCGCCGGCAAAAGAAAGAGCGGTCGGCTCATGAACCTGAGGGTGCAATCTCCACGGGATTCGGTACGTCGCCCCATGCTAGCAGCCCCGGTCCCCATGGAAAGCTCGTCTTCGCACCCAGGCGAATCTCGTTAACGCTGAACAAAACGCACTTTGACGTTCTCACCGGGGCGAACCACCACTCATGCAACGTTTGTCTCACCTTGACCCATGAGCGATCTCCCCGACTGCCAATATTGCCGAAAAGACCAGCGCTTGCATGACTTGATGATCGAAGTAGGCACGTTGAGTGTCTCCACGGTCTATCTCTTCAAGGAGCAGACGCACCCGGGCCGCTGTGTGGTGGCGTACCAGCATCACGTGAATGAGTTGTTCGAGGTGCCCGACCGCGATCTGACCTTGTTCATGCAAGATGTCGCCAAGGTCGCCCGGGTCATCAAAACCGTCTTTGCGCCCGACAAGATCAATTACGGGGCGTATTCCGACAAGCTGCCCCACCTTCACATGCACGTGGTGCCGAAGTACCGCGATGCGGCCCAGTGGGGAGCTCCGTTTGAGATGATGCCAGCTGCCCGCACCACCGTGTCACCGGAAGTCTACCAGCAGAGGGTCTCGGCCCTGCGGGCGGGACTGGGCCTTTGAAGCGAGGACCGATCACCGCGCCTCAACGCTTCCCGCGGCCGACCCTGCGGTCGCCCGGAAGTGAAGAAACGCCGTCGGAATCAAGCCAGACGAGCCTGGATGAGTTTGCTCACCGCCCCAAAGTCCAGGCTGCCCGCATCGGGATGAACCTTCAGCGCCGCGATCACCTTGCCCATTTCCTTCTTGGAGGTGGCACCCGTGCTGCGAATCGCCTCGGCGATCAGGGCGTCCACCTGAGCGGGATCCAGCCCCTTGGGCAGGTAGTTCTCCAGCACCGCGATCTCCGCGGAGTTGTTGGCCACCAAGTCCGTGCGACCGCCTTTCTCGAACTCCGCCCGGGCGTCGGCCAGGTTCTTGACGGACTTGCGCAGCGCCGTGATGACCAAGCCGTCGTCAATGGGTTTGCCGAGGTCCATCGAGGAACGCTGGATGGCCGCATCGAGGGTCCGGAGAATCAAGGCCGTTTTCGAATCACGGGCCTTCATGGCGGTCACAATGTCCGACCGCAGACGTTCGTAGATGGAGGGCATCCGGACACACTGCGCAACACGCGTTCCCTGTCCAGACCAGGCCCGCGCAAAGTACCGGGGGACGATTTTGTCACCGCCGGTTTGAACTAGCCCGACCCTCGTTCCAGGAACCCACGACGCTCCCTTTTCGTCACCCGCCATGGCCTCCCCTCAGACCCCTCCGCTCGGATTTGGCATCGTCGGCATCGGACTGATTGCCGACTTTCACGCCCAGGCCATCGCCGGGCTGGCCGGTTGCCGGCTGGTGGGCGTCTGCGGACGATCCCAGGAAAAGGCGGACGCGTTTGCGCGCAAACATCAGGTCGGATTTGCCACGACGGATCTCGAAGCCCTGCTCGCCCTGCCCGGACTGGATGTCGTGTGTGTCGCCACCCCGAGCGGGGCCCACCTGGAGCCGGCCCTCGCCGCGGCGCGTGCGGGCAAACACATTGTGATCGAGAAGCCCATCGAGATCACCCTCCCCCGCATCGACGCCCTGCTCGAAGCGAGCCGCCACTCGAAGGTCAAGGTGCTGCCCATTTTTCAGGCGCGCTACGGAGAAGGTGCGCGCCGCATCAAGTCCGCGCTGCTCGCCGGTCGTTTCGGACGGCTGGTGCTCGCCAGCGCCTACGTGAAGTGGCACCGCTCGGCCGCCTACTACGAGAAGAGCTGGCACGGAACCCAGGCGCTCGACGGAGGCGGCGCCCTGATCAACCAGGCCATTCACGCCGTCGATCTCCTGCAGTGGTTCATGGGCATGCCCACCGACGTCTTCTGCTGGAGTACCCGCCGAGTCCATACCGCAATCGAAGTGGAGGACACCGCGACCGCCACCCTGCGCTTTGCCGGAGGTGCGCTCGGCACGATTGAAGCCACCACGGCGGCTTTCCCGGGCTGGGCCCGGAAGATCGAAATCTGCGGCGACGGGGGTTCCGTCATTCTGGAGGACGACCACCTCGTGCGATGGGATTTCCGTCAGCCCCAGCCGGAGGACGCCGCGATCGCGGCCGCTCCGACGGATGCCACCATGCGTTCCGGCGCCAGCGCGCCCGGCAGCATTTCCCACCACGGACACCAGCGTCAGATGCAGAACCTGGTCGACTCGATCCGGACGAATGCCCGCCTGGAGGTGGACGGTCCCGAGGCGCGCAAGGCCGTCGCCCTGATCTTGGCGCTCTATGAGTCGGCCCGGACCCACCTGCCCGTCCAGCTCGGGCCGCCCCCGGCCTGAGAGCCTCCCGCCGTTCCCGCGCGACCCTTCCGTTTTCCGCTCTCGTCCGTCCTCAAGATTCCAATACCATGTCAACCTCCGCCCAACCCTGGTGGCGCACCCTCACGCGTGAACACTGGTTCGTGTTCATCGTCGCATCGCTCGCCTGGCTTTTCGACTGCCTTGACCAACAGCTCTTCAATCTGGCGCGTGACGCCGCGATGGAACAGCTCCTTGCCGACAAGGCCAAGGCGACCGAGTACGGGCCCTACACGACCTCCGTCTTTCTGCTGGGTTGGGCCGCCGGCGGCCTCTTGTTTGGCGCGTTGGGGGATCGCTTCGGGCGGGCGCGAATCCTGACCGTCTCGGTGCTCCTGTATTCCGTGTGCACAGGGTTGAGCGCGCTCTCGACCGGATTCTTCGACTTTTGCGTGTATCGGTTCCTGACCGGAACCGGCGTCGGCGGCGTGTTTGGCCTGGCCGTCGCCCTCGTCGCCGACAGCGTGCCGGACAAGGCAAGGGCGCCCGCGCTCGGACTGCTGCAGTCCCTCTCCACCATTGGCAACATCACCGCCGGGGCCATCGGCATGGGCATTGGCATGCTCGCCGCGCGGCACCTGCTGCCCTGGAACCTGCAAAGCTGGCAGGCCATGTTCCTGGTCGGAGCCGCACCGGCCTTCCTCTGTGTCTTTATTCTGGGTCGCTTGAAGGAACCCCAGCGCTGGGTCGACGCCAAGGCCGCCGGGGCCAAGACCGGGGTGAAGTTTGGATCCTACACCGCGTTGCTCACCCACCCGCGCTGGCGCAAACACGCCTGGGCCGGATTGATCCTGTGCAGCGCCGGCATCATTGGCCTCTGGGGTATCGGAAATTTCCATCCCAAGATCGTGCGCACCATCGTGGAAACCCACCTCGCCGCGAAAGGACTCACCGCCGACCAGCTCGCCAGCGAGAAGGCGTTCTGGAGTTCGATGGCGCTGCTGCTGCAGAACGTGGGTGCCTTCTTCGGCATGACCGTGCTCGCCCACATCGCCCAGACCAAAGGGCGCAAGATCGCCTTTGCCCTGGCCCTGCTGCTGTCCTTCGCCTCCACCGTGCTCGTCTTCAAGGGCCTGCGGGAGTTCAGCCAGATCTTCTGGATGATTCCCCTGATGGGCTTTGGTCAGTTGTCCGTCTTCGCGGTCTATGCGATCTACCTGCCGGAGCTTTTTCCGACCAGCCTTCGCAGCACGGGCACCAGCTTCTGCTACAATTTCGGTCGCGTGGTCGCCGCCACCGCCCCCTTTACGATTGGACAGATCACCCGCAGCCTGGGCGGAAACATCGAGGGCTTCCGCACGGCCGGCATCTGGGTCAGCCTGGTGCTTCTGCTCGGCATCCTCGTCCTGCCGTTCCTGCCGGAAACGAAGGACCAGCCGCTGCCGGAGGAATAATCCGGCGGTCCGGATCCGGAGCGGCCGTCCGCTCTACGATTTCGCCCGAATGGGTTCCGGATGGTTGCGGGCGTTGGGCGACTTCTCGACCGCGGACCAGTACCCCTGCGGCGCCGCCCAGCGCACGGCATTGGCGATCACCTGACGCACGACGACGTTGTGGTACGTAGGATACGTCTCGTGCCCGGGTCGGAAATAGAAGATCTTGCCATTGCCGCGGCGCCAGGTGCAGCCGCTGCGGAAGACTTCGCCGCCCTCGAACCAGGAAATGAAGACCTGCTCTTCGGGTGCGGGAATGACAAAGGGCTCGCCGTACATTTCCTCGGCCGGCAATTCGAAATGCGCGCCCAGACCCGCGGCAATCGGGTGCCCGGGATTGCAGACCCAGAGCCGCTCCCGGTCATCGGCCTCGCGCCACGTCAGCGAACACGTCGTGCCCATCAACCGCCGAAACACCTTCGAATAGTGCGCGGAATGAAGCACGATCAGGCCCATGCCTTCCAGCACGCGCCGCTGGACGCGTTCCACGACCGCCTCGGAGACCTGGTCGTGGGCCAGGTGACCCCACCACGTCAGCACATCCGTCTTGGCCAGGCGCTCCTCGGACAAGCCATGCTCGGGCTCCTGCAGCGTCGCGGTGGACACGATCGCACCCGGGATTCGCTCCCGAATGCCCTCCGCGATGGCCGCGTGCATCCCCTTCGGATAGATCGCGCCGACTTTCGCATTTTTGTGTTCGTGCACGTTCTCGCCCCAAACCACGACGCGTAGAGAACTCATTCTTTTCAGCACAGCACGGATTTTGGCATTTACAAGCCACCGCGTCGATCACTATTGCAATTAAATTGTGACAACTGAGCCGCCAACATCCCCTCTCCCCGGCAACCGCTTACGAGAGACCGCACCCCACGAACGCCCCCAGGAGCGGCTGCAAACGCTGGGGGCGTCCGCCCTCAGCGATG
This sequence comes from Opitutaceae bacterium, assembly GCA_016794625.1. Classification (GTDB taxonomy): domain Bacteria; phylum Verrucomicrobiota; class Verrucomicrobiia; order Opitutales; family Opitutaceae; genus UBA6669. The sequence goes on from JAEUGY010000103.1 coordinate 34,821, forward strand.
CGGAGCTGATCGCGCTGCTCCTCCGCAATGGAACGAAGGGCCAGGACGTCATGACCTTGGCGACCCGGTTGGTGGCGGAGGCGGGATCGCTCGCCGGACTGGTGAGCTGGAGACCCTCGCGTTTTCAGGCGCTGCGCGGCATCGGCCAGGTGAAAGCCATCCAGATGGTCGCCGTCATGGAGGTGGCGCGCCGGGTCCTGACGCAACCCGCCACGCTGGAGCCGGTCCTTGACCATGCGGAAGGGGTGGCGAGCTATTTGGCTCCCCACACGGCGGGACTCGAAGTGGAGAAGTTCTGGGTCCTTTGTCTCAATCGCAAGGGACGCCTGCTCAAGCGCGTCGAAGTGTCATCGGGCACCGCATCCAGTACGCTGGTCCATCCGCGCGAAGTGTTTCGCGAAGCCATCCGGGAAGCCGCCTCGGGTGTCATCTGTGTCCACAATCATCCCAGCGGCGATCCCTGCCCCAGCGCCCAGGATGTGCGCATCACCCGAAGTCTGCGCGAGGCCGCGGTCGCGGTGGATATTCAGCTCATCGATCACATCATCATGGGGCGCCCCGAGAGCGATCCGCTCGGCAGTGGCTTCTACAGCTTCCGCGCAGCGGGAACCTTGTGACACGGACGCCTGCGCTCCGTCGAAGGCCCCGCCTCGTGCACAAAAAGCATTGCCGATCCCACGCGACTGCGTTTGTACTCTCCGCAGCCCAAGTTGGGCCACCACCACCCTCAACCCAGGAGAACATCATGCACACCCTTGTTTCCATGACCCTTCCCCTGACTTTGCGGTTGGCCTGAGTCGCGCTCGCACCGAGCGAACTGACAGCATCATGAGGCCGCCCGCGAGGCGGCTTTTTTTGCGTCCGCGCATCCGGATGGCCCTGTCCACCGGAGATCCGCGTTGCCCGTTCACGACCGGAAAACCGGTCACGCTCTCTGGATCCTTTTCATTCGATGACTCTCACTCACCTTGGCTGGAACGACGCGTTCGCAGCCTCCTTTGCCCGCTTTTCCGCGCACGGTTTGGTACCGGCGCGCGTCGCCTGCGAACACAAGCATGCGTATCAACTCTACTCGTCCGCGGGACCGCTCGAAGGGACCCTCACGGGACGCTTCCTCCATGAGGCCCGCACGCGGGCCGATCTTCCCGCCGTGGGAGACTGGGTGGCCGTCCGGCTGCGCCCGGGAGAAACGGCCGGGGACATCCATGCCGTGCTGCCGCGGCGCTCCAAATTCTCGCGACGTGCGGCCGGGCCCCGGCCGGATGAGCAGATCGTCGCCGCCAATGTCGATGTGGTCTTCCTCGTGACCGCCCTCGACGCCAACTACAATCCGAGACGCATTGAGCGCTTTCTTGCGGTCGCCTGGGAAAGCGGAGCACAGCCTGTCGTGGTCCTGAACAAGTGCGACCTCCACGGCGCCCCGGAAGCGGCGCGTGCGGAGGTTGCGGGCATCGCGCTCTCGGCTCCCGTGATCGTAGTCAGTGCGCTGCACCCGGACTGCCGGGAGACCTTTGCGCCCTACCTGCGACCGGGACACACGCTCGCGTTCCTAGGATCCTCGGGCGTGGGCAAATCCACGCTGATCAACGCGATCCTCGGACAGCCGCAGCAGTCCACGGGTCCGACCCGGATCGACGATGCCCGCGGACGACACACCACCACCCGGCGCGAATTGCTCCTGACCGACTCGGGAGCGCTCGTCATGGACACGCCGGGCATGCGCGAACTGCAGTTTCACGAAGAAGGCACGGCGGTGGACGAAACGTTCCAGGACGTGTTCGAGCTGGCCTCCGCCTGCCGGTTCGGCAACTGCAGCCATCGGGACGAGCCCGGGTGCGCCATCCGACTGGCGCTGGAGGAGGGCCGTCTCGATCCGAAACGATGGAGCAGCTACCAGAAATTGGCGCGAGAAGAAGCCTACGTGGCCCGCAAATCCGACGAGGCGGCGGCTCGAAAGGAGAAAGCGATCTGGAAGAAAACAAACTCAGGCCAGCGCGCCCAACGGGCGTGGGCCCATCGCAACCACCTGGAATGACCCGTCCGGTTCCCTGTTGTCGTTTCGCCGCCTTTGCGCACGATGGTCATGCACCCCCCGCCCCTTCTCATGCGCGCCATCGCAAAACTAAGGCCCGGTCCGGGCCTGGACTTGATCGACGTTCCCCGCCCCGTTCCCGGGATCAACGACGTGCTGATCAAGGTCAAGCGGACCTCCATTTGCGGCACCGACATCCACATCTTCAACTGGGATGCCTGGGCGGAAAAAACCCTGCGGCCTCCCCTCATCATCGGCCACGAATTCGTGGGCGAAATTGTCGAAGTCGGCTCCAATGTGCAGGGCTTCGCCCCCGGCGACTTGGTGGATGGCGAAGGCCACATCGTTTGCGGCCAATGCCGGAACTGCCTCGCCGGCCGCCGGCACCTGTGCAAGAGCACGCGCGGCGTGGGCGTGAACCGCGATGGCGCGTTCGCCGAGTTTCTCTGTATCCCTGCGACCAATGCGGTCCATGTGGATCCGTCGATTCCGCTCGATGTGCTGTCGTGTTTTGATCCGTTGGGCAATGCGACCCACACCGCGCTGCAGTGGGACCTCGTGGGCGAGGACGTCCTGATCACCGGTGCCGGGCCGATCGGCTGCATGGCGGTGGCCATCGCCCGCAAGTCGGGTGCGCGCAAAGTGGTCGTCACGGACATCAATCCCCTCCGGCTGGAACTGGCGGCACGCATGGGAGCCACCCGCGTGGTGGACATCGGTCGCGAAAATCTGGCCTCCGTCCAGCAGGAGCTGGGCATGAAGGAAGGCTTCGACATCGGGCTCGAAATGTCCGGCAGCCCCCAAGCCCTGCGCACGATGATCGACAACATGAGTCACGGCGGGCGGATCGCGCTGCTCGGCATCCTGCCGGACTCCGCCGCGATCGATTGGACCAAGGTGGTGTTCAACATGCTCACCCTGCGGGGAATCTACGGCCGGGAGATGTATGAGACCTGGTACAAGATGACGGCCCTGATCCAGAGCGGACTCGATATCTCCCCGGTCATCACACACCGGTTTCACTACACGGAGTTTGCCGAGGCGTTCGAACTGATGCGCAGCGGTCGGAGCGGAAAAATCGTGCTGGCCTGGGACTGAACCGTAACGAACCGCCGCCTCCTTTCGCCCTTTCACCCTGCGATCTGGAATCCCTATGTCCCTCTTTCTCGATCACGTACGGCAAACCCTGACGACCATCGACACGGCCGGTCTGACCAAAAGGGAACGCATCATCGACTCGGCCCAGGGCGCACACGTCGTGCTCCGCGACGGTCGGCGCGTGCTCAATCTGTGCGCCAACAACTACCTGGGTCTGGCCAACCACCCGAAGGTGATCCGCGCCGCCCACGACGCCCTGGATCGCTGGGGCTACGGCCTGGCGTCCGTGCGATTCATCTGTGGCACCCAGACGCTGCACCAGACTCTGGAGGCACGGTTGAGTCAGTTCCTCGGGACCGAAGACACCGTGCTCTACCCGAGCGCCTTTGACGCCAATGGCGGGCTCTTTGAAACGCTGCTGACCGCCGAGGACGCCGTCATCAGCGACGAACTCAATCACGCCTCGATCATTGATGGCATCCGCCTGTGCAAGGCGCGCCGGTTTCGGTACCGCCACAACGACATGGCGGACCTGGAGGTGCAACTCCGTGCGGCGCGCTCCGCCGGCGCCCGTTTCCTTCTCATCGCCACGGACGGCGTCTTTTCGATGGATGGGACGATTGCCGATCTTCCGTCCATCGTGCGCCTGGCCGAGCAGTACGACGCGCTGACGATGGTGGACGACTGCCATGCCACCGGCTTCCTCGGGCCCCGGGGACGCGGCTCCCATGACTACCATGGCTTGATCGGCAGGATCGATCTGCTGACAGGCACCTTGGGCAAGGCGCTGGGCGGGGCCAGCGGAGGCTATACCAGCGGACGGCGCGAAGTGATGGAACTGCTCCGACAACGGTCCCGTCCCTATCTCTTTTCCAACTCCATTGCTCCACCCGTCGTCGCCGGAGCCCTGGCCGCGCTGGACCTTTTGGAGTCCTCGTCAGAACTCCGCGAACGGCTGACCACCCTCACGGCGCACTGGCGCAGCGGCCTGGCGCGACTTGGACTCACCCTCAAGCCCGGCACGCACCCCATCACGCCGGTCATGCTGGGCGAAGCCCGGGTCGCCCAATCCCTGGCCACGCGCCTGCTGGAGCGCGGCATCTACGTGGTGGCGTTTGCCTACCCGGTGGTCCCGGAGGGGAAGGCCCGTATTCGCACCCAAATCAGTGCAGCCCATAGCCCTGCGGACTTGGACTTCGCCTTGGAACAGTGGGCGAAGGCGCTCACGGACGCGCCGTAGGAGGTTCGTGCACGCCACCAAGGCAAAGCCTTGCACCGGATTCCAGCCTGCGCAGAGTGTAGGGCCTTCGCATGCCCAACTTTAACGATCGCTTCTGGCTCTGGTGCGCCGGTGCGTGCTACCTCACCGGTCTGGTCCTAGGCACGGTGGCCGTCTTGCGCGAACGCAAGCAATCACGCGGCTTGATGTACCTGATTGTGGTCGCGGGTTATCTGTTCCAGACCACCGGACTCTACTTGCGCGGGTTGGAGGTCAAGGGGTGCCCGATCGGCAATCAGTTCGAGATTTTTCAGTTCACGGGTTGGTCCGCGACGACGCTGTACCTCGTCATCGGAGCGACGTTCCGCCTCAGTTTGCTGGGCTACTTCACGTCCATGCTCTCTGCGGCCCTGTCGTTGGTGTCCCTGAGCATGCCGGCGTGGGACGTGAGCCGTCGGGTCAACATTTTCGGAGGCAATGCATGGATCGAGTTCCATGCCGCGCTGGCCTTGTTCAGCTACGGGGTGTTTGCGCTGCTCGCGCTGACGTCGATTCTCTTTCTGCTTCGTCATTTTTCGCTGAAAAACAAGCGACTGGATGGCGCCTTCGCCTTCCTGCCTCCGATCGTCGATCTCGACCACATCAGTTTCCGGCTGCACGTGGCGGGCGTGCTTTTGCTCGCCGCCTCGCTCTGCGTTGGCGCCCTGTGGTGGCTGCGGGCGGTTGAAACCGTACACAGCCTCAAGATCGTGGTGACGGCCGCCGTCTGGATGGCTTACGCCGTCGCGCTCGGATTGAGGCTGCGCGGGGTGTTGCTGGCCAAGCGTCTTGCCTGGGTCTGTGTGGCTCTGTTCGTCGCCGCCCTGCTCTCCCTTTCCACGGTCTCCTCGCGTTCGTCCGAACTGCCAACGTCCCACGCGTTCCTTTCGTCACCGTGAGCTCTTCGCCCCACCTTCCTTCCCTGTTTGTTGTGGGTGCGAATCACCACACCACTCCTCTGGAGTTGCGCGAGAAACTGGCGCTCACCGCGGAAAAGCTGGCGCTTTTCCAGCAGTCCGCGGCCCAGATCGACGATCTCAAGGAGCTGGCGGTGCTCAATACCTGCAATCGCGTCGAGTTCTACGGCGTGGCCGGTTCGCTCCAGACGGTGGATCGCCTGCAAGCCGAGTTCTGCCGCCTCTCCGGTATGCCGGAGTCGAATTTTGCGGAGATCAAGAAAGTCGCCGGTGGAAAGGAAGCGATCGTCCATCTGCTGTCGGTCGCGTCGGGCCTCGAATCCCAAATGCTGGGCGAGAATGAAATCTTCGGCCAGGTAAAGGACGCCTACGAAGCCGCCCTGAAGCGAAAGTCCGTCGGGCCCGTGCTGAATCGGGTCTTCCAGAAGGCCTTTCAGGGGGCGAAACACGTGCGGACCAACACCGCGGTCAATGCCGGCCAGGTCAGCATTGCCAATGTGGCCGTGGAACTGGCCCTCAGCATTTTCGGTGACCTCCGGACGACGCGGGTGCTGCTGCTGGGTGCGGGTGACATCGGGGAAAAGACGGCCAAGGCGTTCCAGAGTCGCGGCGCCGGATCGCTGACCGTCGCCTCGCGCACCCTGACGCGCGCCATGGAACTGGCGACGGAGTTCGGAGCCGTGGCTCTGCCGTTCGAGCAGGTGCCACTCCGATTGCACGAATTCGATGTCGTGGTCTGTTCGACCGCCGCCCCGCACGCGGTCGTGAGCCAGACGGCCGCCGAAGCCGCGCTGCGCCGTCGTCCCTCCCAGCCGCTTTTCTTCATCGACCTCGCGCTTCCCCGCGACGTCGAACCCGAGGTGGCCGGGCTGGAAAACGCGTTCGTCTACAATCTCGATGATCTCGCCAAAATCGCCGAAAAAGCCCGGGTGGCACGGGCGGCCGAGGTGAGCAAGGCGAAGCAGATTGTGGATGAAAAGGCCCAGAGCATCTGGCAGCAGATTTCGTCTCACGTCGGCTCCACCCACCGGGTGGTCACGCCGAATCCGGCCCAGGACCTCAGCCAGTCGACGACCTGAGTTCGCTCGCTAGCGGGCTTTGGTCGCCGGTCCGTCGAGCTGACGAAGAAGCCACGATGCCGCGCTTTGACCGAAAGGCTGGCGCAATCGCGCCTGCAATTCGACCTTCTGCGCCTGCGTGCGCGCCCGACGCTCCGGGTCATCCAGACAGAGCCGCAGTTCCGCCGCCAGCGCCTCCGGTGTCGCCGCTCCCTGCAGGTATTCCGGATACATGGCGTCCTGCAAAAGGAGATTGGCGATGCCCAGGTAGGGCACCTTGACCAGCCACTTCCCCATCACATAGGTCAGCGGATTGGCCCGGTACGCGATGGCTCCCGGCACGCCCGCCAGCGCGCACACGAGCGACATGGTTCCGCTCGACGTCAGCACCGCCGACGCCGTCACTTCCGTCCCCGTGGGCAGGAGTTGCACCGACTCGGGTGGGTGCGACGCTCTCAAGATCGATTCAATCGTCGGGCTCGGGAAGAGCACGGACGCGCCCCTCTTTCCACCCCAAGCCCGATACCCCGCCAGCAATACGGGAAAGATCCGCGACACCGCCTGACGCCGGCTCCCGGGCAGCAGAAGCACGGGGGCGTCCGGATCGTAGCGGACCGCCAGTGCGTGGTCCTCGGCCAGAAAGGGGTGCCCGACAAACTCGACCGGCAGCGACGTATCCGCATAACACGCCACCTCAAAGGGAAAGATGGTCGCCAGAGCATCCAGGTCGCGGGCCATCGAGAATCGCCGTGAGGCCTTCCAGGCCCAGATCTGGGGAGAAATGTAGAACAAGGTCCGGACGCTTCCTCCGCCTTTGACGCTGACGCCGGAGTCGCGGAGCGCCCGCGCCATGCGCAGATTGAAGCCCGGATAGTCGATGAAGAGCACCGCCCGCGGCCGATGGGTCTCAATCCATCCCCGCGTGGCATCAAAGAGGGAGCGAAAGAACCCGTAGTGCTTGAGCACCTCCACCAGGCCGACGACCGACGACGCGGTCAGATCATAGAGCAGGTCCGCGCCGGCCGCCGCCATCTCCGGCCCGCCCAGTGCTGCGACCGCCAGATTCGGGGAGCGTTGGCGCAGTTCACGGATCAGACGGGCGCCATGCTCGTCCCCTGAATGCTCCCCAGCGATCATCAACACGTCCACTCGCCCGTTCCGCGGTCCGGGCAGGATGACGGGCAGCTCGTCTTTTCGCCGGGGTTTCGACGAAAATCCAAGTTCGTTGAGAGGAGAACGAAGTGTCGTCAACCGCGTCAGCCCCGTCGGTTAGGATCGATTCGCCGATCGAATCTGATCGGCAATGGTGATGGCGGTCTCGAGCGCAGTCTTCGCCAGCGCGCCCCCGACCTTGGGTTCCTTCGCCCGCGCCACACTGTCGACAAAATGAGCCAGCTCCAAGGCGAGCGGTTCCCCCTTCTGCAACGGCACCGGTTCCACCGGCACCGCCGAGAGATCGCCGGCCTGGATCTGCCCGGCCATCAGCTTGGCGGCGTACTCCAGCATGCCGGTGCGCTTCACGAGGTGCCCGGACTGATTCATGAAGTCGAACGAAAGGTAGGCATCGGACTGAAAGACCCGGATCTCCCGCACCTTCTTCAGGCTCATCCGGCTCGCACTCAGATTGGCCACACATCCATTGGCGAATTGAATGCGGGCGTTGGCGATGTCCTCCGACTTGGAGAGCACGCAGATCCCGACACTATCGATTTTTTCGATCGGCGAACGGACCAGTTCGAGCACGATGCCGATGTCGTGGATCATGAGATCGAGCACCACGCCCACCTCCGTTCCCCGCGGCGTGAAGGGCGCGAGCCGTTCGGTCGTGATGAAGCGGGGACGATTGACCTCCTTTTCGAGGAAACTCATCACCGGATTGAAGTGCTCGATGTGCCCCACCTGCACCAGCGACCCGGATTTCCGGGCCGCCTCCAGCACCTGCTCCGCTTCCTGGAGCGTGGCCGTGATGGGCTTCTCGATCAGCAAGTGACAACCCCGCGCGAGCAGCGGCAGGGCGATGGCCGCATGGCGATCGGTCGGAACCACCACCGACACCGCATCGCACGCGTCCGCCAGCGCCTCCAGCGTGGGAAACCGATGACACCCAAAGCGCGCGGCGATTTCCGCCGCCCGCTGGTCGCTGGTTTCGTAGAAACCCGCAAACTCGACTCCCGGGAGCGACCGGTAGATTCGAACATGATGCTGGCCGAGTGAACCGACGCCAGCGACACCGCAACGGATGATGGAGTTAGCCATGGTGGAGTTTACCGGCATGCAAGGTCAGCACCCGCTGGGTCTTCGCCGCGTGCGCAGGATTGTGGGTCACAAGAATCAGCGACGTACGCGTGTCGGCGCAAAGGCCCAAAAGGAGCTCGATGACCGAGTCCCCCGTACGCTCATCGAGATTTCCCGTCGGCTCGTCCGCCAGAAGCAGCGGCGGTTGATTCATCAAGGCGCGAGCCAAGGCCACCCGCTGCCGTTCGCCTCCCGAGAGCTGCGTGGGCAGGTGATGACCCCGGTCGCTCAGGCCCACGTTGCTCAGCAGCTGTTCCGCGCGCTGCCGCGCAGCGGCATCAATCCTTCCACCAATGCGCCGCGGCATCAGCACATTGTCCCGGGCCGTCAGTTCCGGGATGAGGTAGAACGACTGAAACACCATGCCGAGAAAGCGGTTCCTCAATCCGGTCGCGGATGACGGAGTGACGCCCACGCCATTCCACTCCAACCGGCCCGCGTCCGCCGTATCCAGCCCTGCCAGCAGATTCAACAGCGTCGACTTGCCGGCTCCGGACTCGCCGCGGATGGCGACACTCTCGCCCGGGCCGACGGTCAGATCAACGCCCGCCAGGACCTCGATCTGCCGATCGCCACTGCGATAGCTCTTGTGCAAGCCGGTCGCCTGCAGGACGAGGGACGGCTCACTCATTGCGGAACGCCTCCACCGGTTTGAGTCTCGCCGCCCGCCAAGCCGGGATGAGACCCGCGAACAGTGAAATCACAAGGGTCAGCCCGATGATTAGGATGATGTCACCCGGTGCCGTGTGCGCGGGCAGATTGCTGAATTGGTAGAAGCGACGGAGCGCCTCTTCCCGCTGGGTGAACCGCGCGATGGTCAGAACGATGTCATTGCGCAGCGCCAGGGCCACAAACCCGAGGATCAGGCCCGCCGCGGTGCCAAAGAAGCCAATCAACACGCCCTGCACGCAGAAACAGGCGGCCACGCCGCGGGCCCGCGCCCCTAGCGCACCCAAAAGGCCGATTTCGCGCGTCTTCCTCACGACGGAAATGAGCAGCGAACTCATGACCGAGAACGCCGCCACGATGACGATGAAGAGCAGCAGGAAGAAGATCATGCCTTTCTCCAGGTTCAACACCCAGAGAAACTCTTCGAAACTGTCCATCCAGGAGAAGGCCTGCACGCCGCGGGGAAGTCCGGAGGCATTCAATCGGGCGGCGAGTTCATCTTCGCCCACCCCCGACTTGGCCCTGACGTTGATCCCGTGCACCGAGGATCCGAGACCGTAAAGGTCCTGGGCGAGTCGCACCGTGCAATAGAGCATGCTGCTGTCGAGTTGCTGGTGCCCGATTTCGAGGATCCCCACGACCCGCACCTCACGCGCCAGAAAAATTTCATCACTCCGCAGCTTCTCAATCATCAGAGGCGAGTAGACTTCAATCCGCCCCCCGACCGTGACCCCCAGGGATTGCGCCAGTTCGGAGCTCAGCACCACCGAGTCGTCGTCCAAATCGTCCATCGATCCCAGCCGGATGTAGTGGGAAAGGTTCACCACCCGGCCCACCGTCGTCAGGTCCAGGCCGCGCATGGCCGGGTAGGCCGGACGCCCTTCGTGCACAATCATCACCACCCCCGACGCGTAGGGCGTGGCCGCGTCGACTCCCGGCACGCGCTCAATCTGCTCCACGAGACGATCCGCGTCGGCGATCAAGGCCCGCGATTTGATCTGCACCTCACCCTCGGTCTCCACGATCATCCGGCGGATCTCGTAGCCAAAGCCGCCCATGACACTGGTCACCACCACCAACAATCCCACGCCCAGCGCCACGCCCAGGACGGAGATCGCCGTGAAAAACGGAAATCTCCGACCGGAGGGGAAGAGCTGCTTCAGGGCGAGGTAGAAGTACCAAGGCATGCGCGGCCGTCCGTCCCTCACACCCGGTCCGCCGAGCGAAGTTGGGGAAACAGGATGATGTCGCGGATGCTCTCCGCACCCGTCAGCAAGATACAGAGGCGGTCGATCCCGATGCCCATGCCCCCGGCGGGCGGCATGCCGTGTTCCAGCGCGAACAGAAAGTCCTGATCGACATTCTGCTGCTCTTCCCCGGCCTGGGCCTCGAACATGCGCCGCTGTTCGATCGGGTCATTCTGCTCGCTGTAGGCCGGCGCGATCTCCATGCCGCCAATGACCAGCTCAAACACATCGAGCACCGCGGGATCCTCGCGATTGAGCTTGGCCAGCGGACAGAGCTCTTTCGGCAGATGGGTGACAAAGGTCGGCTGGATCAGCGTCGGTTCGATCCGTTTGGAGAAGATTTCGTTGGTGACTTCAAAGTCCTCCCACTTCGGATCCACCTTGAGCCCCATGGCCTCAGCGGCCGCGATCTTCTGCTCCTTGGTGCGGGCAAACCAATCGGCATCACCCGTCGTCTCCCGAATGAGCTGCTTGTACGGCACCTCGCGCCAGTCGCCCGCGAACTCGATGTCCTGGCCGCTCGCGGCGTGCCGGATGCGCGTCGTACCCAAAATATCGCGACACAGGGTCTGCAGCAGGTCCCTGACCAGAGCCATCATGCCGCGAAAGTCGCTGTAGGCCTGATAGACCTCCAACATCGTGAACTCCGGATTGTGCCGGCGCGAGATACCCTCGTTGCGGAAGTTGCGCCCGATCTCGAAGACCCGGTCGATGCCGCCGACCAGCAGGCGCTTCAGGTACAGCTCCAGGGAAATGCGGAGGACGAAATCCATGCCCAGCGCATTATGGTGGGTGGTGAAGGGCCGCGCCGCCGCGCCGCCCGCGACCGCTTGCAGGACCGGGGTTTCGACCTCGATGAATTGGCGCGCCTCCAGAAAGCGACGGACCCCCGACACCACGCGGGAGCGCAAGAGCAGCCGGTTGCGCGACTCGGGGTTGACGATCAGGTCGAGGTAGCGCTGACGGTAAACCTGCTCGGGGTCGCTCAACCCATGCCACTTCTCCGGCAGCGGCCGCAGGGCTTTCGAAAGCAGGACGTAACGGTCCACCCGCACAGTGATCTCACCCGTCTTCGTCTTAAACAAGGTTCCTTCAGCCCCGAGGATATCGCCCAGATCGAGCTTCTTGAACGCAGCGTAGGCCTCATCGCCGACCACGTCCTTTTTGACATAGAGCTGCAATGGGCCACCCTCCTCCCCTCCCTGCTGATCGAAGAGTTTGACGAACTGACTCTTCCCCATGTCCCGAATCACGACCAATCGTCCCGCCACATTGACCCGGACCGTGTTTTCTTGGCCCTCGACGTAGGCGCGGCGCGCATCTCCAGCAAAGTGCGTCGTGGCAAACTCGGCACGAAACGGGTCGGAACCGGCTGCACGCAACTCGGCCAGTTTGGCCAGTCGAACGGCATGCTGGTCATGGGAGATATCAACCGGAAGATCGCTCATGGTGGATCCATTGGCATGGCGCCGGATCCTCCTTCGGGCAATGGGAATCTCCCCGCGCTTGCCCAAAGCCGGCGGGGTGACAAAGCTCGCTGGAAATGCCCCCCCTCCTCGGAATGATGGTCATCAGCGGGTGTCTCGGCGCCTTGATCGGCCTGATCCGGCAGTGGAGCGAGCAATCCAGCAGTCCCGCCGGCACGGACGACTTTGGGGGCGTGCGGACCTACACGCTCTGGGCGCTGGTGGGCAGCGTTTCCGCCTACGCGAGCCGGGAACACACCCCGCTGGCCCTTCCCGTGGTCATCGCCGTGCTCGGCGCCCATCAGGTGTTGTTCCGGGCGAACGGGCAACCCACCGGCAACACCCGCTTCGCCTCGTTTCTCGTCACCCTGCTCGTCGGCGCCCTGCTCGCGTGGGAACAACGGCAGGCCGCGGTGCTCCTCGCGGCGGTGACCATGGTCATTGTGGGGGTCAAACAACCCCTGCACGAATGGACGCGTCACTTCACCCCGCAAGACATCCGGGGCACCCTGCAATTCGTGGCCATCACGGGGGTGATCCTGCCCCTCGTGCCGAACAAGACCTTTGGGCCCTACGACGGCTTCAATCCCTATTCGACCTGGCTGATGGTGATCCTGATCTCGGGTCTGGGTTTTACTGGATACATCGCCATGCGTCTCCTGGGTGCCCGGGCCGGCATTCTGCTGACCAGTATTCTGGGCGGTCTGGCTTCCAGCACCGCCAGCACCCTCGCGTTCAGCCGTCGCAGCCGGGAAGAGCCCGAGCTGTCGGTTCATTACGCGTTCGCCGTCGTGACGGCCTGCACGGTGATGCTGCCGCGCGTGGTGCTGGCCGTCGCCGTCATTTCTCCTGATCTGGCCTGGACGCTCCTGCCCGCATTCGGGGCGATGGCTGTTCCGGCGGTGGGTTACGGCCTTTGGTGGTGGCTCAGCCGTCGGACGCGGCAGGAGTCGCTCGTCATGCCCGTGCTCAGCAATCCCCTCAGCCTGACCACCGCGGTGAAGTTTGCGCTGCTTTACGCCGCGGTCGCCTACCTGGTGAAGGTGGGCACCACGCTGGACTGGAGCGCCGGCCTCCTGCCGTTGAGCTTCGTGTCCGGGTTGACCGACATGGATGCCATCTCCCTGTCGATGGCCAACAGTGCGCGCGAAGCCAGGATCCTGCTCGCCCCGGCGGCCCAAGCCGTCGTCCTTGGCGCGGTGGCCAACTCGGTCATGAAAGCCGGCCTGGCCATCGGGCTCGGCTCGCCCCGCCTGCGCTGGCACGTGGGGGCAGTGCTCCTCCTGACCGCGGTGGTAGGGACCGGCGCCCTTTGGTTTCTGACCGCGGGCAACGAGTCCTAGACCGCACGAGCCTGGACAAAGGCCCGAACCGCGTCTGTTCGCGCCGGCAGGAGGTGTTTGACCAGGGGACGGCTCTTCAGACGCTCGAGGCTGGGATGCGTCGGCTCAAATCCCAGCACGGTGCGCAACGTCTCCGGAAACTTCGCCGGACTGGCCGTGGCCAGCACCACACTCGGGCGTCCCACGACCAGGTCCTTGAAGCCACATGCCGTATGCGGATCGGCCACGTAACCCCAGGTGCGATGGACGTGTGCGATCAACCCGGCAATCTCCGCATCGGTGCAGCGCGAGGCCGCAAGGGTCGATTGATCCCAGGACTCAAACCGGTAACACCCGGAGGCCTTGAACTGGCCCATGATCGTGCGGACACGTGCCCCGTCCTGGCCAACGCTGTAGTAGAGAAAGCGCTCGAAATTCGACGCGATCTGAATGTCCATCGACGGAGCCAGCGAGGGCGACACCGCCGCCACCCGGTACTCCCCGGTCGTAAAGAGACGGTGGAGAATGTCGTTCTGATTGGTGGCGACGCGAAAACCGTGCATCGGCACCCCCATCCGCTGCAGCATCCAACCGGCCAGCACATTGCCGAAGTTTCCGGTGGGCACCACAAACTCCGCCTCGCTCCGGATGCCCTCCGGGAGTCGCAGCCAGGCGTACAGGTAGTACACGCACTGCGCGAGCACCCGGGCGAGGTTGATCGAATTCACCGCGGAGAGGCGGTGGCGGATGCGGAAATCCTGGTCGCCAAACAGCTCTTTCACGATCGCCTGCGCATCATCGAAGGTGCCTTCGATCGCGAGCGCGTGGACGTTGTCCGCCCCGGTGCAGGCCATCTGGCGCTCCTGCAACGGTGACGTACGGCCCTCTGGATACAGAATGAAGATGGCCGTGCCCGGCTTGCCGAGCAGTCCGTGGATCGCCGCCGATCCGGTGTCGCCGGAGGTCGCGCCGAGCACATTGATGCGTTCGCCCCGCACCCGGCACTGGTGCTCGTACAGGTTGCCGAGCAACTGCAGCGCAAAGTCCTTGAAGGCGAGCGTGGGGCCGTGGAACAGCTCCAGCACGTACAACCCCTCCTGCAGACGCACCAGCGGAGCAATGTCACGATGCGAGAACGTGGCGTAGCTCCGGTCAATCATCGCCCGCAGCGCGGCCTCGGGCACGTCGGTCGCGAACCGGCGCAAGAATTCGAAACAAAGCGCGGAATACTCGAGCGGGGCGAAGCGACTCAGCTCCGCCGCCGTGAACCGGGGCAGGGTCTCCGGCAGGTAAAGACCTCCGTCCGGAGCCAGTCCCGTGGCCACCGCGTCACTGAAACTCAAGGCCGGGCTCAGCCCCCGGGTCGAAACGTAGCGCATGGTTCAAGAAGCAGGGCGACGCCCCGCCCGCTGGGGCGGGGCCGCCGGGTGCCTGTGAATCAGGCCTGATCGAGACTGAACGCCGCGTGAGCCACACGGGCCGCCTCTTCCGCGCGGTCCTGGTCGATGACCACCGAGATCTTGATCTCCGAGGTGCTGATGAGCTCGATATTGATGTTGGCATCCGCCAGGGCCTGGAAGAGCGAGGCCGCGACACCACTGTGGGTCTTCATGCCCACGCCCACCACCGAGAGTTTGGCGATGTGCTCATGGATGGCCACCTGGCCGCCTCCGACCTCATCCAACACCGGCACCAGCGCCTTCTGCGCCTTCACCGTGTCGGTTTGCGGAACCGTGAACGTCAGATTGGCGATCCCATGACGCCCGACGTTCTGCACGATCATGTCCACCAGGACATTCGCGTCCGCGAGGGCGCGAAACACCTTCGCGGCCGAGCCCGGCTTGTCCAGGATGTTGCTGACGATGACCTTGGCCTGGTCCTTGTCGACGGCGACGCCGCGGACGACGACCTTTTCCATATATTCGACTTCTTCTTTCACGGTAGTTCCTGGGTTGTGGTTAAAGGAGGAGCGGACTTCGAAGACGACGCCGTACTTTTTGGCGAACTCGACACTGCGCGACTGCATGACCTTGCTGCCGCTGGACGCAAGTTCGAGCATCTCGTCATAGGAAATTTCATGCAGCTTGCGCGCGTTCTTCACCACGCGCGGATCCGCCGTGTAGACACCATCGACGTCGGTATAGATTTCGCACTTGTCCGCCTTGACCGCCGCGGCGAGCGCGATGGCCGTCAGATCGGAACCGCCGCGGCCGAGGGTCGTGATCTGGCCGTCATCGTTGATGCCCTGAAATCCGGCGACAATCACGACACGGCCCGCCTTGAGGTCCTTTTCCAGGGGTTTGGCATTGATCGTCTTGATTTTCGCCTTCGTGTGCACCGCGTCCGTGAAGATGCCCGCCTGGGCTCCGGTGTAGCTGACCGCATCCACCCCGACGCCGTGCAGGGCCATCGCCGTCAGGGCGATGGTCTCCTGTTCGCCGATTGCGAGGAGCTGGTCGAGTTCGCGGTCGGACGGCTGGGCGCACAGCGCTTTCGCCCGCGCAATCAACTCATTGGTCACACCGGCGCGCGCCGATACGACGATCACGAGTTCGTTGCCCTCATCGCGCACCGCTTTGATGCGCTCGGCGACTTTCTTGATGCGTTCGACGTCACCAACTGAGGTGCCGCCATACTTCTGGACGATACGGGCCATGGGATTAGGGGAGTAAAACCGCGGGAGCGGGAACAGGGATTCGGGATCTCGTCTACTCGGAAAAGTCGCCGATGCGCAGCAGCAGGGGTTTCTCGACCACACTCTTGAGCCGACCCAACGCGGCCAGCGTGGCCCGCATCGCCTTTTCGTCGCTCTCATGGGTGGTGAGGATCAGCGACGCCGCCGCCGGACGCTCGGCGGAGGTCTGGATGACGCTCTCAATGCTGACCCCGTTGCGGGCCATCACGGTGGCGATCTGCGCCAGCACGCCGGGACGATCCTTCACCGTGGTGCGCACGTAGTAGCGGGAACGGATACGTTCGAGCGGGGACAGGCGCACGGCTTGCACGGGCACCGACAGCAGCTCCGCCACCCCGGCGGTGGTGGCGACGGGGGTCACGTCGCGGCCGGTGTTGAGCAGGACGATCGCATCGGCAATGTCGCTGATCACCGCACTCGCCGTCGCATCCTGCCCCGCGCCCCGCCCGATGTAGGTCGTCGTGCCCACCACGTCGCCCATCACGGCGATGCCGTTGAAGACCCCGTTGACGTTGGCGAGCACCCGGTCCTTCGGGATCAAGGTGGGATGAACCCGGACAAACAGCTCGTTGCGCTCAAAGTCGCGCGTGATGACTGCGAGCAGCTTGATGCCATAACCGAGGGTGGCGGCGTACTTCAGGTCCGCCTGCGTGATCTGCGTGATGCCATCGACGATCATCTGCGGCGTTTTGACCCAGACACCGTGCGCGAGGTAGGCGAGGATCGCCGCCTTGTGCGCCGTGTCCCAGCCCTCCACGTCGAGCGATTCATCCGCCTCGGCGTAACCCAGGCGCTTCGCATCGGCCAGGATCTGGGGATAGCCCGCCCCCTCCGCCGCCATGCGCGTCAGGATGTAGTTGCAGGTGCCATTCAGGATCCCGTAGATCAGCTTGAACCGGTTGGCCACCAGTCCCTCGCGCAGCGCCTTGATGATCGGGATGCCGCCGGCGACCGAGGCTTCGAAAAAGAAATGTCCCCCGCCCTTGCGTGCGGCCGCGAAGACCGTGGCGCCGTGTTCGCACAGCAACGCCTTGTTGGCCGAGACCACCACCTTGCCCCGGTTCAGCGCGGCAAGCGTGACCTCCTTGGCCAGTCCCGTGCCCCCCATCAGTTCGCAGACAATGTCGATCGAGGGATCGGTCGCGATGGACAGCGGATCCGCCACCAGTTTGCCCGCCGGCACGTTCACCGTGCGCACCTTGCGCGGGTCCCGCACCGCGGCCTTGGCCAGCTCGATGCGAACCCCGAGTCGGGCCTCCAGGGCGGAGCGATTGGCGGAAAGGTGTTTCCAGACGCCCTGGCCAACGGTGCCGAGGCCACAGAGTCCGATGCGAATGGTGCGGGAAGACATGGGAGAGTTAAGTCAGGGAGAGAAGGAAGGGACTCGCAATCACTCAACCAGCACGGGGCTCCACCTTCTTCTTCGCAAACCGGTTTTCGGTTCCATTCAACAGGCGGACCAGGTTGCTCCGGTGCATGACGATGACGAACAAGGCGATGCCGGCCGCCATGCCGATCAGGGTCGGAGGCGCCTGAAACACCGCGGCCGCGCCCGGCAGCGCCAGCGCCGCCAACATGGACGCCAGCGAAACATACCGGGTGGTGAAGAACACCAACGCCCACACCACGGCGGAAACCGCGAGCGCTGCCGGGAGGAGCACCGCGAATCCACCCACGGTCGTCGCCACCCCTTTGCCACCCTTGAACCGAGTGAAGCAGGAAAAGCTGTGACCCAGCAGCGCACCAATCAGACCCGCCACCGCACTGGCCAGCGCATGGGACGCCAGATCCTCGCTCCAACCCACCCGGGCGAGAAGGAGCGGCAGACCAGTCGCGACCGCCCCCTTCAGGGCATCCAGCGAGAACACCAGATTGCCGGGACCCTTGCCCAGCACCCGACGCACATTGGTCGCCCCGGGATTCCGGCTCCCATGCTCAAAGATGTTGATGCCATGGCAACGCGCCACCCAGTACCCGAAGGGAAGCGAGCCCAGAAAGTACCCCACCAGTCCAGAGAGTAGCACGGAGGCATGCATGGCGGGGGATGGATGGGGTCAGGGACTGGATTGACCAAGCCGCCGCCCAACGACCCGATCGTCGCGGCGTCCTGCGCAGCCAGGGTGGCGGTTCAGCCGGTTCACAGTTCAACGTATTTGGCCAGCGTGATGTTCGGATTGCTCTTCAACTCCCGGCGCACGGCGTCGCTCGGCTCGCTGTCGAGGTTAATGACAATCAAGGCCGTCTGCCCGGGAGCCTGGCGACTGAGCGACATGTTGGCGATGTTGACTCCGTCCCGTCCCAACAAGGTGCCGACATAACCGATCATGCCCGGCTGATCCTTGTTCTCCACGATGAGCAGCTTGCCCGCCGCCTCCACCTCCACCTCGCGATTGTTCAGCGTCACAATGCGGGGCTTCGAAGCCTTGGTGAACAGCGTGCCCGTGGCGCAGCGGGTCGTGCCGTCCACCGCCACCGCCTCGACGGCCAGCAATTCCGTGTAGTCGCCGTGCTCGGACGACTTGACGACCTCGCACTTGATCCCCAATCGCTCCAGCACCACGGGCGCGTTGACGAAATTGACATTCTCGCCGCTGATCCGTCGCAGGTAGCCGCGCTGGACCGCTCGCGTGATCGAGTTGGTGTCCAGATCGACCATTTTTCCCCAGTAGGAGATTTTCAGTGACGTCACCTGCGCGGGCGCGATCTGCTGAACCAGCGTGCCCAGCTTGGCCCCGAGGTCGAGGTACGGTCCGAGCACCTTGACCGCCGCCGCATCGATCGAAGGCATGTTGACCGCATTCCGGATCACGCCGCCCCGCAGCACGTCGGTGATCTGTTCCGCCACTTCGATGCCGACCGTCTCCTGCGCCTCGGCGGTGGACGCGCCCAAATGGGGCGTCAGCACCACATTGGGCAGAGAGCGGAGTTCACTCTCCTTGGCCAGCGGTTCGTCCTCGAACACATCCAATCCGGCCGCGGCGACTTTGCCGGACTTGAGCGCGGCGATGAGGGCGCTCTCCTTGATGATCCCGCCGCGGGCACAATTGAAGATGCGCAGGCCCTTCTTCGCCTTATCGAAGGCCGCCTCGTCGATCATGTAGTGCGTATCGTCGGTCAGCGGCATGTGCACCGTGATGTAATCGGATTGGGCCAGCAGTTCATCCAGCGTCACCGACTCCACCTGGATCGCCTTCGCCCGGCTCGGCGCGAGGTAGGGATCGAACGCCAGCACCCGCATGCCAAAGGCCTGCGCCCGCCGCGCCACTTCCCCGCCGATGCGACCGAGACCGACAATGCCAAGCGTCTTCTTGAACAGCTCGATGCCATTGAAATTCTTGCGATCCCACTGCCCCAGCTTCATGGAAGCCGCCGCCTGCGGCACCGGACGCGCGCCGCACAGCAAATGGGTGAAGGTGAGTTCCGCCGTGGCGATGGTATTGCCCGACGGCGTGTTCATCACGATGATCCCGCGCTCCGTGGCGGCATCGACATCGACATTGTCCACCCCCACGCCCGCGCGACCCACCACCTTGAGCAACGGCGCCGCCGCCATGATCTCCGCCGTGATCTTCGTTTCCGACCGCACCGCGATCGCGTGCACGTCCTTCACCAATTCCTTCACCTTTTCCGGAGAGGAGCCATAGGCCTCCACCACTTCGAAGCCTGGCTGCTGGCGCAGATAGGCAACTCCCTTGGGTGATATCT
Source organism: Opitutaceae bacterium (assembly GCA_016794625.1). Lineage (GTDB taxonomy): Bacteria > Verrucomicrobiota > Verrucomicrobiia > Opitutales > Opitutaceae > UBA6669. Next base: position 54,583 of record JAEUGY010000103.1, read on the forward strand.
TGTCGGCGACGAGGATTTTCATGCGGGCAAAGCCGCCAAACGAAACGTTTCGAACCGATCGCTAGCAAGGAAAACGTTCGACAGGTCCGTCGGCAACACACCGGCACACCCACACTAAAGACAACAAATTGCCCTTACGAGAGACAGGCATCCCGCTCTCGCCAGGTCCCGGCTTGCCCGTCCACGCTTCCCGCATGCCCGCCACCCGCCTCGCCCAGCAGATTCAATTCATCCTCGAGGTCGACAAACTGAAGGACATTTTCCGCCAGACCGTGCTCATCCACAGCGGCCGGCCGGAAAACGACGCCGAGCACTCCTGGCATCTGTGCCTGCTGGTCATTGTTCTGGCCGAACACGCCAATGTACCGTCGCTCAACATTCTGAAGGTTCTCAAGATGCTGATTCTGCATGACTTGGTGGAAATCGACGCCGGTGACACCTTTGCCTACGACACGGCCGCGATGGCCGATCAGCACGAGCGGGAGGCGCGCGCGGCGAACCGCATTTTCGGACTTCTGCCCAAGGACCAAGCCGCCGAGTTTCGCGCGCTGTGGGATGAATTTGAGGCCAAGACCACCGACGAGGCCAAGTTTGCCACGGCCGTGGACCGCTTTCAGCCCATGCTTCTCAATGTCCACACCGCGGGTTCGGCCTGGAAACGTCATGGGATCACGCACGATCGGGTGGTCGCGCGCAATCGGCACATCGCCGAGGGATCCACCGCCCTGTGGGAGTATGCGGCCGCGATGATTGCGCAGGCCGTGAGCGACGGGCACCTCGCCGCCCGGCCCGCCGACGCGCCCTCCCCGAATGCTCCGGCGTCGGCGTGACGGCCCTTTTCTGCCGGGCCCTCAGCTCAAGTCGCGAATGCTGCCAAATTCCGGATCGAACAACCGGCGGTAGGTTCTGACAATCATGCCGTCGGTCAATCCGGCGAGCCAGTCGCAGATCTGTCGTGCCTGATCGGCCGGGGTTGGTGCCTGTTCCACCAGACGCCCGACCCGAGGAGGCAGGATGCGGATCACCCGGGAACCGCGCTCCACATAGTTGCGCCAGGTGGATTCCCAGAGGTCGAACAAGACTTTGCGCGCCTTGTGCTCCATCTGCTGCAGCTGGGGGCTTTCGAAGATGACGTCGTTGGCCAGCCGCTTGTAGAAGGCCGCCTCCCGCTCCGCTCCCGGCGCCACCACCAGTTCAAATTGGTAACGGCAGGTCTGCGCGCCCATGAACGTCTGCCGCGAACGCAGGCGGCACGAGGTAATGAAATGTCCGATCTTTTGCGCAAACACGGATTCAAGCCGGTCCGACCGGATGCCCGCGATCAGGGCGTCGAGCCAGGCCTGGCTCTCCGCGTTCACGCCCGCTCCAGATGCCCAGTGCTCGATGCGCTCGACGGTCAGGAAGCCGGCGCGGACGCCATCGACGATGTCGTTGAGCGAATACGCCGCGTCATCGGCCCAGTCCATGATCTGGCACTCCACGCTCTTGAACGCATTCAACCGTTCCGCTTCGTGCAGGGCGCCCGGAATCAAGGTGTCTCCAAAAACATACGACCGGTACCGTTCCTGTGGATTGTAGAGGAAGTGGTTGCTGGGCGGCGCGGGAAACTCCCGGAAGAGCTTCTTGTATTTCAGCACGCCATCCATCAAGGCCCGCGTGGGTTGCATGCCTCGCACCCCGGTCTCGTCGTGATAGAGCGTCTCGGTCAGCAGGTGCAGCGTCTGCGCGTTGCCTTCAAAACCGCCCCAGGGCATCATCAACTCCTGCAGGGTGCGTTCGCCCGAATGTCCAAAAGGGGGATGGCCCAGGTCATGGGCGAGGCAAACCGCCTCCACCAGGTCGGAATCGATGTAAAAGTCATCACCGAGCGGATCGCCGCGACTCCGCAGAAAATTGCAAATCGAACGTCCGATCTGCGCCACCTCCATCGAGTGCGTCAGCCGCGTCCGATAGAAGTCATATTCTCCCGACAGGAAGACCTGCGTCTTGGACTGAAGCTTGCGAAAGCCCTGGGCATGAATGATCCGGTCGCGGTCGATTTGGAACAGGGTGCGGTAGTCGGGCCGGCGTTCGGCGCCCCACGTGGCGGTGTCAAATTCGGAGTAAAAGCGGTTTTGCATGCGTCCGGATGCGGCCAGCGCACCCTCTGCGCCGCCGGAACGCAACTCCTTCCAGCATCCACGGCCACGGACTCCCCGGGGTGCACCCGCCCATGAATTTACTCGGCAGCCGGCTTGTCCCCCGTTTTTCTGTCAGACCGTCCGATGCACACGCCGATTGATGTACAGTTGATTGGAACCGAAATCGCCCTGCGCTGGAGCGATGGCGCGGAGACCTTTTTCGCCGGCGACCTCCTGCGCGCCGCCTCCCCCAGCGCCGAAACCCGGGGTGAACGCGACATCTTCGGCCAGCAGTACGGAGGCAATGGACCGCGCACGTTTGACGGCGTGACGGTCGTGGGCTGGGAGCGGGTCGGCAACTACGCGATCCGCTTCGATTTCAGTGATGGTCATCGAACGGGAATCTACAGCTACGACTACCTGCGCGAACTGGCCGACCGACATCGATAGGACGGTCGCTCGCGTCCGTCCGCTCCGGTCTCCTCCCTTTCCCGTCTTCTTCTCTCTTCCCATGACTTTTCCCGCCCGCACCACCACCGCCGAGATTGAACTTGGCACCCAGCTGCAGCCCAAGTTCGGATCCGACGGACTTATTCCCTGCATCACCCAGGACGTCGCCAGCGGCGAGGTCCTGATGTTTGCCTTCATGAATGCCGACTCGCTCGCACACACCCTGCGCACCGGCAAAGCCACCTACTGGAGCCGCTCGCGGGGCAAGCTGTGGGTCAAGGGTGAGGAATCCGGCAACATCCAGTGGGTGCGCGAACTTCGCACCGATTGCGACCAGGACGTGCTCTTGATCAAGGTCGAGCAGACCGGTTCGGCCAATGCGTCCTGCCACAACGGTTACAAGAGCTGCTTCTACCGGCGCCTCGCCGATCTGCCGGCCGCGGCCAGAGGCGCGGGCTTCGCGCTCGAATACACCGCCGAGCGGCTCTTCGACCCGGCGACGGTGTACAAGAAGAAGCCGACCTGACGACGCGACCGCGTCACACCACGTTGCCCGGAGCCAGCCCTCGCTCGCTCTGCGCGGCGAAGGTCACGATGCGCTGAAACTCCGGCGAGGAGGCCGCGGGGTGCTGCGCGATTTTCTCCATGGCCTGACTGCGGTTCAACCCATCGCGGAATAGGATGCGGTACACCTGCTTCACCCGCTCCATTTGCTCCGGGGAAAACCCTTTCCGTTCTAGCCCCACCTTGTTGATGGAACGGATCACGGCCGGCTGACCGTCCGCAATGAAGAACGGCGCCACATCCTGCACGACCTTGGCGAAGGCACTGACCATCGCGTACGCACCGATCCGGCAGAATTGATGCACGCCGGCGGCGCCGCCGATGGTGACATGATCCTCCACGGTGACATGCCCCGCGAGCAGGATCGAATTGCTCATCACGATGTGGTCGCCCAGCACGCAATCGTGGGCCACGTGGCAGTAGGCCAGCAGGGTGTTGTGGCTGCCGATGACGGTGACATCGCCATCCGCCGTCGCCGCATGCACCGTCACGTATTCACGGAACACATTGTGCGCCCCAATCTTTACGCCCGGGCGGCCTCCCTTGTACTTCAGATCCTGCGTCTTCGCCCCGACGTTCGCGTGCGGAAACACCTCGCAATCGGGCCCCAGGACCGTCCACCCCTCCACCGCACAGTGGTGGTGCAGGCGGGTGCGATCGCCCAGCGTCACCTCCGGGCCCACGTAGACGAACGGTCCAATGTCCACATCGACCCCCAACTGGGCGCCGGGCTCGACGATGGCGCTGGGATGGATCCGGGTGGCCATGGGATCAGGTGACCTCCGCCTCGTCCACGATCGCGAACATGAGCTCGGCCGAGGAAACGACCGCTCCGTCCACGGTGCACACCACCTCGGCGGAGGCGAGTTTGGTGCCCCGCGTCTTCGTCAGCTTGGCCGAGACCACCAGTCGATCCCCAGGTCGCACGGGTTTGCGAAACTTGACCTTGTCCGCACTCATAAAAAGGGAGGTCTTCCCCTCGACCGAACCGCGACGCAGCATGAGCACGCCGGCCGCCTGGGCCATGCACTCAAGCTGCAGCACACCCGGCATCACCGGATTGCCCGGGAAGTGGCCTTGAAAGTACGGTTCGTTGATCGTGACGTTCTTGATCGCGGTCAGCTCGTCCTCGCCTTTGAACTCGGTGATCCGGTCGATCATCACGAACGGATAGCGGTGCGGCAGCGTCTCGAGGATGCGCCGGATGTCGAGCGAGGTCTCATGGGCCAGAACCATGGTCTTGGCCTCGGTCGACTTCTTCTTGGCCGGCGATTTCAGCAATTCCTGCCGGCGATCAAAGAGCACGCGGGTGATTTCCGCGTTCAGCTGATGGCCCGGGCAGGTCGCCACGATGTGGGCCTTCAGGGGCACACCGAGCAGCACAATGTCCCCGATGATATCGAGAATCTTGTGACGCACAAACTCGTCCTTAAACCGCAGCGGCTCCTTCGACAGGATGTTGCCGCCCTTGATCACGATCGCGGCATCGAGACTGCCACCCCGGATCTTGCCCAGCTTGAGCAACTCCTCGATGTCCTCGTAGATGGTGAACGTCCGGGCGGCGGCGAGCTGACTGATGTAGGTTTCCGGATCCACCGCGATGGAAAGGTGCTGGGTGTGGTAGCCCCGGTCATCCGTGGAGGTGCACGTGATCTTCAGGCCGTCGTACGGCAGCGCGATGATCGAACGATTCCCCTTCATGACCGACACCGGACCATCCAACTCAAAATAGACCCGCTCCTTGTCCTGCTCCACCGGCTCGCCTTCCAGGATCATGGTGACGAACGGACGAGCCGATCCGTCCATGATGGGCGGCTCCGACGAATCCATTTCGATCATCACATTGTCGATGCCACACCCCGCGAGCGCGCTCAACACATGCTCCACCAGGTGTACCTTGGCATGCCCCTCCTGCACCGTGGTGTTCCGGACCAAATCGCCCACCAGTTCAATGCGAGGCTTGATCTCCGGCTGACCGTGCAGGTCCATGCGCTTGAAGACCAAACCATGATTGGCCGGCGCGGGTTTGAAGGTCAGTTGCACGGGATTTCCCGTGTGCAACCCGGTGCCTTTGATGGAGACGGCGCGCGCCAGCGTGCGTTGTTTCATGACGGAAAATCCTCAGCAGTGTCGGAAGACGACGGCAAAGGGCAAGCGCGGAGGCAAGTGAAGCCGAGGACGTTCGGCAAGACCGGGTTTCGGCGATCCGGCGACGAAAAAGCCGCAGCCCTTGCGGGCTGCGGCGGGAAGGGACCACCGAAGGGACGGCGATATCCCTGGGGCTTAGAACTTCATGCCGGCCTTGATGAAGACCAGGCGACCCACCACGCCATACGTGGAGATGTCGACGTTGGACTCGTTCCACGCCTGGGGAGCCAGGGGCGGACCTTCATCGAGCAGGTTGTTGACCCCCGCGGTCAGGACCATGCCATCCAACCACCGCAGAGCGCTGCCACTGGACTTGGACTTGACCCGGTAGCTGAGCTGCAGATCCCAGTCGATGTAGGCATCCACCGCGCGGCGCGTCAGCGTGGTGCTGGTGGCAAAGCCAATGCCGCCCGTGCCAATGTCGGTCACCTCGGGAATGTAGGTGTTGCCGAGCAGTGCGGACCAATCACCCATGTCCCACTGGACCGACGAGTAGAAGCGGTATCCGGGCAACGTACCCTGCGAACCCGTACCACCGTTGGTGGTGTGGCCCGCGTACTCATAGTAGCGTTGCGACGGCAGGGCCTGGAACTGGTAGTCGAGGAAGAACGTACCGGTCGTCGAGAAGTCGAACTTGCCCATGCTCTCCGTCTTCATGCTGTACTCGACGTTGACGTCGAGTGCCCGAACCTTCTGGCCGGCGATGTTCACGTTGCCGTCGAACAGATAGATCGCGTTGGCCGAATTGCCGGCGCGCAGGAAGTCACCCAGTTCACCCGCGCGCGTGACTGCCCGGTAACCAGACTCTCCCGGGAAATTGCCGAAGCCCGCCTGCGCGGCATAGGGCGAAGCCGGTCCTTGCTGCTCGACGCTCTGCAGGATGGTCGCCACACCGATGCCACCGACGAGGTCCACCTGGTCGATGTCGACGTAATCAACCGTCACCGTCAGCCCCTTGATGGCTCGGGGCGACACGACAAAGCCGAAGTAGTTGGTTTCAGCCGTGGAGGGACGCAGGTTCGGATTGGAACCACCGCGACTCTGGGCCTGGCCGTTGACGCCAAACACGTTCGGAATGACATTGGTCGCCGTGAAGCCTTGGGTCGTGGGACCCGAAAGGGCGAACAAGGTCGGAGCCGAAAAGGACTCGGAGTACGTGTAGCGGATGGTCAGCTGCTCATCAAACGGACGCCACGCCAGACCGTACTTCGGCACATCGGACTTACCGGCGTCGTTGTAGTCGTCCCAACGAAACGCGGCGGTCAAATCGAGGCGATTCACGCCCGGCAGATTCCAATCGTTGCCCGTGAGCGGCACCCGGACTTCGCCGAAGTAGCTCTTGACCTCACGCTTCTTGGAAAAGGGATCAAAGAACGTGGCCCCGGACCAACGCTGACGGGTGGGACCGGTGTTACGGGAGTTCTCGTCCGGAATACCCGAGAGATTCTCGTTCACTACGCCCGCGCCGAGCGCGATTCCGATGTCGCCCGAAGGCAGGGTGTAAGGCGTGCCCGCGACCTTGAAGTCGATCGCCTTCAGTTCATTCGCGAAGTTACCGACCGAGGTGCCAAGGATGTTGGCGAGCGAGGCCGGGTTGATGCCCGAGCCGCGCGCCAGCACATCGAGGGCCGGCTGAACGACAAAGTTGGTCGACGACTCGCTGAAACCGGTGATGACGCGGCTGTAGGCACCGCCGGCCACCACGTTACCCGCGGCGTCGTAACCGCCCGCGATGGCCCGCGTCAGATTGGGGGCGTAGAGCACATTCTGGGTGCGCACTTCAACGGAACTCTCGTTGTACACATAGGCACCTTCCCAGTTCCACTTGTCACCGATCTTGCCGCGAGCTCCCACCGTGGCCCGGATGAAGTCCGCGTCATTGAAGAATCCACGCGGATTGTCGACGAACCGCGCCGCCACCTGGGTCATGGCGACCGTCAGCGGATTGAAGGGCGAGCCCGCGGGCACCGTCAACCCCGTGGCCGGCTGGGCCGCGAGTTGGGACGCGCTGCGCGTATTCGCATACATCAAATCAGAGAAGAGCTCGATTTCCGGCGTCAGCTCGAAGTTGAAGTTCGCCACCGCCGAACTCTGCTCCTGGTCGAGGATCAGCGTCGCATAGGGTGCGATATCGAACGAGTCAGCCACCGATTGGAAGGTCGCCGGCGCATACACGCCCGCGGTGACCAGCTCGGCCAGCGTGCTGCGGGTGGCCGCGGTACCGGTCGGCACACGCTCCCGGGGAGCATTCACGCCGGTGGCTAGAAAGTGCGTCGGAAACGCAGTGCCCTGCCCCACCGCGCCGGAAATACCGGCGGTGCGCCCAATGATCCGTCCCGAGAAGCTCCGATCCTTCTGGAGCAACGGTTCCGTTTTGGACCAGGTGGCGGATACGGTCGCGCTGACCCGATCGTTGTTGGCTCCGACCAAGGCATAGCCGGATTGCTCGGAGTACCCTCCCTTGGCGACGCCATAGCGGAAGCCCGCCTCGCCCCCGTTCATGTTCTTGCGCAGAATGATGTTGATCACGCCGCCCACCGCATCCGAACCGTAAATGGCGGAGGCACCGTCCGTCAGCACTTCGAGGCGCTCGATCGCCGCGACCGGGATGAGGTTGAGATCGACGAAGTTACGACCACCGCGGCCGTTCGCACCGCTCGTGGCGACACGACGCCCGTTGATCAAGACGAGCGTATCGAGGTTGCGGAGGGATCCTTGGGATCCACCCAACGTGGAATTGCCACCGACATTGGCATTGGTATTGCCGAGGTTTCCATTGCCGGCGAAGAACGGCAGACGCTTGCGGATGACCTCCAGCAAGTTCGCGTTAATGCCGGTCTTGTCGATCTGAGTCTGGCCGATGACGGTCACAGGCACGGCGACCGCGTCGGAGGCCGTCGGGATGTTCGAACCGGTGACAACGAACTTCTCCAATTGCGTGACCTCTTCCTTAATCTGAGGAGCAGGTGCCGCAGTCTGACCGCTGACACCGCTGGTCACGACCAACGTCGCGAGGGCTCCGGGGAACATGCCCCGCAGACACCGTCGAACGCCTGAGTGTAGTTTTCGATTCATGGTTTGGGTCTGTGTACTTATGGGTTGGTGGGTTGGTAACGCATCCGTAACTTTATCAGTACAAACGTTACGCTGTTGCGCTTGACGACCAACGAAGTCACGGATGCGCCGATCTTCAACTTTTGTGCGACGAAAAATTGAAGAAGCTGTGACGGCCTCGTGTGGTCGATTTCTTGACACACCCCGCCCCAGCTGATTATTCCCCTCCCTTTTACCGCTCTCGAACTCGTCACTCTTCGACCATGCCCGCAGCCAACGACATCCGAAAAGGCCAAGTCATCAAATTCAATGGCGAACCCCACCTCGTCATGGAAACCCAGCACCGGACCCCGGGGAACCTTCGGGCCTTTGTGCAGATCAAGATGCGCAATCTGCGGTATGGGAAGGCTTTGGACCAACGCTTCGCCTCCACGGAAGCGATTGAAGTGCTCCCCACCGATCGTCGTACGCTGGAGTTCAGCTATGCGGATCGCGGTACCTTCGCCTTCATCGACCCCGAGACCTTTGATCAAATTGAACTGAGCTCGGAGACGCTGGGCGAAGTGAAGAACTACCTCACGCCGGGCGGTAAGGTCGACGTTCTTTTCGTCGACGAAAAAGCCCTCTCCGTCGACCTTCCCTCCACGGTCACCTTGAAAATCACCGAGAGCGCGGACGGCGTGAAAGGCGACACGGCGAGCAATGTGCAGAAACCCGCCGTGCTCGAGACGGGCCTGGTCATTCACGTTCCCCTGTTCATCAAGGAAGGTGAGTTGGTCCGCGTCAGCACGATCGACGGCACCTACCTGGGCCGCGCCTGAACGAGCAGGTCAAACCTTCGAAACGAACCCGCGGCCAACGCCGCGGGTTTTTTGTGGCCACCGTCGGCGGAGCCGATGGTGGCCACAAAAAAAAGCCGGCCCTGAAGGGCCGGCTGAAAGCGGAGGGTGCGTCGCGGGTCGGACCAGCGAGACGGTGACTCAGGCCACCCGCTCGACCACCAACGGCGGAGGCGTCGGGCGCTTCGGGGCCAGCCGGTAGGCGTCCTTGAAGTAATTCAGAGCCTGCTCCAGCTTCGATTCATCGTTGTAGTGAATCATCATCAGCGGTTCGCCCTGCTTGACCTGGGTGCCCACCTTGCGGATTTCCGAGACACCGACCGAATAGTCGATCTTGTCGCCCTCATGCGCATGGCCCGCACCCAGCAGGTGCACGCCGTGCGCAATCATCGCGGCATTGATCGTGTGTACGTATCCACGTTTCGGTGCCGGGAGCTTGCGGATGTGTTTGGCCTGCGGGAATTTCTCCGGGTGGTCAATGTAGCTGGTGTCACCACCCTGCGCCTTGACCAGTTCCTTCAATTTTTCGAGCGCCGAACCATCTGTCAAATGGCGTTCCACGGTCTGCTTGGCCGACAGGGTCGAGCCCGCCACACCGGCGAGACGCACGATCTCCATGCCGAGCTTGAGCACCAATTCCTTGATGTCCTCGGGGCCACCACCCTTGAGCAGTTGGATGGCTTCCTTGACCTCGAGAGCCGTGCCGACGGTATCGCCGAGCGGCTGATTCATGTCCGTGACCAACGCCACGCAGCGTCGCTTCATCGAACGGCCCACCCGGGTCATGGAACGCGCCAGTTGTTTGGCCTGCTCCAGGTCCTTGATGAACGAACCGTTGCCCCACTTGACGTCGATGACCAGGCCTTCCGATCCCTCGGCGAGCTTCTTCGAAAGGACGGATCCCGTGATGAGGGGAAGGCTGGGAATGGTGCCGGTTTCCTTGCGCAGCTCGTAGAGCTTCGCGTCGGCCGGAGCGAGCTCCTTGGACTGGGCGATGATAGCCCCGTTGATGCGCGCCAGCTGACTGACAAACTGCTCGTTGGTCAGGTTGCCCTTGAATCCAGGAATGGAGGCCAGCTTGTCCAACGTATTGATCACGTAATCATGCTCAACGCTGCACATCATCGGCACGACCACCCCGGCCGCCATGGCCAGCGGAACCAGAACCAAGGCCGTCTTGTCGCCAATGCCACCTGTCGCAAACTTGTCGATTTTCGGCTTCGCAATGCCCGAAAGGTCAATCACCTCTCCCGAAAGCATCATCTCCTCGGTCAGGTCAGCCGTCTCCTGCGCCGACATGCCTTGGAAGTAAATGGCCATGGCCAATGCGGCCAGTTGATGCTTGGGCATCTCTCCATCCAAGGTGCTATCGACGATGTATCGGATTTCGTCTTTGTTAAACTCGCCGCCATCGCGCTTCTTTTCGATGAGAAACTCAAAGGTAGGCTTGATAAACCTCCGAGGAGGAATGTTGCGTTTCGTCATTGTACAGTGTGAATAACTCGTCGCGGCCCGTGGGCCGGAAAAGTTTACGAGCAAACCCACCGTGCTTGTTTTGTCGAGCCTGAAGTGGCCCGGAAGCGGGACGTTTTGTCACTCCCGCCCGTGGAGGGCCACCGAGATCTCACTTGCCGGACCGGGCGCGGGCGACTGTGCTGTTGCCATGCATGTCTCCTTCCAGATCGCTGCCGACCTGAACCGGGCGGTGACCTCAGCCGCCTTGCAGGCGGGCTTCGATCCCGCCGGGTTCTCGGCAGAAATCCGCACGGCCGACCCTCGGCACGGAGATTTCCAAGCCAATGGTGTGCTTGGCTATGCCAAGGCGCGCAAACTCAATCCCCGCGCGGTGGCGGAGCAACTGGTCGCGGCCTTGGCCCCCTCCATGGAGGGCCTCTGCGACCTTTCGATCGCGGGTCCGGGGTTTATTAATTTCCGCCTCAAACCCGACGTGCTGCTCCAGTGGTTGGGGCGTTACGGCACCGTTGAAATGCTGCGCAGCGGCGCGTCCGCCCTCCATCAGGGACAGCGCTATGTCGTTGACTTCAGCTCACCCAATACCGCCAAACAACTGCACGTAGGCCACATCCGCGGCATGGTGATTGGTGAGGCCATTTGCCGAATGCTGGCCTTTTGCGGCGCCTCGGTCGTGCGTGACAACCATATTGGCGACTGGGGCACGCAGTTCGGCAAGCTGATCTGGGGCTACAAACACCTGCGCAATGACGAGGCCCTGGCCACCGATCCGCTTGAGGAGCTCGAACGGCTGTACAAGGCGGCCGATGCGGCGACAAAAGCGGACCCGGCGGTGCTGGAGGCCGCGCGAGCCGAACTGGTCAAGCTGCAGGCCGGGGATCGGGAGAACCTGGAGCTGTGGCAGCGCATCAACGCGATCAGCTCCGGCGCCTTCACCGAGATTTACCGCAAACTCGACATTCACTTTGACCACCAATTGGGCGAAAGCTTCTACAACGACCGTCTCAACCCGGTCTACGAAGAGCTGACCCGACTCGGTCTGGCCGAGATTTCAGAAGGCGCCCTGGTCGTTTTTCACCCCGAACATCCGCGGTTCAAGACCCAGCCCTTCATCATCCGCAAATCCGATGGCGCGGCGAACTACGCCTCGACCGATCTGGCCACCATGCTCTACCGGACGGAGCACTTCCAGGCGGACGCCATCGTGATTCTGACCGATGCCCGGCAGTCGGATCATTTCGAACAACTTTGGCTCACCACCCAGAAATGGTTCGGGATGACCCAGCGACGCCTGCCCCGCTTCGAACACGTATCCTTCGGCTCCATCCTTGGAGAGGACGGCAAGGCGATCAAGACGCGCTCTGGGGATCCGATCCGGCTCAAGGCACTGCTCGCGGAGGCCGAGGATCGGGCGTTGACGCTCGTGAACGAAAAGTCCCCCGAACTGTCGGAGGCCGAACGCAAGGACATCGCCGCCGCCGTCGGCATCGGGGCGGTCCGGTATGCGGATCTCTCGCAGAATCGGAGCAGCGACTACGTTTTCGCTTGGGAGAAGATCCTCTCGCTCGAAGGCAATACCGCCCCCTACCTGCTCTACGCGGTGGCCCGCATCCACTCGATCTTCCGCAAACAAGGCATCGAGGGTCCGACCGAAGCGTTGTTTGCCAACGCCACCCCTCCGGAAACGGAGACCGAACTGGCGCTCGCGCGCAAGCTCGTCGGATTCGCCAGCACCTTGGAGCTCACCACCCAGCAGCTGCGTCCGCATTTCCTTTGCACCTACCTGTACGAACTGGCGGGAGCCTACAGCGCGTTCTACGCCGCCGACAAGGTCTTGGTCGACGCCGAGCCAGTGCGCGCGCGCCGTCTGCTCCTGTGCGCTCGCACCCTGCTGGTGTTGGAATCGGGTCTTTCCTTGCTGGGCCTGCGCACCCTTCAGCGCATGTAGCCGCGGTCGCTGGAAACAACGGATCCAAAACAACCTTGCCGCTGCGCCCGCGTTCAAACACGCTCTGACCGAACCATGGCCACGCAGGAGTTTTACATCCGCGCCGCAACTGAAACCGACGCCCGCGGACCGTTCACGCTGGAACAACTCATTACGTTGGCGGAGGCCGGGCAAGTCACCCCCGAAACGCTCTACTACGAGGCGACCACGGAGCAATGGGCGGCCATCGACTCCAATCCCGAGGTCAAGGCTTCCCTCTTTCCCGACAAAAAGCGCCTGAAGGTGAAGGCGCGGGAGGTCGCAAAGAATCCGGCCGCCGCGGACAAGGCGAGCAGCGCCATCACCGTCAACGACATGCTGGCTGCCGCGGAAGGCAAGACCCACGACACCGCCGACAAAGCGGATCCGATGGTCATGCAGCTGCGGGCCGCCCGCATCGGCCTGTGGGCCGTCATTCTTCTGTTGCTCGCCAGCTGCGCCTCGCTGGTCCTGGCACCTCCGGCGGTGGATTTCCTGATCGAAAAGAATTACCCGAAGTTTTTCACCCATCCGTTCGCGCTGCTGGGAGCCCTCGATCTGGTGCTCGCCCTGCTGCTCGGGCTGCAGATGGTCACCGTGTATCCATTCGTTCGCTTCCGCGCGATCCTTGGGCTGGGCTTCCTCGGCTTTGTCTTCTGGTCCCAGGGGGAGACGGTGCCGATCATCGCCGTGGGTCTGGCCTCGGCCGGAATCTACTTCTGCACCATCTTCATTTCCTATCTGCCGCTCGCCGTCGCCGTCGCCGTCGGATTTTCCGGAGCCGCCGGATTCGCGTACTACATGTTGGCCTAGGCGTTGGTCCCGATGCAGTCCTTGGCCACACGGTGGGGCACGCTCTGCTACTTCCTGCAGGTCAAGATCTGGCAGTCGCAGTACCTGAAGGATGTCTCCTTCCGCGGTCGCGCCTACGCGGTCATCCGGGTCATCTCCATCACGGTCTCCGGTTTGATTGAAACCAAGGCCGCCAGCCGGGCCGCGGCGCTGAGCTTCAGTTCCTTGCTGGGGCTGGGTCCGCTGATTTCCATCGCGGTGCTGGTCGCCGGGTTCGCCCTCGACAAGTCCGATCCGAATTTCGCGGCCAATACGGTGAATCGGTTGATCAGCTACGTCGCCCCACAGCTCGCCCAATACGAACGCATGAAGGCGGCCGAGGCGGCCCAGCAGAGCGGAAAAGCCGGCACTCCCGATGCCCCGGCCGCCAAAATCAATCCGGAGGTTGTCGAAATCATCAACGGCTTGATCGCCGGCTCGCGCAACGGCGCCCTCGGCGTTTTTGGCGTTCTCGGCTTGATCGTCGTCGTGCTCCAGATGTTCACGTCGGTCGAAACGGTCTTCAATGAAATCTGGGGCGTGCGACGGGGACGGTCCTGGTTGATGCGTCTGGTCTTCTACTGGACGATCCTGACCTTGGGGGCGGTGCTCTTTTTCGGTGCGGCCACCGGCTTGTCCGCGGGCGCGTTCCTCAACGCCTTCGCCGAGCGAATCCCGTATGGGGACAAGGTCCTCAACCTGCTGAAGCTGCTGCTCCCACTGGGTTCCGCCCTGTTGTTCACGGCCATGCTGACGGTGTTCTATCGCGCGATCCCCAACACGCGGGTGCAATGGCGGGCGGCGTTCATCGGAGCGGTCGTGGTGGTCCTGCTCATCCTGCTGAACAACTTCCTCGCCTTCCTCTACCTCAAACGGGTGCTCGAAGCCCGGAGTCTGTACGGTTCACTGGGCATCGGGCTGGTCCTCATGCTGGGCCTCTACGTGTTCTGGTTCTTTGTCCTGCTCGGCGGGACTGTGAGTTACGCGGCTCAGAACGTACACTTCCGCAACAGTCAGGCGGCGTGGAACAGCCTGTCCGAGTCACTGCGGGAGCGGTTGACGTTGGTCGTGCTGCTCGCGATCGGGCGTCGCTTCGATGCCTGTCTGCCCGCGTGCACCGCTCCTCAATTGAGCGAGTCCCTGAAGGTCCCGACCCAGATCCTGAACGAGTGCATCAATCGACTGATCAAGATGCAGCTGGTGACGCCGATCCCGTCCCAGGATGGCGAGGCAATGACGGATTTCCGGTTTCAACCCGCCCGCTCGCTCAATCGGATCACACTTCGGGAGTTCAAGCGGCGCGACGATGACTTGGGCGACCCGTCCGCCGCCGTCTCATTGACGCACCTCGACCCGATTCTGCAAATTTACGACCAGACGATCGACGGCGCTCTGCAGGACGAGCAGTTTTCGCGGCCGCTCGATCAGCTGTTCATCGAACACCCGTTCGAACACCCTTCGTCCAGTCCGACTCCTCGCATCCCTGAGCCCCGGCCCAATCCGGCCTGACCCTTCTCCCCTGGTCGGGGCTCCCTGGCTCCACCATCCGGGAACACGCGCGGAGCGCGATTGACACCCATCCGGGCCAACGTACCGTCGTCCGCTTTACTCCATGATCTCCTGGATCCAGAAAACCTTTCAGCAGCACTTCCGCATCATCTTCCTGGTGCTGCTGGTGCTCGTGATCATTTCCTTCGTTTTCACGATCGGCGCCTCCCCGGGTCTCGGCAACGCCGGAAACAAGGCGTTGAACCGTCCGTTCTTCGGACTGAATCTGGGCAGCAAGGAAGACAACGCCCGGGTGTTTCGCGACGCCTCCATCAGCGTGAACCTCCAGGTGGGCTATATGGCTCTGAACGAGTCGCAGATGCAGAACTACGGGCTGCAGCGCCACGCTGCGCTGTACCTCGCCAATGAACTGCGGGTACCGGGTCCTTCCGGCGTGGAAATGACCGATTTCGTCAAGACGCTCCGTGCTTTCGCCGGGCCGGATGGCAAATTCGATGCCACCCGGTACGCCCAGTTTCGCGACAGTCTCAAACTCGACACCTCGCTGACCGAGGCCGACGTCGCACGTGTGCTCGCCGATGACTTCCGCTACGACCGGGTGCAGAAACTGCTCTCAGGTCCGGGTTACGTGATGGCGAGTGACGTTCAACAGCAGCTCGCCCGCGCCGACACCTCCTGGTCCGTCAGCATTGCCACCGCGGACTACGCCAAATTCGCCCCGGCCATCAACGCAACCGAAGCTGAACTCTCCAAGTTTTTTGAGGAAAACGCGTTCCGCTACGAAATCCCTCCGCAAGTGAGGGTCCGCGCCGTGGAGTTTCCCGCGATGAATTTTGTCAATCAGGTGAAGGTGGATGAAGCGGCCGTGCGCGCCTACTACGACGCGAATCCGGCTCGTTTCCCCAAACCCGCCACGCCGTCCGCCGATGGCAAACCGGCCATTCAACTCCCGTCCACCACGGGCTCCGATGCCGACTACGCCATCGTGCGTCCCCAGGTCGAAGCTTCTCTGACGCTGGAACGGGCCCGGGCGCTGTCCGCCAAGGCCGCGAGCGCGCTGACACTCGCTCTTTACGAGGGCAAGGTTCCGAAGGCCAATGTGGACACCTTTCTCGCCGGCCGGCAGCTCACCGCCAAGAGCGTCCCTCCCTTCAGTCGCAACGAGGCGGCCGCCGAGATAGGCGCCTCTCCGGAACTCGCCAGCGAGGCATTCAAGCTCAACGCCAACCGGTACTTTTCCGACGCACTGCCCACGGCCGCCGGCAATGTGGTCTTGCTCTGGGAAGAACTGCTGCCCACGCGGCAGCCCATGTTTGCTGACGTTCGGGCGAAGGTCCTCGCCGACTTTACCGAAAACGAAAAGCGCAAGCGCTTTGTCGACGTGGGCAAGACCGCCCGGGCGCTCATCGAGTCGCGCCTG
The DNA here is from genome assembly GCA_016794625.1 of Opitutaceae bacterium. Taxonomy (GTDB): domain Bacteria; phylum Verrucomicrobiota; class Verrucomicrobiia; order Opitutales; family Opitutaceae; genus UBA6669. The sequence goes on from JAEUGY010000103.1 coordinate 70,957, forward strand.
AAGGCGGGCGACTCGTTCGAAAAGGCCGTGGAATCCGCCGGCGCCACCACTTCCCTGTCCTTCACGACCAAGGCCGTCCCCGCCTTCACCCGACGCGAACCTCCGGCGGACTTGGATGGCGCGGTTGCAGGAACGCTGGAGTCCTTGGACAAGGGTGCGGTGTCCGACATGATTCTGACGGGCGCCCAGGGCGTCATCGTGCATGTCGCGGACAAGAAACTGCCGGTGACCGACGAGTCGAATCCCCGCTTCGTCGAAACCCGGGATCAGCTTTCCCGGTTGATCGCCTCGCGCAACGCCGGCGACTACCTGAGTGATCTCGTGGAGAAGGAATTGGCGAAATCCGCTCCCGCCACTCCCTGATTTCACGTTAACCCATTTAAGATCAAGGCCGTGCACACGAGGCACGGCCTTTTTCGTGACGCGTTGTGATCAAGCCCGAAACGGGGCCGTAAAAAGAGTCGCCCGGGTTGAAACTTAGCGCCATCCGTTTCCGTCATGGTCTTAGGCGCGTCGTACTCCGCCGAACCTCCTCCCTTGTCGCCCACTCCCGATTATCCGAAACTTTTTGCTCCGCGTCCGTGTTTCATCCGTATCCTCGCCTGTTCCGCCGCATGAATTGCCCTCGCTCCGCCTTTGCCGCCTTCCTTTTTGTCCTGCTCGCCGCCGTTTCCACGGCCCAAACGAGCGAACCAGCGGCGACCCCGGGCGCGACCAAGGCGCCGCCCTTGACGCTGGAGGAATGCGTGGCCCGGGCTTTGAATCGTAACTTCGACCTGCAGATCCAGCGCCTGACGACATCTCAGGCCAAGGACAGTGTGATCATCGCAGAATCCGATTTCGACCCCACCCTGGAACTCACCGGAAGTGCCAGCACGAACCAGCAACCGGCCGCGGTGAGCTCGATCGATGGCGTCACCTCCGCCGGACTCCGGCAAAAGGGTCAGGACCTGCGCGCCGGGGTTTCTCAGCGGATCTCCTCGGGCGCCACGGTCAGCGCGAGCACCTCCCTGGACCGCAGCGAGAGCAACTCGCGCAACCTGTTTCTCAATCCTGCCTACAATGGGGACTTCAGCCTCTCGGTCCGGCAACCGCTGTTGCGCGGCGCGGGCGGCGAATTCAATCGCTCCGCGATCCGTCGTGCGGAACTCGGAGTCGATCGCGCCAATTACGACCTGAAGGGCAGTGTGCTCAGCGTGGTCCGGGCCGTCGAAGTGGCCTACTACAACTTGGCGTTCGCCCGTGAACAACGCGCCGTCCGCACGCTCAGCCTGCAGCTCGCGCAACAGCTGCTCGAAGAAAATCGTACGCGCCGGCAAACCGGGGTCGCCACCAACCTGGACGTGCTGCAGGCCGAGGTCGGCGTGGCCAACGCCCGGCGCAATGTCATTCTGGCCGAACAGGCGGCCAACGACCGGGAAGATGCACTGATCCAGCTGATCGGGCAGTTCGAATTCGATCAACCGCTCGGAACCGTGAGCTTCACCGACGCCCCGGTCGGCAATGTCTCCTTTGACTACTCTTACAAGCTCGCCCGCGACAACCAACCCGCCCTCGCCTCCGCCGCGGCCTCCATTCGCCAGTTGGAAATCGACGCCCGGAACGCCAAGCGCAATCAGATGCCCACCCTCGACGTCGGCGCCGCGCTCGGCCTGAACAGTCGCGAAGCCAAGCTGGGTGACGCCGCCAGCGAAACCTGGAGCGGCGATGGCTACTCCTGGCAGGTTGATTTCGCGCTACGCGTGCCGTGGGGAGCCCGGGAAGAAAAGGCCCGCTACCGGCAGGCGGTCACGAGCGTGACTCGCGAAGAGGCCCGTCTGAAGCAGTTGGACCAGGATCTGGTGGTGGATGTGCGCGCCGCTGTCCGAGCGGTCGAAACCAATCGCGAGAGCGCGACCATTTCCGCCCTCGCCACCGAGCTGAGCCAGAAGCAGTACGAACTCGAACGCGCTCGCTTCAACGCCGGTCTCTCCACAAGCCGCCGCGTGCTCGAAGCCCAGGACGACTTGGAGAACGCCCGCGTCAGCCAGCTTCAGTCGCAGGTCAACCTGCAGGTTGCGCTCTCCGAACTTCAGCGGCTGGAAGGCTCCTCCCTTCCCCGCTACAAGATTCAGGTGGAAGAGTTTCGCTGAGATCGCAAACCGGTGCGCGGGGCCGGCTCCGCGGGTCAAAAGAGCGACGCCACCGTGGCCTGCTCGATCCGCACGGTCCGGTGAACCGGTAGCTGGGTGCGAAACCAGGTGCGCTGTTTTTTGATCAGCGCGTGCGTGGAGCGCACGATCTCCTCCGCGAGTCCCGCGCGATCCGCCTGTCCGCGCAACACCGCGAGCGTCTCGCGGTAGCCAATCGCGCCGGCCGCACTGGGATTGGTCTCCAGTCCGGCTTCGCGCAAACGGGCGACTTCCTCCACCAGGCCGGCGTCCAGCATGGCCCGGACGCGCTGTTCGACTCGCTGCCGCAACAAACCGGGCTCACTCTCGAGGCAGGTCACGCGACGCTCCCACGCGTCGAATGGGCCCGGCAGGCGGGAAAACGCATGGGCCAGGTCCGCCAGCGTACGACCCGACGCGAGACAACGCTCCAGGGCCCGGACCACGCGCCGGGGATTGGCGAGGTCAAGGGTGCCCAGTCCCCCCGGATTAAGTCGTCGCAGCTCGGACACCAACGACGGCAGGCCCTCTTCGGCCAGCCGCCGTTCGACCTCGTGTCGGAGCGCGTCCGGCACCTCGACGTCGTCGCGGACCGGACCGAAAAATCCCTTGAGGTAGAACCCGCTGCCTCCAACCACCAGCACCGCTCGTCCCCGCGCCTCGATCGCTTCGACCGCCTGTCGCGCCCAGGCAACGTAGTCGACCACCGTCACCCGCTGGCGCACCTCGCACACGTCGATCAAATGATGCGGAACCTGCGCCTGTTCCTCTCGGGTGGGTTTGGCCGTGCCCACATCCATGCCTCGATAAAACAGCAGGGAGTCACACGACACGATTTCGGCGTCGTGCGCCTGCGCCCAGCGAATCGCCCACGCGGTTTTTCCCACGGCGGTCGGACCGGTCAGAAGGTGAAGGACGCCAGCCATAACGTGCCTTCCAGTCAACCGGGGCACCGCCTCAACGCAAATGTTACAAATGCGAAGGGCGGCCACACTCGGGTGAGGAACCGCCTTCCCTCGACCCGGGCCAGCCCGCGTCGACGATCTCCGCTCGCCCCGCCCGCCAAATCGTGCTTGGTCTGGGAATCGGTGCACGCCCGTTTCATTTTTAATCCCCGTTCCGGACACAACGCCCGCAATCCCTACCTACTGGGACGGGCCGAGGCGTTTATCCGCGCCGAGGGATGGAATGCCCGGGTCGTCTGCACGGAACGTCCGCGCCACGCCACCGACCTGGCCCGTGCGGCGGTGGACGATGGCTGCACCCTCGTGGTCGCCATCGGCGGCGATGGCACGCTCAACGAAGTCGCCTCCGGGCTGGTCGGCTCGTCCGCCGCCCTGGGGCTCATCCCTTGCGGCTCGGGCAACGGGCTCGGGCGGCACCTCGGCATTCCGAATCCCGGGGCGGGCGCCTTCCGCACGTTGCGCGAAGGCAAGGTCCGCGCCATCGATACGGGCACGGTCAATGGCATCCCCTTCTTCAACGCCATGGGGCTGGGTTTCGACGCCGACATCAGCGAGCGCTTCAACCGGTTATCCCGCCGCGGCCTGCCCGCCTACGTCACCACCACCTGCCGGCTCTTTTTCGGATACAAACCGCAGATCTGCACCATCCGCAACGGCGTTGCCGACGCGCTGACGACGGAAGCATTCATCGTCGCCGTCGCCAACTCCGATCAGTATGGAAACGATTGTTACATCGCCCCGGGCGCGCGCGTCGACGACGGGGAGCTGGACCTGACGGTGATCAGGCGCGTCGGTCCGTTCAGCGCCCTGCCCCTCGCCGTTCGGCTGTTTCTCGGGCGCATCGGCGGCAGTGCGCGGGTCCACCGGATGCGCGGGACGCACTTCGTGATCGAACGGCCGCAATCCGGACCGATTCACACGGACGGCGAGGTGCACACGACCGACGCCACGCTCGACGTCCACGTCAAGTCCCGCAGCCTGCGCGTACTCGTTCCCGCCACCGGTTGAGGCGAAGACGGCGGCCCACGGACGCGTCAACCCGAGTTCCGATTGTAGGGCCGGCCCTCGCGGCCACGCCTCAGGTCATTCGCGCCGCCGCCACATCACGATGCGCCATGGCTCGATTCCGACCCGCCCGCTTGGCCGTGTAAAGCGCGAGGTCCGCCGCCGCGATCAATCCGGCTGGATCCGCCGCATCCTCCGGGTACCACGCGGCCCCCGCACTGAGCGTGACCTTGATTTCCTGCTGGTCCGGAAGCACGTAGGGGGTCGTCGCCACGACTTCCACCAGGCGTTCGGCCAGGGACCTCGTTCCGATCGCATCGCCTTCAGTCACCACCACCGCCATCTCTTCCCCACCGTAACGCGCCGCGCGGTCCACGGTGCGGATCGTGGCACCGATCCGGCGTCCCGTCTCGCGAATGACGGCGTCGCCGGCGGGATGGCCGTAGCGGTCGTTGATCGACTTAAAGTGGTCGAGGTCCACCAGCACCAGTCCCAGGACGTGGGAGAAGCGGCTGCACCGTTCGATTTCATCCGACAACCAGGTGTCAAAGGCCCTTCGATTCATGAGCCCGGACAGATCATCACGCGTGGCCAGGAGACGCAGGCGTTCCAGCGTTTCGCCCAGCTTCAAGGCATACCGCAGGGAACGCTCCAGCACCCCGGAGTTGATTTCTCCTTTGATCAGGTAGTCGAGCGCGCCCGCCTCCATCGCCTGGATGTCCACAGTCTCCGATGACTCCGAAGTGAGGAAGATGATGGGCGTATGACAGTCCTTCTCCTTCACCTCTCGGATCAGTTCCAGACCGTCCCGAGGGCCGAGCTGAAAATCGAGCAGGCACGCCGCATAAGGCCGGCTGAGCAGGCGCTCCACGCCTTCCTCATAAGTCGATGCCCAGTCGAGCTCGTACGGCGGTCGAAACCCGCGCACCAGCGACTGGGTGATACGAAACTGCAGGCGATCATCATCGATAAGCAGAAGCTGGCGCTTTTCCATGGTGGAGTGAACTGAGACCATTCCCTGGGGGTCGCGCATCGTGGCACCGGCCTTCCGTGCTCAGGCCCGCTTCAGTCCCTCGACCAGATCAGCGGTCACCGCTCCCAGGCGCTCCACGATGGCGCGGGCGTCGCCCAGATTGTCCCGGATGCAGTTCACCAACGCCGATCCCACGACCACTCCATCGGCATGCGCCGCCACGCTGCGCACGTGCTCACGCTTGGAAATGCCGAATCCCACCACCACGGGCAACGTGGTCCGGGCCTTGATCCTCGCCACGGCCTCGGGAATGTTCACGGCCACCGAATCTCGCACCCCGGTGACCCCTTCGCGGGAGACATAGTAGATAAAGCCCGTCGCCGCCGCCGTGATGATCGGGATGCGCGCATCGGGTGTGGTCGGTGCGACAATGAAGACCGTCTGCAACCCCGCCTCGCGGGCCAAAGCCGAAAGCTCTCCCGCCTCCTCGGGTGGCAGATCGAGGGTCAGCATCGCATCCACGCCCGCCTCTTTCGCCGCCTGTACGTAGGCGGCGCTGCCGTTCGAAAACACCAGGTTGTAGTACGTGTAGAACACGATCGGCACGTTCGGAAACTCGGCTCGCAGGCGTCGCACCAAGTCGAACACACTCGCCGCGGTCATTCCACTGGACAAGGCTCGTTGCGCCGCCAGCTGGTTGGTCAACCCATCCGCGAGGGGATCGGAGAAGGGAACCCCCAGTTCGAGCACATCCACCCCGCTCTGAAGCAGGCGCCGGCACGCTTCGACCGACGTCTGAAAGTCGGGATCGCCCGCACAGAGGTACGCCACGAGGGCGGCTCGGTTCTCACTGCGGGCACGGGCAAAGGCGGAAGCAATGCGGTCCATGATAAGGTGGTCGGATCAATGTGGCGCGATTCCCGACCAAAACGACACCAAAAATTACGCCCCGGGCGGTACACCGGCCCCACTCCGCCCGCTCCACAGGGGAGGCGAAGCTCGCGGGGGCACGGAATGTCGGCGGCCCGTCCCCGCTTCCGTCGCGTCCCCGCGCCCGTCCCCTGCCGCGGGCAGTCCGGAGCGCGTGAGTCCCAACGTAAAATCCACCCGGACGGGTCGATGGTCGGAGAGCAGCGACTTCACCACTTCGCTTTCCACATCCGCGCAACCCGGCGGCAAAAAAACAAAATCGAGCAACCGGCTGGGAAAGGGAGAAGGAAAGGTCCGTCCGCTCTGGGGATGCAGCACATAGTCGTCGTAATCGAAAAGGTGGCTGAGCAGGGACGAGGTCGCATCCTCGCGATGCGTACCCTGGTTGTTGAAGTCGCCACAGATGATCGGCGAGAGGATGGCCGCCGTCCGTTTGTCCCGCGACTGTTCCTTCAGGTAGGCCAGCAGGCGGTCCAGCTGGCGAAACCGGTGCCGGCGCGATCCATAGTGGAGATGCAGGTTTACGATCGGCACGCACAGCCCCCCGATATCGAACTCGGCAAAGAGAAATCCCTTTTCGCCCACCTGGCTCTGACCAAACACCACGGTTTCCGACGCGGTGATCGGATGCTTCGATAGAAACGCATTGCCGTACGACAGGTTGAGCAGGCCCTTGCGTCGGTTGTTGATGCCAAACACGGCATGGGGCAGGTCGACAAAGGAACGCAGGTAGTCGAGGTGATCGAAATTCCCGGCCCACCGGGAGCACTCATCGATCTCCTGCAGGGCCACGACGTCGGGTTTCAATTCCGTCAAGAGTCGCGCGATCTTGCGGAGATTCATGCGGATTTTCCGGGCCGACGTCATGCCCTGGATCGGCATCAGGCCGCGGCCATGGGCAATGTTGAACGTCACCAGCCGAATCCGCTGCATGGTCGGAGCTTTCCCGGGATTTTCGTGAGATCCAAGGAAAACAGGGATGGGTAAAACACCCCGGATGAAGGGGCGCTCAGCCCAGCGCGGCCGCCCAGGCGGCTTCATCAAATCCCACCAACACGACGTCCGCTCCGAGGAGGAGGGGTCGCTTGACCAGATTGCCGTTGGCCGCCAGGCGCCGGAGTGTCTCCGCTACGCTCCAGCCGGGCAGTTGTTCGGCCAGTTTCTGTTCGCGATAGTCGCGTCCGGATCGATTGAAAAGCCGTCCGCGGTCCCCGTCCAACGCACGCAACGCCCGGGCCAGTTCGGCGGTGGTGGGGGGCGTTTCTCGAATGGGTCGCTCGACAAAGGCAAGGCCCCGCTGGGTCAGCCACCGGGTGGCCCGGCGGCAGGTGTCGCAGGAGGCATACGTATAGACCACCAAGGCCGGCGCGGCTGGCTTTGCGCTCATGGTCGCAGCCACTCCTCTTTCTCCACCACAAACTGCCACTTGCCGGAATGCTGGCCGAGCAGTCCCAAAAAGGTCACCGTTTCACCCTCTCTCCACTGGCCCTTGACCCGGGTGCGCAACGCCGGGTCGGGAATCCAGACTTCCCAGACGTCGTTGAGGGCGGCGATGGCGATCCGCGAGCCCGGCTGGACCTTGCCCTGCACCCGAAAGAGTTTGCCCATGAACTCGGCCTTCCGGATCGCCTCGGCCGCAGGGAACTGCGAGAGGGTCAGCGCCTTCGTCACATCGACCTTTCGCTCCGGCGCCTTCACGGCCTGCGTGGGCGACTCGTCGTTTGGAGATGGTTTCTGCAAAGCGAGCCAGCGCGTGGGCTGATTGTCCGGCACCGTGATAAAGCGTGCATAAATCGGAAAGTGATCCGAGGCGCCGCCCCCCGCGGGGCCCACGTTGGTCCAACGCAAGGGCGTGCCTTCTTCCGTCGCGTTGAGCCCGGGCACCTTCAGCACACTCATGGAGTTGTCCACGTATTGCACCCCGCGAAAATCATACAGTCCGCGGGTGATCATAATCTGCATCAGGGTTCCCCACTCGCCGCGGTAGGTGTCGCTGCCGCGTTTGTCGACGGGCAATTCAAACCACAGATTGTAGAGATCGCGATCGGGTCCGCGTATGGCGAGCTCGTTGCCTTGCGAGCGCAGGACGTCATTGAGCGCGGTCTGCAGCATGGTGCCGCCATAGCGGCGGCTCTGATTGTACTGGGAATTGAAATCGCCCCCGAGGATGATGTCCGCCTGCGGGTCCGCCTTGAGAATCTGATCGAGCCGGGCCCGCAAAACGCGGGCATTGGCCACGCGGATTTTCTCGGTCACGGGATCGCTCGCTCCGGACTTCCAGTGGTTGTTGAACACATAGAGGCGGGCTCCATCGATCTCGAGCTCGACCTCCAGGATGTTGCGGGCGTTGGGAATCGGATGGTTGCGCACCGCCACCACCGGAAACCGGGTGAACACGACGCATCGGATCGCTCGCTGATTGCCATCCTCATGCGGGGAGTCGGGGCGATCGTCGGCCGAGATCACCTGGTAACCGGTGATCCCGCGCACCTTCAACGCGGCCACCAGTCGGGCCTCGGCCGCAGGCTCGTCGTCGGGGGACCGATCAATCTCGATTTCTTGAAATAGGATGATGTCCGGTCCTTTTCCTCCGTCCAGTTTCGCCACCACCTGGGCAATCGTCGCCACCTTGGTACGCATATGCGAAGGGGTGTAGACGTTGGGCCGGTATTCCTCGTAAACCGAAATGCCGTCGGCATCGAAGAGGTTCTCGACGTTATACACCATGACCGTGAAGGGTCGGGCCTGGGCCACCCCAGTCGCGATCAACAGGAAGAGCAGGGCCAGGGTGACACATCGATTCGCCATCATGTCCGCAGGAAAACAGCCGTCCCTGTCGTTGACCAGTACCAAGACGGGCTTCATCACGCTTCCATGCCTTCCCCCACCGCGGTGCTCTCCCTGAACGGCCTGACCGTCAAGCGAGGCGATGTTACGATCCTCGATGACGTCTCCTGGACGGTCCTGCCCGGCCAGCATTGGATCGTGCTCGGAGCCAATGGCTGCGGAAAAACCTCTCTGCTGAAGACACTGCTGGGCTACCTGTCCCCGTCCGGGGGCACCCTGTCCTTGCTCGGTCGGAACTACGGTCAGGCGGATTGGCGCGAGTTGCGTCCGCTGATCGGCATTGTGACCAGCGCCCTGCACGCTTCGATCCCCGCCGCCGAGCCCGCCGTCGAAACCGTCATCTCCGGTCGCTACGCCCAGCTGGATCTGTGGGCGCCGACCACACGGAGTGACGAAACCGCCGCGAAGCGTCTGCTGGTCCAGGTGGGGGGCGGCGCTCTCGTCGACCGTCCCTGGACGTACCTGTCGCAAGGAGAGCGTCAGCGGGTCCTCATCGCCCGTGCCCTCATGGCCCGCCCGCGGCTGCTGATCCTGGATGAACCCTGCGCGGGGCTCGATCCCGTCGCCCGGGCCGAGTTTCTGGCGTTCGTCGATCTGCTCGCCCGGCAGCGGCGCTCCCCCTCCCTTGTCCTGGTGACGCACCACGTGGAGGAAATCACGCCTGCCTTCACGCACGCACTCGGTCTCCGCCAAGGGCGCGTCCACGCCGCCGGTCCGCTCACGTCGGTCGTGGTTTCCAAAGTGCTCAGTTCCCTGTTCGACGCCCGCATGCACGTGCGCCGCAACCGGGGGCGCTACCAGGCGTCCGTCGCCGTCTAGGTCCCTCCGCAACCCTGCCGGCCACCCCCGTCCGTTTCCGCCCGGCACCGTCTCCCCTCCATGAAATCCCTGCTCTGTCTGCTCGCCCTCTGGCTCCCGGTCGTCTCCCTCGCCGCCTCCCGGCCCAACATCGTGTATCTGTTAATCGACGACATGGGATACGCCGACTGTGGCTTCAATGGAGGCCGGGACATCCGGACGCCGCAGCTCGACCGGCTGGCCCGCGCCGGAGCCGTATTGACTTCGCTCTACGGACAACCGGTCTGCTCTCCCACGCGGTCCGCCCTGCTGACCGGGCGCTACCCGACCCACACGGGCGTCTATACGATCGTGCGACCCGGAGCGCGATGGGGACTGCCGCTGGCCGAGCGTCTTCTGCCCCAGGCCTTGCGCGAGGTGGGCTATACCACGGCGATTTGCGGCAAATGGCATCTCGGCGAATTCGAAAAGGCCTACCAACCCACACAACGTGGGTTCGATCATCAATACGGACACTTTTTCGGGGCGATCGACTACTTCGAGCACGAACGGGACCGCAAACCAGACTGGTATCGCAATGACCAGCCCCTGAAGGAGGAAGGCTACACGACGCACCTCATCGCCCGGGAGGCCTGCCGGCTGATTCAGGAGCAGCCGGCGGACAAACCGCTGTTTCTCTATGTGCCGTTCAACGGGGTGCACGCTCCGTACCAGGTGCCTCCGGCGTACCTGGAACCCTACCAGTCCTTGCCGCCGGCGCGGCGGACCCTGGCCGGGATGCTCGCGGCGGTGGATGAGGCGGTCGGTCAGATCGTTGCGGCCCTGAAGGCCAAGGGACTCGACCAAAACACCTTGATCCTCTTCTCCAGCGACAACGGGGGCGTCGATCCGAAACGCGTCACCTTCAACACTCCGTTGCGCGCCGGCAAAGGCACACTCTACGAGGGCGGCGTCCGGCTGGCGGCCTTTGCCACGTGGCCGGGTCGGATCCCGGCGGGCATCCGGGTGGATCAACCGCTGCACGTCATCGATTGGTACCCCACCCTGCTGAAACTCACGGGAGCTCCGACCGAACAATCGCTTGCTCTCGACGGTCGCGATATCTGGCCCGTGTTGACCGCGGGTGCGGATTCGCCCCACGAGGCGCTCCTGCTCTGCGGCACACGCGGCACGGAATCCGCCGCCCTGCGCATGGGTTCCTGGAAGCTGATCGTGCAACCGGCCGCTCCCGAGGAAGGGGAACCCAAGGGCGCACGGAAACGCGCCGACCGGGAGAAGCGCGCCGAACTCTACGATCTGGCGAACGACATCGGGGAGCAACACGACCTCGCGGCCGCGCACCCCGAGCGGGTGCTGGCCATGCGAACCCGGCTGGACGCCTTCCTGGCGCACGCCGTGCCTTCTCCTGCCGGCAAGGACTGACGGGGACGTGCCGGCGGGCGGTCAGCGGGCCGCTTCCACAAACCGGGGAATAATCCCGTCGAAACTGCCGTTGGAGAAAAACACCACGACACGAGGCCGGTCCGTCGGCGCCGTTTTCTGCGCGTGCAGGAGTGCATCGAGCAGCTCGAGATTGGTCGGGGTTGCGCACCCCTCCACGCCCTTCCCGGTGAGGTGCGCCAGCACCGCCGCCGTGTCGAAACGTTCCTCCGGTTTGAGTTTGTCGGCCCGGTTCACCGCCCCAAGGAACACGGCATCCGCCCGCGCCAGCGCCTCCATGAAGGCAGTTTGCAGGACATTGGTCCGGGCGGTGTTGCTGCGCGGCTCAAACACGGCCGTGAGATGCGCGCCCGGGTAGCGATTGCGAAAGGAAATCAGCGTCTCCGCCAGCGCCGTGGGATGATGCCCGAAGTCCTCGATCACGGTCAGTCCCGCCCGTTCAACCAACACCTCCTGCCGTCGCTTGACGCCGCGGAAGCGGGCCAGGGGCGCGGGGTCGAGCACGCTGCGCTCGGGCATGACGGAACGGGACGCACCTGAGACCAGCGCCGCCGCGGTGGCCGCCATCGCGGCATTGCGGGCGTTGTACATGCCGGGAAGCGCGAGCTTCAACTCCGCCCAAAGCTGCCCGCGCCAGAGGAGTCGGAAACGAATGCCATCGTTCGCTTCCGAGAAGTCGACGATCCGCACATCGCAGCCGTCACTCACTCCCACCCGCATCACCCGGGTCCAGGTCAATCCACCGAGCGCCGCCAGGTTGCTGTCATCGCCATTGACCACCACCCAGCCGTTGCGGGGTACGATCCGCGTCAGGTGGAGGAACGTGCGCTGAATGTCCGCCACATCGCGGAAGATGTCGGCATGATCAAACTCCAGGTTGTTCAACACCGCCACCGTGGGCGCGTAATGGATGAACTTGCTGCGCTTGTCGAAAAACGCGCTGTCATACTCGTCGCCTTCAATGACAAAGGGATCCTGAAGCGAACCGAGGTGATGTCCGGTGGGCGGATCCTGAGGCACCCCGCCGATGAGGTATCCGGGATCGCGGCCGTTCTCGCGCAGGAGGAAGGCGGTCATCGCGGTGGTGGTGGTCTTGCCATGGGTTCCCGCGACCACCACGTTGCGCCGCAGGCGGAGAATGAAATCGTGCAACAGCGCCGGCAGGGAGGTGAAGCGCAACGCCCGGGTGTCCAGCAGCCACTCGACCTCCGTGTTGCCGCGCGACATCGCATTGCCAATCACCACCAGGTCGGGAGCCAGCTTCTCCAGGCGGATCGGGTTATAGCCTTCGTGCACCGCAATGCCCGCGTCCGCCAGGACGTGACTCATGGGCGGATAAACGCCCACGTCCGAACCCAATACGTCGTGGCCGGCCGCGCGCGCCAAAAGCGCCGCGTTGCCCATCGCCGTCCCACACACGCCCATAAAGTAGATTTTCATCGTGGTTCCTCGTTGCTGGTCTGGTCCGCCGCTCTCCGTCCGCGCTCCGACCCGCCGCCGGGAAATTCCGCAGCCAGCCGGCCCGCACGGTGCACGACCGAACGACGATCCTCGACGCAGTGGGAATTCGGCAGGGACATCAGCGCAACCGTGCAGGATTTGTCCCGCGACGGGAAGTGTCAATTGAGGCCCCTGTTTCCGCTTGGGGGCACGTTCACCGGCGACCAATCTTGCATCCCGCAGTGCTCCGCGTCCTCATTCCGTGCATCCCCGAGCGTCCCGGCAGGTCAGGGTCGCCCTCCCACTCTCCCGCGTCGCCATGCCCATGCTCTTCCGTCTCTTCCCCGCCTTGTTGCTGGCCGCCCTGGCTTCTCCGGTCTTCGGAGCGCCGGCCACCCGCCCCAACGTCCTCTTCATCGCAGTCGACGACTTGCGCCCGGAATTCGGGGCCTACGGCGCCACGCACGTCAAGAGCCCGAACCTCGACCGCATCGCCAAGGCCGGCGTGACGTTCACCCGCGCCTATTGCCAGCAGGCCGTCTGCTCACCGACGCGCTCCAGCCTGATGACTGGCACCCGACCGGATACAACGAAGGTATGGGACTTGGTCACTCACTTTCGCGCGGCCCTGCCCGACGTGGTGACGTTGGGCCAGCACTTCAAGAACCACGGCTACTTCGTCCAAGGCATGGGCAAAATCTACCACGGTTCACTCGACGATGCGCCCACGTGGAGCGTTCCCTGGAGCTCGCCCAAAGCCATCAAGTACGGTCTGGAAGTGAACCAGAAACTGGATCAACGCCAGTTCGAGACGGCAGCCGACGGCCAGGCCGCCACCAAGGCTCGGGGCAAGGGCAAGAAGAATGCCTCAGCGGATACGAAAGTCGCCGATGGTCCGCCCGCCTCGGGGCTGAACGTGCGCGGTCCCGCCTTCGAGGCCGCCGATGTGCCGGACTCGACCTTCCTGGATGGAAAGGTGGCCGACCTCGCCGTCTCCACGCTGCAGGAGTTGAGCCGGAAAAAGGAGCCTTTCTTCCTCGCGGTGGGTTTCGCCAAACCCCACCTGCCCTTTGTCGCTCCCAAGAAGTACTGGGACCTCTACGATCCCGCGAAGATCGAACTGGCTCCGAACAAGTTCCGGCCGAGGGGCGCACCTGACTACGCAATTCTTCCCGGCGGCGAATTGCGCAACTACCATGGCATTCCCGTGGATTCGATTCCCGACGATCTCGCCCGGCAGTTGAAGCACGGCTACTACGCCTCGATCAGCTACATGGACGCCCAACTCGGCCGGGTCTTGGATGAGCTCGACCGCCTGGGCCTGCGTGAAAACACCATCATCGTGCTCTGGGGTGATCACGGCTGGAAACTCGGGGAACACGATGCGTGGTGCAAACATAGCAACTCAGAGAACGACACCCACGCGCCCCTGCTCATCTCCGCACCCGGGATGAAGGCCGTGGGAGCCAAGTCCGGTGCCTTGGTCGAGTTCGTCGACATTTACCCCACGTTGGCGGAACTCGCCGGACTACCCCTGCCCGGCCACCTGGAGGGCTCAAGCATGAAGCCCCTGCTCGACCAACCCAACCGGCCCTGGAAAACCGCTGCCTTCAGCCAATACCCTCGGGCCAAGGCCCAAACCAAATCCGCCAACGGTCTCATGGGCTACTCCATGCGCACGGACCGGTACCGCTTTACACTCTGGGTCGACCGGACCGATGCCACCAAGATCGACGCGATCGAGCTCTACGACCACCAGAGGGATCCCTTGGAAAACACCAATCTCGCGGTCGATCCCGCCCACGCCCGATTGGTCCAACAGATGACGGCCCAGTGGCAGAAGGGCTGGCGCGGCGCCCGGCCTCCCAGCTCGTAGGCACACGGCCGCTTCGCTTCGGGCCTCGCAACTTCGTTGGCTCCGCTGTCGTCTGACCTGCACTACGATCCCCACGAAGCGGACGGCCTTGCTCAATGCTCCGCGCAAATGCACGCGTACTCGGCGTGTTTGCAGTCGGGGCAGACGGAGAGGTTCAGGTTGAACTTCTCCGTCACAAATCTTCCGGCCGGGTTTACCTTGATTTGCACCACGGTGGGAAAGTCATTGCCGGCTGGGAGCGGCCCATTCGACCGGAGCACGGCCCCGTCCAGGGCAAAGGTGAGCTTCGTCGGCGCGGAGCGTTCTCCTGCTGTCACCACCACGATCTGGTTGCCGGGCGCCACGGGCTTGTCCTGCGCGTCGAGAAAGGTGATCTGCACACGGCGGTCGGGGAGCACGAGAAACTCGGCGTGCGGCTCCAGCGCAGTGAGCAGGCGGCCACCATTAGGACCGGCCTCTTTCTTCGCATGGGTGTGACCATGGTCATGATCCTTTGTTTTTTCGGCGGCCCCGGCGGGTCCGATCAGGGTCAGGGCGGCGAACAGGGGGAGGGCGAGCAGGTAGTTTCTCATGGAGATTTTGGGTTGAAGTGACGGTTCAAAGTGGAATCGAAAGAGGGAGAGCACGCTCATTGGGCGGCCGCGGCATCCCGTGCGATTGCCTGCTCCGCCGCACGGCGACCAAATTTGAGAAACACGAGAGGGCGGACCAAAAATTCCAGCAGCGTGGACGAAACCAGTCCGCCGACGATCACCACCGCGACCGGGTGCAGGATCTCCTTGCCGGGCTGGTCGCCAGCCAGGACCAGCGGCACCAGCGCGATGCCCGCCGCCAGCGCGGTCATGAGCACGGGAACCATGCGTTCGAGCGTGCCCCGCTCGACCATCGCCCGCGTAAACCCCTCCCCTTCATGCTTCATGAGATGCAGGTAGTGCGACAGCATCATGATGCCATTTCGCGCCGCCACCCCGCCGACGGCGATAAAGCCCACGAGGGTGGCGATGCTGATGTTGTCCAGCGTCAGCCACGTCAGCACCAATCCGCCCACCAGCGACAGGGGCAGACTGAGCATGACCTGAAGCGCAAGGACCAGGCTCTGGAAATAGCCGTAGAGCAGGAATACCACCACCGCCAGGACCACCGTGCTCAACAGCATGATACGCTGGGTCGCATCCTTCTGCGCCTGAAACTCTCCTTCATACGTGACGAAATACCCCTCGGGCAGCACCACGCGCCGTCGCACCTCCTCCTGCAGCCGCACCACCTGGGTTCCGACATCACGCACGGTGGGTCGGATCGCCACGGTAAAGCGTCGCTGGCTGTTCTCCCGGAAAATCACATTGGGGCCTTTGGCCTCTCGCACGTCCGCCACCAGAGAGAGAGGAATGCGCTGACCAGCGCTCGTTTCGACCGGCAGTTGCGCGATGCGCTCGGGGGAGTCGCGCCATGCCACCGGCAGCCGGATCACCAGATTCACCGCCCTCTGGCCCTCGCGCAACTCCGCCACCTCTTTGCCGCCGATCAAGGTACTCAACTGTTCGTTGAGGCCGCCCGGAGTGACGCCATAGGCTGTCGCCCGGCTGCGGTTGGCCTCAATACGGAGTTGGGAAATGGAGGACTGTTGGTCCAGCTTGGCATCCGCCAGGCCGGGCAGCGTCGCCGCCACGGCCTGAATCTCGGTGCCGAGGCGGCGCAGGGTGTCGAGATCGGGTCCAAACACCTTGATGACCACCGGCGCGGACACACCGCTTAGCATGTGACCGATACGGTCGGCCAGCGGCCCGCCGACCGCGGCAAAAATGCCCGGGATCGTCTTCAGGCGCTGTTGCAGCTCCGTCAGGATCGCCTGCCGGCTGCGGCCCCGGTCGCCTTCGTGACCCACGCGCTCGCGGAAATCCACGTCGAATTCCGCGGTCGACACCGGTACGACGTGATCCCCACGTTCCGCCCGGCCCAGCCGGCGTCCCACCTGACGAACTTCCGGCACCGCCAGTATCTGTTCTTCGACCACATCGGCGATGGCGTTCATCTCCGTCAGGGAAGTGCCAGGGGCCGAGGTAACGGCAACGAGCGCCGTCTCCTCCCGAAAGGCGGGCAGGAAGTCCTTGCCCATGCCGGGGTACAGGAGCAAGGCCGCCACCGTGCCCATCAGGACGAGACCGAGCACGAGCACCGGAAACTTCAACCCGACGCGGAGGACCGTGGTCTGCAAGAGTCGCTTGAGCAGGGACACAAACCGACCGTCCCCGTGCGGGGCACCCACCTTGGGCGCCAGCAGAAACGAGCAAAGCACGGGAATCAGCGTCAGTGAGACGAGGAAGGAAGCGACCATGCTGATGATCGTCGCCCAGGCAATCGGGGCAAAGAGCTTCCCTTCCACGCCGCTCAGGCCAAGCAGCGGCAGAAACACCAGGATGATGAGGAGCGTCGCGTAGAGGATGGAGTTTCTCACCTCCCCGGAAGCGCGGCCGATAACCTGCAACCGCGGGCGCGGATGCGCACTGGCCGCATTCTCGCGCAAGCGGCGAAATACATTCTCCACATCCACAATGGCATCATCCACCACCATGCCGATGGCCACGGCGAGGCCGCCCAGGGTCATGGAGTTCACCGAAATGCCGAGGCGGTCGAACGTGAGCAGCGTGATGGCGAAGCTCATGGGCATCGCCATCAGGGTGATGAACGTGGTCCGGAAATTCAGAAGGAAGAGGAAAAGCACCACCGTCACCATGATCGCCCCGTCCCGAATGGCCTCGCTCAGATTGCCGATGGCGTGATCGATGAAGTCCTTTTGCTGAAAGAGCAGCGTCGTCTCAATGCCCGGAGGAAAGCTGCCCCGGAGCTCCGCGAGAGCCGCTTCGATCTTTGTGGTGAGAGCGCGGGTGTCGAACCCCGGCCCCTTGGTGATGGACATGATGACCCCGTAGGTCGGCGTCTTCTCGGGTGAAACACTGACGGTGGCGTCGCCTCGCATCGGCTCAATGCCCCAGACCACATGGGCCACATCCCCAATCGTCACCGGTCGGTCCCCGGCCATCTTGATCACAGTGCGTCCGAGCTCGCCCAGATCGGTTGTCATGGCCAGATTGCGCACCATGACCTCGCGGGGTCCCTGGGTCAGAAAGCCTCCGGTGGTGGTGCTGGCCGCCTTGGTCACGGCCTCCTCCAGCTCGGCCAGGCTGACTTGGTGCGCCTGCAGGCGGTGGGGGTCCGGCTGCACCTCAATTTGTTTCACGCCGCCCCCCATGTTCAGGATCTCGGCAATGCCGGGAATGCTCTGCAGGCGACGCTTGATCGTACCGTCGGCCAGCGTTCGCACGTCGGAAGGCGAGAGATAACCGGGCTGGCCGGACTTGATCGTGGAACGGACACCGACCAGGAGGATCTCTCCCATCAGCGAGGCCACCGGCGTCATGGTCGGTTGGATATCGGGCGGGAGCTGCTCTCGCGCGCCCTGCAACCGCTCCTGCACCAGCACCCGCGCCTGGTAAATGTCCGTGTCCCAAGCGAACTCGGCATAGACAAGCGAGAGGGCCACATCCGAGTTCGATCGCAGGCGGGTGAGGCCGGGCACACCCATGAGCGCGCTTTCGAGCGGTTGGGTGACCCGCGTTTCAACTTCTTCGGGCGCAAGGCCGGGTGCCTCGGTCAGAATGATGACGGTGGGTTTCGTCAAATCAGGCAGCACTTCGACCGGCAGCCGCCGTCCCGTCTGCAGCCCAAGCACGAGGACCACCACGGAGAGGCCGAGCACAACGACCCGGTTCGCCAGCGACCATTGGATGAGGGAATTCAACATGGTCAAAACGTCACTGCACCGCCGGACCGGCCGTTTTCTTGGGCACACCCTGCGCTCCGGGCCGCGGTCGTCGCCAGAAGGCCACGAGGATCAACGCAACCGCCAGGACAGCACTGACGCCTTTCCACAGTCGACTGGAGTCGGACGCAGCGTGATCATGGCCGTGGCCCGCGGCCGCGTCGGCCACAGGCCCGCTCGCCTTCGCCGGATCCTTGCCGTTGAGTTCGGACCCATCCGGCGCATGGGCATGTCCGTGCGCCGCATCCAGGGCATCCTTAAGGGAAATCCCTCCGCCTCCGACAAAGGCGAGTGAATACGCGCCTTGCGTCACCACCTCGTCGGCGGGCAGGAGTCCGCTGACGATTTCCACGACGCGGTCGTTGCTCTTGCCCACCACCACCGGGGTCTTCACGAACGCGTTGGGCACATCGAAGTCCTTCACATAAACGAAGCGTCCCGCGGGGTCGCCCTGCAGGGCGCTGCGGGGCACGGTCACGACATCGGTGCGCGTCTCCACGACAATCGAAAACTCGGCCCGGAGCCCGGGACGGAGTTGGTCATGGGGATTGGGGAGGAGAAAATACGCATCCAGAGTACCGCTGGCCGTGTCCGCTGCCGTCGCGAGACGCACCAGCGTGCCTTCCCACCGCTGATCCGGCCAGGCGGCCACGGTGATGTGCGCCTTCACGCCGGGTTTCAGTCGTCCCACGGCGTGCTCGGGCACGCGGGCGACCGCCAACACCTGCTGGAGATCGGTGATCTCCAGCAGCGCGCGGTCTGGTTCCACGGGGTCACCGAGTCGGACCTCGAGACGCGTCACAATGCCGCCAAGGGGAGCCGGCAGTGAAATCGCGGTGGCGGGGGCACCGGGATGCCGGCTCTCCACCTGGAGCACCTCCGCGCCCGCTTCCACGCGATCGCCGGGCAGTGCGCGCAGCGCCACCACACGGCCCGAGATGCGGCTGGTCACCGCCGCCTGGTGGCCAGGCCGGGCCTCGAGGCGGCCCAGCGCAAACACGGTCTCCTCAAAGTCCCCCGGCTCAGCCACGACCGTTTGGATACGGAGATTCTGACGGCCGGTGGCATCGAGCACCACGGTGCTGGTCGCCCGCGTGGAGGGTTCGGCGGCATCCAGCGGCGCCCGGCCCACGAGGAGCAGGCAGATCCAGAGCGTTCGGTTCAGGGAGTTCATTCGGAAAGGAGGAGCGCGGTGGTGTGGGGAAAGGTGGTCGAGGTCAGCCCGTCGACGCGGGCCAGCGCGAGGGCGAAGGCGGTCTCGCACTCGAGCAGTTCACGTCGGAGCTGGATCTGTTCGCGCTGGGCATCGAGGACATCGATGAGCGGCAGTTGGCCGCTGCGATAGGCCTCGCGGACGAGCGCCAGCGCCTCGTCCGTCGGGGGCAATGCCTCGCGTCGGAGAGCCTGCGCCGCAGCCAGCGCGGACTGGAGGTCGAGCCAGGCGGCGGAGAACTCGGCGCGCAGGGCCCGTTCCGCGCCGCGCAACTCCCATTCGGCACCGTTCACGGTTTCCCGGGCCGCACGGATCAGTCCTTGATTTTGGTTGCGGCGCAGCAGGGGCATGGAGACGCCCGCGACGAACGCGGCGTCGTTGCCCGCACGGAGGAAGCGGATTCCGCCGGCGACCGTGACATCGGGAACAGTCTGCGCCTGTTCCAGGGTGAGCGCGAGGCGGCGACCTGCCACGAGTGAACGCTGCCACTCCAAGCGGGCGTGGCGGTCGAGCGCCGCACGGAGCGTCGCCTCCGGCGGAAGTGCGTCCGTCGTGCGCACCCGCCCCGGCAGGAGCCCCACGTCCTGAGGCTCTCCGCCCCAGAGGGTCGCCAGGGTCGTGCGCGCGGCGTGAAGCTGGGACTGGTTTCGCGCCACCTCGGCCTCCGCCATGGCCAGCGCCACCCGGGCCCGCGCCACCTCGGCGGTCGCACCGGCTCCCGCCTGCACGCGCGCCGACACCGCCGCCAGCGTCTCGCGCGCGAGCGCCACCGGTGTTTCCGCGAGCTCGAGGCGTTGCTGCGCGGCCAGCACGGTCACGTAGGCGATCGCCGTGGCGTTCAGAACCTCGGTTTGGATGACGTCGGTCTCTCGGGCCGCACTTTCACGGTCCTGCCCGGCCACCGCCACGCGTTTCTCCCGTTTGCCACCACGTTCCAGCGTTTGCTGGGCCTGCACCGTGGTTTCCAGGCTCCGCACTCCCTGGAGGTCACCGGTGCCCAGCGCGTTTTCCAAGGCCACTTCGACGGTGGGGTTCGGTCGGAGCGCGGCCTGTTCGCGCCGCGCCTCCACCGCGCGCTCGCCCGCCCGGCGCACCTCCAGCTGGGGGTGACGCTCGGTCGCCCGGCGCAGGGCGACCTCGAGGGTCAAGGGAACGCGCAGCGGTTCGTCTCCCAACACGGGAAAAACGGGACTGCCGGACAAAAGCGCAAGGAGACAAAAAGCGAGACGTGCATTCATGGTGCGTGTGGGTGAGCGGACCGCATCGATCCGAACGGGCGACAAGCCCGGAGACGCCGGCGCCACGCGCCGGCCCGATCATCATTTCGCCGAATCGTCCGCGCAGGGACGACTCAGGCCACACTCACCGACGGCGCCCGCGGCGCAGGCGCGGCCCGACGCTCAACATGGCGGATGGGCACCCATTCGAGGGAACGGCTTCGCTCCGCCGGACGCACCGCGAGGGGCCCGGGCAAGGCCCGCGGCTCAACCAGCTCGGCGGTGAGCACGAGCCAAACGGCCTGCCACTCCGGCGCGGAGACTTTGGCTACGGAGGTGGAGGCAACCACTGACCCGCCTTCGACGACCTCGCAGCCGTCATGCTCGCAATTCAATGGTGTATCGGGACAGCAGGTTGAGGCCTCCTCGTCGTGTCCGGCCTCCCACACGCCCGCCGCTTCCAACACGCAATGCTGCGTCGCCACCAGCCAGACGGCCAGCCAGAGGAGCACGGAGATGCGGCGGAATCGGTTCACCGCCAACAGCAAAGGCCCGCGGCCGGCGGTTGTCAAATTCCGGATCGCCGCGCTTTCCGCCGTCACGCAACAAACACCTAAAAGTCAACGTAATGAAAATCTGATACCCGATCGGCGTGGCAGCCGTCCCGGGGTACTCACGGTTCCACGGTCACGATCACGCGTCGGTAGCGCGTGAGGCGCGGTACGCCGTGGTCCGTCACTTCCAGGATGAGGTGGAGGGTTCCCAGCCGAAGGACGCGGGCGGTGGGGGCGACCATCCAGGCCTTCATCTGATCGTCATTGCGAATCGTCACCGGCTGGCCTGTCCGCGCGCTGGCCGTCGTGAGGGTGCCGGCTTCGCCATAACAGAACCAGCGGTAGGAAAGCGCATCCCCATCCGGATCGGAGCTGCCTTCGGCACTGAGTTCGATCCGCTGGCCGGCACGCACGGTCAGTTCGCTCGCATGGCCCAGCTGCACGCGGGGGGGATGATTGGCCTGGTGGAAAGGCTGGAGGGTCCAGTCCATGCGCGCCGCAAAGTCATTCTGATACGCGGAGCGCCAGCGCCAGATCGTGGCGTGGTTGCTGGTGTGCCACTGGCCGTCCACTCCACGGACTTCGTCGACCGCATCAGTCCAGATGGGTCGGGTCTCGGGTTCCAAAAACCACCGCTGGGTGCGCGGGAGGTAGCGTTCATAGCGTCCACCCCAGCCACCCCAATCGGGTCGGTCCGGGACCTGCAATCCGGTGTCCACCAGGCCGAGGAAACTCGGGGTGTCACCTTCCATCAGGTATTCCGTGCGAGGGTACTCCGCTCCGAGCGGTCCTTTCTTGCGCACCGCCTGGTCAAGCCAGGGATTGTCGACCAGGGAGAAGTCGGCGCCGGCGAAACGGCCGTGAAACCGGTCGCCGCTGATGCCGCTCCACGTGGCGAAATGGTAGGCGCCGCCGGAGTGGAATCCGGGACTGACGATGTAGAACAGATCGGGAAAGTGCTTTCGTATCCAAGGGCCGGAGTCATCTTGGTCGGAGATGGCATAGACCCGGAGCTTGGCCACAAACGCAGCCACGGCCTCGGGCGGGCGGGTCGCCCGCACCTTCCAAAGCGCCTGCGCGAGCACATTGGGGCCGCCCCAGACCGGGACCCAGAGGGGCCGGGGGTCGTCGCGATCCGCAGCGGCGATGAGCAAGTCGGATCCGCTGGAGTCCATGCCCTCCCCCACCGCGTGCAGGCCATAGTCGGGTCTTCCCTCCCGAATCACCGCGAGCAGGGTCTCCGCCGTCGGATACCGGGGGTCGTGGAGTCGCAGGTTGGGCTGCACCTTGCCATAGGCCTCGACAATGGAGCGGAGGCGCCAGGCCGCGGTTTTGTTCTTTTGGTGGACGGACGTCGTGGCCACGAGGCCCTCCACATCGAGTTCGTTTGTGTAAACGAGGAGTCGGACGAGCGACATGGCGTCGTCCGGCTCGTTTTCGATGTCGGTCAGCACCACCAACCGGGGTTTGCGGATGTCAGCGGCACCAGCCAGGGTGCAGGCGAGGAGGCACAAGAGGAGGTGTCGCAGGGCGGTGGCACTCATGGGTCGGCGCGGGAGCGGAAGGGGTGGGAAGCGGCGGTCGGACGGGACATCGGGGCCCGGCCGGGCGCGTCGCCGGAACCCGGGCAGGCTAACAGGGTTCACCGGCCCCCACCACCTCTCTTCCCGCCAAAACCACCCCGATCCTAGTCCCCGTCGGGAGCATCGCCCCGCACGCCGGCTTGCGCCCGGACCCGCTTCGCGCCCACCATGGCCGGCCCCGACCATGACCTTTCGCGTTTTCCCCCACCCTCGTTTCCTTCTCCTCCTGACGACTCTGAGCCTGGGAGGCCCCGCGGGCTCCCTGCTCCCGGCCCAGACTGCCCTGCCGGAGGCCGCGCCGGGTCTGGCCATCCCCGCCACCGACGACGGACTCGCCGGCCGCGGTCCGATTCGACGCATGGACTGGTTTCAGCGGCTCTGGCTGGAACGGCGCACCGGCTGGGCCGCCCGCAAGAGCCAGGACCAGGGAGCGGTCGTATTCCTGGGCGACTCCATCACGCAGGGATGGTCCGGGCTGGGGGGCGTGTTTCCCGGACTGAAGGTGGCCAACCGGGGTATCAGCGGTGACACCACACGCGGCGTGCTCTACCGCCTGCGGGAGGACGTGCTCTCGTTGCAGCCGCGCGCGGTGGTCTTGCTCATCGGCACCAACGATCTGGAGGAAATGGCCGAGCCGGAGATCGCCAGCGGCAATGTGGAGCTCATCCTCGACGCCCTCCAGCAACACCAACCCACCCTGCCCGTGGTGCTGTGCGCAGTCTTTCCCAGCGCCGCCTCCAAAAAACGTCCCTCCGACAAGATCATCCGGCTGAACCAGCTGCTCTTCGCCCTGCTGAAGGAGCGTCCGCAGGTGACGTTTCTCGATACCTGGGCGCTCTTCGCCGGGGACAAGGGCGACGCCCGGGCCGAGGAGTTCCCCGACCTGCTGCACCCCAATGCACGCGCCTACCTGAAGTGGGGGCGCGCGCTGCGGCCAATCCTCGAGACGCTGCAGCTGGTGCCAGCGTGGCCGGACGACTTTGCTCCGGAACCGGGCTTCGTCAGCCTCTTCAACGGCCGCGACCTCAGCGGTTGGAGCTACCTGGATCAGCCGTTGGCGGTGGGCAGCACGGCGACCCCGGACGATCGCTTCGTGGTTCGCCATGGACGTCTGGTCGTCACGGTCTCGCGGCTCCTTCGCGCCTACGCCCGCCTGCAGACGGTTCGCACGTATCCACGCGACTTTGAACTGCGGCTGGAATTCCGCGCCAGTCCAAACGCCGACAGTGGCGTTTTCGTTCGCGGTCCGCAATTGCAGTGCCGCGACTTCCTCCTTGCGGGTCCCTACCTCGACTTGCAGCGCTATCGACCGCTGGACTGGAATGAACTGGTCGTCACGGTGCGCGGTGGACTCGCTCGGGCGACGTGCAATGGCGAGGTCTTGGTCGAGGCGTTCCCGGTGCCGGCGGACGGTCCGATCGGACTGGAGAGCGACCACGGGCAGATCGAATACCGACGCATTCGTCTCAAAGAGTCGCCCTGAAGCCGGCGTCTGGTTCCACCCGTTCCGCCTGTGTGATCGCACCGGCGTCGCGCGCGAGCTCGTCGCACAGTTCGCCGACGCGCGCGGAGGTGGCCAGGGCCACATCCGCCGCTTCCAACCGTCCTCGGGTTTCGAGGACAAACGCCAAGTCGATCAGCTCCGTGCGCAAGCGGTCGAGTTTGGTCCTGACGTCTCCGGCTGCTCGCGCTCGGTGCGCGTCACAGGTGCCGGAATCGCGCGCCGGCGGCGCGTTCCATCCCGTTCTTGAGTCGCAGAAGGACGGCGCGTTCATGTCACTTACCCGCGCTGGACTCCGAAACGGTTTTGAGATCGGCCAGTCCTTGTTCAAAGGGGCGGCCGATCATGGTGTCCATGCTCACCACAAGACCAAGGAGTTTGCCGATGAAGAGGTTCTCTCCCGACATGGACCACGTGACTTCCGTCCCGGACGCCTGAGGGCGAAAGATGAACTCGGCGGTGGCCGTCGAGGCGAAGGGCTTCTCGAAATCCATGCGCATCCGGATCTGCTCGCCCGGGCGGCTGTCAACAATCGTCATCGAACCGGTCCCAACCTGATGGTTGCCGACCCAGCCAAAGCTCGCCCCCACCCCCGCGCGCGGTCCGGAGTAGGTGGACTTCATCGTCGGATCGAGCTTCGCCCATGGGTTGATGGTATTCCACGTCTGGAGGTCATTGACCTGGTGGAACGGAACCGCCGCCGGCGCGGCGATCACAATGCTGCGTTCGATCCGGTAGTGGCTGGGCTGCAGGGAAGCGACGACCAGCACGACGACGATGAGGATGGCAATGGCAATGAGGACCTTGGCAAGCATGATGCAAACGGAGACGCGTGAAGAGGTGGTTGGGCCGGAGAGCGATCCACCGGCGGTTCACCTTAGGATCGAACGAGAACCCTTCGTTTCGACAACGGACGCGCGACCGGTGCAACGACGGCCTCCATCCCTCACCCTTGCCTTCGGCGCTGGAGACGGCACCGTCGCTGACCACGCTGACCGGACCCACCTCTCGACCATGGATTCACCCCTCGACGGCCATTGGGCCCTGATTCGCGCGGAAATGGACGGGCAGCTGGCGCCCCAGCTGGTTGTGCAGCGCACACGCTTGGTGCTCTCCCGGGGACGCTACACGGTGCTCTTCTCCGGCGATCCCGCCGACGGGGGTACGTTCGCGGTCATCGCTTCTGGCACAACCGCCACCTTGCTGCTGCAGGGCGAGGTGGGCCACAACGCCGGTCGCAACATCCCCTGCCTCTTTCAACAAGTGGGCGATCGTTTGCGCATCTGCTACGGTCTGGATGGCACCTTGCCGTCCCGTTTCGGCGCCGCAGCGGGAGAGGCCCGCTACCTCGCCACCTACCGGCGGGGAAATCCGCTGGATGAGGGCGACGAAGCCGGCACAGACGGACCCGACTCGCCCTCGGACTGAACACAATCGCCCATCCACCGGGCGTCCCTGCGCTTCGGTGCCTCACCTCCCGGCCGCCGGGATGCGATTCAACGTATAGTAGGCACGATCGTAACGTAGCGACTGACCCGAGGCCGATTGCAGGGGACCGAGCACCAGCTGGTGCACGAATCCCGCGCGCAGGCCGGAACAGGTCAACGTCACGACCCGACCGTCGGCGCTCACCTTCAGCCGGTCCACCGCGACATCCTGCGTCGCCGTCTCCGGACTGCCGTAGGCCTGTTGGTAAAGGTAGGTGTAGCTGCTCAGCTTGAACTGAGAGGGTGTAAGCGACGAGGGAGCGGCCACCGGTTCGGTGAAGGTCAGGCGGAAACCATCACTCGTCGCCTCCATCGTCTGCAGCTCAAACGGCACGTGACCGGTCCAGCGGATCCGTTCCAGGCCGAAGGAGCGGGACCCCAGGGAGTTCCAGCCGCGATTCGATTCTCCCACGATCATCGAACCGTCCTTGAGAAAGGCCATCTGCAGCACCGCGGATTGCATCTGGTCGAGGAAAGGGAAACAGGCCCCTTGATATTCGCCGTCGACTTTCTCCAGAAACACGCGGTTCACCTGCGCGAGCGTGAAATCGCCAATGAAGAGCTGGCGCTCAAAAGGGCCGAAGGCCCCGGCGGTCTGGTTGCAGATGATGCCCGTCGTGCTCTGCCCCATCTTCACATAGGGAAACCAGACGGCCGGGAGCGCGAACCCCGGGATGCGCGCCGCCGCCTCCACCACGGTCAGTCCGCTCGGCAGGACGCCGGGGTCCTTGACCGGGGACTCCGGCCGCCGGGTGTCCGGGATGGAATCCGCATGTCCGTAGAAACGACCTGGTTGGACGTGGATCAACGGACAGGTTCCCCACCAGTTGCCTTGTTGATCCGTCGCAAACACATCACCCTCGGCGTTGAGGCCAAGCCCGAAGGGGGAACGAAAACCTGCCGCCACCGGCAGGAGTTCACCACCGGGGGCCTGTCGCATAGCCCATCCCCGCCACAGCGGGGTTCCCCCGCGGTGCCCGGCGAGTTTGGCCGGACTGCCAATGGTGACATTCAGCGTCACCCAGAGGTTGCCCGCAGGGTCAAAGACGGGTCCGTACGCATACTCATGGTAGTTGCCGGACAAACCCCAGCCCGCCGCCACCGTCACGTATGTATCCGCCACGCCATCGCCATCGCGGTCCTCCATCCGGGTCACCTCGCTCCGTTGCGTGGTGTAAAGCGCGCCTTGATGCCAGGTCAGCCCGAGCGGTTCATGCAGGCCGCTCGCGAACTTCCGGTACCGCGCCCGGGTGGGGTCGTCGAGCGGGTTCTCGAGGATCCACACCTCGCCTTTGCGCAGCGTGAGCGCCGCGCGCCCGTCGGGCAGCACGGCAATGCCGCTGACCTCGAATTTGCTCTCGCTCGGCAGGGCGTACGGGGTCCGTTCGTAGGCCGCCCGTGGTTTTGTCCCGGCCTCTTCGGCCGCACGACCCGCCGGGGCGAAATACCAGGGGACAAGCGCCAGCCAGGCCAAGGCGAGAGGAAGACCGCGCCCCGCGGCGGAGCGGCGGGCGGGGGTGCGAATGATCGACGGCAGGGTGAACCTCATGGCCATGTCTCCTCCAGGGTCGCTTCGCCCGCCGCATCGAACGTCACCGGACGGGGCGATGCCTGCGGGGCGATGCCGCGGAAATACCATCCGGCTCCGCCGCCCCGGACCACCAGCGTCCGACGGTAGCCTCCGGAGCGGTCATCGGGACGCAGGGTGTCTTCGACCCGCAGGGTCTCGATGTCATAGTGAAACGTGGGAACGCCGTCCGGTCCAAGGGTGAATCCACGATAGCGATACCCAGCCGCCGCACCGGTCGGTCCGCCATCGGCAGGCGCGGGCCCAAGGGTCCGCGCGAAGGGCATCCACCCGGGCAGCGTGGTCACCGCCTCGCCAAGGGGCCGGGCCGGCGTCATGGCACGCTCCTCCCACGTGGTCAGCGCATCGAGGAACCGCCCGCGCCAGGTCAGCGCCCAGCGCACATCGAGCGCATCAAACGCGGCGTGTCGCCCCGACGGGCTGCCAACGGCAACGGCCTGCAGGCCGGCGCCGTCGAGAAAGGTGCGGAAGACGATCGGACGCGGGCCTGTCTCGGGCCTGAGCTCATACTCCCCGCTCTGCAACAAGCCAAAGGGCAGGAGCTGCTGGTCGATCTCCCTCAGGTAGGTCCAGAGCTGCTCGACCTCCTGGTCGGCCTTGGGACGGCCCATCAGCATCGGGGGCATGAGCGTGCCGGGCTGCACGGCCTGGGGATTGAGCAGGAGTTCCTTGAAATACTCCGGTCTCAGCCGCTCGACCGTGTGGTCGAGGGGCACCACGGGCATGCCGATCGACTTGCGATCGCGCAGGCCGTGACACGTGATGCAGCCGAGGCCGCCATCCTGGGTTCCCATCAGGGCGCGTCCGTAATGGGCGCGTTGATGCAACTGGCGGCCGCTGATGTCGATCGCGACGGGCTCCGCCCGCTGATCCGCCTTCTCCCAGACCGCGAGCACCGGCTCGCTCACCGCCCGGCCAAACGCGGGCATGCGCGCCGCCTGATAGGGGCGCACTTCGCCGCCACCCTCCCAGAGCAGCTTCTGCCACCAACTCCGGGTCAGCTTGCGGCCGGGGTGATCAAGCGCGGGGGGCAAGTTGCCCATGTCGCCCAGCGAATGCGCCCCGGAATCGGTGACCTCAAAGTACGCGGCGCGCGCCGGTTCGACTCCGCCCCGTCCGTCGCGGGCGTGGCAGGCGTAACAGTTCAGGCCCGCCATGAATCGCGCGACCTCGAGCCGCGGCTCCGGTCGGAGGAAGTCGGCGTCGGTGCGCAGGCGTTCCAATGCCGTCCGCAGGGCCCGGCGCTGGTCCGCGTCGAGGCGAAAGTCCGGGGCGCGACCCGTCGGCGACGACGCCAGGCAGCCGCGCTCCGCGCCACCCGGCGCCGCATCCAGCGCCGGGCCGGCCGGGGCCGGCGGGACCGGTGTCGCCGCGTCGGTGGTGTGACACGCGAGGCAGCCCAGCGTGGAGACCAGGCGGCGCCCCTCTGCAATCGTTGCCGGCGAGGAGGCCACCGTCACCGGTCGGTTCACCGGCGCCCCCGCACGCTGCAGGTAGGCGGCCACATCCGCGGCTTCCTGCGCACTGAGGTGGCTCGACGGCATGCGACCCGCCGGTCGGGTGTGCAGCGGATCCTGCAGAAACCGAACGAGGGAGGCCCGGTCGTAGTACCGCGCCAGCTCCAGCGGGACTGAGGGTGAAGCGGGGGGCGGGGCGGCCAGTCCCGCCGCCGTCGCGGGCCGGGCCGATTCCTCCGGTGCATGACAGGCCACGCATCCGACCGTATGATACAGCGCCCGTCCGGATGCGATCGAACCCGGGGGCACCGGAGCCGGTTGCTCCGCCGCGGTCAGGGTGGAAAGGTAAGCGGCGAGCGCCTCGGCCTGTCCGGGGGCGAGCGCCGTGCGGGGCATGAGGGTGCCGGGTTTGAAGGACGACGGATCCGCGACCAGGGCCGCGAGCGCGGCCGGATTGAGTCGGGAGCCGACCTCGGCGAGCGAGAGTCGCGGCCTTGCTTCGACCTGGGCCTCTCCGGGAAGCCGGTGGCAGGCTACGCAATTGAGCTCGCGCATGAGGAGGAGTCCCCCTTCGGCCTGAGCCGGGACGTCGGCTGCGCGGCGATGAAAGCGTTCAAAGCCCGGCACGATCGGCGCGGCCTCCGCACCTGTCGCGAGGGCCAGGACGCACCCGAGCCACCACCCACTCCGGACCGGACGCGTCACAAAGCATGAGGTCTGCATGGGATCAGGCCGGTAGTCCGTTCAGGATCGTCTCCAGGTGGCCGCGCGCGCGGTTGATTTCGGCGGTGACCAGCGCCGCGGTCTCGAGGATGGGCCGGCCGCGGGGCGTGGGGTGCATGAAGATCTCTGTCCAGCCGGCAAAACGGATGTCCCGCAGCGCCCGCAACAACGGCGCATAGTCGAGCGTTCCGCGACCGGGCAGCTGCATGAGTTCTTCCTCCAACGGCATCGGCTTCATGCAGCCCTTGCCATACTCCCAGGCATAAAACAGCAGCAGCCGGTCACCCAGATCGCGGATCAGGCCCGCCAGCAGCGCCGGATCCTGCGGCAGGTGGTAGGGCGCGAGCGCCACTCCGAGCGGAAGGCCGCGGGAAAACTCGAGCATCCAGCGCAGGGAATCCGGCAGGTTGATCAGGTTGTTGCTGTGATTTTCAATGGCGATGCTCACTCCGGTCTCGGCGGCCCGGGCGAGCGAAGGGCGCAGCGCCTCGACGAAACGCCGCACCTCCTCCTTCAACGCGGGCCCGGTCAGGCCCACTTCGCCCTTGCCTCCGGTCACGACCAACTGGCCGCCATGCGAGGCGACGAATTGCAGCTCGTCGTTCAAGCCAAAGGGACCCAGGTCAAAACGGGTCGTCAGCGCAAGGGTGACCCCGTGGCGGCGCAACGTTGCGGTCAGGCGCTCGCGTCCCCACGCGTCCGCTTCCTCCCGCTGGGTGCCATGCCGGCGGGGCCAGAGGTCGATCGCCGAGGAGCCTTGTTTGCGCACCTCCGGGAGGATTTCATCCAGCGACAGACCGCCATAGAGACTCGACGCCACCGCGTAGCGCAACGTGAACGGGCGGCGGGCCGACGCCCCCAGCCGGGCAGGTGCGGCCAGAAGGCCGGCGGCGGACAGGCTGGCGGTTTCGAGAAAGGCGCGACGCGACAACGACGGGGGGGAAGCCATACAAATCCAGGGGTGGGATTGATCAGCGGTTGACCCTTCTGGGCCGCCCAGACGGACACCGGCTCGGTTCGACGGTCCCGGCATGGTTTGCCCCGGTTGTCATTTGTCAACAATGTTTGACTCGCAATCTGAGTTGCCAACGCTGCCGTCCCGCCTTGCCCTCCTCGCATTCATGAAGCTTGCCGCCAACCTCCAGGAACAGGTCGCGTCCCATCTGCGCCGCCGCATCCTTTCCGGACAGCTGCTGCCCGGTACTCCGCTGCGGGAGCAATCGCTGGCGGTGGAGTTTGGCATCAGTCGCGGTCCGATCCGCGATGCGTTGCTGCATCTGACCAAGGAGGGTCTGCTCATCGCCAAACCCAACGTGGGGGTCCGCGTCGCCAACGAGCCGTCCGGGTTTAAACGCAATGTCATCGTGCACCTGCGGCGGGAAATCGAGGCCTCGGCGGTCACGGCCTGGTTCGGCACCCGGGATCCGGCCCTGCTAAAGCGGCTGGACGACAATCTTTCCCTCTACAAAGACGCGTGCGGCGGCAGCGACCTCGGTCAGGTGGTCGAACTCGACATGGCCTTCCACCGGTTGCTGGTGGAGACCGCGGACAACGGCAGTCTGGTCGATCTCTGGCTGCCGATCATGCTGCGCATGTTCCTGCGGTATTCGCGTCACCGCGACTTGATGGAAAGCTACCACGAACACGCCGGCATCGTCCGCGCCATGCATGGCGGCCGCGAGTGGGAGGCCCTCGAGGCACTCAAGCTGCACATCGTCTGACCCGCCCGTTTCCCCGGCCCTTCCGATCTCAGGTCGCCGCACGGGCCGCCGCTGGCGGCGCCGTATGGACCGCGCCACGCGTTTCCAGATCCGTGACGACGTCCGCGGTGTAACCCAGTTCGAGCAGCACCTCCCGGGTGTGCTCGCCGAGTTCGGCGGCGAAAACCCGGGGACGGGGTGGCGTGCCGTGCAGGCGCACCGGAGTACCGAGGAGCCGAAAGGCCCCCGCGGTCGGGTGCTCCATGTCGACCACCATTGCATTGGCCTTCAGCTGCGGGTCCTCCGCCGCCTCCCCGATCGTATTGATGCGGGCGCAGAGCACTCCCTTGGCTTCCAATTCCACCATCCACTCCGATGTCGTTCGTTCGCGGAACCGCGCCGCCAGCAGGGCGTTCAGCTCCGCGCGATGCTCCGCCTGCAGGGCGTGGGTGTTGAACCGCGGCCGCTGTGAAACGTCGTCGAGCCCCAGCGCGAGCGAAATGTCCTTCAGCGAATTGTCGCTGAACACCGGCGAAATCTCGATGTATCCATCCCGGGTGGCGAACGACTTGTCGATGATGCTCTCGTTCGCGATCACACCTGACATTTCCGTGATGCGGTCCGCGTTCATCTCCGCCGGTCCTTCCCACGAGTGCGCATGGAACGCGACGCTGAGCAGATCGGTGGTTACCCGCTGGCCGACGCCCGTGCGCACGCGCGCCAGCAGCGCCATGAGGATGCCCTGCATCAGCATCAAACCCGCCGCGTAGTCCGCGGAGATGCCCGCCGGGATCGGCGGCTTCGCCGGATCCGGCTGCACAAACCATCCGGCCTCCGCCCGCGCCATAAGATCGTGTCCGCCGCGGGCCCGGTCCGCCGACGGACCCTGATCACCCCAGCCACCGGACCACGCATAGACGATCCGCGGGTTGATCTTGGCCAGCTCGTCATAACCAAAACCGAGCTTCTCCATCACGCCGGCCCGGAAATTGTGCACCACCACGTCCGCTTTCCGCACCAGGTCATAGATGGCGCGGCGGCCGAGGGGATGCTTCACATCGATCGCGACGCTGCGTTTGTTGCGATTGAGCCCGGCGAACGGGAGGCTGACCCCGTTGACAAAGGGTCCCCACCGTCGGCTCCAATCGCCCGAACCGGGGCGCTCCACCTTGATCACATCCGCGCCGTAGTCGGCCAGGATTTGCGTCCCAACGGGGCCTTGGTACACATGCGTAAAATCGAGCACAC
This sequence comes from Opitutaceae bacterium, assembly GCA_016794625.1. Classification (GTDB taxonomy): domain Bacteria; phylum Verrucomicrobiota; class Verrucomicrobiia; order Opitutales; family Opitutaceae; genus UBA6669. The sequence goes on from JAEUGY010000103.1 coordinate 103,469, forward strand.
GGATACCCGTGAGTGCTGAATGGGGCGAATTCATCGGCGCCCACTAAGCAAGACTCGATTGTTTATTGTCAACAATACGTTTGACAGACTGTGCTTCCCGGCTCCGCCTAGGCACGTCGTCACCCACCCCAGCCGGGGCACCCCATGCAAACCGAGCTTACCCTGACGTTTTCCGATTCCGTCGCCGTTGTCACCCTCTGTCCGCCCGAGGGCAAACCGCCGACATTGGACGTGCCGCTGATGGATCGGCTCGACGGGGTCTGCGCCGAGGTGGAGGCGCGTTCGGGGAACCTCGTGGCCGTCGTGCTGCGCAGTGCGTCTCCGAAGTTCTTCTGCGCCGGCGCGAACTTGAAGGTGATGGAAACCATCAACGCCGACACCATCACGCCCTGGGTGCTGCGCGGCCACCGTCTGATGAACCGTCTGGAAGCCTTGCCCGTGCCCGTGGTGGCCGTGGTCGAAGGCTACGCCATGGGCGGCGGCCTGGAACTGGCCATGGCGTGCGACCTCATCTTCAGCTCCTCCACCGCGCGGTTTGGGCAGTCCGAGGCGCGGCTGGGTCTCGTCACCGGCTGGGGCGGCGCTTACCGGCTGTCGCGTCGGGTGGGCTTGTCGCGGGCCAAGGAAATGGCTTTCACCGGGCGTCTGGTCGAGGCCGCGGAGGCCGCCTCCCTCGGGCTGACCGACTGGTGTGGGACCTCCGCCGACCTCGAGCAACATCTCGCCGGTTTCCTCGCCGCGGTCCGCGACAACAGTCGGGCCGCCGTGCGGGAGATGAAGGCGATCCTGGCCACGTGCGGCAGCACGACGATCGAGGAAAACGCCGAGATCGAGGCGGCGGCTTCCCGGCGCTGTCTGACCGACGGCGACGCGCCGGCGCGTCTCGAAGCGTTTTTCGCCGCCCGTCGCAAGTCGCGTCCCGGTTCGTGAACCCCGGCACCGCCTGACCTCATCCGCGTCATTTCGCGTTCCCGCCCCGCCGCCCCAGTCCGCTCCTTGCTTCCCGTTTCGACCTGAATTTTTGGCTTTTGTTAACAATGCGGCTTGACGGGATTGTTAACAATTCTTACCCCCGTTCTGCTACTCGGCCGCTTGTCCCCACCACCCCTTGCTCCGCCACCCCGCGGTTCGCGAGCCCTGTCCCATCCTTGTTATGAACCCTGCCCCCATCCCACGTACTTGCCGCGGCCTTTCCGCCGTCGCCCTCTGCCTGGCTTCACTCGCCCACGCCCAGCAAGCCCCCAATCCGGCGGCTCCGCGCTCCAACGAAGAGTCCGCGATCACCCTCGACGTCTTCACGGTGCAGGAGAACCCGGCGCGGGCCTACGGTTCCTCCAATCTCGCTTCCGCCACGCGTCTGAACACGCCGGCGGAAAACGTGCCGCAGTCGATCAGCGTCATCAACGAGACGCTGCTCAAGGACATGGCCGCGTATTCCTACGAGCAGGCGGTGCGTTACACGCCAGGCGTGACGCAGCGGCAGAATGTGCAGAACGGGAGTGTGATCCGTGGCTTCATCGTGTCGAATCGCTACCGGAACGGTTTCCTCGTCCCGGGCTTCGAAACCGACATGATCAACGTGGACCGCATCGAGATCATCAAGGGGCCCTCCGCCTCGATCGCCGGTTCGTCGGAGTCCGGTGGTTACGTGAATTTCATCACCAAAAAGCCCCAGCTGAAGGAGTCGATCACCGGCACCGCCACCATGGGCTCGCGCGGATTTCTCCGCGGCACGGTGGACGCCACCGGTCCAATCGAGGGCACGGCCATGGCCTACCGGCTGAACGCGATCCACCTGACCTCGGACAGCTGGCGCGACAACGAAAAGATCCGCAAGACCGCCGTTTATCCGTCCTTCCTCTGGCAGCCGACGCGCAAGACCCAGGTGTCGGTCGACCTGGAGTACTTCGATGGCCTCACGCCGGGCGGCTTTAGCACACCCTATATTGCTCCAGTGAATACGGTCAATCAGACCGGCACCACCAGCACCTCGCAGGCCGTCGTCATTCCTCCCGGGGTGACTCCGAAGTTCCGTCTCGGCCAGTGGGCGCCGATGTCAATCAACACCAGCGGCGAGGTGGGCATGGGCAATCGTGCCGAGCTCTACTCGGTCTTCGCCACCATCACGCATCAGTTCAACGACATATTCGCTGCTCGTCAGGCCGTGTCCTACTTTGACAGCAAGACCAGCGCCTACCGCGGTGTGGTCGCGAACTTTTTCGCCTACAACAGCAACGGCGAGATCTTCTACGAGCGCAACGCCACCCGCAACACAGGCGAGGCCCAGATCATGCGCGCCCAGGGCGACGTCGTCGGCACCAAAAAATGGCTGGACGACCAGCTGGGCACGACGGTGCTCGTCGGCTACGACATCGGGCGGACGGACAGCGTCGGCACCACGGCCACGGGCCAGATGGAGGCCTTCGTCATCAGCAGTCCGGTCTACGGGCTGCCGCTGCGCACGCCGATGGTCAAGACGGTCGACAACACCTCCAAGGGCGGCAGCTTCGGTTACTTCGCCAACGCCCAAATCTCCGGCTTCCATGATCGCATCGTCGTCACGGGCGGTCTGCGCCGGGACCAAGGCAAGGCGTCCTGGACCCGCAACAACTTCACCGGCGCCTACACCAACGTCCGCAAGACCCCCACGGTCGAGAGCCCCATGTACGGCGTGACCGTCAAGCCGCTGAAGTGGGTCTCCGCCTACATGGTCTACAGCGAGGCCGGCGCCGCCAGCCGGCAGGTGGCGATCTTCCCCAACATTCCGCTGACGGATTCGCGGCAGATCCTGCGCACGGTGACGCCTCTCACCACCAACGACGAGTTCGGGGTCAAGGTCAGTCTGCTCGACGGCGCCTTCGCCATCAATGTCGCCCACTTCGAGATCGTCCAGGTCGACAATGTGCGCAACAACACGAGCAACGACATCATCAATGTGCCCGGCGGCTCGCAGAACATCATCGAGAGCGGCAACACCGCCAAGGGATGGGAAGTGGAGTTCAGCGGCAGCTTGAACCGCAATTTCTCCCTCGTCGGCGGCTACGCCAATACCAAGACGCAGGCCCCCGGTTTCAAGGAGGACGGTCGTTCGCCGCGCGAAATTCGCGGCATGCCGCGGCACAAGGTCCAGGCGTTCGCCAAGTATGACTTCACCGGCACGAAAGCCGCCGGTTTCTCCATCCGCGGCGGCGTGGTCTACCAGACCTCCGTCTGGGGTATCGCCGAGAACACCTACAAGGTCGCCGGCGCCACGCGCTGGGATGTGGGCCTGAATTACCGCCGGAACAACTGGGACTTCGCCCTCACCTGCGAAAACCTGACGGACGTCATCTTCCCGCAGTCCACGATCGCCCCCGGCAGCAACACGGTCGACGCGCCGCGCACGGTCTACTTCGGTGCGACCTTGAAGTACTGAGGAGACTGTCCGCTTGCCGTTGACTCCGTCACGTTCCGGAGCCCTCACCCGCGCCGCCGTCGGCCGCGGGGCCGGGCAGAACGAAACCAAAACCCACGGCTCCGGCCGTGGGTTTTGTTGTTCCCTCGATCCGGCGCTCCCCCACCGGGCCGCGCAGCCTGGCCGGCGTCCTTGGTTCGCCCTGCTCCTGTCCCTTCTGGCCGGGAGCTCGGCTCTGCCTCCCGGAGTCGCCGCCGAAACGCCCGGGGTCCCGGAGCGGATCGATTTCAACCGGGATGTCCGTCAGATTCTTTCCAATACGTGCCTCAAGTGTCACGGGCCCGACGCCAAGGGGAACCCGTCGGGGCTCCGGCTGGATCAGCCGGAGTTCGCCCATGCCCCGCACACGGACAAATCCGGGCGGGTTACCATCGCGCTGGTTCCGGGCAAACCGGAGGCGTCCGAGGTCTGGCGGCGCATCACCTCGTCCGACCCCGCCGCGGTCATGCCTCCGCGCGACGCGCTGCACCAGCTGTCCGCCACGGACAAGGCGGTCTTCAAGCGCTGGATCGAACAGGGCGCGGTCTACCAGCCGCACTGGGCCTATCGTGCTCCAGTCAAAGTCGAACCTCCCCGTACCCGGGCTGGTCCGGGCACCTCGGTGGTCGTCACGCATCCGGTGGATCGTTTTCTCGGCGCGGCCCTCGACCGTCAGGGCCTGGGTTTCTCCCCGGCGGCGGATCGGCGCACCTTGCTGCGCCGGTTGAGCCTCGACTTGACCGGTCTTCCGCCGACTCCGGACGAGGTGGAGGCCTTCGTCCGCGATACGCGGCCTGGCGCCTACGAGGCCCAGGTGGATCGTCTGCTCGGCTCGCCGCACTACGGCGAGCGCATGGCGGTGCCCTGGCTGGATCTCGTCCGTTTCGCCGACTCAACCGGTCTGCACGGGGACCAGCTGCTCAACAACTTCCCCTACCGGGACTACGTCATCGACTCCTTTAACCGGAACAAGCCGTTCGACGAGTTCACGATCGAGCAGATCGCCGGGGATCTGCTGCCGCAGGCCTCGGTGGAGCAACAGGTCGCCACGGGGTTCAATCGGCTCAACATGGTCACCCGCGAGGGCGGCGCCCAGGTGAAGGAATACCTCGCGAAGTACGCCTCGGACCGGGTGCGCACGGTCTCGACCGCCTGGCTGGGCTCCACCCTCGCCTGCGCCGAGTGTCACGATCACAAATACGACCCGTTCACGATTCGCGATTTCTACTCCTTCGCCGCTTACTTCGCCGACGTGAAGCAGTGGGGAGTCTACCGTCACTTCGTCTACACGCCGGAACCGGAGCTGGCCGTGCACACCGACGACTACCCGTTTCCCCCGGAGATCGAATTCGAAAGCCGCTTCCTGCAGCAGCGCGAAGCCCGGCTGCGCGCCGCGGCCGAGACCGCCCACCGCGCCGGCGCGGTCTCCCTCCTGTCCACCGCCACCGGGGCCGCCGATGTGAAGGCGTGGGCCCACGAGGTGCAGGCGGTGCTGTCGTCCCGTCCCGACGGGTGGGTCGTCGCGGTCCCGGAGCGGGTCGACTCCACCAACGGGGTGGTCGGCACGTCGCTGGACGACGGGAGCGTGCGTTTTCAGAATCCGAAAGACTTCGCCGAAACCCGGTACAAACATCCGTCCTCGCGTCACGACTTGGTGCTGTCGCCCTCGAACGTGCCTATTTCCACGGTCCGCTTCGAGGTGCTGCCGGACGAAAGCCACGGCGGTTATGTGACGCGGGATCAGCGGGAACTGTTTGAGGTCAGCGTAACGCTCGCCGTGCGACGGGCCGGGCAGTCCGCCGAGGAAAAGATCGAACCGGCCGAAGCGTTCGCGACCTGCGAAACCGAGACGTACTTCAATGGCCGTCCGCGGGTGTCGCTGCTCGAAGGCTGGCGCTCCAGCCGGGCCCTGGCCCGCACCGCGCAGGCGATGGTGTTCCAGCTGCGCCGCCCCCTGGTGCTGGGCGCGGGGGACCGGCTGGTCGCCACGGTCCTGACCGCACCGGTCAATTTCCACCAGCGCGCCTTCCTGGGCGAGGTCGGCCGTATCCGCTTCTCGGTGTCACCCCTGGCCGCGTTCCTGCCCGGCACTTCTTTGACCGGGGACGACCGTGCGGCCTTCGCCGCGGGCGGAGCGTCTCCCGCGCACCTCGAGCGCCTCGCGGTTCACCACTACCGGGCGACACAGGCGTTCGATCAACCAGGCGAGCCGGAACGGCTGCGGCACATCCTGGAATGCCGCGGGGGACGGGCCGCCACGATGGTGACCGTCGCCACGACGCCGCTCACCACCCGGGTGCTGGCCCGCGGCAACTGGCAGGACGAGTCCGGTGAGGTGGTCTCCCCCGCCCCGCCGCGCTTTCTCACCGGCGGCGCCGCTCCGTCGGGCTCCGGCCGGGAGACGCGGCTCGATCTCGCGCGCTGGCTGGTCTCCCCGTCTAATCCGCTCACCGCCCGCACCTTCGTCAACCGCATCTGGCGGCAGCTGTTTGGCACCGGGCTGTCCGCGGCCGTCGAGGACCTCGGCATGCAGGGTGAGTATCCGTCCCACCCGGAGCTGCTGGACTGGCTGGCGGTGGAATTCCGCGAAAGCGGCTGGGACATCAAGAGGCTGATCCGTTTGCTGGTCACCTCCCACGCCTACCAGCAATCCTCCCGCGAACGACCGGAGCTAAGGGACGTGGACCCGCGGAACCGGCTGCTCGCGCGCCAGTCGGCGCGGCGTCTGGAAGCCGAGTTCGTGCGTGACTACGCCCTCGCCGTCTCCGGGTTGCTGACCCCCGACCTCGGCGGTCCGAGCGCTTCGCCGTACCAGCCTCCTGGGTACTACGAGCAGTTGAATTTCCCCCTCCGCGACTACATCCCCGACCGCGACGAACAGCAGTACCGCCGCGGACTCTACAGTCACTGGCAGCGCACCTTCCTCCACCCGATGCTGGCCAACTTCGACGCCCCGTCGCGCGAGGAGTGCGTGGCGTCGCGCAACGACTCCACCACCCCGCAGCAGGCGCTGACGCTGCTGAACGACCCGACCTTCGTGGAGGCGGCCCGGGTGCTGGCGGAGTCGTTGCTCCGTCTGCCGGTGGACGAGCGGCTCGACGCCGGTTTCCTCCGGGTCCTGGCCCGTCCCCCCGAAGCACGGGAGCGCACATCCCTGGAGGCCTTTCTCACCCAACAACGGGCTGCTTTCCGTGAGCGTCCCGCGGATGCTCGGGCATTGACGTCGGTCGGTTTCAAGCCGGCGCCGGAGGCGATTGATCGGGTTGAACTCGCCGCCTGGACCGCCGTTGCCCGCGCCTTGCTCAATCTCAACGAAACGATCGTCCGGTACTGAACCGAACCTGTCGGACCCGCCATGCACACCCCCGACCTCTCGCTCCTCCGTCAACGGCAGATCGCCTGGTCGCGTCGCACCTTTCTCGGCAAGTCCGCCCAGGCTATAGGCACGCTCGCGCTGGGTTCGCTCTTGGCGCCGCGGTTGATCGGGGCCGGACCCTCGACCCCTCCGGCGGCCGACGGTCGTTGGCGTGGCGTGCTCGGCGCGCCTCACTTCCTGCCGCGTGCCAAGCGGATCATCCAGCTCTCCATGGCCGGAGGTCCGTCCCACATGGAAACCTTCGATCCGAAGCCGCGGTTGAACGCGCTGCATGGGCAGCCGTTTCCGGAGTCGTTCACCCGGGGGCAGCAGCTGGCGCAGCTGCAGCATGAGCGCGGGGGACTGCGCGCGCGGGGTACCTCGGTGGGGTTTACCCGCTGCGGGCTTTCGGGTCAGATGATCAGCGATCTGCTGCCGTACACGCAGCGGATTGCCGACGACCTCTGCATCGTGCGGTCGATGCACACCGAGCAGATCAACCATGACCCGGCGCACGCCTTCATGAACGCCGGCTCGATCATCAAGGGCCGGCCGAGTTTCGGTTCTTGGATACTCTATGGTCTCGGCGCAGAGGCGGACAATCTGCCGGGTTATGTCGTCCTGATGTCCAACGGCCCGGGCAACGACCAACCGGTGTCGGCCCGTCAGTGGTCCGCCGGCTTTCTGCCCAGCAAGTTCCAGGGTGTGCAGTTTCAGAGCAAGGGCACTCCGGTCCACTATGTCGGAAATCCGGACGGGGTCTGCCAGAGCATGCAGCGGCAGCTGATCGATGAGCTGGCCGAGCTGAACGGCTTCTGCGCAGAGCGTACGCTCGACTCAGAAATCCAGACGCGGGTGGCCCAGTACGAGCTCGCGTTCAAGATGCAGACGAGCGTTCCGGACCTGGCGGACCTGAGCCGCGAGTCCCAGGCCACGCTCGACCTCTACGGGGTCAAGCAGGCGGGCGACGGCTCCTTCGCCTCCAACTGCCTGCTCGCGCGGCGCATGATCGAGCGGGGCGTGCGGTTCGTGCAGCTCTACCATCGGGGTTGGGACCATCACTCGGAGATCGACAAGAATCTCCCAATCGCCTGCCGGCATGTGGACCAGGCCTCGGCCGCTCTGGTCCAGGATCTCAAGCAACGGGGTCTGCTGGAGGACACGCTGGTCATCTGGGGCGGGGAGTTCGGCCGGACTCCGATGGGTCAGGGCACGGGCCGCGACCACCACATCAACGCCTTTTCGGTCTGGATGGCCGGCGGTGGTATCCGGCCGGGCATCACCTGGGGCTCGACCGACGAACTGGGTTATCGCTACCTGGAGGATGGTCAGCAGATGCACGTCCACGATCTCCACGCCACCTTGCTCGCGGCGTTCGGCGTGGACCATGAGCGGCTGATTTACCGTTACCAGGGACGCGACTTTCGCCTGACCGACGTGCATGGCAAGGTGGCCCGTGGGATTCTGGTCTAAGGAGGCGTGTCTTCTTTGTCGTCGTGTCGCTCCGTGACCTCGCTCTTCCTGTCGTGACTCCCGCGGCCTGGATCCGGTCCCGGTGACCGTCGCCATGGAATCCTTGCTCCATTTCACCGGGCGCCTGCATCCCGTCGTCGTCCACCTTCCAATCGGGACCTTTGTTCTGCTGGCGGTGGCCGAGGGGGTGGGATGGCTCCGTCCGTCCACCCGGCTGACTCCTTCGCAACGCACGGTGGTTCTGGCCGTGGGCCTGGTCTCCGCGCTGGCGGCGGCGGGCTTCGGCTGGCTGCTGGCGCGGGCGGGCGACTACGACGCCACCTTGCTCGAACGGCACCGTTGGCTGGGGACCGGCTTCGCCGGGCTAGCGCTGGTTTTGTTTTTGCTACGGACGCGTCCGCGGGCCTACGCCGTCGCTCTCGTCACCTCCCTCGCGCTGCTCGGAGCGGCCGGTCACGTGGGCGGTTCCTTGACGCACGGGTCCGACTTTCTGACCTGGGCCGCCCCGACGTCCCCCACTCCTGTCTATACGGCGCCCGGCGAGGCGAAGGTGTTTGACGACGTTGTCCACCCCATCCTGAAGGCGCGCTGCGTCGCCTGCCATGGTCCCGCCAAGAGCCAGGGCGACCTGCGCTACGATACGCGCGACTTTGTGCTGAAGGGCGGAAAATCGGGCCCGCTTTTCAAGCCCGGCCCGCCGCCTTCCAGCCTGTTGCTGAAACGCATTCATCTGCCGTTGGAGGCCAAGGAACACATGCCGCCCAAGGGCAAACCGCAGCTGACCGACGACGAGGTGGCGTTGCTGGAATGGTGGATCGACGCCGGCGCGCCCGTCGAGGGGCGGGTGGCGGACTTTGCCCCGTCGACCCCGGTGATGGACCTGGTGGCGGCGCGGGTGGGCGTTCCGCCTGCGCCGCTTCCCGACCGTGCGGCCATGCTCGGTGCCGCGGTGCGTCTGGAGCAGCAGCTGGGCCTCGTGCTCCGCCCGCTCTCCCAGGACGGACCCTGGCTCGCCGGCAACGCCCGGCTGCGCCGCCCGCCTTTTGGAGACGCCGATCTCGCCGCCCTTGCCCCGGTGGCCGGCGCCCTGGTCTGGCTCGACCTCGGCGAAACCGCCGTGACGGACGCGGGGCTGGCCGGGTTGGCCGCCATGAAACACCTGCGCCGGCTTCAACTCGATCACACGGCCGTGACCGGCGCCGGCCTGGCCCATCTTGCCGGGCTGCCGCAACTCGAGTCGCTCAATCTGGTCGGCACGTCCCTGACCGACGCCGACGTGCCCGCCCTAGCCCGGCTGCCCCGTTTGCGCACGCTCTATGTCTGGAACACGGCGGTGAGTGACGAGGCGCTGGCCGAATTGGCCCGCCTGCGGACCGACTCACGCAAGATTCTTCGGTGGCGGGCAGACATTTCGGACTTGGAAGCGAGGATTCATTCCGAGACGTTCAAGGTTCATCGCGGCGCTCCGCTGCCGCCCGCTCCGGTTTCCACCCCGGCGCCGGTCCCCGCTCCCTGAACCAGCCCCCCCACGAAATCGTCTCGTCCTTCTGCTTCGTTCCCCGACCGAACTCGTCTTCCATGTCTCCCCCCGACTCGCCTTCCTCCGCCAAACAGAATCGCAAACTGGGTGCCGTCCTTGTCACCGCCTTCCTTGGATGGATGTTTGATGGCCTAGAAATGGGCATTTTTCCGCTCATTGCCCGGCCCGCCCTGCAATCAATGCAGGCCGCCCACGGCCTGGGGACGACCGACGCGTTTGTCGGCGTCTGGATGGGTTACGTCACCGCCGCCTTCCTGCTCGGCGCGGCCGCCGGGGGCATTGTCTTCGGCTGGCTGGGCGACAAAATCGGCCGGGTCCGGGCGATGGCCATCAGCATCCTTTGTTACTCGCTGTTCACCGGGCTGGTCTATTTCGCCACCGAACCGTGGCATTTGCTCGTGACTCGATTCATCGCCGCGCTGGGCATGGGCGGCGAGTGGTCCTTGGGCGTGGCGTTGGTCATGGAGGTCTGGCCCGAGAAGCACCGCCCCTGGCTCGCCGGCATCATCGGAGCGGCCGCCAATGTCGGCTTCGCCCTCATCGCCGTGATCGGCCTGTTTGTGCAGGTGACCGTCGACTCGTGGCGCTGGGTGGCCCTGGTCGGCGCGGCCCCGGCGTTTCTGACGTTTTTCGTGCGTATCTTCGTTCCGGAATCCGAACGCTGGCAGGAAAGCCAGAAGTCCGTGGTCAAGAACCACCCGTTGCGCGAAGTGCTCCGGCCACCCCTGCTCCGCTCGACCGTGCTGGCCACGGTGCTGGCCTCGGTCGCTTTGATCGGAACCTGGGGCTCCGTCCAGTGGCTGCCCCTTTGGGCCGACAAGATGGCGCAGGAACAGGGCGTGCGCGACGCCCTGAAGGAATCCGGCATCGCCCCCGAAGCCGTGGCAGCCAGTGTGGCCACCGCCTCACCCGCAGTGCTGGCGCGCGCCAAAGAGCTGAAGGATCACAACGCCAAGGCCTATACTCAGGTTAATTCCGCCTTGGGCGCGGTTCTGGGTTGCATCCTCGGCGGCTGGCTGGGGGGAAAACTCGCGCGGCGTCACGGCTACTTTGCGCTCTGTCTGCTTTCTCTCATCACGTGCGCCTGGTTGTTCCGCGGTTTCTCGACCTACAGCGGCACGTTCCTCGCCCTGACGTTCGCAGTCGGCGGCGTCACCGCCGCGTTCTACGGGTGGTTCCCCCTCTACCTGCCGGAGCTGTTTCCCACCCGGGTGCGGGCCACGGGTCAGGGTCTGTCGTTCAATGCCGGCCGGATCCTCGCGGCCGTGGGAGCCCTGCAGATGGGCGCGTTGATGCAGCATTTTCAGGGTGACTACGCCCAGGCCGGCGCCGTCATCACGTTGATCTACCTGGTCGGTCTGATCGTCATCTGGATCGCTCCGGAAACCCGCGGAAAAGCGCTTCCGTCCTGATGAAAACGCCCCCGCCGCTGCCTTTCACGTTCCCCGCCACCGAGCGTCCCGATCCCACGGTGGTGCGATGGGGCATCATCGGCTGCGGGGACGTCACCGAGGTGAAGAGCGGCCCGGGCTTCCGGCTGGCCGAGGGCTCGCGGCTGGTCGCAGTCATGCGACGGAACGGCGCGCTGGCCGCCGACTACGCGCGTCGTCATGGCGTGCCGCGGTGGTATGACCGCGCGGAGGCCCTCATCGCCGACCCGGAGGTGGACGCGGTCTATATCGCGACGCCTCCTGACTCGCACGAAAGTTACGCCCTGCAAGTCGCCGCCGCGGGCAAACCCGCCTACGTGGAAAAGCCGATGGCGCGCTCCACCGTGGAATGCGACCGCATGGTCGCCGCCTTCCACGCGCGCGGGGTGCCGCTCTACGTGGCGTACTACCGGCGGGGGCTGCCCCGTTTCCTCCAGGTTAAACGCTGGATCGACGCCGGGGCGATCGGGCAGCTAACGGGCGTCGACTACCACTTCGCCTCCGCCGCCCACCGTTCCCAGGCCGGGTGGCGCACGGACGTGCGGTCGGCCGGGGCTGGTTTGTTTCTCGATCTGGGTTCGCACGCCCTCGACTTGCTCGACTTTTTTCTCGGCCCGCTCGACCAGGCCCGGGGCACGGCGGCCAACCGCGCCACTCCGCAGGATGCGGAGGACAGCGTCGCCCTGCAATTCTCCGCCCGGGGCGTGCTCGGGGTGGCCAGCTGGAATTTCGCCTCCGGGGTCGCCCGCGATCTCTGCCGCATCACGGGCACGGACGGCTGCATTGAGTATTCAACCTTCGACAACGTTCCCGTCCGTCTGACCACCGCCCAGGGCACCGAATCGGTGGAGATCCCTCATCCGCCGCACGTGCAGCAGCCGCTCATCCAGCAGGTGGTCCACGATCTCCTGGGCCGCGACCGCTGTCCGAGCACCGGCGTATCCGCCCGTCGGACCTCCCAGGTCATGGATGCCGCCCTGACCAGCTACTACGGAGACCGCACGGGAGCGTTCTGGGACCACCCCGCCACCTGGCCGGGTCGGCGCGCCCACTAAGCGGGGGCCCAGCCATGGGGCGAATACCCCCCGGGGAATCTCCGGTCCCCGGCATCAGGGACGCGCCGAACGCGTCGCATGCCAACGGTATTGATCCAGCTGGAGGTCGGCCGCACGGACGACTCCACACGGCCACTACACCCTCGTAGCCGGCCGGTTTTTGGGGAGGAACAAAATTCGCGCCGGTCAATCTTCCGGTTTTACCGGAACTTTCGGTGTAACGAATTCGTTACGCGCTGGTCATTGCGCGGAACGGAAGGGATCGCGACAACGCAGCCACTCCAGACCGGCTTCTCGCCGGCGCGGGCTCTCGCGACATGCTTGCATCCCATCCGTATCTCGTTCCTCTGTACCGGCTCCACGCTCGCCTCGCCGCCGGTGTCCTCCTGCTGGGTTGGCTCGCCTCCGCCGCGCACGGCGCGGAAAACACCCTCGACCAGGTGTCGCCCGGGCATTGGGTGGAAGTGGCCGGTGCGATCACGTCCAAAGGCGCCTTGGTCGGCAAGGTGGAGGAAGCAGTCCGGGAACCGGGGGACGAGGCGTCCAAGTACGAAATCAGCGCTCCGGTCGAGCGGGCGGATGCTGAGACCATCACCGTTTTGGGGCTCACCTTCACGGTGACGGCGGACACGACCTTCGAGTCGCTCCAGCACCAGGCCACATCGCGTTTTGTTCCGGCGGCCGGAGACTGGGTTCGACTCAAGCTGCGCCGCCGGTCCGACGGCAGCCCTCGCCTCCGCGCCGTCCGCCGGATCGAGGCGCGCGACCGCTTCAAGGTGATCGGCGAAGTCGCAGCCATCAACCCGCGGGAGCGTCAGCTCGAAATCGGCGGGGTCCATCTGCGTTTTGCGCGCACCGTCGATGTCGAACTGCTCTCCGCCACGACAGGTCCCATGAACACCTTCCTTGCGGACGATCAGAAAGGGGTTCCGCTGAGCATCCGACTGGGAAACCAGCTCAGGCTCGGCGGACAGGTCTCGCTGGGGGGAGAATCGCAGGACGAATTTGACCTCAATGGGACCCGCCACCGCGACCGCACCGAACACGAGATCCAGGGCAAGCTGGACGCACTGTGGACCTTCACGGGAGGCGACTACGTGCTGGGCGAGCTGTCCTTCGGACGGGAGGATACGCGGCGTCAGCGCGGAGTGGATTCGCACGAAAACACACTCGAGGTCACCCGTGCCTTCGCCGCCTTTCGCGCCGGCGAACAAACGCAGGTCGTGATCGGCCGGCAGGACTTCGAGGAAGAGCGGGAGTGGCTCTTCGACGAGGTGCTCGATGGGGTCCGCCTGGTGCGCCAGCACGGGGCGTTTGAGACCGAAGGGGGTCTGGCCACCGGCCGCACCGTCGCGGCCAAGGAAAATTCGCTGGAAAAGACCGGGCTCGCCTATGCCTTGTCCCGGTGGCAGGTCGCCCCCCACTGGAAGGTCTCCGGCTACGTGCTGCACCGGGAGGACTCGGCGGCGGACTTCTCCCTGACGCTGTTCGGACTCCGGAGTTTTCAGCGTCCGAAGCGTGGTTTCGGTCACTGGCTGGAACTGAGCGGCGCACATGGCTCCGAACTGGGCCGGTCCATCGACGGCTATGCTCTCGAAGGCGGGCTTTCCTACGGCTTCGACGCCCCGCTTCGTCCCACGATCGCCGCCGGGGTGGCGCATGGCAGCGGGCGGAGTCAGCGCAGCGGCCGGCAGGGCTACCGCCAGAGTGGTTTGCAGGACAACAACGACAAGCTCGGGGGCGTCACGAGCATCCGCTACTACGGCGAGCTCTTCGACCCGGAGCTTTCCAACCTGACCATCGCCACGCTCGCTGGGTCGGTGCGCCTGCTCTCCTCACTTTCTCTCTCGGCGCTCTGGCACCGGTATCAAAAAGACGAGGTCGGCGGCGGCCTGGTGGATACGGGTCTTCGCGTGGACCCGAATCTCACGCACCGCGCCTTGGGCGACGAACTGGACCTGGTGCTGGGCTACCGCCTGCGGCGCAGTGTCACGGTCGAAGTGATCGCCGCACGTTTCTGGGCGGACCGCGGCTACACCGCCACCGCCGACGCCACGCTGCTCGAGGTCTCCACCCGCTTCTCGTTCTGACGATGAATCTCCCTCCCAACGCCGTCATCCCGTTTCCTTCCGCCGCCGAGGTCGCCCGGCCGAGTCGTCCATCTCCCGCCGCCAGCTCGCCTTCCTGGGGGGCGCCGCGTCCCGACCCTCGGAACCGGCAGCGTCCGGTGCGCGTCCTGACGTACAGTCATGACTCCTACGGATTGGGTCACCTGCGACGCAGCATCACCCTCGCCTCGGCGCTCGTGCAGCGTTCGCCCCAGGTGCACGTGCTCTGTCTGACCGGCTCGCCGGTGCCCGACCTCTTCGATCTGCCAGAGCGCTGCGAACTGGTGAAAATCCCGGCGATTGGCAAAGGGGAGAATGGCCAGTACATCTCGCGCCGGCTGCCTATTTCCTTCGGCGAGATCGCCAGCCTGCGGAGCGATCTGATCAGTGCGACGGTCCGCGCCTTCCGTCCGGACCTGCTGCTGGTCGACCACACCGCCACGGGTCCCGGGGATGAACTGCTGCCCGTGTTGCGCCGGGTCTGTCACGAATCTTTCAACACACGCATCGTCCTCGGTCTGCGCGATGTGCTCGACTCGCGCGAACGCTCCCGCGAGGAGCTCCGGGTCAAGGGGACCTTTGCCGCGATCCGCGCTTCGTACGACGACGTCTTCATCTACGGCCAGCGCGAGGTCTTTGATACGGTGGAGGAATACGACTTTCCCGACGACATCGCCCAGAAGACGCTGTTTGTCGGTCCGGTCGTGCCGCGCTCCGCCCGGCGTTCGGGCGCTCGGCGTCCCCACGGTGGCATCCCGCACGTGGTCGTCACCGCCGGAGGAGGCGAGGATGGATACCCGCTGCTGCGTGGCGTGGTCGCCGCTCTGCGCGGACCGCTGCGCCGCGAGGCCGTGTCCGTGACGGTGGTGGCCGGTCCCATGATGCCCGAGCCCTCGAGCAGCGCCCTGCGGCGCGCCGTCCAGGGGGATCCGCGGATCACGCTCCTGCGCAGTTGCTCGCAGATGCAGGCCTTGCTGGACACGGCCGACCTGGTCGTCGGCATGGGGGGATACAACACGGTTTACGAGACCCTGGCCCGGGGTGTCGCCTTGCTGGTCCTGCCCCGTCGGCGCCCGCGCGCCGAACAATGGGAACGCGCCTGTCGTCTGCAGGCCTCCGGCCATCTCGGTGTGCTCGGCGAAGATCAGGTGGGCGACGCCCATCGGGTCGGCGACGCACTTCGGCGCATGCTGCGGGAGCCTCCGCAGCCTTCCTTCGCCCTCCGGTTCGACGGGGCCGAGGTCGCCGCCCGTCTCTGCCTTGGCCATCCGGCTTCCGGTGTCGGCCTCGGTGCCGCGACCGCCGCCGCTGTCTGATCTCTCTCCCGCCCTCAACCCTCCCGCCCACCATGCATGTCGGTTACGTCCTGAAGAAATTCCCTCGTCTCTCCGAGACGTTCATCCTCAACGAAATCCTCGAACTGGAACGCCAAGGCACGGAAGTCACGGTGTTCTCGCTGAACCGGCCCGACGATGGGGTGTTTCACGCGGCGCTCGCGCAGCTGCGGCGGCCGGTGATTTACCTCCCGTCCCGCAAGCCCGAAGCGTGGTTGCAAACCCTGCGCCAGGAGCTGCCCGCTCTGCGGTCCGCCGCGGCCCCGCTGTTCCGGGAGTTCGAAGACTTGCTCACCGCCGGCCGTCCCGACGTATGGTCCGTGCTGGGCTGGGGCATCGACCTGGCCTGTCTGGCGCGTCAGCGCGGGATCCAGCACTTCCACGCCCACTTTGCCACGGTCTCGGCCTACGTGGCCCGCACCGCCCACGCTCTGACGGGCATCCCGTTCAGCGTGACCTGTCACGCCAAGGACATCTACCGGGAGGGCATCGTACCGGCCCAGTTCCAGAGTCTGCTCGCGGATTCCGCGTTCGTCGTCACGGTCTGCGAGGCGAACCGGCAGTGGATCCGTTCCCGGCTGGCGGGGGAGTCCGGCCTCGATGTCCGGGTGCTCTACAATGGAGTGGATACAAAGCTGTTCCGCCCCGAGCCCGCCCGCGCCCCGTCCGAGCCCACGTTGCTGTCCGTCGGGCGGCTGGTGGAAAAGAAGGGCTTCAAACTGCTGATCGACGCCCTCGCCTTGCTGGCGGACGCGGGCCTTCGGCCGCGCTGCCGGCTGGTGGGTGATGGCGAAGACCGCGCCAAACTGATCGCCCACGCCGCCGCCCGGGGGGTGACTCACCTGGAATTCATGGGCATGCGCACGCACGGCGAGGTCCGTACGCTGATGACGGAATCCACGTTGATGGTGCTGCCCTGCATCATCGGCGAGGACGGCAATCGAGACGCCCTGCCCACGGTGCTGCTGGAGGCTCTTGCTTCGGGGCTGCCCGCGGTGAGCACGCCGATCGGTGGCATCGAGGAAATCATTGACCACGAGCGAACCGGGCTGCTCGTCGCCCCCGGCGACGCCATGGCTCTCGCTGCCGCCATCGCCCGCGTCCTGCGCAACCCCGACCTGGCCGTCTCTTTCGCCCGCGCGGGACGGATCGCCGCCGAAAAGCGTTTCGATCTTCAGACCAACGTTGCCACGCTCGCCGGATGGCAGGCCGCCGCCGGCGCCGGTTCGAGGCAACGCGCCCGGGAGACCGTGGCATGAACCGTCCACGCGTCGCCTACCTCTCGTCCGATCCGGGCATTCCTCCCGACTCCTCCAAGGGTGCCTCGGTCCACTTCCGCGAACTCGCCGCGGCGTTTGCGCGGATCGGCGTGGACCTCGATGTGTTCCTCGCCCGGGAGGGAGACGTTTCCGGCTTCCTGCCGCATCAGGCCCGCACCGTGCCGACTCCGCGCGGGGCGGGCGTCGAGGGCGAAGTCCTGCAGATCGCGCACGCCTCCGCCTTGCTCGCCGCGCTGCGTGCCTCCGGTCCTCACGTGGCGGTCTACGAACGTCTTTCGTTGTTCGGGCTGGCCGGCACGGTCTACGCCCGTTCCCTGGGCATCCCCCATCTGGTCGAGGTCAACGCACCGCTTTGGCGGGAGGCCGCCGCCTTTCGCGGTCTGGTCCTGCACGACAGCGCCCGGGGGATCTGTCTGGATGTGGTGCGCAGCGCGGACCGGGTTCTCGCCGTCTCCCACGCCCTCGCCGACGAACTGGCGGACGCCGGCGTGCGCCGCGATCGACTTGAAGTTCTGGGCAACGGAGCCGATCTCTCGCGGTTCCGACGCGCCACCGCGGCACCCAAACCCGCCTGCCTGCGCGGTCGGCCGACGCTTCTGTTCCTCGGTTCGCTCAAGCCGTGGCACGGGCTGCCCTTTCTTCTCGAGGGCTTTCGGGCGCTGCGGGCGACGCGGGACTGCGGTCTGTGGATTGTAGGAGACGGCCCGGGTCGCGACCTCGCCCTCGCCGCCGCCCGGCAGCATCCGCAGGACATCGTGGTCCACGGCGCGGTGCCGCACGAGGAGGTGCCGGGCATCCTCAAGGCGGCCGATGTGGTGGTCGCTCCTTACACGGCGGATTCGCCGCTCTATTTTTCGCCTCTCAAAATCGTCGAGGCGGTCGCCGCCGGGCGTCCCGTGCTCGCCAGCCGGGTTCCGTGCGTCGTGGAAACACTCGGAGGCGGGGACCTGCCGGGACTGTTCCGGACGGACGATGTGCGCGATTTCGTCGCCGCCGCCCAGCGGACGATGACCGACGGAGTGCTCGCACCCGACGCTCTCGTTGCCCAGCTGGATTGGGAGCAGAAGGCCGCTCGCATCGCCGGGTGGATGGGGGTGGAGTGTGCTTCGGGTTCTCTCCTTGAGGCCGCCCATGTCTAACCCCGCTCCGCGCTGGCGCACCGTTCTCGGCGTCTGGGTTCGTCTGGGTCGCTATGTGCGCCCGCAAAGCCGGAGGCTGGTCACCGCCGGTCTCATGTCCCTCGTCGCCGTCGCCATTGAGCTGGCCAAGCCGTGGCCGCTGAAGGTCGTCATCGACCGGGTGCTGCTGGGTTCAACCGCGGTCGCCGGCAATCCCCTGGGCTCGGCCTCTTCGACCCTGCTTTGGTGGGCCATCGGAGCAACGGTGCTGCTCGCCGCCGGCGGCGGACTGGCCGCCTACTTTCGCGAACTCTGGCTGGCCGAGGCTGGACAACGCGCGGTCAACGCCGTGCGCCGCGATGCCCTCGCCGCAGTGCTGCGGCAGTCCTTGTCGTGGCACGAGCGGCACCGCACCGGGGACTTGCTGGTGCGGTTGTGCGGGGATGCCCAGAGTCTGCGCATCCTGCTCATCGAGGGGGTGTTCTCACTCGGGCGGGAAGGCCTGATCCTGGTGGGCACGCTGGGGGTCATGGCGTGGGTGGACTGGCGCATGACACTCGCCACCATCATCGCGCTGCCCGCGGTCGCGGTGCTGAGCGCCCTGTTTTCCGTCCGACTGCGAGGGGCCGCGCGCAAACAGCGGAAAAAGGAGGGCGCACTCGCCACCTCCGCCCACGAAACGCTTGCCTCCGTGCCGGTGATCCAGGCGTACGGGCTCGCCGACGTCGCCATCGAATCGTTCTCCGCCCAGAATCGTCGCAGCGCCCGCGCGGGACGCCAGGCCACGCGGCTGGAGGGCCGGCTCGGAGCCGCCACCGACATCGCTCTCGCGCTAGGGACCGCGTTCGTCCTCTGGCTGGGCGTCGCCCGGGTGCAGGCCGGCGCGCTCACTCCGGGCGAACTGATCGTGCTGCTCGCGTATGTGCGTTCCTTCTACCGGCCAATCCGCAAGGGGCTGGGCCGGAGCGCCGCCATGATCAAGGCCGCCGCCTCGGGTGAACGGGTCTTGGAACTGCTCGACGCGGTTCCTGACTTGGTGGACCCGCTGCATCCGCGCGAACCGGGTCCGTCCCGGGGACAGGTGGATCTGCGGGGTGTCCGCTTTTCCCACGATGGCCGCCAGGAGGTGCTCGCCGGCATTGACCTGCATCTGCGTCCGGGCGAACACGTCGCCATTGTGGGCGGCAACGGCGCCGGCAAATCCACGCTGGCCACCCTGCTCGCCCGGCTGCGCGATCCCTCCCACGGCACCGTGGAACTCGACGGGGTCCCTCTCGTCCACTTGCGGATCGAGGACGTGCGCCGCCGCGTCGCCATGGTCTTCCAGGAGGCGGTTCTCTTCGAGGGTACCTTGCGGGAGAACATCCGCCTCGGCCGGCCCGACGCCGATCCGGACGCGATCGAGGACGCCGCCCGGCGGGCGGGCGTGCTCACGCTGGCGGAGCGGCTGCCGGCCGGTCTGGATACACCGATCGGTCCGCGGGGCGGCGACCTCTCGGGCGGCGAACGGCAGCGCGTCGCCCTCGCGCGCGCTCTGCTGCGCGACGCCTCCGTCTATGTTTTCGACGAACCGACGACGGGACTCGACGCCACGGCGGAGTTGCGGTTGCGCGACGATATTCTGCCCGCCTTGGCGGGGCGAACGGTGGTCATCATCACCCACGATTTGAAACTGCTTGATTCCGTCCACCGCGTGATCCGTCTGGAACGAGGCCGAATCGTGTCCGAGGAATGCGCCCATGCGCCCTTTGTGCTGCTCGACGGCACGGGAGGGCGCCGATGAACGGCCCGGACTCCTGCTGCCCGCCGCCCGACGGCGCCGAGGACGCCACGTTTCTCCAGGCGCTTCGTCCCGCCGTCGTGCAAGCCTGGATCGAGCGTCAACTCGCCGACGGCGTGACCGTCAGCTCGGTGCAGCCGGCCTACGTGCGCTGGAAGGAGCGCGACGGTTCCTTGATCGGATACCGGGTGACGACCCGGGGGGCCGGAGCGGAAGAGGCGACGTACGTGACCGTGCGGACCGCCGACGAGCACCGGGTGGCCGACGAGGCGAGCCGGATCGAACACCGGGCCGACGAGACCCACGCCGGGCTGCGCTCCTGCGCGCTCGTGCCGGACGAGCGCGTCCTGTTGCTGTCGTTTCCGCTCGACCGCTTGATGCCCGATCTGCGCCGGCTCATCCGTGCCTCCAAGGTGCGGACCCTCATCGAGTCCATCGGAGGAACGTGGGCGCCGCAAACAGGCCGGTTTTCCAAGGGGCGCAGCCACTGGACGCTCACCCGCTACAAGCCCGAACGTCGGGCCGTGGTGCGCTGGAACGTCGCGTGGGTGGACGAAGAGCGGGGGACCGTGGCACATCGCACCGTCTGGATACGGTGCTACGCCGACCCGCACGCCGTCGTCAATCGCGCAGCCACGGCCGCCGCCCGGGCCGCCGGTGTGCGGTGCGCCCAGACCCTGCTCGTGCCGCACGACCGGCTGCTGATGGAGTCGCACCTCGAGGGTACGCCCTGGTCGCCGGGCGTGTTCCGCGAAGACACCGCGACCGCCGCCGCGTTGGCCTGTCTCCATGCGGGTGAGGCGCCAGTCGGGCTGCCCGTCCATGGGCCGCTCAGTGAGCTCGACCGCGTGCTGCAGGCGGTCGAGGACCTGTCCCGCCTGCGCAGCGACCTGGGTCGCGAGGCCGCCGCGATCGCCGACGGGCTCTCCCATGGCGTGCCCGAGACCGCGCGACAGGTGTTGTGCCATGGCGACTTTCACGCCGGCCAGGTCCTGATCGACGCCGAGGGCGCGGGCCTCTGCGACTTCGATCGCGCCTGTCTCGCCCCCGCCGCACTCGACCTCGCCAGTCTGCAGGCGCACTGCATCGTGGCCGACGGGGACGCCGGCGCCACCCGAGGCGCCGCGTTTCTGGAGGCCTACGCCCGATCCCGCCCGCTGCCGCCGGAACGGGAGACGGACTGGTGGCTCGCCTGCGCGCTGCTGCGGGCCGCCACGAATCCGTTCCGCACCCTGCGCCCTGACTGGCCGGAGGTCGCCGCCGGTCTGCTCAAACGCGCCGCCGCCGTTTCACCTTCCGCCCACCTCCTGTATTGAAATGGCCCCCACGACCTTGCCCCTCCTGGAGGAGTGGTGCTCCGCCCTGCCCGCTCTCGCCCCGGGCGAAGAGCTGATCCTTCGCCCCTCCGGCCAGAAGTGCACCGCCACGCTGCGCGGCGAGGGGGTCGCGCCGCGGGTGTTTGTCATCCACGCGGGCGTCCGTAGCGCCCTCGATCCGACCGCCGACGCCGGTTTGCCGGGCGCCACCTTGATCGACGCCGCCGAGCACTGCCAGCGCTGGGTCGGCGAGGTGACCGGTCCGTTGGTCGAGGCCTCTCTGGTGGCGTGGCGGCCCGGACGCCGGGCTGTCGTGCGGCTGCGGTCGGAGGACGGCCGGGTGCATTGGCTGAAGCTGCTCGACCCAAAAACCTATCGCCGAGCGGTGGTCGCCTTCGCCGCCGTCCGACACGTTCCGTCTGGGCTGCGCTTGATCACGCCCACGGTGTTGATCCCCGCGGTCTGCGGCTACCTCGCCCCCTCGGCCGACGGAACCCCGCTCCACCACCTCCTCACCCCTTCCCACCCCCAGCTCCTGCACGAGGTGGCTCAGGCCGTGACCTCACTGGGCGCGGTGGAGACGGCCCCCGGTCTGCCCGAAAGCGATTTTCAGCACGCACGTGACGCCGCCTGCGGCATGTTGGAAAAGGCCGCGTCCGTTTCCGTCGCTGGCGCGACCCTGGAGGCCGCGCTCCAGCGACTACCGGCGCCCGGCTGCGGACCCCGAGGCTTGGTGCACGGCGACCTGCACGACAAACAACTCTTCCTGCACGGAGCCACCGCCAGCGTGATTGACCTGGAGGGCATGGCGGTGGGTGACACCCGGTTCGACGCCATCAATCTGGTCGAACACCTGAGGCTGCGCGACCTGCAGCGTCACGGCCGGGATCTGGGCGGCGCCGACGCTCTGCTGGCTCGGCTCGGTTTCTCCCGCGACGCGTCGGAGGTTGTCGCCTATCAGGCCGTGGTCCGCGCCCGATTGAGTGCCGTCTACCGGCTCCGTCCCCGATGGCTGACGCTCGCGGACCGATTGCACGAAGAAGCCCTCGCCCTGGCGCACCAGGTCTCCTAGGGCGCGCCTGAGCGGCGCGTTCCGACGGCTCGTTCGGAACTTGGTTTCCCGGGGCTTCGGTGCTAGCTCTGCCGGGCACACCCCATGGCCACGTTTTTTGTCGCCCCTCCGACGTCGTTCTTTCCTTCCTGTCGGCCGTGGGGCCTTCGTTTCGGCCTTCTGGTGACGCTTCTGGCGGCGGTGGGGCCCTCTGCCCGCTCCGCGTCGGACGACGCTCTCCCTTTCGGCGCACCTTCCACCAGCCTCGCGGCGCATCCGGACCGCTCGGCGGACATGGTGGCGGGCTTGCATCGCTTCTTCGACCGGCTGACCGCCGGCTCAGCTGCCGTACGCGACCAACGGAACCGGAATCGGGCGAGCGCGCCCGGGGCTGCATCCGAGAGCGCTCAACGTGAGCGGGGATCCTTGCGTCGTCTGCTCGGCGCGGTGGATGCCCTGCCCGCCCAGCCCGACTTGGTCTTCGTCGGCGGGCCGGAGCGTCCCTCGCTCGTCGCCCGCGGACCCGCGTTCAC
This sequence comes from Opitutaceae bacterium, assembly GCA_016794625.1. GTDB lineage: Bacteria > Verrucomicrobiota > Verrucomicrobiia > Opitutales > Opitutaceae > UBA6669. The sequence goes on from JAEUGY010000103.1 coordinate 126,275, forward strand.
GGTGCATACGGTCGCCTGGCCGGCCTTTGGCGAGGTCCACGGGGAAGGACTGTGGCTCCAACCCACCACGCCGGCACTGGCCCGGGTGGTGGTCGTGCCAGACGCGGATCAAACGCCGGAAGAACTGGCTGGCCTGGTCGCGACAGGGCCAGGCCATGTGGCGGTTGCCCGACTGCTCGCCGAGGCGGGTTGTGAGGTCCTGGTGCCGGCATTGATCGACCGTCAATCGACCTTCTCGGGACAACCCTCCATTGCGATGACGGATCAATCGCACCGGGAGTGGGTCTGGCGGCCGAACTTCGAAGCGGGCCGTTCGCTAATGGGCCTGGAGGTGCGCAAGGTCGAGGCCGCCCTCGCCTGGTTTCGCGGTCGCTCCGGACCGGCGCGACCGATCGGTCTGGCGGGGTACGGCGAAGGGGGACGCATCGCCCTGCTGGTCGCCGCGCTGGACCCGCAGCTGCAAGCGACCGTGGTCAGCGGGGGTTTCCAGCCGCGGGAATCCACGTGGAGCGAACCGATCGATCGCAATCTGCATGGGCTGTTGACGGCGTGGGGTGACGCCGAACTGGTTTCGCTCGTGGCGCCGCGCACCCTCGTCATTGAGGCGAGCGACGGTCCTGCGACCTCCCGTCCGGGCGTCCCCTCGCCTGCGCGAAAACGCACGGCTGCGCCCGGCACGCTCGCTCCGGCCGATCCGGCCGCCATACGGCGGGAGTTCGCCCGGGCCACCGCTCTCACCGCAGATCCGCAGGGTCGTCCGCCCGGCTGGCTGGTCTGGGCCGAACCCGCCCTCGGCGCCAGTCGGCGGGGCTTCGGCTCCACCGACGCCCTCGATCGCCTGCTCCGCGCGCTCGGCGTACCGCCGCGCGGCGGGGTCCCGGCCGGTCCGATCGAGGTGCTGGGCGTCACGGACGTCGCGGCGCGACAGCAGCGTCAGGTGGAGGAACTGCTGCGGCACGCCGAGACTCTGCTCCACCGATCGGAAGACGCGCGCACCGTGTTTCAACAACGCGCGGGTTCCGGCGACGCCGCGACCTGGGCGCAACGCTCCGAAGGGCTGCGGGAAACATTCTGGCGCGACCACGTGGGACGTCTGCCTGACCCGTCCCTGCCCATGAACCCGCGCACGCGCCTGGTCGAACGGGGCGCCCAGGTCGACACGTGGGAGGTGGTGCTGGATGTCTGGCCCGATGTGACCACGTGGGGTTTGCTGCTCGTGCCCCACTCCGTCACCGCGGGCGAGCGGCGCCCCGTGGTGGTCTGCCAGCATGGTTTGGAAGGGACGCCGTTCTCGCTTCTCGACACCGACCCCGCCTCCAAGGACGCGCAAGTTTACAAGGCGTACCCCCGCCGGTTGGCGGAACGGGGTTTCATCTGCTACGTGCCCCACAATCCCTACCGTGGCGGCGAGTCGTTTCGTCAGCTGCAGCGGAAGGCGCATCCGCTCGGGCTGACGCTCTTCTCGGTCGTCGTGGGCCAGCATCAGCGGCAGCTGGAGTGGCTCGGCTCGCTGCCGTTTGTCGACGCGCGCCGCATCGGATTCTACGGACTGTCTTACGGCGGACTCTCCGCCCTGCGACTGCCCGCCCTGCTGCCGGGCTACGCGGTCTCGGTCTGTTCCGGTGCGTTCAACACGTGGTCGTGGAAAATCATGAGTCGCCACTACCCCAACGCCTACGTCTTCACCCACGAGTATGAGCAGTTCTCCTACAATCTGGCCGGTACGTTCGGCAATGCCGACCTCGCCGGCCTGATCGCCCCGCGGCCGTTCATGGTGGAGCGGGGACACCAGGATCCGGTGGGGCGCGACGAATGGGTCACGCATGAGTATGCCAAGGTTCGGAGGCTCTATTCGGATCTCGGCATTCCGGAGCGGACCGAGATGGAGTTCTTCCCGGGTCGCCACGAGATCCACGGCGTCGGCACCTTCGCCTTTCTGCACCGTCACCTCGGCTGGCCGGAGCCGGCGTCGCCAAAGCCATGACCGCCCGCCTTGCCCGGTTGGAGGCCTGGATCGTCCGCTATCCGGTGGTCGGTCCATTCAAGTTTTTCCGGCCCGCTTCCGACCGTCCCATCACCCGCGACACCGTGGTCGTGAAACTGACCGATGACTCGGGCGCCACCGGCTGGGGGCAGAGCGTACCCTCCCCGACGTGGAGCTACGAAACCGTCGAGACGGTCCTCTCCACGCTCGAACTCCACCTCGGTCCAGCCGTGGTCGGGCTTGATCCCGCGGACACCGGTGCCGTCTGGCGCGCGATGAACCGGGTCATCGCCAACGGGTTTTCCACCGGCCAGCCCATCGCCAAGGCTGGCGTGGATCTCGCCCTCTTTGATCTGGTCGGACGCTCCCGCCAGGTCACGCCCGCCCAACGTTGGGACCGCGCCCCGCGGGGACCCGTGACCCTCAGCTGGACGGTCGATGTGCGTTCCGCCGACGCGGTGGGCCCCGAGCTGGCCGCGGCCGCGGCGCGCGGGTATCGGGCATTCAACGTCAAGGCCGGCACCGGTCTCGCCTCCGATCTCGAGGTGGCCCGCGAGCTGCGGCGTTTGGCCCCGGCGGCGTTCATCTGGTCCGACGCCAACGGCGCCTACGACGAGGCCTCGGCGGTGACGCTGGCGCGACACTACGCCGACCTCGGCTTCGCCGCCTTCGAGCAACCGCTGCCCGCCAACCACTTGCCGGCCTACCAGACCCTGCGCCGGCTGGGCGCTTTGCCGATCCTGATGGACGAGGGCGTCGTTTCCCTGGTCGATCTCCAGTCCTTTCATCAGCTCGGCCTGCTCGACGGCGTCGCGATGAAAGTGTCGCGCAGCGGCGGACTGACCGAGGCGCGTCGCATGATCACGTACCTCCGCAACGAGGGCCTGCACTTCTTCGCCAGCGGTCTGACCGATCCCGACATCGCCCTCGCCGCCTGCCTGCACCTCTTCGCCGTCGAAGGCCTGGAGCATCCGGCGGCGTTGAACGCGCCGCAATTTCTGCAGGGCAGCATCCTCGCCACCCCGATCTCCGTGCAGGGCGACCAGGCCTTTCCTCCCGACGGCCCCGGTCTTGGAGTCGACGTGGTCCACCTTCAACCGCAATGAGCTCGATTCCTGTCATCCCTTCGCCCGGACGCGCCGCCGGAGCCGGTCCCACCTCCGCTTCCGTCCGGAGACCGCGGGGAGTCCCGCGCACCCTGCTGGGCCTGCTGCTGGGCCTCGCCGCGCCCCTCGTTGGCGCCGCGGAGACGCCGGCCTCGGGTTCGCCGTTCACGCCGGCGATCGAGGAGTTCGTGAAGTCCTTCAAGCCCGGCGGCCAGGACTTCACCGGACAGGCCACCACGCCCTCCGCGGCCGAGGCGCTGCGCCAGATGGTGGTGCCGGAAGGCTACCGGGTCGATCTGATCGCGAGCGAACCCGGAGTGCGCCAGCCGCTCGATCTCCATTTCGACGCCCGGGGCCGGCTCTGGGTGGTCCAGTACCTGCAGTACCCGTTCCCGGCCGGCAGCCGGGTGACCGCCTACGATCAGTATCTCCGGGCCGACTACGACCGCATCTCCCCGCCGCCTCCCCACCACGTTCGCGGGGCGGATCGCATCACGATTCTCGAGGACCGCGACGGCGACGGCACCTACGAGTCGAACCGGACCTTCCTGGACGGGCTGAACCTCGCCACCAGCGCCCTGCCCGACACCGACGGACTCTGGGTGTTGCAGTCGCCCTACCTGCTCTTCTACCCGGACCGCAATGGAGACGACGTGCCGGACGGCGACCCCGAAGTTCATCTGACCGGATTTGGGCTCGAAGACACGCACTCGCTCGCCTCCAGCCTGCACTGGGGACCGGACGGCTGGATCTACGGGGCGACCGGTAGCACCACCACGCTGGAGATCCAGGGGATCCGGCTGCTCGGTCAGGGCATCTGGCGCTACCATCCGGGACAAAAAACCTTCGAAGTCTTCGCCGAAGGCGGGGGCAATACCTTCAGCCTCGAATTCGACCGGGTGGGTCGCGCGTTCTCCGGCACCAATTCGGGGGCCACGCGCGGGTTGCACTATGTGCAGGGCGGCACCTACGTGAAGAACTGGCCCAAGCACGGCGCCGCCATGAATCCCTTCGTCTTTGGATTCTTCGAACACATGGCGCATGAGGGCTACAGCCAGCGCTTCCCGCAGACGTTTCTGCTTTACGAAGGGGGCGTGCTACCGGACCTGGAGGGTCAGGTCGTGGTGGGCATGGCGATGACGAACCGGGTGCAGGCCAGCCGCCTCCTGCCCGACACGTCGACGTTCCGAACGGTCGATACGCTCGCCCTGGTCACGAGCGAGAACCGCACCTTCCGGCCGGTCGATCTGGAGTGCGGCCCCGATGGCGCGATCTACATCGCCGATTGGACCGACCTCCGGCTCAGTCACCTGAACCCCGCCGACACCTGGGACAAGTCGAACGGGCGCATCTACCGCATCGCGCCGTCCGCTCGCGCCCTTCCTCGCCCACGCGATCTGCGCCGCGAGACCACGCCGGCACTGCTCGCGCTGCTTTCCCATCCCAATCGCGAACTGCGGGAACAGGCCCGTCGCCTGCTCGCCCCACGCTCCGAACCGCTGCGGGACACCCTGCTCGCCCGGATCGAAGCCAATGGGGAGGACGCGCTGGAGGCGCTCTGGGTGCTCCACCTGCGCGGGGAAATCGAGGAGGCCGGTCTGCGGTCCCAGCTGCATCATCCCAATCCTCACCTCCGTCGCTGGGCTGTGCGTCTGCTCGGCGACCGCAATCAGGTGGGCGCGGCCACGCTGGCCGAACTCACCGCCCTCGCCCGGGGGGAACGTGACGTCGAAGTCCGCAGTCAGCTGGCCAGCAGTGCGCGCCGCCTGCCGGCCGGCCAGGCGATCACCATCGTACGCGCGTTGCTGACTCACGAACAGGACGCGACCGACCTCCACCTGCCGCTGCTGCTCTGGTGGGCGCTGGAAGCCAAGGCCGACTCCGGACGCGAGGAGCTGCTCGCCCTCGTCCGCGACCCGGCCAGCTGGCGCAGTCCGATTCTCCGCGACACCCTCGCGGAACGGATCGGTCGTCGTTATACCGCCGATCAGGGTCCCCACCGCACCTTTACCCTCCGGCAGGGCGTTTATTCCGACTGGATCGTTGAGCGCGCGCCCGACGCTTTTCAGCGCAATCTGGAATTCTGCGGCCGTCTGCTCGCGGCCGCCCCGGACCGCGCTTCCGCCCTGCGTCTCGTGCAAGGCATGTCGGCCGGGTTCCATGGCCGTGCCGCCGACCAACCGCCCCGTACGCTCATCTCGGCAGTGGAGTCACTCTGGCCAAATCCGGACCGCCCGACTGCCTTGGTCGTACTAGCCGCGCGCCTCGGCCGCGCTGAGGCCGTCGACGAAGCCGTGCGCCGGTTGCAAGCCTCGGAGGTCAGCGCAGCGGACGAGTCGCTGCTCCTCGACTGGGTGACCTCCGAGGCCCCCGCCGCGGCGTTTCCCTGGCTGGCGGGCAAGGTGCGGAGCGAGCGCAACGAGGCCCGGCGGGGCGCATATCTCTCCGCCCTCGCCGGCTATGAGAGTCGCGAGGCGGCCTTGGTGGTCATGGAAGTTTATGGCGACCTGTCGCCCCGCCTGCGAGCAACCGCACAGCGGCTGCTCTGCGAACGGTCAGCCTGGGCGATCGCCCTGCTGGAACGCGTCCAGTTGGGGCAGTTTGACCCCGGGGCCTTCAGTTCGGCCAATCTCGCCGCCTTACGCGCGCACCCCGATGCACGGCTGGCGGCGCTGCGCACCTCCGTGCTCTCCGTCCACTCTGCCGACCCCGCGCAGCGGGCGATCGAACTGGCCTACGAGGCCGGCAAAACCGCCTTCAGCCTGAGCTGCGCGCCGTGTCACCAGGACAGCGGTGAAGGTCGGCCCGGTCTCGCTCCGGCCCTCGTTGGCTCACCCTGGCTGCAGCGCAGTGAGGACGCGTTGGTGCGCATCCTTCTGCACGGCAAAGAAAATCCCGGACGCGGTTTTGTCATGCCTCCGTGGAGACACCTTGAAGACCCCCAGCTCGCCGCCGTGCTGACCTATGTGAAACGGGAGTTCGGCAACCAAAACTCCCCCGTCGCCCCCGCGACCGTGGCCCGGGTGCGCGCCGCCACCGCCGACCGCACCCGTCCCTGGACCGACCCCGAACTCGAAGCCACGCTCCCCCGCCCTTGATTGCCCTTCGCATCCGCGCGTCCCTCCGCCCGTCGCCGAGGGCAAAGAGAGGTCAGCGGTCAGAGATCAGCGGGCAGCTCTGAGATCTGAACCATTTCAGCGTTAAAATTCAGCGTTCAGCGTTCAACGTTCTTCCGCGTTCCTCCGCGTTCAACGTTCTTCCGCCCTTCACTCTTCGAACTTCGCACTTCCACCCCCAAAGGCTGGCCTCACGCTTCCGTCCCTCTCGGGTCGGTTTTCCGCAGCCCAAACCACTCCACCGCGATCAAATTTGGCACCCAGCAGCACCAGGCGATGGTGGGATATACTGCTTCGAACGGCAGACCGGCCGTCATGGCGAGCGGCAGGTAAATCCGCAAGGTCACCGCTGCGAAGGTCAGCGCATAGTTGCGCACCATCCAGCGACGGTGATCCGCGTAGCGACGTCCCTTCGCCGCCACCAGGGCGAGCCAGGCGGTGAGGAGCCAGAGGCAGGCCAGCAGCCCAAAGCCGAGGTGCGATACCATGCCGCCGAACGCACGGGGGGCGAGCAACAGTCCGGCCACACCACCGACCACCACTCCGGGTCCCAGGTAAAGATAACCCAGGATCCGATGCGCTTTCGGCGATCGCTTTCTCCAGCCATCCAGGAATTGAAAGGGCCCCAGCAGCAGTGCCAGCGAAGCGCCCACGGCGTGCAGGGTGATGAGCACGCGGTGCTCATTGAACACCTTGATCATCTCGGGATGCACCGGCACCCGCTGCACGCCGCCGCCATAGGCCCAGAGGGCATAACCGGAAACCCCGATCGCGAGGGTCAGAACGAGGGCAAAGCTCCACGATTTCGCACGCATGGTCGGCCGGCTAGGGCGTGACGGCGAAAGAATCCAATCACTCTCTCCGGCGCAAGTCCCACCTTCCGACCCGTCCCACGGCACGACCGCGGCCTCAGCGAGGCCACCTCCAACGGTCCCCTGTCCGCCCCTTTTGGGTCCTTATGCTTAACGGGCTTTTCTTCACGGAATGCGACTAAAGCCGCAGCCACGTTCCCGATCTCATCCATTCGTCATTCGTCATTCGACATTCGTCATTCCAGCCCCCCCTCGGGGCTGGTTTCCCTCTTCACTCTTCGCCCTTCACGCTTCCGGCCCCCCCACCGGGGCCGGCCTAGCATTTCACCGTTTTGCGTTTCTTGCCGATCGCCCCGCGCTTCTCGACCTTTCGGATATAGTCTGGCGCAGACGGCACCTCGCAGGACGTATCCCCCAGATCGGCGGTGACCGTCCCGATCGCTTCGCCACACTGCAAGGCCAAGGTCGTCAGGGGCTGCACGTACGACCCCACCGCGATGATAAAGGAATTCATCTGGTAACGCACCAAATCCGGAGCCTGATGGATGGACTTCTGGATGCGCTGTAGCAGCCGCTTCAATGCCGCCAGATCCAGCTCGGCATCCGCGGTGATGGCGACCACTGCACCCAGCGTGGACCATCCCGCCGCTGCGACCAAGGGCTGTTTCGACTCAATCCACTCGAGTCCCAACTCCCAGCCGTGCGCACTCTCCGCCGCCACCCAGGCAACGGTGGCGCCGGTCAATCCGCGACAGTACGCCTTTTCCACCCAGCGCTGCAGGTCCTTCCGCGTCATCTTCTCGTCGTCTGCGATCAAACCGGCCAGGTACATCGCGTCGTAATTGCCCGTGTCGTAGAGATCGAGCGCCAGCTGGTAGTCCTTTTTGATCCGCTTCACGAACTTCTGCAGTTCGGAAATCTTTACCCCAAAAAACGGCTCCCTCACGCCGTGTTTCATCATGACGCGCTTGTAACTGTCGCTGCCCAGCGGGCGGAGTTCTTCGAGGATGGAGGTTGCGGTCATGGGAGAAGAAAAATGCGATGCCGAGTCGGGTCTAGAGCGACGACATCCACGGCGTCGCGTCACCATGGAGAAACAGCATGTCAGTGACAAGTCCCTACATTGTTCCCACTTCAGCGTTAGAAGTTCAGCGTTCCACGCTTCACGCTTCCCTTCCCGCCTCTCCCGCGGCCTCACCGAGGCCACCTCCAACGGTCCCCTGTCCGCCCCTTTTGGGTCCTTATGCTTAACGGGCTTTTCTTCACGGAATGCGGCTAAAGCTGCAGCCACGTTTTCGTCCTCATCCGTTCATCCGTTCGTCATTCGTCATTCGTCATTCGTCATTCGTCATTCCGGCCACTCCGTGGCCGGCCGGTCCATTCCACCGTGGTCCCGTCCGCCAAGGTCAACTTGAGCGTCCGTGACGCCTTCTGAATGACCAGCGCATCGTAACGCTCACCCGCCACCGGCGTGAGATCGAGCCCTCCTGGCAACCACCGTTGCAGGTCCACCGCGCCCACCGTCGCCTGATCGGGGTGGTGTTGAAAATAGAGGTCGGCTGCGAGCGCAATCTGGACCAGGTTGTTGCGCACCACCAGCACTTGATTCGTGCGAGTTCCTTCCGGCGCCGACACCGCCCACGGCGGTGCTTTCGACAAGTAGCCAAAGAAAGAAAGCAGGAAAACGAGCGCAGCGACCGCCCACGGCAGGAGCCGCTTCAAGCGGGCCACACGGACGACGGTGAACAAGGGATGCGCCATCGAGCAGGGAGTGCACAGGGTTTGCCCGGAGAAATCCACCCGGATCCGCTGGCGCGAGCCGCAGGGTCTGGCTCGCAGTCCATCGGACACATCCTCCGCTGGTCGCCGCCGGCATCGCCCGCAAGACGACTCAGGGCGGCACGGGAAGATCGAAATGCAGCACCGACTCGCGCACCCCCAGTTTGGAATATAGCGCGATCGCCGGGGGATCGGAAAGATCGGCCTGCACAAACACCACCCAGGCCCCTCGCCCCGCCGCGATGCGCTGCAATTCCCGGATCAACGCCGTGGCTATGCCCCGTCGACGATGCGACTCCGCCACCGCCAGGTCGTAAAGGTAGATTTCACTCCGTTGCTGCTCAAACTTCTGCAGCTCATACGCCGCCAATCCCCCCACGACCTCACCTCCGACCTCTGCAACCAACGCAATGAACGTCGCGCTGCTCAACAGGCGGCGTTGGTAGGCCGGGCTCGGACGGGCACGACCATACGTCTCCACGTCATCAAACGCCTCGCCGAACACCGTGAGCAGCGCCTCCAGCGCCGTCACCTCGCTCCCACCCAGCTGACGAATCGTATAGGAAGGTCCTGAGTCCATGGTTCATGCGAATATCCGATTCACACCCTACACCGCCTCCAAAAAACAACAAGCCCTCCGTCGTTCCAACCTACGTCCACGCCCGCCCGCGGCCTCACCGAGGCCACCTCCAGCGGAGCCCGACCCTCCCCCTTCGCATCCGCCCTTCGGGTCTTCGCGCCGTTGCGCCTAACGGGCATTTCTTCACGGGTTGCGGCTAAAGCCGCAGCCACTTTCTCGCCATGCTTCGCCCTTCACGCTTCGCCCTTCGAACTTCCCGCCCACAGGGCGGGAAGGCCAAACCCGACCTCCTCGGCCGCCGCCGTGCGGGACACCCGGCCGGGATAGCTCAACCCACCCACCACCGCGTTGAGGTCGTGCACCACCCCGGCCGCTTCGATCCGCACACCTCCGTCGAGCACCAGGGTCTGGGTCGTATGGGCATCGTGGATCAAGGTCAGATCATACCCACGCTCCAGCGCCGCGTACGCGGTCGCGCGGATGCACCAATTGGTCGCCGCTCCGGCCACGACAAGCCTCGTCGCACCCAGCTCGGCGAGCGTCGCCTCCAGGGTCGTCTGCTCAAAGGCGGAATTGAAATGCTTCGCGATCACGGGTTCCCCGGGTTCCGGTTTCACCTCCGTCGCCCACTGCCAGTCGGCGCTCCCATCGACGAGCTCCGCATCCGCGTGTTGAATCCACACCACCGGAGCCCCCGCCCTCCGGGCCCGGGCAACCACTCGGGACACGTTGGCCAGGACCCGGTCCGCCTCCCACGCCTCGCGCATCACCCCCACTTGCACGTCCACCACGAGGAGGACGGACTGATTGCCACAACGTACGGTTGCCATGAGCTGAGGGGCGCAGGGCGCGTCGAAAGATCAGAGAGCGGAGGTCAGCGGTCAACGCTCAGGTCAGATAACAAAAGTCGAAGGTCCATGTCATTCACTCTTCACTCTTCGAACTTCGCACTTCCATTTCCCGCTCACCCCTGCGCAAACCAATAAATCAGCGTGGCGGTACCGAGGCAAAAAGCCGCCGCCGCCCCAAAGCAGCCTTTGGCACGGGGCGCGGTGAACTTTTCTGGCGACTCTTTCCGGAGCGACGCCTCCAGCGCCTCCACCGCCTCCTTCGCTTCTTTCAGGCCAAAGCCCGTGATCTCACGGTACAGCTTGATCGCAGCGATCTTCTCACCCGAGAAAATGAACGCTCGTAACGCAGCCAAC